>NZ_SMBV01000001.1:592029-649300 GCF_004346515.1 Curtobacterium sp. PhB191
AACCGGGCACGGTGCGTGGAACCTCGCACGGGGTGGCGAGGTGCGCACGGTGCGGGCGGGAGGCGCGTGGCGGGCTGGCGTCGTGCCTCCCGTCCGAGCGTGTGGTGCGTCCACAGCACGGTGCGGCTTTCGCGGACCGGTGCGCGATCCGCGCGGGTCGCACGGTGCGAGGTGAGTGAGCTGGTGCGGGGTTGCGCGCGTGGTGCGCGCTTGTAACCGGGCACGGTGCGTGCAACCTCGCACGGGGTGACGACGTGCGCACGGTGCGGCGGGGAGGCGCAGCGCTCGTGACGTCCGGTGAACGGGCGTGTTACGGACGCGAGTCAGGCGGTGTGCCGCGGCGCACGCCACAGCGGCCGCGCGTAGGTTCCAGCCATGAGTGCAGAGCTGACGCTCGGCGCCGAGGAAGAGCTGCACCTCATCGACCTCGAGTCCGGCCGACTTTCCGCGAAGGCCCCGCGCCTTCTGCCCAAGCTGCCCGCCGACCGCTTCGGCGCGGAACTGCAGCGCACGACCATCGAGACGAACACCCCCGTGGTGCGCACCCTCGACGACCTGCGGCGGGTGATCGTCGACCTGCGCCGGGAGCTCAGCGCCGCGATCGCACCGGCGGGGGTCACCATCGCGTCGGTCGGTACGGCGCCGCGGTCCGAGTACGCCGACTTCGAACTGACCAGCGGCGGGCGCTACGGCCGGATGCAGGAGCAGTACCGGATGCTCGTCGACGAGCAGCTCATCTGCGGCCTGCAGGTGCACGTCGGTGTGAGCGACCGCGACCTGGCGGTGCAGATCGCCCAACGGGTCGCGCCGGTGCTGCCGGTGCTGCTGGCCCTGAGCGCGTCGAGTCCGTTCTGGAACGGGCAGGACACCGGGTACTCGTCGTTCCGCAGCATCATCTGGCAGCGGTGGCCGTCGGCCGGCAGCTTCGGGCGGGTGTCGAACGCGGCGGAGTACGACAAGGTGCTCGACGACCTGATCGCGTCGGGGGTGATCGCCGACAAGAAGATGGCGTACTTCGACGTGCGGCCGTCGTCGCACGCTCCGACGCTCGAACTCCGGGTCTGCGACGCCACCCCGATCGTCGACGACGCGGTGCTCATCGCCGGACTGTTCCGGGCCGCGGTGCGGAAGGCCGAGGTCGCCGTCGAGTCCGGCGCCGAGTGGCACCCCCGCAGCGAACCCCTGCACCGTGCAGCGATGTGGCAGGCGGCGCGCACGGGGCTGAGCGGCGAACTGCTCGGCCTCGGGCAGCACCCGGACCGCCTGCCCGCCGAGGTCGCCGTCCGGCAACTGGTGTCCCGCCTGCGTCCGGAACTCGAGGAGCTCGGCGACTGGGGCACGGTGACGGACCTGCTCGAGGACACCCTGGCCCGCGGCAACTCCACCGATCGGCAGCGCACCGCGTACGCCGAGCGCGGGGAGCTCGACGACGTCGTCGCCCTGGTGGTCGAGGACACCGCCGGCACGCCGTCCGGACGTGACGAGGACCCGGCGGTCGCGGTCCCCGGGTACCGCGTGCGCGCCGGCGACGAAGCGGTCGGCCCCGGTGCCCGCCCCCGTCCGGCGTTCCGCGACCTGGCGACGTACTTCACGGCCTGGGACGCCGACGCCACGAACGAGCACTGCGCCGCGCGCGACGCCTGGACCCGCGAGCACGAGGTCGGCTTCGTCGTGGACGGCGGCGTGCAGGCGTTCGGGTGCGACCTGGTGCCGCGGACGATCAGCGCGTACGAGTGGTCGCAGCTGGAGCGCGGCCTCGGGCAGCGCGCACGGGCGATCGAGCTGTTCCTGCGCGACGTGTACGGCGAGCGGCGGATCGTGGCCGACGGGGTCATGGACGAGCACCAGTTCGTCGGGGCGAACGGCTGGGACCCCGACGCCTCGCGCCTGCCCGGTCACGCGGTGCGGGCACCCGTGCTCGGCTTCGACCTGGTGCGGAACGAGTTCGGCGGTTGGCGGGTGCTCGAGGACAACGTGCGCTCACCCTCGGGTGTGGCGTACGGCATCGCCCTCCGCGAGCTCATGGACGACGTCGTGCCCGACGCGCCCCGTCCGGCGCTGTTGCGGGACCCGCACGGCGTGACCGACCGGCTGCGCGAGACCCTGCGCACCAACGCGACCGCGGTGACCGGCAACCCGGACCCGGTGCTCGCACTCGTCAGCGACGGCCCCGCCGCCGGCGCGTGGTTCGAGCACCGCAGGCTGGCCGACGGAGCCGGGCTGCGCCTCCTGGCCGGGTCTGACCTGGACGTCCGTGACGGACGCGTGGTCGACGCGACGACCGGCGACGTGCTCGACGGGCTGTACCTGCGGATCGACCGCGACGTGCGGGCCCTGACCGCGGACCACGCGCCGGAGCTGGGCGCCCGCGTCCTCGACGTCGCCGAGGCCGGACACGTCCACCTGGCGAACGCCCCGGGCAACGCCCTGGTCGACGACAAGGCGATGTACGTCAACGTGCCGGACCTGATCTGGTACTACCTGGACGAGAAGCCGCTGCTCGAGTCGGTGCCGACGTACCGCACGAGCATCGAGGGCGAACGCCTGTCGGTCCTCGACCGGGTCGGCGAACTCGTGACGAAGCCGGTCGACGGCGAAGGCGGACGCGGGGTCCTGATCGGGCCGAGCGCGAGTGCCCCGGAGGTCGCCGAACGACGGCGCGAGATCGCCGCGGACCCGGCCGGTTGGGTCGGGCAGGAAGTCGTGCAGCTGTCGTCGCACCCGACCATCGGACCGGCGGGCCTCGACCCACGGCACGTCGACCTGCGCGCGTTCGTCTACCTGACCGGTACCGGCGCGGACGACGCGCACCTCGCCGACGTCGCCCTGACCCGGGTCGCACCCGAGGGCAGCATGGTCGTCAACTCGTCGCGCGGCGGCGGGGCCAAGGACACGTGGATCGTGGGATCCGCCGCGAAGGCGGCGGCCGAGGGAGAGCGCTGATGTGTGGACTCGCGGGTGAGATCCGGTTCGACGGCACGGCCCCGGACGTCGGAGGAGTGGCGCGGATGACCGGGTGCATGGTGCACCGCGGCCCCGACGGTGACGGGCTGTGGGCACGCGGGCCGGTCGCGCTCGGGCACCGACGACTGTCGATCGTCGACCTGTCCACCGCCGGTGCGCAGCCGATGGTGCTGCCCCGGGCCGGACTGACGATCGCGTACAACGGCATGGTCTACAACTACGAGCAGCTGCGTGACGAGCTGCGCGGCAAGGGGCACGAGTTCTTCTCGACGTCGGACACCGAGGTCATCGCCGTCGCCTACGCCGAGTGGGGCACGGCCTTCGTCGAGCACCTGATCGGCATGTTCGCCATCGCGATCTGGGAGCACGCCAGCGGCCGACTCGTGCTCGCGCGGGACCGGCTCGGCATCAAGCCGTTGTACGTGGCACAGGTACCGGGCGGGCTCCGCTTCGCGTCGTCCCTGCCTGCGGTGCTGGCCGGCGGCGGCATCGACACGTCCATCGACCCCGTCGCCTTCGCGTCCTACATGAGCTTCCACTCGATCGTGCCGGCACCCCGCACGATCCTGTCCGGTGTCGGCAAGCTCCCGCCGGCCACCGTCCGGGTGATCGAGCGCGACGGCACGTCCCGCGACACCGTCTACTGGGAGCCGCGGTTCGAGCGCGACCCCGCCAGGGCCGACTGGACCGACCAGGACTGGGAGCAGGCGTTCATCGGGTCGCTCCGCACCGCGGTCGAGCGCCGCATGGTGGCCGACGTCCCCGTCGGCGTGCTGCTGTCCGGCGGCATCGACTCCTCCCTGGTCGTCGGACTGCTCGCCGAGGCCGGGCAGCAGGACCTCGCCACGTTCAGCATCGGCTTCGAGGCCGCTGGCGGTGAGTCCGGCGACGAGTTCGAGTACTCGGACCAGGTCGCGAAGCACTTCGGCACCGACCACCACCGCATCCACATCCCGTCGACGCGCCTGCTCGACGGCATCGACGGTGCGGTCGCCGCCATGAGCGAGCCGATGGTCAGCCACGACTGCGTCGCGTTCTACCTGCTGTCGCAGGAGGTCTCGCAGCACGTCAAGGTCGTGCAGTCCGGCCAGGGTGCCGACGAGGTGCTCGCCGGCTACGACTGGTACCCGCCGCTCGCCGACGTCCCCCGCGACCAGGCGGCCGAGGCCTACCGCTCCGTGTTCATGGACCGCAGGTGGCCGGCGCTGCAGGGGCTGCTCGGGGAGCGCTGGAAGAGCGACGACGACACCCCGTCGGCGTTCGTGGACGCTGCGTTCGCGGTTCCGGGCGCGGAGACGAGCGTGGATGCTGCGCTCCGCAGCGACACGATGACGATGCTCGTCGACGACCCGGTCAAGCGCGTCGACAACATGACGATGGCGTGGGGCCTCGAGGCCCGCGTGCCGTTCCTGGACCACGAGTTCGTCGAGCTGGCCGGCGCGATCCCGCCCGCGCTCAAGCTGTCGGACGGCGGCAAGGGCGTGATGAAGCGGGCGTCGCGCGGCATCGTCCCCGACAGCGTCATCGACCGCAGCAAGGGGTCGTTCCCGGTGCCCGCGATCCGGCAGCTCGAGGGCCCGTACCTGGAGCGGGTGCGCGCGGCACTGCACGCGCCGGAAGCACGTGAGCGCGGCCTGTTCGACCCGGGTACGGTCGAGCGGATGCTCCAGGACCCGAACAGCACGCGGACCGAGATCGGCGCCAACGCGCTCTGGCAGCTCGGCCTGATCGAGATGTGGTTGCAGCAGCAGGGGGTGCGGTGAACGTGGGTTCGATCCGGACTGGAGGCTCGGCGAGCGTCGCGTCGTCGGTCGACGTCCGTCCCTCGGTCACGACCAGGGCCGCGGCCGACCTGGGTGAGCGGCTCGCCGCCGCCTGGGGGTCGTGGGGCCCCACCATGACCCGGAACGCCCGGCGCGTGGCGTTCGTGAGCGACCGGCACGGCACCCCCGAGGTGTTCGTGCAGGACGTCGTCGTCGACGGCGAACTGCCGGAACCGGTCCGGATCGCGCTGTCCGACGACCCCGTGATCCGGGTGTCGTGGTCGTCCGACGGGGAGTGGCTCGCCGTGGCGATCGCGACCGACGGTGGCGTGAAGCAGCAGGTCTGGGTGGTCCGGCCGGACGGCACCGACGCCGCGCAGATCGCCGGTTCGCGCTACCAGCACGCCGAACTCGGCCCGTGGAGCCGCAGCGGGCACCGGGTCGTCATCACGCTGCCCTCGACCGAGGCCGACCAGCCGGCCCGCTCGTACCTGGTCGACCCGGTCTCCGGCGACCGCGACGACCTGGCCGTCGGCGAACTCATCCACATCCTCGACCTGTCGGTGGAGGAACGCCTCGTCGTGCTCAGTGACGGGCAGCGCGGCCAGGAGTTCGTGGTCGTCGTCGACCGGCTGACCGACGAGAGCCACGCCCTGTTCGCCGACGACCCCGACGGGTCCGCGGAGATCGCGTTCCTGCGGCCCTCGCCCGCGAGCGAGACCAGCCCCCTCGTCGCCTACGTCGCCACCGAGGCCGGACTGCCCCGCCGCGGACTCGTCGCCCAGCCGGTCGGACCACACGGCTGGCGTGGCACACCCCGACGGATCATCGAGCGCGCCGACGCCGAACTCGAGTACCTCGACGCCGACGACGCCGGCCGCACGCTGCTGCTCGTCTGGAACGTCGACGGGCGCAGCGAACTCGACCTCATCAACACGCACGACGCCTCGCGCACCCCGGTGCCGGACCTGCCCGGGTACGTCGTCACCGACCCGGTCCTGAGCCGCGACGGCCGGAGCGTCCTGCTCGCCGTCGAGGGACCCACGCGACCGCGGGAACTCTGGCGGCTCGACACGAACGCGCTCACCTGGAGCCGGGTCACCGACGTCCCCACGCTGCCCGATGTGCAGCTGGTCGAGCCGACGCTCGAGCGGTTCGCCGCGCGTGACGGACTGGAGCTGACCGGCTGGCTGTACCGGGCGGTGGAGCCGGCCACGTCGTCAGCCGTCGGCGCTCGTGCTGCTGCTGCCGTGCCTCCCGGCCCGCGCGCAGCGCTCGTCCACCTGCACGGCGGACCGGAGTCGCAGGAACGACCCACGTTCTCGCCCCAGCACCAGGCGCTCGCCGCAGCGGGCGTGACCGTCCTCGCCCCGAACATCCGCGGATCGTCCGGGTACGGACACGAGTTCGTGCACGCCGACGACCTGGCCCTGCGTTGGAACGCGCTCGCCGACGTCGTGGACTGCGCACGGTTCCTGGTGTCGAACGGGTACGCCGACCGCTCCCGGGTGGCCGTCGAGGGCCGCTCCTACGGCGGGTACGCGACCCTCGCGTCGTTGGCGTTCACGCCCGACGTGTTCGCGGCAGGTGTCGCCGTGTGCGGGATGAGCGACTTCGCGACGTTCTACCGGGACACCGAACCGTGGATCGCCTCTGCCGCTGCGACGAAGTACGGGCACCCCGTCGACGACGAAGCGCTGCTCGCGGCCCTGTCGCCGATGCGGGCGATCGACGACGTCACGGCGCCCTTGCTCGTCGTGCACGGTGAGCTCGACACGAACGTCCCCATCGGCGAGGCGCACCAGGTGGTCGCGGCGCTGCGGGAGCGGGCGCACGACGTCGAGTACCTGGAGCTCGCGGGTGAGGGGCACGAGTACCGACGGGCGTCGTCGCGGGCGCTGCTGGTGCGGCGGATGGTGGAGTTCGTGGCGTCGCGGCTGGGGTGAGGCGGGGCGCTCGGTCTGGTGGGGGTGCTCGCTGGTGCGAGGTTTCACACTCGGTGCGAGGTTGTTTCCTCGCACCAGGTGAACAACCTCGCACTGTGCCGTCACGGGGTGCAACGATGCGGTGGCGGCGCTCGCCGCGGGCAGAGAATGGTGGGATGACGACGACTGCGCCGACCTCGACCGCGCTGCCCCGACCGGGAGAGGTCCTCGTGGCCTCGGCAGCGGACGTCGAGCAGGTCGTCCAACGCGCCACGAACCACTACGCCTCCGGTGTCGTCGCGGACACCGCCGGGTGGGCGGACGGCGATCGTCGGCGGATCGAGGACCTCGGGTTCCGCGGTGGTGATGCCCGCGGCGAAGCACTCCGGACCCTCGACCTGACGATCGCCGACGACGGCACCCCGACGCGCGTGCTCGACGCACCCGCCATGGCCGCGCTGAACAGCCACCACGCACGGTTCGCCGAGCGGCGCGGCGACGTGGTCCGTTACCAGACCGACGTGTCGGTGTGGACAGGGATCCCCGAGCAACCCACTGCGCAGGACTGGGAGGACGTCCGGGCACTGCTCGGATCGGGCGGGATGCTCGGCGTCGGTGCGGCTGCCGTCCTGCCGTCGGGGTGGGAGCTCGTCGAGGGTGCCGGCGGCGTGCAGCTCACCGGCGAGGCGATCGAGGGGGCGCCCGACGACGAAGCCGTCGTGCTGACACCCGACGACGTGCCGGAGATGACCGCCCTGGTGGAGCGGACGAAGCCGGGGCCGTTCCTGCCGCGCACCATCGAGCTCGGCACGTACCTGGGCATCCGGCGGGACGGACGGCTCGTCGCCATGGCGGGGGAGCGGTTGCACCCGCCGGGGTGGACCGAGATCAGCGCCGTGTGCACCGATGCGGAGTACCGAGGCCAGGGGTTCGGGCGGCGGCTGGTGCTCGCCGTCGCGCACGGGATCCGCGAGCGTGGGGAGACGCCGCTCATGCACGCGGCCGCCGGGAACACCGGGGCGATCGGGTTGTACCAGCACCTCGGGTTCCGGCTGCGGGATCGCGGGGCGCCGCGGTTCGTGCGGGTGCCGTGAGCTGGGCTCGTTCCTGACCGTCAGAAGGCGGTGAGGGCGCGCCGGAGCATGTCGTGGCCCTGCGCCTCGAAGCCCTCGTCGCCGACGGCGTAGGCCCAGGTCGCGGTGCCGACGGCCTCGCGGAGTTGCAGCCAGCGCCAGGCGTCCGACTCGCGCGGATCGTCGCCGTAGCCGTCGAAGAACGCCGCTTCGAGGGCCGGATCGTCCTGCCAGTGCAGCACCGCGAGGCGGGTGAGGTCGAAGGAGGCCGGGCGCCAGCCGAAGCGGCCGAAGTCGATGACGCGGAGCCTGCCGTGGCCGTGGCCGTGGCCGTGGCCGTCGCCTTCGTCGTCGACGATCCAGTTGCGCGGGTGGAAGTCGCCGTGGGTCGGGACCAGGGGCTCGTCCGGGTGGTCGGTGGGGAGCATCTCGAGTGCCGCGCGGGTCCGGGCGACGACGTCGGACGAGATCCGGTGCGGGGTATCGAGGGCACGGAAGGCCTTCGCCTGTTCGTGCAGCAGGAACGTCGGGTCGTGCCGGGTGCCGTGGTCGTGCAGACGCCGGAGGACTGCGCCGGCCTGCCGGTGGACGTCAGGGGCGTGCTCGTCCGGGGTCCCGAGGGCGAGGTAACCGGGGACGCGCTCGAGGATCAGGACCCGGTGCTGTTCGTCCGCGGCCACGAGGGCACCGGTGTCCCCGGCGGCGCACAGGTCGTCGGTCACGGTCCGGTGCGCGTCGAGTTCGCGGGGAAAGTGGGTGTTGTCCTGGCCCGAGGCCTTCACGGTGTAGCCGACGTCGCCGTCGACGACGTGCAGGACCCTCGTGTCGAGCAGGCCCCACGAGTCGTCCGCCACGAGGACGGCATCGGGGAGCGTGTGGAGCACGAACGCGATCTGGTGGTCGTCGAGTCCGGTGTCGCCCCAGTGCATGGCGGCACGTTACCCGGTCCGCTCTGCGCACCGCGGCCGTTCTGGGGGCTTGTCGACCCTTCCGCACCCTCGGACACTGATGCAGCCGTCCGCCACCGGGGTGCGGGTGCGGCGTGATCAAGGAGGCGCTGTGCGCACGTCGTCGAAGGCCGCAGCCGCGGTCGCACTCGGGCTCGCCCTGACGGCGGTCGTCGCCGCACCGGGAATCGCGGGAGCGCCAAGCTGCCAGGGGAGCAGCATCTCGATCCACGACCTGGCGTCCGGGTGTCGCGTCAGCTCCGGCGTGGTCGCGCTCGAGGACGGCCGGACCTTCGCGGTACCCGCAGCCGGCGTCACGCTCACCGCTGCCCCGGTCGCCGAAGGGGACACCGACCCCGGTGACGTGGTGATCGCGAACCGTGGTGCCGCGGGCATCGCCGTGCAGGTCGACGAGGTGTGGGCCGGATCGCCCACCGCCGTCCGGCAAGAACGCGCAGCCCAGCAGCGCCGAGCGCTCGGAGCGACGATCCGTGGCACCGTCTCGCACAGCGGCGCCACGACGTCCGCGAGCTGCGGGAGCAAGGCGT
Organism: Curtobacterium sp. PhB191; assembly: GCF_004346515.1. Lineage (NCBI taxonomy): Bacteria > Bacillati > Actinomycetota > Actinomycetes > Micrococcales > Microbacteriaceae > Curtobacterium > Curtobacterium sp. PhB191. Next base: position 601,250 of record NZ_SMBV01000001.1, read on the forward strand.
ACGTGCTGACCGGCGCGCACTGGGAGTCCACCGTCCAGTGGCGGTACAACCCGACGGGGTCGAAGGTGTCGAACGTCGCAGCGATCCAGCGCGGTGCTGAGGCCTGGACCGGCACGATCACGGCGTGCGGTGAGAAAGTCCAGTCGACGGCGGCCCAGGAGTACCTCGGCACCGCGACGCAGAAGCCTGCGGTCACCGCCGATGGTGGCTGCGGGACCTCGAACCGGACGAGCGTCGTCGGGTGGGGCAAGCTGCCGTCGAAGACCCTGGCGCTGACGTGCATCTGGTCCTTCACGGGCGGGGTCGCATTCGAGACCGACCAGCGGTACTCGACGAGCCACCGGTGGGCATCGACCAGCACCTGCTCGGGCAACCGGTTCGACCTGCGCGGCATCGCGACGCACGAGTGGGGGCACTCGTACGGGCTCGGGCACACGGCGCAGAAGTCGGGGCTCGTGATGAAGCCGTCGTCCACGGTGTGCGACACAGCGCAGCGGACGCTCGGGCTCGGCGATCTGCGGGGGATCGCGGTGCTGTACTGAGCGGACGCGACGGCGTCGTCGATCTGTCCACAGGATCAGCTGGACGGGCCCGCTGACCGCGCGCACTGGCTACGGTCGTTCGCGATGACCCAACCTGCCCTGCCCGAGAATTACGCGGCAACGCTCGATGCGCTGAAGAAGCGCGTCCAATCCGCCAGGTTCACGGCGCAGCGCCGTGTCAACACAGAGCTGGTCCGCCTCTACTGGCAGATCGGCGCAATGATTCTCGACCGCCAGCAAACCGCAGGGTGGGGGAGTGGGCTCGTGGACCAGTTGGCGCGTGATCTCCGGACCGCCTTTCCTGAGATGAAGGGCTTCTCACGGCGGAACGTGTTCTACATGCGCAGTTTCGCGGCAGCGTGGCCTGGTCCGGATGTCGTGCAACAGCCTGTTGCACAACTTCCGTGGGGTCACATCACCGTGTTGCTCGGTCGCCTCGACGGCCGAGAGCGCCGTGACCGGTACGCGGCGCAAGCGCTCGAGCACGGTTGGTCCCGGAACGTCCTCGAGCACCACGTCGCGACGAACGCCCACGAGCGATTCACCTCAGCACTGACCAACTTCGACCGTGTCCTCGACGAGGCTGACTCCGATCTGGCGCAGCAGATCACGCGCGATCCGTACGTGCTCGACTTCTTGGCGCTCGACGCAGGTGCAACGGAGCGACAGCTGGAGGAGCGGCTCGTCGACCGCATCATCGACACGCTCCGGGAGCTCGGCACTGGGTTTTCGTTCGTCGGGCGGCAAGTCCACTTCGAGGTTCACGGTGACGACTTCTTCGTCGATCTTCTCTTCTTCCACGTCGACCAGCTCCGGTACGTCGTCGTCGAACTCAAGAGCGGCAAGTTCAAACCCGAACACCTCGGCCAGCTGTCGTTCTACGTGTCCCTGGTAGACGACCGGCTCCGGCGCCAACAGCACTCGGGCACCGTTGGGCTCCTGCTCGTGGCTGACAAGAACGACCCGGTCGTGCGGTACGCCCTCAGCGGGCACGGAGCCCCGGTCGGCGTCGCTCGGTACGACCTCCTTCCATCGACGCTTCGTGCGGCACTGCCCTCGGAGGACGACCTGACGGGGATGCTCGCCGATTCTGCCGTCAACTGATCAGGGTCGAGCTGTCGGATTCGTGGATTCTCTAGGATCGACCCATGTCCACGACCATGCCCGGCTTCGGGACCGAACGCATCTCGCAGCTCGGCCTGCGTGACCGCGTCTACGACCGGGTGCTCGAGGTCCTGATGGGCCACGACGTCGAACCCGGCATGCGGCTGTCGATCGATGGGCTCGCCCGAACCCTCGGCGTCTCCCCGACGCCGGTGCGCGAAGCCCTCGTGCAGCTCGAACGCACCGGCCTCGTCACCCGTGAAGCGAACAAGGGGTACCGGGTCTCCCCACCCCTGGCCGGCGACCAACTCGAGGCCCTGTTCGACGCCCGACTCATCGTGGAGAGCGGCGCCGTCGAGCTCGCTGCGCGCGGTGACGTCGACGCCCTGCGGGAGCGGCTCGGCATTGCGCTCGACGAGCAGACTGCGGTGGCCGACGAGGTCGCGGCGGTCGGTGCGGCTGAGGCGTCGGAGGAACTCATGGCCCGCTTCTTCCGGAGCGACTGGCAGTTCCACCAGCTGATCTTCGATGCCACGCGGAACCCGTTCCTCGAGGAGATGTCCGAGATCATCACGACGCGGGTGCACCGTATGCGGCAGATCGTCGAGGGCGGCGGGGACGACACCGACCGCGCCGTGCACGAGCACCGAGCGGTGGTCGATGCCCTCGCGGTCGGGCCGGCTGAAGCGGTCGCGGCGATGCGGCACCACATCGACGCCGTCCGGCTCCGGTCGCGCGAGGACGCTTCGCACACGAGCTGATCCCGCAGGGGTTGCGCTCTGTCGAGGTGCGAGTATCTTTCCTATAGGAAAGAGGTTCACCGCCGAACCCCGACATGCGAAGGAGCATTCCGTGAGCACACCGCAGGACTGGGTCGACCAGGATTGGGACCCCACCACCTGGACGTCGGACACCTGGCCGATCGCCGCCTGTCTGCACGGCTTCGCCCAGGTCACGCGCGACGGCACTGCGTTCCACGATGCCCCGGCTGAGGTCTGGGACGACGTGTTCGCACAGATCGCAGCCGCAGGGTTCTCGCTCGCTGAACTCGCCGACAGCCACATCCGCCCCGCGGACCTCGAGCGCTCCCGCCGCGACGAGCTGTTCGCCGTCGCGAAGGTGCACGGCATCGGGATCCCCTCGGTGCACCTGCAGCGCAAGAGCGTCATCCAGCCCGGGCACGAGGAGGACAACCTCGCCTACGCCCACCGCACCATCGACGCGGCGGCCGAGTGGGGCATGCAGGTGTTCTCGACGGGCCTGCACCAGCCGTTCACCGAGGCCCAGAAGCGCGCGCTGTGGTTCTGGACAGCGCAGGGCCCGAAGGACCCGGACGACCCCGAGGTCTGGAACGCGGCGGTCAAGCGCCTGCGGGAGCTCGGTGAGCACGCTGCGAGCGTCGGACTGCCGATGGCCCTCGAGCTGTACGAGGACACCTACCTCGGCACCGCCGACAGCGCCGTGCGCCTGGTCGAGGACATCGGGCTCGACAACGTCGGCTTGAACGCGGACGTCGCGAACCTCATCCGCCTCCACCGGCCGATCGAGGACTGGCGGGAGCTCTTCGCGAAGACCATGCCGCACACGAACTACCTGCACGTGAAGAACTACACGCGTGACGAGGCCGGCGACGGCAGCTGGGCGACGAGCGCGCCGAGCACCATGGAGACGGGCCTCATCAACTACCGCCAGGTCCTGCGCGACGCTGTCGCCGACGGGTTCCGCGGGATCGTCATGACCGAGCAGTACGGCGGGGACAGCCTCGGCGTCTGCGCCACGAACCAGCAGTACATCCGATCCGTCCTCGCGACGACGAAGCTCGACGCGACGGCGACGGCGACGGCGACGGCGACCCCGACTGCAGCAACCAGCACCGAAGGAGCAACCCGATGAGCACCCTCGACATCGCCGTCGTCGGATCCGGCTACATGGGCGGCGGGATCGCCCAGGTCCTCGCCCTCGCTGGCCACACCGTCCGGATCGCCGACGTCTCGGCCGAGATCGCCGCTTCCAACCGAGCCCGGCTCATCGCAGAGACCGAGCAGTTCGTCGCGGACGGCCTGTTCCCCGCGGACGCCGTGGCACGCGTCGACGCCCACCTCAGCGCAGCCGCCTCCATCGAGGAAGCAGTCGCGGAGGCCGACTTCATCGAGGAGGCCGTCCCCGAGAAGATCGAGATCAAGCACGCGACCCTCCGCCGCATCAGCGAAGCCGCCCGCCCCGACGCGATCATCGGCTCGAACACCTCGACGATCCTGATCGAGTCGCTGGCCGAGGCGGTCGTCGGCCCGGAGCGGTTCCTCGGCGTGCACTTCTCGAACCCGGCGCCGTTCATCCCCGGCGTCGAGCTCATCCCGCACCCGACCACGAACGAGCACGCGATCGCGGTCGGCGAGACCGTCGTCGCCGCGACCGGCAAGCAGTCGGCGCGGGTGAAGGACTCGACCGGGTTCGTGCTGAACCGCCTGCAGTACGCGCTGTTCGAGGAGGCCACGAAGATCGCCGACGAGGGCATCGCCACCCCCGACGACATCGACACCATCGTGCGGACCACGTTCGGGTTCCGCCTGCCGTTCTTCGGCCCGTTCGCGATCGCCGACATGGCCGGTCTCGACGTCTACGCGTTCTGCTTCGAGTCGCTGCAGACCCGCTGGCCCGAGCGCTTCGCCACCCCGCCGTCGCTGCAGCAGCACGTCGACGCGGGCGAGCTCGGCACGAAGTCCGGCGCCGGGTACCTCGAGGTGCCGGCCGACCGCACGCCGGAGCTCGTCGCCTACCGCAACAAGGCCTACGTCGCGATGCAGAAGCTGCTCGACGACCTCGGCCCGGCGCCGATCCACTGAGGGGGACGAGCATGAACACGAACACGAACACGCAGAACCAGCCCCGCACCGCCGTCCTGACCGGAGCGGCATCACCGCGGGGCATCGGTCGTGCCACCGCCCACCACCTGGCCGAGGCCGGCTGGGACATCGGCATCATCGACCTCGACCAGACGGCCAGCGAACATGTCGCCACCGAGATCCGCGAGCGGCACGGCGTCCGTGCGGTCGGCGTCGGCGCGAACGTCGCCGACGAGACCGCGGTCCGGGCAGCGTTCGACACGATCGAGGCCGAACTCGATCCCGTCGTCGCCCTCGTCAACCTGGCCGGCGTCTCGTCCGCGCACGCCTACCTCGACCTGCCCGAGGGGGAGTGGCACCGCGTGCTGTCGATCAACCTCGACGGCGTGCACTTCGCCAGCCTGCGGGCAGCGGAGTCGATGGTGCAGCACGGCTACGGCCGCATCGTGAACCTGTCGTCGGTCTCGGCCCAGCGCGGTGGCGGCACCTTCAGCAAGACCCCGTACACGGTGGCGAAGGCCGGCGTGATCGGCCTGACCCGTGGCCTGGCCCGCGAGCTCGGCCCGCGCGGCGTCACCGTCAACGCGATCGCTCCCGGCCCGATCGACACCGACATCATGGGCGGCACCCTGACCGAGGAGCGCAAGACCGAGATGGCAGCGGACGGCGTGCTGCCGCGCATCGGTACGCCGCGGGACATCGCCGCGGCGATCGCGTACCTGATCAGCGAGGACGCCGGGTTCGTCACCGGCCAGACGCTGAACGTCGACGGCGGCCTGTACATGCACTAGAGCCGACCGGCCACGGATCGCGCGCCGTCCGCGCGACGCGATCCGTGCCTCCCGTCCGACAGGCCGAACGGCCAAACGGCCACCAGGCCCCACCGCCGGACGCCCCGAAACCGCACCGTGCTCGCAAAGGAGCGAACCCGTGTCACTTCCCCCTGCCCCCGCGCTCGGGTCAACGAACGACCCCGGCCTCAAGTCCGCCATCGGCAAGGCGACGAAGCACCTCATGCCGATGCTCGTCATCCTGTACTTCGTCGCGTTCCTCGACCGCACCAACGTCGGGTTCGCCGAAGAGGCCCTGAGCGTCGACCGCGGCATCTCCGACGCGGCCTTCGCGCTCGGCGCCGGCATCTTCTTCATCGGCTACGCGATCTTCGAGATCCCGTCGAACCTGCTGCTCAAGCGCTTCGGTGCCCGGTTCTGGCTCGCCCGCATCGCGGTCACGTGGGGCATCGTCGCCGCGCTGTTCGCCTTCACGACGAACGACACGATGTTCATCGTCCTGCGCTTCATCCTCGGTGTGACCGAAGCGGGGCTGTTCCCGGGCGTGATCATGTACCTGTCGGAGTGGTTCCCGAACAAGGTGCGCGTGCGGATGTTCGCGATCTTCTACCTGGCGCAGCCGTTCTCGCAGATGATCGGTGCCCCGTTGTCCGGCGGGCTGCTGAGCTTCGGTGACCAGGCGACCCCGTTCCACGGCTGGCAGGTCATGTTCTTCGGCGAGGGGATCCTCGCGGTGCTCGCCGGCATCGCGGCCCTGGTGTTCCTGACGAACAGCCCGCAGCAGGCGAAGTGGCTCGAACCGGGCGAGAAGCAGTCGCTCACCGCGGCGATGGCGCGCGAGGACACCGCCCGCAGCGCGGACGGCCCGACCGGCATCTGGAAGGCCATGGCGAGCGGCCGGGTCTGGTACTTCACGATCATCTACTTCTGCCTGCAGGTCGCCGTGTACGGCACGACGTTCTACCTGCCGCAGCAGGTCTCCTCGCTGCTCGGGCAGGACGTCGGGTGGCAGGTCGGCCTCGTGACCGCGATCCCGTGGCTCGTCGGACTCGTCGCTTGCTACCTGGTCGGCTCGAAGGCGGACTCCGTCGGTCGTCGTCGTCGCTGGGGCACCATGTTCTACATCACGACCGGACTGTCGATCCTCGGGTCGGCGTGGGCCGGTGCGAACGGGCAACCGATCCTGGGCATCGTGTTCATCACGCTGGCGGTCGCGAGCTTCCTGGCCGTCGGCCCGATCACCTGGGCGTACCCGACGGCGTTCCTCACCGGGGCCGCCGCTGCGGCGGGCATCGGCCTGATCAACTCGCTCGGCAACCTCGGCGGGTTCGTCGCCCCGATCATGCGCACGGCGATCAACGAGGTGGTGCCGACCGACAGCGGTGCGTTCGGGATCGTCTCGCTCGGGGTCCTGGCGTTCGTCGCGGCCGTGATGATCTTCTGCACGAAGTTCTTCCGGGGGTCGAAGGCGGATGACCTCCTCGACACCTCGCATGTCCGCACCACGACGTCGAAGGAGACGAACGCGTGACCAGACTGTTCAACGACCCGGTGGACTTCGCCGACGAGGCGACCGACGGCTTCGTCGCCGCGAACGAACGATGGGTGCGGAAGGTGCACGGCGGCGTTGCCCGCGCCACCACCAGCCCCGACGGCACGGTCGCCGTCGTGATCGGTGGCGGCTCGGGCCACTACCCCGCGTTCGGCGGGCTGGTCGGACACGGCCTGGCCGCCGGTGCCGCGATGGGCAACCTGTTCGCCAGCCCCAGCGCCCAGCAGGTGGCCGGCGTCGCGCGGGCCGCCGAGCACGGCGGCGGGGTGCTGCTGAGTTACGGCAACTACGCCGGTGACGTCCTGAACTTCGACGCCGCGGCCCGCACACTCGAGGCCGACGGCATCCCGGTCCGGACCGTTCGCGTCACCGACGACGTGGTGAGTGCGCCCGCGGACCGCCCGCAGGAGCGGCGTGGCATCGCGGGCGACCTCTGCGTCTTCAAGGTCGCCGGCGCCGCCGCCGAGCAGGGCCGCAGCCTCGACGAGGTCACGGCCGTCGCCGAGCGCGCCAACAACCGCACGCGGTCGTTCGGCGTCGCGTTCTCCGGGTGCTCCCTGCCCGGTGCCGACGAACCCCTGTTCACGGTGCCCGAGGGTCGGATGGCCATCGGCATGGGCATCCACGGCGAACGCGGGATCGACGAGACGGACGTTCCCACCGCGGACGGCCTGGCGTCGCTGCTGGTGACCCGACTGCTCGACGAGCTGCCGGAGGGCGTGACACCCGACGGCGCGCGCGTCGTCCCGATCCTGAACGGGCTGGGCAGCGTCAAGTACGAGGAGCTCTTCGTCGTCTACCGCTCGGTGCAGCAGCGGCTCGCCGACGCGGGGGTCGTCATCGTCGAGCCCGAGGTCGGCGAACTCGTCACGAGCTTCGACATGGCCGGCGTCTCGCTCACCTTGTTCTGGCTCGACGCCGAACTCGAGGAACTCTGGGCAGCGCCCGCGGACACCCCGGCGTACCGCAAGGGCGGCGCCGTCCCGCAGGAACGCGTCGACCCCTCCACCGTGGAGGCGGACGCCGAGGGCGTCGCCATCGGCGCTGCGAGCGACGACTCGCGCGCAGTCGGCGAGCAGGCTGCGGCCGGCTTCGCCGCAGTCCGCACGCTCCTCGACGAGCACGCCGACGAGCTCGGCCGGATCGACGCCGTCGCGGGTGACGGCGACCACGGCATCGGCATGCAGCGCGGGGCGCACGCCGCAGAGGCCGCAGCCGCGGATGCAGTAACCGCCGGCGCAGGTGTCGGTTCCGTCTTGCGGATCGCTGCAGACGCCTGGTCCGACAAGGCCGGCGGCACGTCCGGTGCGATCTGGGGAGCCGCCCTGGAGGCACTGGGTCGCGTCCTCGGGGACGACGAGCGTCCGTCGGCCGCCACGGTCCAGAGCGCGGTGCACGCCGCCACCGAGGCGGTCCTCGCGTTCGGCGCGACGGTCGGCGACAAGACGATGGTGGACGCGCTCGTGCCGTTCGACGAGGTGCTCCGCACCCGGGTCGACGCGGGAGTGTCGCTCGCGGACGCCTGGGCCGACGCCGTCAGCGCCGCTCGCGACGCCGCCGACGCCACCGCGTCGCTCGTGCCGAAGATGGGCCGCGCACGCACCCACGCCGAGCAGGCCGTCGGCACACCGGACCCCGGAGCGGTGTCGTTCGCGCTCATCGTGGAGACCCTCGCGCCGTGATCACCATCGGGGTGTCGCTGAAGACGTACTTCTCGCACGCCCGGACCCTGGAGTGGTCGGGGGCCGTCGCCGAGATCGCCCGGCGGCACCCCGCGACGCGGTCGGGAGCGGCCTCGCTGTTCGTGGCGCCGACGTTCCCGGCGCTCGTGCCCGTGCGCGATGTGCTCTCCGGGTCGGGAGTGCTCCTCGCCGCGCAGGACCTGTCGTGGGCCGACGAAGGAGCGTTCACCGGCGAGGTCTCCGGCGCCGAACTGCGGGAGATCGGGGTCGACCTGGTCGAGATCGGGCACGCCGAACGACGTTCCCTGTTCCACGAGGACGACGCGACCGTCACCGCGAAGGTGCACGCGGCCTTCCGCAACCACCTGCGTCCGCTCCTCTGTGTCGGGGAGACGACCCGGGCCTCCCATCCGGGTGCAGCGGAAGCGGTGGCGGAGGTGACCGCGCAGCTCGACCGTGGTGTCTCGACGGCCATCGCTGACGGACTGGCCGGGGCGATGACCGTCGCCTACGAGCCGGTGTGGGCGATCGGTGCGCCCGCGCCGGCGCCGGACGACCACATCGTGGCGGTGCTCGCGGGGCTCGAGTAGCACCTCGCCACGCGACCCGAGCTGCGCGGGAGCACGGTCCTGTACGGGGGCAGCGCCGGGCCCGGTCTGCTCACCCGTGGGCAGGGGCGGATCGGCGGGTTGTTCCTCGGTCGGTTCGCGCACGACCCGGCTGCGGTCGAGGTGATCCTCGACGAGGTCGCAGCCCTCAGCTGAACTGGTCCTCGACCGTGCGCGGTGCACGTCCGAGCAGTTCACCGAGCAGGGGATCGGTGCCGGCGAACAGGCCCTGTGCTGCAGCCTCGTACATGCCGAGCAGGAACCCCACCATGTGCGGGTCCTGTCCGGCGGCGACCGCGCGAGCTCGCCACTCGTCCTCTCCGAGGGCCTCGAAGCCGATGGTCCGGCCGGTGCGCTCCGATGCGGAGTCGGCGAGGTCAGCGAAGGTCGGGGCCGCCGGCGCGGTGAGCGTCACCGGGCCGTCGAAGGGCTGCTCGGCGAGCAGGATGCGAGCGGCCGCCTCGGCGGCGTCCTCACGCGCGGTCCACGACACCGGGCCGTCGACGGGCACGGACACGGTGCCGGTGGCCTGCCACGGTCCCATCAACCACGTGGTGCTGTGGGCGTAGAACCCGTTCCGCAGGCTCGTCCACGGCAAGCCGGACTCGCGGAGCACGTCCTCGGTCGCGGCGTGGTGGGCCGCGGGGACGAACGGCGACCCGTGCGCCGCACCCTGGTGGCTCGTGTACAGGACGCGCCCGACACCGGCGGTCACCGCCGCGGCCACGGCGGAACGGTGCAGCGCGACGGCGTCCGCACCCGGGTCGTTCGACGAGACGAGCAGGAGCTGGTCGGCACCGGCGAAGGCGCGGGCGAGCGTGTCGGGCTCGGCGTAGTCGCCGCGGCGGACCTCGACGCCCTGGTCGGCGAACCGCTGGCCCTTCGCCGGATCGCGGGTGACGACCACGAGCTCGCTCGGGTCGACCTGTCCGAGCAGGTGGTCGGTGGTGGCGCCGTTGAGTGCGCCCGTGGCGCCGGTGATGACGATCATGGGATCTCCGAATCAATGGTAACGGTCAAGTTGTATCGACGGTAACACACTGATAGCACGGATCCGTTATCGTTGTTCCGTGATCGACCAGGGAACCCAACGCGAGGAGACACGAGCGCGCATCGTCGAGGTCGCGGGCTCGATGCTGCGGGAACTCGGCGCGGCCGCGGTGACCACCCGCGCAGTCGCCGACGGCGCAGGCGTGCAGGCGCCGACGATCTACCGGCTGTTCGGCGACAAGGACGGGCTGCTCGAAGCGGTGGCTGAGCACGCGATGACGACCTTCGCTGCGGTGAAGGCCGACGCGGTGCGGGCAGCGCGTGACGGACGGACGGACCCCGTCGACGACCTGCGCGCCGGGTGGTCGATGACGATCGGGTTCGGGCTCGCGAACCCTCACCTGTTCGTGCTGCTGAGCGACCCCGAGCGTGGTCGGCGCTCAGCAGCGGCGCGGGCCGGCACGGCGTTGCTCGCCGAACGGATCCAGCGCGTGGCCGAGGCCGGGCGGCTCGCCGTGCCGGAACGACGTGCCGTGGAGCTCGTGCACGCGGCCGGCACCGGCGCCGTCCTAGCGGTCCTGGCCGCCCCGGTGGACGAGCGGGACCCGTCGCTCGCCGACGACGTGCTCGACGCCGTGCTCGGTCGGATCCTCGTGCCGAGCGCGTCGACGACGGACGACGGTGGCACGGGCGGCGACGCCGTGACGAGCGCCGCGATCACGCTCCGTGCTGCTGCACCCCGGCTGGATCGGCTGTCGGCTGCCGAGCGGACGATGCTCGCGGAGTGGCTCGATCGGATCGCGACCGGCTAGGACCCGTCGCGGGTGCCCGCCAGTCCGTGGTCGTGCGCGTAGACCACGAGCTGCACGCGGTCCCGCAGCGAGAGCTTGCCGAGGATGCTCGAGATCTGCGTCTTCACGGTCGACTCGGTGACGTACTCCTTCGTCGCGATCTCGGCGTTCGAGAGCCCGCGCGAGGCCCAGCCGAACACCACCCGCTCCCGCTCGGTCAGCGCCTGGAACTCGGGTGGCTGCGGTGCGGGCGCCCTCGCGACGTCGGCCCCGAACAGTTGCGCGAGGTCGTTCGGAGCGATGACGGAGCTGCCCTCGTGGACCGCCCGGACCGCCGCGAACAGGAACGTCGGGGTGGCGTCCTTGAGCAGGAACCCGCTCGCACCGAGCCGGATCGCGGTCGCGGCGGCGGGGTCGAGGCCGAACGTGGTGAGCACGACGACGCGGGGGAGCGGACCCTCGACGGCGCCGGAGAACAGCTGCCGGACGGTCTCGACGCCGTCCATGCCGGCCATCCGCATGTCGAGCAGCATCACGTCGGGTCGGAGTTCCTGGATGCGGGCGAGGGCCTCGGCGCCGTCCGCGGCTTCGCCCACCACCTGCATGTCGTCCTGGGCGTCGAGCACCACGCGCAGACCCGCGCGGAACAGTGCCTGGTCGTCGGTGAGCAGGATCTTGATCGGTTCGGTCATCGGACGGGTCCCCCTTGGACGTCGAACGGGATGCGGGCGCGTGCGGCGAACACGTCGTCCAGCGCGGCGGCGTCGAAGGACCCGCCGAGTGCGGTGAGGCGGGTGTGCATGCCGTCGATCCCCCGGCCGGAGCCCCCGGTGGTGCCGTCACCCACGACGTTCTCGACCTCGAGCACGACGTCGGCGCTCCGCCAGGTCTCACGGACCACGACGGGCAGCCCCGGGGCGCCGTGTCGGAGCGCGTTGGTCAGCATCTCCTGGAGCACGCGTCGGGCTGCCGTGCCGGTGTCCGGGCGGAGCGGGACCGGGACGCCGCGCACCGTGCGGTCGACGTCGACTCCGGCGTCGCGGATGCCCTGCACGATCTCCTCGAGCGAGCCGGGATCGGTCGTCTCCCCGGAGCCGTCGATGTGCCCGAGGACCTGCCGGACCTCGAGCAGGGAGCTGCGGGCGGTGCTGGCGATGGTGGCACTGACCTCGCGGATGCGGGCCTCGTCGGCCAGGAACGGCACCGAGTCGGCCTGCGCGATGATCACCGCGAGCGAGTGGCCGACGACGTCGTGCACGTCACGGGCGATGTCCGCGCGGATGCGCTCCGACTCCGCGACGTCGATGGCCCGGGTGGCGGTCGCCTCGGCTTCGCTGGCGACGGCCTCGGCGCGCGACGCGGCAGCCTCGGCATCGGCTCGACGGACGGATTCGCGGTCGCGCGACCGGAAGGCCCGGACGGCGACCCCGCCCGCCCACACCCCGAGGAGGGCGGCGACCGGTGCGGCCATCGCGAGGAACGCCTGGTCGCGGGGGCCGTTGAGCAGCACCAGGTACCGGAAGCCGGTGACGGCGAGGTAGAACGTCGCGCCGACACCCGCGACGAGCGCGAGCACCCCGGAGAGGATGACCTCGGTCCGGGTCCCGACGACCGCCGCCGTGCCGATGACGACGAAGATGGCGAGGTCGACGAGTGACGGGCGCTCGCCGCCGCCGACCTGGATGATCCCGAGGACGACCACCATGAGCATCGCCGCCGACGGGGAGACCCGACGGAGGGCGATCGCGCCGGCGGCAGCGAGCACGGCGAAGAAGCTCGCGTGCTCGAGCTCGACCTCGAGCGGCAGCAGGAAGACCAACGCCGCGAGGACCGCCCACGCCACGTCGACGACGATCGAACGGGTGGCGAGCGGCCGGATGAACGTGCGCCGGTCCGTCACGGCTCGATCATCGCATGCCGCCCACGCCGGGCAGCGCGGACCGACGTCACGCGCCCGGGGTCATGGCGGCGAGGGCGATGACGGTCGTGGCGACGATCGCGGCGCAGAGCAGCAGCGTGGCGATCGTGTGTTTCGTCGAGGACTCCATGTCACCAGACTCGCGGTCCGGAGTCGCCGGGGCATCGGGCGCACGGGCGAAGCGCTTCGTCCCTGCGGGTGAAGCGAGGGGCGAGCACCCGGTACTCGGCGTCGACGAAGACACCCGCAGTTGGGCGACCGGTCGTCCTGCACGGTCCCCGCGCGGAGCCGCGTTCCTTCCGGTGTGTGCCGCCGTGCGTGCTGGTCAGCTCAGGAAGGCGTCGATCGCGGCCCAGGTCGCTTCGGGTGATTCGAGGTGCGGGAGGTGACCCGCGGCCGGGATCTCGGCGTAGGCCGCACCCGGTACCGCCGCGGCGACTGTTCGCCCGTAGGCCGGAGTGACGACGCGATCGCTTGCGCCCCAGACGACGAACGTCGGCACGTTGACCGCATGGAGTCGGCTGAGCAACGTCGGGTCGCTCATCGCCGCGCCGGCGACCGCTGCCATCGTGCGGCCGTTGGACTGCTGTACCGCTCGTTGCTCTTCGGTGGAGTCGGCGGGATCCGTGTACCCGCGTTCGGGGTCGTGCCACGCGACCTCGGCCAGGCCGCGAGCATCGAGGGCGAAGAAGTCGGCGATCGGCTCCCCGTCGACGATGGCACCAACGGTGTCGATGACCACCACGGCCCCGATGAGGCCGGCGAACCGCTGGTCGGCTGCGGCCTGGACGGCCATCTCGAGCGCGATCCATCCGCCGATCGAGGACCCGACCACGACCACGTCGCGGTCGCCGTGTTCGGTGAGCCGCGCGAGGTACGCGTGGGCGAGCTCGGCAACGGAAGCGATCGACTCAGGGCGTGCGGTTCCGTCCCAGCCCGGGTGGGTCGGGGCGAGGGCGTGCATGGTCGCCGACAGGTGTCCGACGATCGGCGCCACGGTCCTCGGCCCCCCGCCACCGTGCAGGACGAGGGCGGTGCGAGCGGTCGAGCTGCCGGCCTCGATGACCGGCAGGGGTTCGGGGAGGGAGCTGTTCATGATCGTCCTGTCTAAACATGTTGATGTAAGCGTGTTGATACAGTAACACCATGGCGGCGGACCTCGAGGTACTCGGACAGATGATCAAGCGCGCGCAGTACCGGAACCACCGGACGATGGACGCGGCGCTCAAGGACGTCGGCGTCTCTCTCGTGCAGTGGGATGCGCTCCGTGCCATCGATCGGATGCCCGGCGCATCGGGCCACGAGCTGGCCGTCGCGACCTTCCAGAGCGACCAGGCATTCGGGACCCTCGCGACACGGCTGGTCGAACGAGGGCTCATCACCCGGTCGGCAGGGCGCGGACGGCGTCTCGAGCACGCGCTGAGTGGTGCCGGTCGGACTGCGCTCCAGGACGGCCACTCGGTGGCGTCGAGCGTCCTCGATGTCCTCTTCGCTCCGCTCGACGGCGACCAGCGCAGCGACCTGCTCCACACGCTGCGCCTGCTCACCGAAGCGGACTGAACCGGAACGGCGGCGAGACGTCGCTCAGGCTTGGCCGCGATCGAAGACCCGGACAAGGCCGCTCCGCTGGCGTCGCCAGTACGATCGCACGATGTCGAGCATCGCCGGAAGCCGTTGGGTCGTCACCGGTGCTGCCGGGAACATCGGGTCTGCGCTCCGGTCGGCGCTGTTGGAGCGCCATGCGGTCCTCGTCTCCACCGACATCCGTCCGATCACCTCCAGCAGCCCACAGGAGTCCGTCGCATCGGTCGACCTCGCCGACCTGGAGAACCTGGTGGAACTCTTCGCCGGAGCTGACGGTGTGGTCCATCTGGGCGGAATCGCGGACGAGGCTGACTTCCACGACCTGGCCGAGGTGAACATCGTCGGGACCTACCACGTGCTCGAGGCCGCCCGGCGGGCACGGGTACGTCGGGTCGTGTACGCGAGCAGCAACCGCCTGACGGGCTCGTACACCGCGGGTCACCACGTGACGCCCGACATGCCGCCACGACCTGACGGCTTCTACGGAGTGTCGAAGGCCGCGGGGGAAGCACTCTGCCGGCTGTACGCGGACAAGTTCGGCATGAGCACCATCTCGTTGCGCATCGGCAGTTACGAGGAGCAGCCGTCTTCGGCTCGAGAGCAGCAGACGTGGCTCAGCCCCGCGGACGCGATCCGCGCCTTCGTCGCGGCGATGACGACCACCGAACACACGGCAGTGTTCTACGCCGTCTCCGCGAACACCGATGGATGGTGGGACCTCCAGCCCGGGGAAGCCGTCGGCTTCTTCCCGCAGGACGACGCGGCTGCGTGGAGCACGCGCGCGCCCCTTGCCCCGGACGTGCCGCAAGGTGGGAGGTACGCCACACCCGAGTACTCAACCGACCGCATGCGCCGGTAGTGGAGCGTCCATCCGACGCTTCACAGTGCCGTCGACCGCTGTTCCGATCGACGCGAGAGGTTCCGAAGTCGACGGCCGGAGAGACCCTCGCTCCAGCGCGCCGTGGACCCGGGCAGCACGGCGACGTGCATCCCGTCGTGCGCGGGGGCCAGCCCGCAGCGCCACCGATCGAAGACGCTGCCGCACCACTCCTGCGGGCAGGCTCCAGGGACCGACGGCGCTCCGTCGGCAATCGAGGGTGGACCGCCGGCGCCATCGGATCCAGGAGCGGGCAAGAGGTTCTCGGTCATTCATGATGAAGACGGGGAGCGGCCCCGATTCGTCACGAACTCGGCGTGCCGGTCAGCGCTCCGTGGCACGGCACCGCCTGGCGTGCGCGAGCGGCACGTCGACGCAGCACGGACGGACGTGGGGCTCGCCTCCGGAAGCCCACCTGCGGTGCACCGGTACTTCTGCAGGCAAGAGCAGATCCTGACACTCGTACTCGGGATCAGATGACGACGGATCCCCGCTGGCGGTGCGCGATCGAGACGGACTCGCCGGACACCGCGTTCAGCGGCGACGACAGGAACGCGATGAGATCAGCGATCTGCTGCGGGGTCGAGTCGCCGGGGCCGCCCGGGCGGACCTCGGCGGACGGGGTGTCCGTCACCGTCCCGGGGTTGACGACGTTCACCGTGACCCCGGTCCCCGCCACGTCGTCGGCCAGGTTCTTCGCGATGACGCTCACCGCGGTGTTCCGGAGCGACGCCGTGATGTTGCCGGAGAAGTAGGCGTTCTGCCCGCTCACGACGACCACGCGGCCGAACCCGGCCTCGCGCTGAGCGGGGAGCACGGCGTTCGCGACGCGGAGGAACCCGAGCGCCTTGCCGTCGATCGCGTCGAGGACCTGCTCCGGGTCGGACTTCCGAGCCGGGTCGAGGGTGCTCGCGCTCGGGGCAGCGGTCACGACGAGCACGTCGATGCGCCCGTGCCGCTCGAGGACGGTGGCGATGCCCGCGTCCACGGAGTCCTGCGAGGCGGTGTCGATCGACACGCTGCCGTCGGAGTCGTCGGCGCTGCGGGACGCGACGACGACGGTCGCCCCCTCGGTACGGAGACGATCGGCGACAGCGGTACCGATGTACCCCTTGCCTCCGACGACGAGTGCGACACGGTTCTTGAGTTCGAGGTCCACGCGCCCACGCTATGCCGGGGCGCTGCAGTCTGCCCGCCCGTCGCGGCTCGCCGGTCGACGAGCACATGCTCTTCTCGTAGTGTCGGTGGGTATCGCAACGGAACGAGGTGGACATGGGCTCACGATCAGCTGGCAACGTCGCGACGATCATCGCCGCAGGGTGTTTGGTCCTGCTCCTCGTCGTCGTGTGGCTCGGCGGACAGCAGTCGATCGGAGACGCGTTCGCGATCCCGGTCGTGTCCGCGCTCGTTCTCGGGTTCGCCGGCTGCACGGTCTGGGCCGGTGTCGTCGCCTTGCGTCGACGCGGATCCGGGCGCTGAGTACCGTGCACTGCGGTTCGCGGCGGGCCGCAGCGACATCGGACGTGTGACCACGCCTCACCCGAGCAGCGGCTCGAGCCGCGTCACTGCCCGGCGCAGGTGCACCAACGCGTCACCCGGCGACGACACCCGGGCCGCCGGCGCCGACAGGGTCAGCCCCGCCACGAGTTCGCCGCGCTCGCCGCGGACCGGGAGCGCCAGGCACCCGAACCCCGCCGTGAACGCGCCGACCTGGTGCACCGGTCCGAGGCCCCCTTCGGCGTGCAACCGCCCCATCGCACTCGACCCGGGCGTCGCCCGCAGCGCGGCCTCGTCGAGCAGCGGGAAGTCCGGGTCGACGTCGATGTCGCGCACACCGGCGGCGTCGTAGCGCGCCAGGTGCACGCCCGCCCGGACGGCGGAGCGGACGTCGGCGAGCACCGATCGCACGGCTCGGGGCAGCGGTGCGAGTACCGGAGCCGGCGACACCCCGGCCAGGTCGGCGACCTTGTGGCCGAGGGCGAAGCCGCGCAGGTCCGGCAACCGGACGAGGTACTCGTCCTCGACGAGCAGCGTGATGAGCCGGTAGGTGGTGGCCCGCGGCATCCCGAGGGCGTCCGAGATCTGCTGGGCGGTGACACCCGGTCCCGCGTGCGCAGCAGCCTCCAGCACCGCGAGGGCGTTCTGGATCGCCTTCGGCTGCCGCGCGCGGAGTCCGGGTTCGCTCACCGCACCTCCGCCGGCTGGCCGGTTCCGGCGGACGGACGGGAGGCCCCCAGCAGGTCCGCCTCGACCGGCACGTCGTACACGGCGCGGCTCCGACCCCGCCGCCAGGGTCGCCGACGCGTGGCCACCAGGAACGCGACCACCACCGCGGCGACCGTCCCGACGGCGAGGGCGACGGCCGGCCAACGGGACGACGCGGCCTCGACCCCGAGGTAGGTGAGCAGGACGGCGGTCAGCAGGACCCCGGTCGTGACGGCGACGACCGCGACCCCCGCCGTCAGCTCGCCGATGCGCCGCAGGAACACCGGGGCCGCGAAGCACGTCAGGGCGTACGCGGCGATGTACCCGAGGGCGGCGACGACGAGCTCGGCCTCCATGAGTGTCCACGTCGGGATCCCGCTCGTCAGGCCGAGGACCGGCAGCACCGTGAGCACGCCGCACGCGACCGCGCCGGCCACGAACGGGGTCCGGAAGCGCGGCGATGCCCGACCGAGCACCCGGGGCAGGACTCCCTCGCGGCCCATCGCGAACAGGACCCGCACGAGCGCCGTGGTCGAGGCGATCGCGCACGCCGCGAACGACGCCGCGATCCCGAGGTCGAGCGCCCACCCGATCCACTGCATGCCGAAGGCGTTCGCCAGCTCGTTCACGGGCGAGGCGCTCGACGCGAGGTCGGCGCCCACGGCGGCGAACCCCATCTGCTGGGCCGCAGCGCTGACCACGTAGAGGACGCCGGCGACCAGGACGGTCCACGAGATCGCGCGGGGGATCGCCTGGAACGGGCGCCGGGCCTCCACACCGAGCACCGACGCGCTCTCGAACCCGACGAACGCGGTCACGGCGAGGGCGGTGCCGACCGCGAACGACGCCGGCTGCGTCGGCCCGAGGGCGACGGCGGAGGCATCGGCCGGGTGCAGGCGCGCGACCAGCGCGACGATCAGGACCACGATGACCGCCACCGACAGCGACTCCACGAGCAGGGTCAGCCGGGTCGACAACCGGACCCCGAGCGCGATCACCGCGAAGACGGCCGCGCCCATGACCAGCACGACGACGATCGTGACCAGGGCGTCGTCGCCGGCGGCCGGCACGAAGCGGGACAGCAGGTAGTCGAGGTAGTAGCCGCTGCCGGTGAGCGAGAACATCGCGATGAAGCCGTACCCGAGCAGGAGCGCTGCGCCCGCGACGACCCCGGCGACCGGGCCGAGCCCGAGCGAGACGTAGGTGTAGAGCGACCCGGTGCCGGCGACGCGTCGGACGAACTGGTTCACCGTCCGCCCGACCAGGAACGACAGCGCCATCGCGGCCAGCAACGACCACGTGGCCCCCTGGCCGGCGACCGTCGCGACGAGGACCGGGATCGTGGTCGCGGCAGCGGACGGTGCCACGGCCGACACCGACTGGGCGAGGACGTCGACCGGGCCGATGCTCCGCCGCGACAACCCGTCGACGGGGGAGCGCGTGCCGACGCCGGGCACCCGTGGCGGGTCGGCGATGGCTCGGTCGAGCGCGGTCATGCGGCAACCGTAGGGCTGCGCCGTTGCGCCCGTGTCTCGGTGGTGTTTCGGCCGCGTCTCACGTAAATGAGACGCCTCCGACGAGCACGTCCCATTCGGCGGCGACAGGGCTTCACGCCGGTGGAACGGCACCGCAACGGCGGCGCGGGACCGTGGTCACACCCCGCACCACCACCAGCGATCCCCACCCACCCCGTCCCACCCGAACTGGAAGGCCACGATGTCCAGCATCACGAAGGACCCCGCGTCACTCGGAGCCGCACCCGCGCCGCAGCGGACCATGCGCGGCTCGCTCGGCGTCACCGCGATCGTGTTCATGGTCGTCGCGGCCGCCGCACCGCTCACCGTCGTCGGCGGCGCCGCCCCGCTCGGCATGCTGCTCGGCAACGGCGTCGGGTTCCCGTCGCTGTACGCCGCGTCGGCCGTCGTGCTGCTGCTCTTCTCGGTGGGCCTGGCGGCGATGACCCGGCACGTGCCGCGGCCCGGCGCGTTCTTCACGTTCGTCGGGCACGGGCTCGGTCGTCCGGCCGGCGCGGGAGCCGCCACGCTGGCGCTCCTGACGTACACGACCATCCAGGTCAGCGTGCACGGGTACATCGGGTACCTGCTCGGCGTCACCGTCACGGGTCTCGGCGGACCGGACATCCCCTGGTACGTCTGGTCCCTGGTCGTCGTGGCCCTGGTCGGGATGCTCGGCTACCGGCACATCGACCTGTCGAGCAAGGTGCTCGGCGTGATGCTCGTCGGCGAGGTCGGCATCGTGCTCGTCCTGGTCGCCGCGATCGTGTTCCGCGGCGGGGCGGACGGCCTGTCCCTCGCCCCGTTCGAGCCGACGCAGATCATGTCCGGGTCGCCCGGCGTCGGGCTGATGTTCGCCATCGCCGCCTTCATCGGGTTCGAGGCCACCGCGATCTTCCGCGACGAGGCGAAGGACCCGGAGCGGACCATCCCGCGTGCGACCTACACGGCCGTGATCGGCATCGGCGTCTTCTACACGCTCGCGTCGTGGGGGCTCGTGATGGCGTGGGGCCCCGACGGCATCCTCGCCGAGGTCGCGAAGGACCCGGGGTCGCTCATCCTCACCACCGCCGCGCAGTACATCGGCAGCGCCGGGGAAGCCGTCCTCAACGTGCTGCTGCTGACGAGCATGTTCGCCTGCGTCCTGTCGTTCCACAACGTGATCACCCGGTACCAGCACTCGATGGCGAACGCGTCGCTGCTGCCCGGCCGGCTCGGCGACGTGCACCGGAAGCACGCGTCGCCGCACACCTCGAGCCTGGTGCAGACCGTCACCGCCGCCGTGCTGATGGTGCTGTTCGCGGTGCTCGGCCTGGACCCGGTGCTGCAGGTGTTCAGCTGGTTCGCCGGCGTCGCCACCCTGGGCGTCGCGATCCTGATGGCCGCGACGAGCCTCGCCGTCATCGTGTACTTCCGCCGCAACCCCGGTGACCGGCGGGTCTGGAACACCATCGTGGCCCCCGTCCTCGGGTTCCTCGGGCTCGTCGCCGCTGCCGTCCTGATCTGGGTGAACTTCCCGACGCTCGTCGGCGACGTCGACGCCTCGGGCGCGAGCGTCTTCGGCGTCGTGAGCATCGTGCTCACCGGCCTGGTCGTGGTCGTCCCCGTCATCGGCGTGGTGCAGGCCGTGGTGCTGCGACGCCGCAGTCGGAGCCGCTACGAGCTGATGCTCGACCGTCTCGCCACCGAGAGCTGACCCGCCGGGCGCACCACGCGCCTCCCGGCCGAACCGACCCGACCCCACGCACGACGCAACGCGCAAGGAGCACCACGCACATGACGATCACCGACCCGACCACCGTGACCACCGACGCAGACACCACCGCGCACCCGCTCGGCAGCCTGACGCCCGACGAGTTCACCGCCGTCCGCGACCTCGTCACGGCGCAGCCGGACTGGACCGACACCACCCGCTTCGCCTACGTCGGCCTCGAGGAGCCGCACAAGCAGGAGGTCCTGGCGTGGCAGGCCGGCGACGGCCCCCTGCCGGACCGCACGGCCCGGGTGATGCTGCTCGACATGGCGACCGGTCGCTCCACCGACCGCGTCGTGTCGATCACCACCGGCACGGTGCTGCGGACCGACGTGCTCGACGGGTCCCGTGGCCAGCTGCCCGTCCTGATCGAGGAGTTCGACGCCGTCGGCGAGATCGCGAACGCGGACGAGCGCTGGGTCGCTGCCCTGGCGAAGCGCGGACTGTCCGCCGACGAGGTCAAGTGCGTGCCGCTGTCCGCCGGGTACTACGACTACCCGGAGGAGCAGGGGCGGCGCATCCTGCGCGTGCTCGCCTTCAAGCAGGACCACCCGGCCGACCACGTGTGGGCGCACCCCGTCGACGGCCTGTCGGCGTACGTCGACGCGGCGAACCGGGCCGTCACGCGGATCGTGGACGTGGCGGACATGCCCGTTCCGACCACCTCGGGGAACTTCGACGACCCCGCGATGCAGGGCGAACCGCTCGACCTCAAGCCGATCGTCATCACCCAGCCCGAGGGGCCGTCGTTCCGCGTCGACGGCGAGTTCGTCGAGTGGGCGAACTGGCGGTTCCAGGTCGGCTTCGACGCCCGCGAGGGACTCGTGCTCCGCCAGCTCTCGTGGCAGGACGGCGAGCGGCTGCGCCCGATCGTGTACCGGGCGTCGATCGACGAGATGCTCGTGCCGTACGGCGACCCGTCTCCGGTGCGGTTCTGGCAGAACTACTTCGACACCGGCGAGTACCTGTTCGGGCGGTTCACGAACTCGCTCGAGCTCGGCTGCGACTGCGTCGGCGAGATCCAGTACTTCGACGCCGTCCTGGCCGACGAGCTCGGCAACCCGCAGACCATCCGCAACGGCATCTGCATGCACGAGGAGGACTTCGGCACGCTCTGGAAGCACGGCGACATCTACACCGGCTCGCAGGAGGTCCGTCGATCCCGCCGCCTGGTGATCTCGTTCTTCACCACCGTCGGCAACTACGACTACGGCTTCTACTGGTACCTCTACCTGGACGGCACGATCGAGTGTGAGGCGAAGCTCACCGGCGTGCTCTTCACCAGCTCGTACCCGGGGCGCTCGGAGTCCGGCGACGACTACCCCTACGCCTCCGAGGTCGCCCCCGGCCTCGGTGCCCCGTACCACCAGCACCTGTTCTCGGCGCGACTCGACATGATGGTCGACGGGCTGTCGAACGCCGTGGACGAGGTCGACGCCGTGCGGGTGCCGGTCGGACCGGGCAACGAGCACGGCAACGCGTTCACGAAGTCGGTGGCCCGGATCGCGTCGGAGTCGTCGTCGGGTCGTCTCGCCGACGCGTCCAAGGCGCGCACGTGGTTCGTCTCGAACACCGAGGAGCGCAACCACCTCGACCGCCCCACCGGCTACGTGCTGTACCCGCAGGACGCCCCGGTGCTGCTCGCCGACGACTCGTCCTCCGTCGCCGCCCGTGCCGAGTTCGCGCGCAAGCACCTGTACGTCACGCAGTACGACCCGGCGGAGCGCTTCGCCGCCGGCGACTTCGTGCACCAGAACCCCGGCGGCGACGGGGTCGCCCGCTACGTCGAGGGGGACCGACCGCTCGACGGCGAGGACATCGTGCTCTGGCACACCTTCGGCCCGACGCACTTCCCGCGGCCCGAGGACTGGCCCGTCATGCCGGTCGACTACGCCAAGTTCACGCTCAAGCCGTACGGGTTCTTCCCGCGGAACCCGGCGCTGAACGTGCCGGCGGCCATCGGCGCGACGGCGGCGTCGCACTGCTCGCACCACGCGTCCGGTGGCGTCGAGGCGGCGCACGACGCCGTCGCACACGACCACGGGCACGGACACTGACGTGACCGACCTGCTCGGGCTCGCCGCGATCGTGCCGGCGTCCGCCGGGGCCTGCTGCACGGTCGGGGCGTGGCGCCCCGGCCGTGCGGTCGACGTGGTGGCGGCAGTGGTGATGGTGGCCGCGATGGTGGACGGGGCCTTCGGGCCGCGCGTGCTGCCCGGGGTGCTCTGGTTCGTGGTGCTCGCGCTGCTGGCCGTCGTGGTCGCCGCGGTGCACCGGGTACAGAGTGCATCTGGTGCGTCTGGTGCGTCTGGTGCGTCTGGTGCGTCCGGTGCGTCCGGTTCGGACGGGAGGCCCGGGTCGGCTCCGTCGGTCCGGGTCGCGTCGGCGCACGGTCGGTTCGGGCGACTGCACGCGGCGCTCGGTCTGCTGGTGATGGGCGCGCTGGGCGTCGGCATGGCGCACGACCCCGGCATGACCGGCATGACGGGTGTCGGCGTGCACGGGCACGGTGGTGCGGTCGCCGTGACGTGGCAGGTCGTCCTCGGCGGCCTGACCACCGGCTACCTGCTGCTCACCGCCCACATGGTGCGGGACGGCATCCGGCGTCGGACCCGCGCGCTCCCCGTCGTCGAGACGCTCGCCATGGGGATCGCGGTCGCGGTGATGGCCGCAGCGATGGTCTGACGGCTCCGGAAGGCATCCCGCGACGATGGAACCGCCGCGGGATGCCTCGAGCACCTAGCCCTTCCGCCCCAGGTCGTACAAGAACCGCGCCACGGTCACGAGCAAGCTCGCGATCCCCAACCACGGAACCTGACGCCTGCGGTCGGACTCGTTGTCCTTCGACATCGAGTCCTCCTCTCGGTGTCAGCCGGCCGACACGAAAGAGCGGAGAGCCAGGGATGCGTACGCGAGCGTGCCCGCGTACACTTGCTCCCGAGCGCTCAGCTCGGGAAGACTTGTTTCCCTGGCTTTCCACTCGGAGAGCTGATCGAAGCCCACCACCGTTGCTGCGGTGGTGGGCTTCAACTTTGCCCGGATGCACTCCCCGGCGAGAGTGGCATCTGATGTGCAGCGTATCGGAGGGTCTTCGACCGCAGGCCCCCACCGCGCGCTGATGTGCGAAGCGAACGGTTCGGTGCGCGAAACGTACAGTTTGCGAATCGTTCGTTGCGAAAAACGTTCACGTCGTGAAAGAGTTCGAGCGTCCGCAGGGGACGAACGGCCGCAGAAGGGCGGGATCAGACATGCACAGCACGTACTCCGGGATGCCTCGGGCGGCACGGATCGGTGGCAGCCACACCCGCATCGGTCTGACCGACCCGGCCGTCATCGACGCCTACGTCGAGCGCCGCATCGAGGACCCGTCGCTCCTCGCCGGGCGCGCCGAGCCGGCGTACGCCGACTTCTTCACCGTCCCCGCCGCGTAGCAAGGAGCGCATGATCACATGCCGTTGACCGTCGTCCGTCGAGAGCACGTCCACCTCTACGCCCACGAGCCCCGATCCGAGGCCGCGAAGACCGCCGTCGACGCCCTGCTGCGCCTCCAGCACGCCGAGGAGCAGCAGATCGAGTCCGCACGCATCGAGAGCGGGCTGAGCAAGAACGAGTCGCTGGCGATCCGGTACATGCTCCAGGCCCACCGCGACGGCCGCACCATGGGCCCCAAGGACCTCGCCGTCATGCTGACCGTGTCGAACGCCTCGGTCACGAAGCTCGTGGACGCGCTCGTCGACAAGGAACTCCTCGTCCGCACCGCGCACCCCACCGACCGTCGTGCGCAGGTCCTCGAACCCACCGACCTCGCCGCCGAGAAGATCGATGCCTCGTACGCCCGCTTCCACGAGGCCGTGGTCGGGGTCCTCGACCACCTGTCCGATGCCGACAACGCCGTCCTCGCGGAGTCGCTGACCAGGATCGTCGACGCGCTCGCCGACGGTGAGCCGGCACCGGTCGACGAGTACACCGTCGACGACCAGGACTGACGAGCCCGGGCTGAAGCGAGCCGGGCCGACGCGACCGGACCGACGCGACCGAGGCGGTCGACGCGACCACCCGTCGACGGGAGGCGCGGTACCGGATCGCTGCGGGCCTCCAGACGGTGGCGGAAAAACCTTCCAGCGGTAAGTTGGGTGCATGACGCACCCCGCCGACGACGACGCGGCCCCGCCGCGACGCGGCGGGTACCGCAAGGGAGCCGAGCGCCGGACCCAGATCCTCGACGAGATGATCCGCATGGTCGCGGAACAGGGCGTCGACGCATCGTCGCTGCGGTCCGTGGCCGAGGCCCTCGGGATCACCCACGCGGCGCTCCGCCACTACTTCCCCAGCCGTGACGAACTGCTGCTCGCCGTCTACCGCGAGCACGAGGTGCGCGAGCAGGGGGCGCCCGACCGGTTGAAGTCGGCGATCGGGGACATGCGCGACAGTGCCTCGCGCAACCGTGCGGTGCCGGGCCTGGTGCAGCTCTACACGACGCTCGCGGCCGACGCCGTGCAGGAGGGGCACCCGGCGACCCGTGACTTCATGCGGGAGCGGTTCACGCGGCTCCGGGCCGACCTGGCCGCGTTGATCGCGGCGGACCAGGCGGCGGGACGGATCCGCGGCGACCTGGACCCGGTCGACCTCGCTTCGCTGAGCATCGCGGCGTCCGACGGGCTGCAGGTGCAGTGGTTGCTCGACCCCGAGGCCGTCGACGGCGAGAAGGTGCTGCGGTTGCTCGAGCAGATCGTGCCCGCGCCGCCGGAGTGAGCGCGGCGCGTGCGTTTCGTGAGCAGAAATGGTCGGGTCCCCGTTCGGGACCCGACCATTCCTGCTCACCAGGTGCGGCGCGGTGCGCGACGCACGACGTGACTACGCGTTCGCGGCCTCGGCGAGGACCGCGGCGGCGGGGTCGAAGTCCTCGGGGAGCGGCTGGATCGGGTCGATCGACGAGGTGATCTCGACGGACTGACCCGACTCGGCGGCATCGCGGATGCCGAGCATGACGTCCAGCGCGTGCGACGCGACGGCACCGGAGGCGCGCTCCGGGCGGCCCTCGGCGATCGCGCGGGCCAGCTCGACGACGCCCGTGCCGCGGCCCCAGGTGGAGCCCTTGTGCGTCAGCGTGGTCGGCTCGTCCTTGCCGAGCGTCCACAGCGTGCTGTCGCCGTCGAAGACGTTCGGGTCCGGCAGCACGATGGTGCCCTCGGAGCCGTTGATCTCGACGAAGCCGTTGCGGGGCAGCGCGTGCTGGAACGACAGGGTCGTCTGCGCCGACTGGCCGCCCTCGAACGAGATGAGCGCTGCGTGGTGCGTGGGCACCTCGACGGCGAACTCGGTGCCGGCGCGGGGGCCGGAACCGATCACGCGCGTCTCGCGGGACTTCGACGACACGGCCTGCACGCGCGAGGCGGCGCCGAAGGCGTGCAGGAGCGTCGTGACGTAGTACGGGCCGATGTCGAACAGCGGACCGGCACCCTGGGCGTACAGGAACTCGGGGTCCGGGTGCCACTGGTCCGGTCCGGGCACGTGGAACATCGTCGTCGCGGTGAGCGGCGTGCCGATGTCGCCGCGGGCGATGGCGCGGATGGCGGTCTGGATGCCGGCACCGAGGACGGTGTCGGGGGCGCAGGCGTAGCGGACACCGGCAGCGGCAGCGGCTGCGAGCAGCTCCTGCGCGTCCGAGGCGTTCGTCGCGACCGGCTTCTCGCTCCAGGTGTGCTTGCCGGCAGCGATGATCTGCTGGCCGACCTTGGCGTGCTCGGCGGGGATCGTGATGTTCACCACGATCTGGATGTCGTCGCGGGCGAGGAGCTCCTCGACCGTGCCGGACGCGGGGACGCCGTACTTCTCGGCCTGGGACGCGGCGCGCTCGAGGATGAGGTCGGCGACCATCAGGACCTCGACGTCGGCGAACTGGGTCAGGTTCGTCAGGTACTGGTCCGAGATGTTCCCCGCACCGATGATGCCGACTCCGATGCGGCTCACTTGTCGTTGTCCTTCAGCCATGCGAGGGACTCGGTGATGCCCTGGAAGACGTCGCCCGAGTAGGCGTCGAACTCGACGACGCGGATGGCCTGCGGCGCCGCGGCGAGGATGCCCGCCACGTCCACGTCGCCCTGGCCCGCGGGGGTCTGGTTCTCGAACGCACGCTGCAGCGCCTCGGGCACGACGAGCGCGCTCTCCGACGAGGGCAGTGCGGTGAGGATGTCACCGTCGACCTTGCCGTCCTTGACGTGGATGGCGACGACGCGGTCGCCGAGTGCCTTCAGGACGGCGGGGGCGTCGGCGCCACCGACGGTCGCCCAGAAGGTGTCGAGCTCGAGCACCGTCTCCGGGCTGATCTGCTCGACGAAGTGGTCGTAGACCGTGCGGCCGTCGACCTTGTTCGTGAACTCCCACTGGTGGTTGTGGTAGCCGAACTTCAGGCCGCGCGAGGCTGCCTCAGCGGTCAGGACGTTGACGCGCTCGGCGATCTTCGCGACGTCGTCGGCGGTCTGCCAGCGGTCGGTCGGGATGAACGGGTCGATGACCGTCTGGATGCCGAGGCGCTCGGCGGCGTCCCAGATCGGCGCGGTGTCCTCGGCGTCGATCACGGCGACGTGGCCGGACGGCGCCTTGAGGCCGGTCGCGGCGAAGGCACGCTCGAGGTCCGTGGCACGCTCGACGAACGCGTAGGGCTCGACGTTCTCGTACCCGATCTCGGCGACGCGGGCGATGGCCTTGTCGAGGTCTTCGGCGATGGCGTCTCGCAGCGAGTACAGCTGCACAGAAGTGGTGGGCATTGCAGAGGCTCCTTCGGTCCTGTCTGGGTGTCGCGGCGACCAGGTGTCGAAGCACCGGGTGTCGCAGTCCGTCGAGGAGCGATGCTCCACGGCGAGATCGATGACGACGCTACCCCAAAAACCACCCGGTGTGTAGTTTTTGCGTCCCCCCGTGTCGCACGTCGGTACATGAACGACACCTGTCGATGTATGCTCAGCCAGTCAAAACCGTGCACAGGACGGTTTTGGCCACCAGCATCGACTCGAGGAGGCGTCATGAGCACACCCGAACCCGGCAGCCCGGCACTGTTGCACCCCGAAGAGGGCATCACCCAGCCGATCAGCACCGTGAAGGTGGGCATCGGCTACCAGATCGCCCTGTTCCTCGGGCAGTTCGGCCTCTTCGTCGCACTCATGGCACCGGTCTACGTCAGCATGCAGCTCAAGGCGCAGGCCCTGGTCGGCGACGACGCGGCGAACGTCATCGGCTCGGTGCTGCCGATCGGCGCGTTCGGTGCGCTCATCATGAACCCCCTCGCCGGCGCGCTGTCCGACCGCACCCGCACCCGTTGGGGTCGTCGTCGGCCCTGGCTGCTGAGCGGTGTCGTCGTCTTCGCGATCGCCCTCGCCTGGATCGCCTACTCGCCCGACGTCCTGAACCTGACGCTGGCCTGGCTCCTCGCCCAGCTCGCCGCCAACGCGACGCTGGCCACCCTGCTCGCGAGCTTCGCCGACAACGTCCCCCAGCTGCAGCGCGGCCGCTCGTCGAGCATCATCGCCCTCGCGCAGAACATCGCCGTGCTCGCCGGCACCTACCTGTCGGTGTTCTTCGTCGCGAACCTGCCCGTGCTGTTCATCGCACCCGGCATCCTGGCGATCATCCTCGTCGCGGTGTACGCCGTGGTCGCCCGTGACGACCTGCCGACGTACAAGCTGAAGAAGTTCACGTTCCTGAACCTCATCGCCTCGTTCTGGACGAACCCGATCAAGAACCCGGACTTCGCGTTCGCCTGGTGGTCGCGCTTCCTGATCATCTTCGCCACCTTCATGTTCACGACCTACCGCCTGCTCTACATGGAGAAGCACCTCGGCATCGAGGACGCGAAGGAGGCCACCGCGGCCGTCGCCTTCGGTGTGCTGCTCTACACGATCGCGCTCCTGGTCAGCGCGGCGCTGTCCGGCTGGGCGTCCGACAAGATCGGCCGTCGCAAGGTCTTCGTCGGCGGTTCGACGGCGATGTTCGCCGTCGGCCTGGTCGTGCTCGCGCACGCCGACACCGTGAACGGCTTCTACGTGGCCGAGGTCATCATGGGCTTCGCGTACGGGATCTACTCGGCCATCGACACGGCGCTGGTCGTCGACGTGCTGCCGAACGCCGACCGCCCCGGCAAGGACCTCGGGGTCATCAACATCGCCAACGCGCTGCCGCAGTCGCTCGCTCCGGCCGTCGCACTGTTCTTCCTGAAGATCGGGTCGGGCGACGCCGCCGACAACTACACGCTCATGTGCTGGGCCGCCGGTGCGATCGCCATCATCGGTGCCCTTGTGGTGATCCCCATCAAGCGGGTTCGATAGCCGGATGCACACCTCCGGGGTCGACGTGGACCGCAGCCAGCTCGCCGGGTGGCGGAACGCGATCATCGTCGCGTTCGCCATCGGCGGGATCAGCCTGGCCGGCTGGGGTCCCCGGCTCCCGGAGCTCCGCGTCGAACTCGGTGTCGACATCGGCACCATCGGTCTCATGCTCGGCGGTGTCACGATCGGCTCGATCGGCGGCCTGCTCAGCGCCGCCCCGCTGCTCCGGCGCCTGGGCGGCCGACGCGCCCTGACGGCGGTCGCCGTCCTGGTCCCCGCCGCACTGGCACTCATCGGCATCGCCGCTGCGCTGCACTCCGTGCCGCTGGCGAGCGTCGGGTTCGTCGTCGCCGGTGCCGGGATCGGCGCGCTCGACGTCATGGCGAACGTCGAGGGCACGGCGATCGAGGCGCTCGCCGGTCGCACGTTGCTCCCGTTGATGCACGCCGCCTGGTCGGGAGGCGCGGCCCTCGGCGCCGGGATCGCCGCCCTCTGCGCATGGCTGGGCATCGCCCCCTCGGCCCAGTTGATCGGTGAGGCCGTCGTGATCCTGGTGGTCGGCGTGATCGCCATGCGTGCGATCCCGGACGGCACGCGCGCCGAGGAACACGACACGACGCTCACCCCGCGGCAGCGCCTGCGGCAGTGGGCGCGAGGCTGGGCGGACGTCCGACTGCTGCTGATCGGCGTCGTGATGCTCGGCGTCGAACTCGGCGAGGGGTCGGCGAACAACTGGCTCGCCCTGGCGGCCACCGACGGACACGGCCAGACGGCGACGGTCGGGGCCCTCTTCTTCACCGTGTTCGCGGTCTCCGAGGCCGCGACGCGCGTCTTCGCCGGCCCCGTCGTCGATCGACTCGGACGGGTCCGGACGGTCCGCTGGACGACCGCGCTCGGCATCCTCGGCGCCGTCCTGTTCATCGTCGGCACGACCTGGTGGCTCACGCTCATCGGCGTGGTCCTCTGGGCGGTCGGCGTCTCGATGGGGTTCCCGCTCGGCATGTCGGCAGCGGCGCAGAGCGGCCCGAACCCGGCTGCCCGGGTCAGCGTCGTCGCGTCGATCGGGTACTTCGCGAACTTCGCCGGCCCGCCCGTCATCGGCGCGATCGCCGAGCAAGTCGGCGCGCTCAGCGCACTCTGGTTGATCGCCGTGCTCTTCGTGGCCGCCTTCGCCGCATCCGGGTCGCTGCGTCCGGTCGCCGAACCGACCCACGAGCGGGTCAGCGACCCTCGGTAGCGTGGAGCCCATGCTCGACGCGACGCCTGCCCCGTTCGACACCCCGGCCGGTCGCATCGTCGGGACGGTGGACGGCGACGTCGTCCGCGTGCTCGGGATCCCCTACGCGCGGGCCGACCGGTTCGCGCCGCCGGAGCCGATGCCGCCCTTCGCGAGCGAACTGCACGCGTCGACGCCGTCCCCCGTGGCGCCGCAGCCGCACGCGCAGTTCGTCGACCAGCTGCTCGGCGAGGTCGAGGACATCACCGTCGACGAGCACTGCCAGCGCCTGTCGATCACGCTGCCCGCCGACGTGACGCCCGACGAGCGCCTGCCCGTGATGGTCTGGATCCACGGCGGCTCGTACGTCATCGGCGGCGGCGACCTGCCGATCTACGACGCCCGCGACCTCGTGACCGAGCAGCGCGTGATCGTGGTGTCGGTGACCTTCCGGCTCGGGGTCCTCGGGTTCCTGGGCGACGGGGCGTCGATCCCGGCGAACCTCGGACTGCTCGACCTGCTCGAGTCGCTCCGCTGGGTGCAGGCGAACATCGCCGCGTTCGGTGGCGACCCCGACCTCGTCACGGTGTTCGGGCAGTCGGCCGGCGGCGACGCAGCAGCCCACCTGATGATCAGCGACGGCGCGGCCGGGCTGTTCCGCCGGGCGATCATCCAGAGCGCACCGCTCGGGCTGTCGCGCGGTCGGTCCCGGATGAACCGCGCGATGATCCGGGCCGTCGGTGCCGTGCACGCCGACACCCCGCTCGACGACCTGCTCGAACGGCAGGCTCTCGGCACCCGGGCGGCCGCGCCGTACGGACTCGCGGGCGGGATGCCGTTCGGCACCCAGTACGGGTTCGCCCCGTTGCCCGTCGAACGCGACCTCGACGACGCCTGGAGCCGAGTCGCTCCCGACGTCGACGTCCTGATCGGTTCCGCGACGGACGAGACCGGCATGTACGTGCCGTTGGTCCGCGGTCTGTCGCGGGTCGCTCGGTCACGGATCCTGCGCCCGGCGCTCCGCTGGTGGGTGGTCCGTCCGCTCTCCGACGTCATCTACGGCCGCGACGTCCGACGCTTCACCGCGCGGCACCGCCGAGCCGGCGGGCGAGCGACGTCCTACCGGCTCCTCCGTGGCGTGACGACCGCGCCGACCGGCGCCGTCCACATGAGCGACCTGCCGCTGTTGCTCGGCGGCCGCGAGGCCTGGGCCGGCACCCGCTTCGTCCCCGAGCGCGACTGGCCCGAGGTCGAGCGGCGCGGCCGGGCCTTCCGTGCGATCTGGGCCGAGTTCGCCCGGACCGGCGCCGTCACCGCCCCGGACGACGAGACGCTGACCTTCGACCGGCACTGACGTTCGACTGGCACTGACCTTCGATCGGCTCTGACCGTCTTCGCGCCCCCTGAACTGGCGGTCGCGTGGTCGCCCCCGGGACCGGACAATCGTCAGCATGCCCACGCCCGACGCCGATCTCCGTGCACGCATCGTGTCCGGTGCGATCGCGGCGTACCGCGCGACGGACTTCCACCGGGTCGGACCGGACGAGGTCGCCGAGCACGCCGAGGTGCCGGTCGCCGAGGTCAGCCGAGCGTTCCCGATGTGGGAACTCCTCGTCGTCGCGGTCATCGACCGGTGGAACAACGGCAGCCGACTCGCGCTGTGGCCCGTCGCCGAACGGGACGGTGCCGTCGCGTACCTGCGTGCCCGGCTCGAGGCCGGCGTCACGGACCCGGCGCTCGTCCGGCTCCGGATCGCCGTGCTCAGCGCCGCGTCGAACCCCGGCCACCCCGCAGCCGGGTGGTTCCGTACCCAGTACACCCGGGCGTTCGAGGACCTCACCCTCGCCCTGGTCCGTGACGTCGTCGCTGCCCGCGAGCCACGGGGCGCCTCGCCCCGGCACGCCGCCGAGCAGCTCATGGCACTGTTCGAGGGGCTGCAGCTGCAGGCGATGGTCCGCGACGACGCCGAGCCGCTGAGCGGCTTCGACCGCGCC
The DNA here is from genome assembly GCF_004346515.1 of Curtobacterium sp. PhB191. Taxonomy (NCBI): domain Bacteria; kingdom Bacillati; phylum Actinomycetota; class Actinomycetes; order Micrococcales; family Microbacteriaceae; genus Curtobacterium; species Curtobacterium sp. PhB191. Next base: position 633,535 of record NZ_SMBV01000001.1, read on the forward strand.
GTCGCCCGGATGCGGGTCGGCTGGGCAGCAGCGCGCGTCGACGCCTGAGGGCTCCGAGCGGGAGCACGGAGGGGAGGCACGGCGCGGCTTGCGTGCGTCGGCGCGCCCACCTGGCATGGTCGGCCCATGGAGTACACCGACTACGACACCCGGCTCGCCGCGTACGGCGTGATCACGGACGGTGACCGGGTGCTCCTGGCGAAGCTGCGCTTCCCCGAAGCCGGCACGTGGACGTTGCCGGGCGGTGGCGTCGAGTTCGACGAGACCGTCGAGCAGGCCGTCGTGCGCGAGGTCCGCGAGGAGACCGGGTACGAGTCCGAGGTCGGCGCCCTGCTCGGCGTCCGGCACCACGTCGTCCCCGCGGAGCGCCGGATCCACGCCAACGGGCGCCCGATGAAGGCCGTGCAGGTCGTGTTCCGCGCGACGGTCGTCGGCGGCGCACTGCGCGACGAGATCGACGGGTCCACCGACGAGTCGCGCTGGCTGCCGATCGCCGAGCTCCCGCACCACCGGCACGGGCTGCTCGTACCCGTTGCACTGGCGTGGGCGGGTGCGCTCACGCGCTGACCCCTCATCCGGCGGCCAGCGTCGCGAACTGTGCCAGGACGTCAGTGGGTACCGGCGTGGCTGACTCGGTCATCGCTCGCCCAGCAGGAATGAGATGCTGTCGAGCCAGTCCTGAGGCAGGTACTCGTCGGTGAAGAGATCGCGCCACTGCTCGGTCGGCGCGAACTCTCGTTCATCGAGGTCCCACTGCGCCCGGACCCGCGCGCGTTCGATGAGGAGTTCCTCGCGGGTCCAGTGTCGTCCCACTACAGCGGTCATGGCCGTCCTCTCGTCGGTGTGGGACGACGGTAGGGCGGTCAGTGGGGCCGGCGCGAGCTTTCTGAACACAACATGTTCAATCGGCGACGACGCTCAGGACGTTGCCCGACGGGTCGGTGAACCAGGCGATGAGCGGGCCGCCCTTGCGGTTCACACCCTTCTCGTCGGTCATCCCCTCGTACTGCAGGAACGTGATGCCCTTCGCGGTGAGCTCGTCCACCGCGGCGTCGACGTCCGGCACGGGGAAGTTCAGCACCGTGAAGGCCGCGGGTTCGTGCGCAGGCCCCTTCGGGTAGACGAGGACACCGTGGCCGTCGCCGAGCTGCAGGAAGAGCATGCCGTGGTCCTCGGAGACCTCGACCCCCAGGACGTCCTGGTAGAACTCCTTCGCCTCCGGGACGTCCCGTACCGAGAACCCGCTGAACGCCTTCGTCGCATCGACCATGCCGCCAGTGAACCACCCCGGTCCGGTGTCGGCGCGCTCTGCCAGGATGGGGCCGTGAGCCACCCGGACAGCAGCGTCGACGACGCCGTCGAGCGTGCGGTCGAGCTCGCCTCGGCGGGGCCCCGGGCAGTGCTCGGCATCGCGGGTGCTCCCGGTGCCGGCAAGTCGACCCTGGCCCGCCGCGTGGTCGCCGCCGTCGACGAGCGACTCGGGGCCGGCACGGCGGTGCAGGTGCCGATGGACGGCTTCCACCTGTCGAACGCGGCGCTCGACGCCCTCGGCCGGCACGACCGCAAGGGCGCCGTCGACACGTTCGACGCCGACGGCTACGTCGCCCTGGTCCGACGACTCGTCGCTGCCGACACCACCGTGTGGGCGCCGGACTTCGACCGCCGCATCGACGAGCCCGTCGCCGGCAGCATCGCCGTCCCGCCGACCGCCCGGCTCGTGGTCTCCGAGGGGAACTACCTGCTCGACGATGCCGAACCGTGGGCAGCGCTCGGTGACCTGTTCACCGAGACCTGGTTCTGCGCCGTCGACGACGGGGTGCGGGTCGACCGCCTGGTCGGTCGGCACATGCGCCACGGACGCGACCACGACGCCGCGCGCGCGTGGGCGGTGGAGGTCGACGGCGTGAACGCGGCGAGGGTCGCGCCCACGGTGATCCGTGCCTCCAGGACGGTGCGGACGTGACCAGCAGACCGACGCGACACCGATCGAAGGAGCGACCATGACCATCGCCATCACCGGAGCGACCGGCAACATCGGGGGCGCCGTCGCACGCGCGCTCGCCGCGGACGACGTGCCGTTCCGGATGATCGTGCGCGACGCAGCGCGCGCGCCGGAGCTGCCCGGCGCCGAGGTAGCGGTCGCGACGTTCGCCGACGCCGACGCCAGCCGGGCGGCGCTCGAGGGGGTCGACGTGCTCCTGATGGTGTCGGCGGCCGAGGCCGAGGACCGGCTCGACCAGCACCGCACCTTCGTCGCAGCAGCTGCCGAAGCCGGTGTGCGGCACGTCGTCTACACGTCGTTCCTCGGCGCGGCCGAGGACGCGACCTTCACCCTCGGGCGCGACCACTGGGCAACCGAGCAGGCGATCCGCGCGACCGACACGGCGTACACGTTCCTGCGGGACAGCTTCTACCTGGACTTCGTCGAGGACCTGGTCGGCGAGGACGGCGTGATCCGCGGGCCGGCAGGCGACGGCGCCATGGCGGCGGTCGCCCGTGCGGACGTCGCACGGGTCGCGACCACCGTGCTGCAGGACCCGGGTGCGCACGTGGACCGCACGTACGAGCTGACCGGGCCGGCGGCGTTCACGCTCGCCGAAGCCGCCGCGGTGGTGACCGAGGCGCGTGGCCGCACGGTGACGTACCACCCGGAGACGTTGGACGAGGCGTACGCGTCTCGTGCGCAGTGGAACCCCGAGCCGTGGCAGGCAGACGCGTGGGTGAGCACCTACACGGCCATCGCCGAGGGGGCTCTCGCGCACGTGTCCGGCGACGTCGAGCGCATCACCGGCCGGCGCCCGATGTCGCTGCGCGAGGTGCTCGCCGCGCGGTAGTGGGCGCGGGCGGGACTTCGTGAGCAGAAATGGTCGGGTCAGGTGCGGCGACCCGACCATTTCTGCTCACGAAGCGCAGCGCAGCGCTCGGCAGCGGGCGCGGCGCTCCTCAGGACACGCGGCGCGCGGCGATCGTGCCGACGACCCCGAGCGTCAGCACCGACACGAGCACGACGAGCAGCGGTGCCGTCCAGTCCCCGGTCGCACCGTGCAGCGCCCCGGCGACGAGCGGCCCGGCCGAGCCGATCAGGTACCCGCCGCCCTGCACGAACGCGGACATCCGACGGGCATCGGCGTCGCTCGACACGATCCGCACGATCACGATGAAGATCACGGTGATGCCGCCGCCCTGGGCCGCGCCGCCGAGCACCGACCACAGCAACCAGAGCTGCGGGGCGAAGAGCAGCCCGAGGGGCATCGCCAGCCACAGGAACGCGACGAGCGCGATGATCGCCCGCGGCCGCCACTTCGCCGCGAGCAGCGGGACCCCGAGCGCACCGACCACGGCCAGGATCTGGAACACAGACGAGCTCGCCCCGGACGACGCCTTCGAGAACCCGATCTCGTCGTGCAGCAGGGTCGGGATCCAGGCGGTCAGGGCGTAGTACGAGAACGCCTGGCCACCGAACGCCAGCGTGAGCCCCCACGTGATGAGTCGTCGTGCAGGGCGGACCGGCTCGGGGGCGGTGGCAGCAGCGGCCGCCGCGGCCCGGTCGGCGCGGATCGTCCGGATCGCCCCGGTGTCGAGCACCTGGTCGATCGGACCGGTGATCGGCAGGGGCTCGTCGTCGTCGGACCGCACCGGGCGGCGCCACGCGGCCCGGGCACCCACCGCGTACGTCCAGGCGAACCCGGCGATGACCGCGAAGACCGCCCACACGGCGATCGCGACGGGCCAACCCCACAGCGCCGCCAGGGGAGCGGTCGCGAGTGAGGTGATCATCGACCCGACGTTGAGCGCCGACGTGTAGACGCCGGTGACCAGGCCGACACGCTCCGGCGAGGTGTCCCGCCGGATGACGACGGGGATCACCACGTTGCCGATCGTGATGCCGATGCCGATCACCGCGGTGCCGACGAGCAGTGCGGCGGACGACGGCATCGAGCGCACCACGGTGCCGGCGAGCACGATGACGAGCGACAGGGACACCGCACGCTCGGGGTCCGCCTTCGCGATGACCCAGCTGGCGAACGGCGTCGCCAGGGCGAAGCAGAGCACGGGGATCGTCGTCAGCAGCCCGGCGATCGTGGACGTCAGGCCGAGGTCGAGCCGGACGTCGCCGATGACCGGGGCCGTCGCGACGATCGGCCCGCGGAAGTTCAGTGCGATGAGGACGATGGCGGCGGGCAGCACCCACGCGGCGGCACGCAGCCCCTGCCGCGTCGCGCCGGTCCGGCCGCGCCCGCTCGTCGCGTCGGTCCCGCCGGTCCCGTCCGTCACGGCAGCAGGATCGGGAGCAGGTCCAGCGGGGTGGCGGCCGTGGCGATGGTGCCCTCGGCCTCGGCGGGGGAGCCGTACCCCCACTCGGCGAAGACCACCGGGACGCCGTGCACCGTGGCGCCCTCGACGTCGTGCACCCGGTCGCCGATGAGCACCGGGCGGCTGATGTCGAACCCGCGGGCGTCGAGGCGGCGCAGGGCTTCCTCGACGACGTCGGCCTTGCTCGACCGGACCTCGTCGTCGCTGGCGCCCGTGATGATGTCGATGTCCCCGGTGAGCCCGTAGTGCTCGAGGATGTACGTCGCCGGCGTCTCGGGCTTGCTCGTCGCGGTCGAGATCGGCAACCCGGCGTCGTGCAGCGCGCGGAGCACGACGTCGATGCCGGGGAACATCGTCGAGTCGAGGGCGCCGTGCGAGAAGTAGTGCTCGCGGTACACGGCGAGGGTGTGCTCCGCCTGCGCCTCGTCCATGCCCATCGCGACCCGGAACGTGTCCATGATCGGCGGGCCGACGAACGACATCAGGGTGTCGTGGTCGGGCACCGGGACGCCCACGGTGCGGAAGGTGTGCGTCAGGCTCTCGAGGATGCCCGGCGCGGAGTCGCTGATGGTGCCGTCGAGGTCGAACAGGATGGCGGAGAACGGGCTGGTCATGTCCTGCCCACCCTACCGGCGGCGGTCGACGGGACCACCCTGGTGCCGCGCGCGACGGGGCGGACGTGCGCCGGGCCTCCCGGTCGGGCGGCGGGCGGGCGCGGTCGGGCGGAACACGCACCCAACCAACCAACCGCGGTCAGAACAGGCGGGTGTGCCCGCCCTCGATGCCGCGCATCGCGTCGTAGTCGAGCACGAGGACGCGGATGCCGCGGTCCTCGGCGAGGGTGCGCGCCTGCGGCGCCACCGTCTGCGCCGCCAGCACGCCCTGCACCGGACGCAGGTGCGGATCGCGGTTCATGAGCTCGAGGTAGCGCGTGAGCTGCTCGACCGCGTCGATGTTGGCGTTGCGCTTCATCTCGACCGCGACGCTCGCTCCGGCGTCGTCGCGCGCGAGGATGTCGACGGGCCCGATGGCGGTCATGTACTCGCGGCGGACCAGCGTGTGGCCGTCGCCGAGCAGTTCGATCTGCTCCGCGAGGAGCTGCTGCAGGTGCGCCTCGACCCCGTCCTTCACCAGGCCCGGGTCGACGCCGAGGTCGTGGGTCTGGTCCGCGATGACCTCGTGGATGGACACGATCAGGCGGTCCTGGGTCTTCTTCTGCGTCACCGTCCAGACCTCGGTGATGCCACCGACGGTCTGCTCCTCGTCCGGCTCGCTCATCTCGATCGAGCACGGCGGGCTCATCCAGTTCAGCGGCTTGTAGCTGCCACCGTCGGAGTGCACGAGCAGTGAGCCGTCCGCCTTGAGCATGAGCAGACGGGTCGCGAGCGGCAGGTGGGCGGAGAGCCGGCCCGCGTAGTCGACGGAGCACCGGGCGATGACGAGACGCACCCGGGAAGCCTAACGGGCGTCGCGTCCCGACCCGGACGGCGCGCTCGTGGCGTCAGCAGTGCTGGTTGCGTCGGCAGCGGTCGTCGCGTTGTCGGCGTTGTCGGCCGGGAGGCGCGGCTCGCCCCCGTCGTGTCCGTCGCCGCCCCCACGGGTCGGCCTGGCGGCGGCGCCGGTCTCACGGGCGGCACCCGACGCGAGTCCCGCCGCGATGATGAACACGAAGACGACCAGGAGCGCACCGAGCAGTCCGACGTGCTCGCCGAGGAACCCGATGAGCGGAGGACCGGCCAGGAACGCCACGTACCCGATGGTCGCGACGGCGCTGACCTTGGCGGCGGCCGTGCGGGGGTCGTCGGCGGCGGCCGACATGCCCATCGGGAAACCGAGGCTGGCACCGAGGCCCCAGAGCACGACGCCCACGATCGCGAGCGGCACGTTGTCGATGAAGATGAGCATGCCGAGGCCGATCACCGCGACGGCGGCGCTGATGCGCAGGATCGGGACGCGCCCGAACTTGTCGATGAGGGGGCTGCCGGCGACGCGACCGACGGTCATCGCCGCGAGGAACACGGTGAGCACGCCGGCACCGGCGGCGTTGTCGAGCCCGTGGCCGTCGATCATCGCGAGCGGCAGCCAGTCGTTCGCGGATCCCTCGGCCAGGGCCATGCCGAGCACGATCACGCCGATCAGGATCGTGGACGGCTGTGCCCAGACCTGCATGCGGGTGAGCGGCGTCGCGACCGGGCTGGTGTCGGTGGAGACCTGCTCGGCGAAGCGGTGCTCGTCCTGGAACTTCGTGACGGCGACGAGCATCACGGCGCTCGTGATGACGACCAGCACGATGAAGTGCACGGACACCGGGATCTCGAGCCGCTCGGCCAGCGCTCCGAGCCCGGCGCCCGCCAGCGTTCCGAGGGAGAACGCTGCGTGGAACAGCGGCATGATCGTGCGCCCGCCGGCCTTCTCGGCTGCGGCACCGGACACGTTCATCGACACGTCGCACAGGCCGTTGCCGAACCCGAAGGCGATCAGGGCGATCCAGATGGCGGCGAAGCCCCAGCCGAGCGTGACCGCGATGCCAGCGAAGACCATGCCGAGCGCCAGGCAGGCGGCGGCGATCTGGATCCCGCGCCGCGCGCCGAGCTTGGCGACGATGTGGCCGGCGAAGGTCAGGCCACCGATCGAACCGACGGCCATGCCGAGCACGAGCAGCCCCATCTCGAACGTGCTCGCGCCCAATGAGTCGCGGACGCTCGGGATCCGGCCGAGCCACGTCGCGATGTCGAGCCCGGACAGGGTGAACACCACGAACACCGCGATGATCCAGGCCCTGGTGGTCGGAACGGTGCGGGTGGACGGCGTCGTCATGGTGGTCCCATCGTGCTTCGTTGCTGGTGGTCGTGGTGCGGGTCGCGCTGCGCGTTTTGTTCGGTGTCGGTCGTTATCGAATCGATTCGACCGCTTGTTCCCGCTACGCTAACCGGCGATGGACGAACCGGCAACAGCACTCGGCGCGTCGCCTTCCCGCGGCGGAGGCACCCGTCCGTCGCGCCCGACGCTGGCCGCGGTCGCCCGTGCCGCCGGTGTCGCGCCGTCGACGGCCTCGCTCGCGTTCAGCGGCAGCGGCCCGGTGTCCGAGGACGCCAAGGCCCGAGTCCTCGCCGCCGCCGCAGAGCTCGGCTACGGCGGCCCCGACCCCCGTGCGCGTTCGCTCCGCCGAGGGCGTTCGGGCGTCATCGGTGTCGTCATGGACGAGCGTCTGAGCGATGCCTTCCGTGACCCCGTCAACGTCCTGACGCTCGACGGCATCGCCGAGGTCGCCGGGGCTGCGGGCGCTTCGCTCTTGCTGGTCCGGAGTCCGCTCGATGACGAACAGGGAGCCGGCCCCCTCGTCGATGCCCCGATGGACGCCGTCGTGCTCGTCGGGTGCAACGTCCGGATCGACCCGGCCGTGGCGGTGCTGCGGCGCCGGCAGATCCCCGTCGTCGCGATCGAGGCGGACGAGATCGAGGGTGCCGTCCCTGTTCAGCTCGACAACCGGGATGCCTCGCGCCGTGCTGCTGCGTACCTGCAGGACCTCGGGCACGCCGACGTCACGGTGGTGACGCTGCCGCTCGACGCTGCTCGTCGGCGGGGGCCGGTCGACGACGACCGGTTCGCGTCGGGCATCGCGTTCACGACGCTGGAGCGACTGCGGGGCGTGCGCGAGGTCTACCCCTCCGCCGTGGCGGTCGAGACGGCGGGGAGCTCGGTGGAAGAAGGACGCCTGGCAGGCGTGGAGCTGTTCGCTGCCGATGGCCCTCGCCCCACCGCCGTCATCGCCCAGAGCGACCTGATCGCCGTCGGGGTGATCTCGGCTGCCCTCGACGCCGGGCTGCGGGTGCCCGAGGACGTCAGCGTCGTCGGGTTCGACGGCATCACGGTGGACGACAGCCTGTTGCACCGCACGCCGATCCGGCACCTGACCACGCTCGTGCAGCCGTTCGTGCAGAAGGGCCAGGCTGCCGCTCGTGCTGCGCTGGCGATGCTCGAGGGGGCGGAGCCGCAGCCGGCGTCGTTCATCTCGGAGTTGCGAGTGGGGGACACGACGGGGCCGCCGCCGGCTGTGCGCTGATCCCACCCCCGGATTCCGCCACACCCCTACGAGTCGGTCAGCGCGACTTCGCGACGATCACCGCGACAGGGCGGGAAGTACGACGTCATCGACGACCTCGACGATGTCGTCGCGGGACAGCGGACCAGTGGTGAGGTGACGGGCGAGCACGAGTGCGGCGCCAGCGCTGACGCGTGATGGGCTGACAGCGCTCGAGGGGATCTCGCCACGGGCCGCGGCGCGTCCGAATGCTTCGGTCACGAGACGTTGGCGCGGCTCGATGAGCAGTGCGACGATGCGCTGCCACATCTCGGGTCGTCGCTCTCGCTCCAGGAGAAGTGGTGCGAGGACCCGTCCGACGGGGGTGGTGAGCCCGTCGGCGAGATCGGACAGGAACGCGATGAGTTCGTCGCGGAGGTCACCGACCGGCTGGAGTCGGGTCCCCCCGGGGTGATCGCTCCGCTCCGCGGTGTCTTCGGTCCAGGCGAGGGCAGCGAGGACGAGCTGCTCCGGATCGGTCCAGCGCCGGTAGAGCGAGGCCTTGCCCGCACCGGCTGCCGCGGCGACGTTCTCGAAGGTGAGGCCCGCCATGCCGTGGTCAGCCAGCTGTTCGAGTGTGGCGGCGAAGATCGCGTGCTCGAGGTCAGCACCGCGCCGCCGGACGGGAGCGTTCACGAGATGAGTGTCCCACCGACCCACACAGCGCCCGGCTGAGCGAGGACGGCTGGGTCGACGAGGGGATCGCCGGTCGTGAGCAGGAGGTCCGCACGCAGCCCCACTTCCACACGCCCGCGGTCGTGCAGACCGAATGCCGCCGCTGCCCCGTCCGTGGCAGCGGTCAGTACCGCGCCGTTCGTCATCCCGGTGTCCCGCAAGAGGAGCATCTCCTCGTGGAGGGCCTCGCCGTGGCGAACCGGCGCGAACGGGGTCTCGTTCGCGTCCGTGCCGGCGACGACTGGCACACCGGCGGTGTGCATCCGGCGCACACTCTCGACGGCGTTCTCGAACGCGGCGTCGGCACGGTCCCCGAGTCGCGCGCGGGCCATCGCGCGCATCATCACGAGGGTCGGTGACGCGATGGTGCCCTGGTCCGCCATCCGCCGGACGGTCGCGTCCGGCAGCGGCCGGTCGAGCGGCGCGTGCGTGAGGATGTCGACCCCGGCGTCGAGCCCGCGGACGAACGACGCGGCGGTCACGACGTGGGCCGCGGTCCGGAGCCCCCGGCGGCGTGCGCCGTCGACCAGGGCCGTGATCGTTGCGACGTCGAGCGCGGGGACGTCGGTGGCGTCGGGGTCCTCGATGATGATCTTGACCAGGTCCGACCCGTTCGCGGCCCGCCAGTCCAGGTACCGCTCGGCATCGGCTGCGCTGCTCACGCCGCTCGCGTCCGGGAAGCCCATCCGAGCGATCTGGGTGCTGCCCGGCGCCGAGGCGGCCGAGCCCGCGCTGAGGAGCCCCGGTGCCCCCGGTGCTCGTCGCTGCTCGTCGACGAGGGAGTCCGGGTGTGTCCCGAGGTCGACCATCGTCGTGACGCCGGCTCGGACTGCGGACGACAGCGCCGCCGGGGAGCCCAGGTGGACGTGCGTGTCGATCAGGCCCGGGACGAGGAACTGCCCCGTTCCATCGACGACCGGACCGCCGGCTGGAGCGACGGTCCCCGCGGGACGGACCGTGGTGATGTGTTCGTCGAACTCGACGTCGACAGCCTCGGTTGTGGTCACCCCGCCGGAGCTGGTGCGGACGTTGCGAATGGTCGTGGTCATGCGGTCTACGATACAGAATCGTTCACTACACGCAACGAGGAGCCATCGATGTCCGAACTGATCGACGTCCACGCACACTTCGTCACCGCGGACTACGTCGCAGCGGCCCGAGCAGCCGGGTACGAACAGCCGGACGGCATGCCCGCCTGGCCGAGCTGGTCGCTCGCCGGCCAGCTCGGTGACATGGACCGCCGCGGGATCGCCCGAGCGGTCCTGTCCATCTCGTCGCCCGGAGTGCACTTCGGGGACGACGACCGAGCCGCGGAGCTCGCGCGGACACTCAACGACGAAGCCGCCGCGATCGCGGCCGCGCACCCGGACCGGTTCTCGTACTTCGCGTCCCTCCCGGTGCCGGATGTCGACAGTGCGGTCCTGGAGGCCCGGCGCACGTTGCAGGGACCGGGTGCGGTCGGCGTCGTCCTCGAGTCCAACGCGCACGGCCAGTACCTGGGAGATCCCGCGTTGGAGCCGCTCTGGGCCGAGCTCGACGCCCGCGGCGCGGCCGTCTTCGTGCACCCGACCTCGCCCGTCGGGTGGGAGCACACCGCCCTCGGGCGTCCTCGCCCGATGCTGGAGTTCATGTTCGACAGCACCAGGAGCATCGTCGACCTGGTGTTCGCCGGCGTCCTCGACCGGTACCCGGACCTGCGCGTCATCGTGCCGCACTCGGGCGCGACCCTGCCGGTCCTCTCCGACCGGATCGCCCTGTTCCAGCAGTTGTTCGGCGCCACCGCCGGCACGATGCCCTGGAAGGACGCGATGCGGCGGCTCTGGTTCGACACGGCAGGCACGCCGTTCCCACTCGACGTGCCAGTCCTCGCCGAGGTCGCCGGGACGGACCGGCTGCTCTACGGCAGCGACTCGTGCTGGACGCCGACGCAGGGCGTGGACGCGCAGATCGCCGCGCTCGACGATGCCGAGCCGCCGCACGACGCGACGAGTTGGCGGGAACTCACGACCCGGAACGCTCGGCGTCTGCTCGACTGACTCCGGCGAGGACGCTCTGGATCGCGGGTCCGGCGATCGCGACGACGGTGTCGTGGTCGGCTGCGAGCACGGCAGGGACCCCGAAGACCTGCCGGCTCGTGATGATCCCGACGAGCATGGCCGCGGCGAGCCCAGCCCGGAGCGCACGGTCCTCGTGATCGGCGCCGGAGGCTCCGTGTACGAGGCGGGCCTGGATGAAGTCCCGCAGCTGCGCCGTCGCGTCCTCGTTGACCATCGCACCTCGGAGCATCGCCATCAGCGGTTCCGACTCCTCCGGGGCGCCTTCCCAGGCCTGTAGGAACGCCCGGACGACACGCTCGCCGAGATGCTCGTCCGGACCCTCGAAGGCCGTGTCGAAGCGCCGGAGCGCGGACGGGGACACGGCCATCACCGCTGCGAACAGGTCGGCCTTCGACCCGAAGAACTGCATCACCTGCGAAGGGTCGACGCCGGCGTCCGCCGCCACGGCTCGGATCGTCGTGCCGGCGAAACCGTCGCTGGCGAACCGCGCACTCGCCGCCGCGAGGACCGTCGTGCGGGTGCTGGCCGCCCCGGGACGGCGACCCACGCGGGAGGTCGTCGCTGCTTCCGTCGTTCCGTCCATGCCCGCAATCTACTCCGCCGACGGGTTTCTCAACACGCGTTGAGTTCTTGCCGGATCGGACGTACGCTCGCCTCGACGACGAGCCCACGGAGGACTCCCGCACGAAGGAGAACACGATGACCGACCAGAGGATGACCGTCCCCTCCACCCCGCTGCCCGCTCCGCGCACGGGTGTGCTCACCCCCTTCGAGCCCGGCACCCGAACCCTCGAGGCCGGGTTCCGGATCGCCCCGCAGTTCAAGCCGCTGCCCGTCGACACGGTGTTCGACAAGGACGTCGCGATGCAGCTGCGCGACGGCACGACCATCCACGTCGACGTGTTCCGCCCGGTCGGTACCGAGCCGGTGCCGGTGATCGTGGCATGGAGCCCGTACGGCAAGGCGCAGGGCACGTCGCTCAGCGTGATGGGGGTGTTCGGGCTCGTCGGGCTGCCGAACAGCACGGTGTCCGGACTCGAGAAGTTCGAGGCACCGGACCCGGCGTACTGGGTCGAGCACGGCTACGCGATCTGCAACGTCGACATCCGCGGCGTGGTCGACTCCGAGGGCGACAGCGTGCTCTGGGACCGGCAGGAGGGCCGCGACGCGTACGACGTCATCGAGTGGCTGGCCGAGCAAGAGTGGTGCGACGGCAAGGTCGGCATGAGCGGCACGAGCTACCTCGCCGTGTCGCAGTGGTTCACCGCCGCCGAGCAGCCCCCGCACCTCGTCGCGATCAACCCGTGGGAGGGCGTCAGCGACGTCTACCGCGACCTCGTGAAGCGCGGCGGCATGCCCGACACCGGGTTCGCGCAGCAGCTGCAGGACGGCAGCTTCTTCGGGAAGGGCCAGAAGGAGGACATCCTCGCCGAGGTCGACGCCCACCCGCTGATGACCGACCTGTGGGAGCAGAAGATCCCTGACTTCTCGCAGATCGAGGTGCCGGCGTACGTCGTCGCGAGCTACTCGAACACCCTGCACACCGCCGGGACCTTCCGCGCCTGGCGTCGGATCGCCAGCGACGAGAAGTGGCTCCGGATCCACAACACCCAGGAGTGGCCGGACTACTACGACCCGGCCAACGTCGAGGACCTCCGCCGGTTCTTCGACCACTTCCTCAAGGGCGCCGACAACGGGTGGGAGACCACTCCGACCGTCCGGTACTCGGTCCTCGACCTGCAGGGCGGAGACGAGGTCGCCGTGCCGGCTGAGTCGTTCCCGCCGCAGGACGCCGCTTCGACGAAGTACTACCTCGACGCCCGGACGCGAACGCTGACCACGGCCGCGCCCGAGGCACCTGCGGAAGCGTCCTACGCCGTCGACGCGAACCCGGACGCCGTCTCGTTCCTGACCCGCTTCGACGAGGAGACCGTCCTGGTCGGGTACCCGAAGGCGCACCTGTTCGTCGAGGCCCGGGGCGCCGACGACATTGACCTGTTCGTCCTCGTCCAGAAGCTCGACCGCTGGGGAACGCCGCTGCAGGCGTTCACCGTGCCGAACCAGTCGGCGATGGCGCACGACCTCACCGACCACGGCGCGACGATCCTGCGCTACAAGGGCTCCGACGGACGCCTCCGCGTGTCCGCCCGGCACCTCGACGAGGCCCTGTCGACCGACGACGTCCCCGCGCACTCGTTCGACCGCGTCGAGAAGCTCGCTGCCGGGCAGGTCGCCGAGATCGAGATCGACCTGTTCCCGGTCGGACTGCGCTTCCACGCGGGCGAGCAGCTGCGGTTCATCGTGAGCTCCCGCAACCTGCTCGGCACGCTCATGCCGGCGATCCGCGAGTACGTCGGCGCGAACACCGGGCGGCACGTCGTGCACACCGGCGGCGACCAGGCCTCGTACCTCCAGCTCCCCGTCCGGGCCGCACGGTGACCGGCGCGACCGTCCGCCTGGCCGGCGAGGACACCGACTCGACCATCGACGGGTTCGAGCTGTTCTCCGCCCGCCGGGCGCTCGCGCTCCTGAAACGGAAGCTGGGACGCGAGCGACTGCTCGAGCTGCTCGAGGACGAGATCGCTGCGGGTGACGCGTTCCTCCGCACCCACCTCGAACGCTCCGGCGGCGAGCAGGCAACCGGCACGACCACGCTCCGTGCACGGGGCATCAGTGCCGCGCAGTTCGGTGCGTGGCTCGGCGCCGCGTTCGCCCGCGAGGACGTCATGCTCGCCGGACACCCGGAGCACTACGGGATCCACGCCGAGCCGGGGCGCAACGTGAACATCGTCGAGACCCTCGACGAGTACGTCTGCTCGTTCTTCATGCGCCCCTGGGACGACAGTGCCGTCGTCGAGCAGGAGCTGCCCGCCGCAGAAGCGCCTGCCGGTCGCCGGTCGCACATGCTGTTGGCGGACGGGACGGTGATCGGCTCGATCGCGAACTCCTTCGACGAGGAGCAGGACGGCTTCACCGCACGTCTGTCCGTCACCCTGCCGGCGACCTGCGCCCCGGCGGTGATCGAGCAGCACCTCGAGCACTTCGCCGTCGAGTTCCGCACCTGGATCCGCCGAGCCGCCAACGAGCGGTGACCGTAGCAGCGCAGTCCGGTAGCCCATCGGCTACCGGACGTTTCGCCCGAGCGTTACCCATTCCTCGTCTTGGATGTAGCCCACCGCGTCGTTAGCTCGGAGGATCGCAAGATTGTCCGCAGAACCGCCGGTGCGGAACTGTGTGACGCCCTCCGCCGCGAGCGTGAGTACGGACGCCGCCTTTACCGCGATGCCCAGGCCCTGACCACGCCAGGCTCGGTGAACAACAGTGAACTGCGTCTCCGCCTTCGTTCCCTCCACGTCTACGAAGGTCATCGCGACGAGATCGCCATCCGGCCCAAATGCGCCGAACGCTCGCCTTGACGCACTCGGCGTCGCCGCGCGTCGGTCGAGGGGTGTGTGCTGCGTTGCGGCACTCCCGGGGTAATCCTCGGCGGTCATGGCATCCAGGCGCAGCACGGACTCAACGTCGGCGTCTGCCAGCTCCCGCACCGATCCTTCGGCCTTTGCAACCAACGCCTGCAATCTCTGGCGGTCGATCCGGGCGGAGTCGAGTTGGGCCCCGAACGAACGAGCGATAACGACCCACCCATCCGCTTCAAGTTCCGCGCGTCGCGACGTTTGAGCCGGCAGCACAATCGTTTCCCCCATGGTTCGATCTTGGCACGGCGACGGCCCCGGAACACCAGCACAGTTGCGCGGCTCTCGCGCAAACCCTCTAGAGCCGTCGGTCGCATGCTGAACCGCCCGGTAGCCGATCGGCCAACGGGACATCGCTGGCCCGTAACGTTCGACGCCGCGCTCTTATCGTTGGGCGATGGATCTCGATCACGTTTGGCCCTTGTTTGGGCTGCGCCTCATCACTCCTCGGCTGGAACTGCGGCCCCTGCGCGACGAGGATCTTCCTGGGCTCGTCGACGTGGCCCTGTCCGGCGTCCACGATCCGGCTCGAATGCCGTTCGGTGTCCCATGGACGGACGCAGAACCGACAACGTTGGCTCGTTCTCTCGCGCAGTACCACTGGAAGCTCCGGTCCGGGGTGAGCCGTGACTCGTGGGGTGTGAGCTTCACCGTGCTTCACCAGGGGACACCGGTCGGGGTCCAAGAGCTGCACGCTCGCCGCTTCAACGCCCGCAAGACCGTCGAGAGCGGCTCATGGCTCGCCCTCGAACATCAGGGCCACGGGCTCGGGACCGAAATGCGGGCGGCGCTGCTGCTGTTCTCGTTCGACCATTTGGGAGCTGAGTGGGCGGAGTCGAGCGCAGTCGCTTGGAACGAGCCATCCCTTCGGGTGTCCGCGAAGCTCGGTTACGAGCTCAACGGTGTCACTCGCGCCCAGACTCGCGCCGATGAGGTCGTTGACGAGGTCAGGGTGCGCTTGAGACGGGAGGACTTCGCCCGGCCGAGCTGGAGCCTGATGACTGAAGGGGTCGAAGCAGCGACCGAGTTCTTGATGTAGTCCAACAGGCGAGCGCTCGGCGGTCCGGTAGCCGATGGGTCACCGGGCACCCTTGAGCACGCGCAAGGGCCTAAGTGCTCCGCCATCAAGGTTCCCGGCGGTCAGGTGCCCGTTGACGGGGATCTTG
>NZ_SMBV01000002.1:0-551942 GCF_004346515.1 Curtobacterium sp. PhB191
CCCCCCCCCCCCCCCCCCCCCCCCCCCCCCCCCCCCCCCCCCCCCCCCCCCCCCCCCCCCCCCCCCCCCCCCCCCCCCCCCCCCCCCCCCCCCGCGCGGCGGGGCCCGAGGTTCCGAAATCTTGGAGTGTCGGCGCTCTCTCGGTCACTCCGTGGAACCTCGGCGGCACACCGGCGGCATGTTGTGGAACCTCGGCGGCGGCGCAGCCCGCCACCCAGCCCGCCTCACGCCACCCCCGCCACGGTCCGGCGACACACCTCATCCCACGGGGTCGGCTCGATGCCGAACACCGCGCGGCTCTCGGCATCGTCGACCACGTACGGTGCGGTCCACTGGTAGCTCATCTCGGCGAGCTCCCGCATCATCGGCGACACGAGCCCGAGCGCACGGATCACCCCCGCGGGCATCCGGTGGACGCCCACGGGTGCCTTGCCCGCCGCTGCCAGCACCTCGGTCAGTGCCTGCCGCTGGGTGCGAGGAGCGTTGCTCGGCACCATCCACGTGCGGCCGTGCGTGCGCTCGTCCGAGGCTGCCGCCACCAGGGTCCTGGCGACGTCGAGCACGTCGGTGAAGGTGTGCGGCAGGTCGGTCCTGCCGATCATCGTCACGGCCTTCCCCTGCAGTGCGGCCGGCAGCACCCGCGTGACGTGTCCGTTCGCCCCGATGCCCGGCCCGACGTAGTCCGAAGCGCGGACCTCGACCGTGCGGATGCGTCCGGCACGGTGCGCGGCCAGGGCATCGGCCCACAGCCGTGCGCGGAGGATCCCCTTGTGGTCGGTCGCCGCGTCCGGTGTGTCGGGGCGCATCGGGCCGTCGACCGGGCCGTACGGGTACAGGTTCCCAGTGATGGCGTAGACGGCTCCGGTCCGCTCGGCAGCGGTCAGCATCGACGCCGCGAGCGGTGGCCAGGTGCGCTCCCACTGGGTGTAGTCGCCGGGGTTCGCGCAGTTGTACAGCACGGCGGCGCCGTCGGCTGCCCGGGTGAGGGCCTCGGCGTCGGAGGCGTCGAGCGCGAGGTGATCGACCCCTGACAGGCCGGTGTCCCGACCCGAGCGGGTGGCGACGGTGACGTGCTCGCCGCGCTCGGCGAGCAGCGCGGCGACGTGGCGGCCCACCGGGCCGGCGCCGATGACGAGGTGGTGGTGCGACATGGTCCCTGCTTCCGTTCTGGTTGTGAGAGCGGTGCTCTCGCAACCAGGATGCGCGTCCGGCGACGAAAGAGCAAGAGCACTGCTCTCATTTGTGTGCAGTGCTCTCTTGTGGCATGGTGACCAGATGGCACCGACAGCACGCGAGCTCGCCCGGCAGACGATCCGGGCGGACATCCTGGCCGCCGCGCGCACCCGCCTCACCGACGAGGGGCCCGCAGCGCTCAGCCTCCGAGCCGTCGCCCGCGACGTCGGCATGGTGTCGTCCGCGGTGTACCGGTACTTCCCGAGTCGCGACGACCTGCTCACCGCGCTGCTCATCGTCGACTACGACGAACTCGGCGCAGCGGTCGAGGCTGCTGACGCTGCGGCCGGCCCGGAACCGGGTGCGCGCTGGGTCGCCGCGTGCCGCGCGATCCGATCGTGGTCCGTCGCGCACCCGGGCGACTTCGCGCTGCTGTTCGGATCGCCCGTGCCGGGCTACGCCGCACCGCGCGAGACGGTCGTGCCCGCCGCGCGGACGACGCTCGCGCTGGTGCGGGTGGTGGCCGACGCGGTCGCGCCCGGCGGGGACGTCACGTCGGCGTCGGGAGCGGACGGGAGGCCCGGATCACCCGCCGCGCCCACGGCGGCTCCCGGGGTGGCCGGTCCCGCCGTCGCAGACGCAGTGACCACCCTGCGGTCGTTCGGCATCGCACTGCCCGACGAGGTCCTGGTCCGCACCCTGATGGCCTGGTCGACGGTGTTCGGGACGATCTCGTTCGAGCTCTTCGGCCACTTCGTCGGCTCCGTGTCCGACGGCGCCGCCTACTTCGACCAGGTGGTCGCGCGGCTCGCCCACGACCTCGGGTTCGCCGCCGCGTTCTGACCCGGTCGTGCGGTCGCCCCGGGCCGTTGTCCACGACTCGCACTCGGGGCCTGACAGAGTTCCGGTCACTGCGGTAGACAGGTCCCTACGCCGAGGTCGTGCCCGACGACCGGAGCGGACGGCCGGCACGGTGTCCCCTGGGCAGCGACCGGACGGCACCACACCCGGGCGTGCGCTGCGGCCGGGGTCCGCGCGGATCAGGAGGCACCCTTGCGACGCAGCTCGGCCGGCGACCCCGCAGACGGAGCGACCCGGTGACGGCGCTCGACGTCAGCCGCCAGGACCGCCGCCGGCTGACCACCGGCACGGCCCGCCGACGACTCGTCACGGTGCGCACGGTCGCGCTCCTGGCGTCGATCGCCGGTGTGAACTACGTCGTCTGGCGCTGGGCCGCCTCGGTGAACTGGCACTCCTGGTGGATCGCCGTGCCGCTCATCCTGGCCGAGACCTACAGCGTGATCGACTCGCTCCTGTTCGCGTTCGGGGCATGGCGGTTGCGCGAGCGCGGTGAGCCCCCGACGAAGCCGTCCTCCGACGTCACGGTCGACGTCTTCATCACCACCTACAACGAACCCGTCGAGATGGTCGTGCGCACGGCCCGTGCGGCGCAGGCGATCACACCCGCACACGACGTGGATCCTCGACGACGGCAACCGCCCCGAGATGCGTGCGGCCGCCGACTCGCTCGGCGTCGGTGTCATCACCCGCGGTGCCGACTGGATCGATCGTCCCCGGCACGCCAAGGCCGGCAACCTCAACAACGCCCTGCTCGCGACCCAGGGAGAGTTCCTGCTCATCCTCGACGCCGACCAGGTACCAGAGCCCGGCATCCTCGACCGCACGCTCGGCTACTTCAAGGACCCGCGGATGGCGCTCGTGCAGACGCCGCAGTGGTTCGAGAACGTCCCCGAGGCGGACCTGCTCGGCAGTCAGGCGCCGCTGTTCTACGGGCCGATCCAGCAGTCGAAGGACGGCTGGAACGCCGCCTTCTTCTGCGGGTCGAACGCGATCCTGCGGCGCGAGGCACTGATGCAGCTCGGCATCTCCCGCTACGTGGTCGAGGTCGAGGCCTCGGTGCAGCGCACGATCACGACGTCGCGGAAGCTGCTGGCCCGTGCGCGTGAGACCGAGACGGACCCGCGGGTGCTCGGCGCCCTGGACGAGGCCGAAGCCGTCGTCGACCGCGCTCGCGACCAGGTCCGGTCCGGCGAACCGCTCGGCGACGTCACCTACGCGTTCCAGCGGGGGATCGACACGATCGCCTTCCGGTTCGCCGCCGCCGACCTCGAGTCGGTGCGGAACGACCTGCAGGAACTCGCCGCGATGTCGACCGACGCGAACACCTTCGCCGGGCTCGACGACGCCGCGCTCGACGTGCTCGGGCGGCGGGACGCATCGCCCGTGGCGGCCATCGAGTCGATCGCGGTCCTCGCACGGGCACTCGACGTCAACCGCGACGACGAGGCGCAGCCGATCATGCCGCTGGCGACGATCTCGGTGACCGAGGACATGGCGACCGCCATGCGGCTGCACGGGCTCGGCTGGAAGTCGGCGTACCACGACGAGATCCTGGCGAAGGGCCTGGCGCCGGAGGACATGCCGACCATGCTCGTGCAGCGGCTCCGTTGGGCGCAGGGCACCATGCAGGTGTTCTTCCGCGAGAACCCGCTGGTGCAGAAGGGCCTGTCCTGGGGGCAGCGCCTGATGTACTTCTCGACGATGTGGAGCTACCTGTCCGGGTTCGCCGCGATCGTCTACATCGCGGCCCCGGTGCTCTGCCTGTCGTTCGGCGTCGTCCCGGTGCAGGCCTACAGCGTCGACTTCTTCGCCCGGCTGATCCCGTTCCTCGTGCTCAACCAGCTGCTGTTCTGGGTGGTGGCCGCCGGCAGACCGACGTGGCGCGGGCAGCAGTACTCGCTCGCGCTGTTCCCGGTGTGGATCGAGGCGGTGACGAGCGCGTTCGAGAACGTGTTCCGCGGCAAGCCGCTCGGGTTCCGGGTCACGCCGAAGGTGCGCGACGAGACCGAGCAGAAGCCCCGGTGGGACCTCGTCAAGCCGCAGCTCATCGCGATGGGGGCGCTGGTCGCGGCACTGATCCTGATCGGCATCCGCTACCTGACCGGGCAGGCGTCGGGCATCGCGCCGCTCGTCAACACCGCATGGGTCGTCTTCGACCTGTTCATCTTCAGCATCGTGACCCGGGCCGTGCTCTACCGCGGCCCGGGCACGGGAGTCCAGTCAGAGCACGAGTCGAGCACCGCCGGAGGACCACTGTGAACGCCGAGACCACCTTCGACGTCGCCGCGACGCCCGTGTCGCTCGACGAGGTCCAGGACCGCTTCGGCGTCTGGTGGGACGGCCTCGGCATCGACGACGCCCGGCTCCGCTTCGCGCTGGAGACCGCGCTGGCCGAGGTCGCGGCGAACATCGTGGAGCACACGATCCGTTCCGACCAGGAGACCGGTCGGCGCTACACCGTGCGGCTCGAGTCGACCGACCGAGCGCTCACCGCGGAGCTCACCGACAACGGTCTGCCCGTGGACATCGACCTGAGCGCCGTCACGATGGCCGACGTCGAGCAGGAGAGCGGACGCGGTCTGGCGCTCGCGATCGCCGCCCTCGACCGGCTGGAGCACCGGCACGAGCACGGGCACAACGTCTGGACGCTGGTGTGCGACCGGTGAGGCTGCTGGCGGCCCGCGTGGTCGCCGTCCTCGTCACGATCGCGACGCTCCTGCTCGGCGGTGCGCTGCCGGCGTCCGCGGTGACGGAACACACGGCCGCGGCGACGGTGCACACGGCCTCGGCCACGGAGCCGGCGAGCGGGACGACCTGGTTCGGCCCGGACCTCGACTGGGGCGACGACTCCCCGGCGGGGTACGAGGGACGGCTCGGTGCGACGCCGTCGATGTACGGGGTGGAGATCGACTACCCGCTCGACCGCTCGGCCCGGCGGGAGCTCCTCCGCGCGACGCGTGCCGCGGCGACGCAGGGCGCGGTCCTCGTCGTGAGCCTCGAGCCCGGGCAGTCGCTCCGGTCACTCGACGCCGCCGACGCCCGCGCCGCGAACACCGCGTTCCAGGAGATCCACGACCAGTACGACACCCAGGTGCTCGTGCGGTTCGCGCCGCAGATGAACGGCACGTGGGTGCGCTGGGGGCAGCAGCCGACCCAGTTCGTGCAGGCGTTCCGGACGCTCGCGACCGCGGTGCACGGCGGCGACTCCGACGCGCGCATGGTGTGGTCGCCGTCGTACGGTGCGGGGTACCCGTTCGGTGAGTCTGCGGGACGCCTGGCGGACCTCTCCGCGACCGACGTCGCGAAGCTCGACACCAACGGCGACGGCGAGCTGACCGCGGCCGACGACCCCTACGAGCCGTACTGGCCGGGCGACGCCTCGGTGGACTGGGTCGGCTTGTCGATGTACTACTTCGGCAAGGGCAAGTCGACCGAAGCCGCCGGTCGTGACGTCCCCCTCACCCGCAACGACGTGCCGGAGCGTGGCGAGGTCGAGTCCCGGTTCGACGAGACGTGGGGCTACGAGCAGCAGCAGGCGGACAGCTTCTACGACCGGTTCGCCGTCGCCGGTGACCGGTCGATGCTGCTCGACACCGGCGCGCTGTACGACCACACCCGCCGGGGCGACGCGGAGCTCCCGGTCAAGCAGGGCTGGTGGCGGCAGGTGATCGCCTCGGTCCAGGACCGCCCGTTGATCCGGGGCGTGACCTTCCTCGAGACGAACCGCCGCGAGCCTGAGGCCGGGAACCGTGTCGCCGACTGGCGCGACACAGCGGTGCCCGGGATCGCCGGGTCGTTCCGCACCGACCTCGAGCGCGGCGACCACTTCGCCTTCGGGCCCGTCACCGACCGCATCACCACGCAGCAGGGCAACGCCGCGACCGACCAGCAGTACGACACCGGCGGCGACCAGATGGCGTGGATCGTCTGGGTCGCCGTGGGCCTGGCGGTGGTGTTCCTGCTGAGCGGGCTGTTCGGACGGTTGCTGCCGAGCTGGCGCTACCCCGACGACGGCAAACCCGGGCGTGACCTGCGTCTCGACCTGTTCCGCGGGTTCATCATCCTGGCGGTGGTGATCACCCACATCGAGATCGGCGGGCCGTACTCGTACCTCACGCTGCACGCGGTCGGTGCGATCACCGGTGCCGAGATGTTCGTGTTCCTGTCCGGCATGGTCCTCGGCATGACCTACCCGTTCGCCATCAAGAAGTTCGGCGAGTGGGCGGCCGCGATCGGGGCGTGGAAGCGTGCCCGCAAGCAGTACCTCGTCACGCTCGTGGTGATCGCGGTCGTCTTCGCGCTGAGCTTCGTCCCGTTCCTGAACACCGACGCGATCACGACGTTCACCGACCGGGGGACCGGCACCGGGGGCGTCGGCGCCGAGGGTCGGGTGTACGACCTGTACCCGAACGCGATGCAGCTGCTCGGCTACCCGCCGCCGTGGTACGCCATCCGACAGTTCCTGCTGCTCGAGATGGGCCCGTGGCCGTTCAACATCATGGGCCTGTTCGTGGTGCTGAGCCTGTTCATCCCACCGCTGCTCTGGCTGATCCGCCGCGGTTTCTGGTGGGTGGTGCTCGTCGTGAGCTGGGCGCTGTACGTGTTCCAGGCCCTCAATCCCGAGTTCCGCCCGCTGAACTCGCAGTTCGAGGCGGTCTTCCCCCTGCTCACCTGGCAGGTCGTGTTCACCCACGGACTCGTGCTCGGGTACTACCGTCGGCAGATCATCGGCGCGCTCACCGGGCGGCTCGGCAAGGTCCTGGTCGGCATCGGTGTCGGCTGCTACGCGGCGTTCCTGGTGTACGTCTGGGCGGCGAACCACGCCGGGTTCACACCGGTCCCGTTCCCGGCGTCGATGTACGAGGACCTGTACAACACGGCGTACCAGCGGGTGGACCTGCAGTGGGGCCGACTGGTCGACATCGCGTTCTTCGCGATCGTCTCGTACGCGATCCTGACGGTGTTCTGGAAGCCGATCTCGACGGCGATCGGCTGGCTCTGGATCCCGATCGGGCAGGCGAGCCTCTACGTCTTCGTGTGGCAGGTGTTCTTCGCGCTGGCGATCGCGTCGATCCCCGGCGTGCCGTGGGGCGACTTCTGGATCGGCTTCGTGGTGCACTCGGCGTTGATCCTGCTGGCCTGGTACATGGTCCGCAAGAGGTTCCTGTTCTCGGTCATCCCGCGTTGACGTGACCGCGGGACGGACGGGAGGCCCGTGGCGGCGTCGCCACGGGCCTCCCGTCCGTCCTCGGTCGCGTCCACCGCACGCGCCGCGCCCGACAGGAGCGGTCGCGGTCCCGCGACTCGCCTCTCACGTCCGCCGAGGTTCCGATCGGGAGCCTGACGGCCGCCGACATGCCGAGATCTCGGAACCTCGGGGGAACACGCGCGCGCGTGCCGGGGCGCCTACGGCGTGGGGACGGGGGTGCTCAGCGCCTCGCGCACGGGGCCCCAGGCGGCCAGGCGGTCGCGGACCGCGTCGTGCCGCTCGGCGGCGAGTGCCTCGACGTGTGCGCGCTCGAGCACCTCGTCGATGACGATGCGCTGCCCGGTGCGGGTCGAGGCGATCGCCGCCTCGACCATCGCGAGGCTCATGACGTTGCCGTGCACCTCACCATCCGGGGTCTCGCCGGAACGCACGGCGTGCACGAAGGACGTCAATGCCCCGGCGATCTCGTGCCCGACGCTGGCGGCGGGCGACGGCGCACCGGCTGTGCCGTCGAGGTCGCTGGACGGGTCGTGGTCGCCGTCCCACAGCGCCGTGCCAGCCGCGCCCGAGGCCCGCCAGTCGCCGTTCCACGAGGTCTCGGCCCCCGGTGCGCACCACGAGCCGTCGTACACGTACCGGATGTCGTCCTCGAAGGCGAAGACCGCTGCCGCCGCCGCGTCGCCGCGGTACCAGGACCACGACGGGTTCCACGACTCGCAGTACACCGACACCGGGTCCCGTTCGAGCACGTAACGGGCGGAGTCGAACGCGTGGATCGCCATGTCGAGCAGCAGGACGTCGTCCATCTGCTCGCGGAAGCCGCCGAAGTGCGGGGCCTTGGCGAACCGGGTGCCCAGGCCGCCGATCGCGCCCAGGCCGCGCACGTGCTGGCGGAACGCGACGAGCTGGTCGTTGTAGCGCCGCGACTGCGACACCATGAACAGCTTGCCGGTGGCCTCGGCGGCCGCGGCGAGCGACAGTGCCTCGGCGACGGTCTGCGCTGCCGGCTTCTCGCCGAGCACGGGGAGTCCGGCGTGCAGGGCCTGCAGCGTGACGGGGTGGTGCGCGACCGGGACGGTGATGTCGAGCACCGCCTGTGCACCGGTCTCGGCGGCGAGCACGGTCAGGTCGGTGCCGACGGGGATGCTCGGGTCGCCGGCGTGTTCGGCACCGGCCCGGGCGGCGTCGAGGTCGAGGTCGACGATGCCGACCAGCTCGACGTCGGGGTCGGCGGCGACGGTGCCGAGCCAGGCCCGACCCATGCCCCCGGCACCGACCTGCAGGACGCGGAGCGCGGTCACGCCTGCGCCCCGGCGTGGTCGTCGACGGGGGCGTCGTCGACCGGAGCGTCGTCGACGGGCGCGTCGTCGAACGGGCCGCGGTAGTGCTGGCCCTCGAAGTACTCGCCCAGGTCGTAGCGGCGGAGCGTCGGGATCTCGCGCTCGCGCTCCGGCCGGGCCCACTCGGTGGCGTTCGCGATCACGCGGCGGACGTCCTTGTGGTGGTACACGGGGAAGTCCTGGTCGCCGGGCGAGAAGTAGAAGATCTTCCCCAGACCGCGGCGGTACGTCATGCCGCTCCGGAACACCTCGCCGCCGGTGAAGCCCGAGATGAACACGAGCTCGTCGGGGGTCGGCACGTCGAAGTACTCGCCGTACATCTCCTGCTCGGGGATGACGATCGGGTTCGGGACGCCGCGCGTGATCGGGTGCTGCGGGTTGACGGTCCAGACGAGTTCCTGGTCGTGCTCGCTCCGCCAGCGCAGGGTGCACGTGGTGCCCATCAGCTTGCCGAAGATCTTCGACCAGTGGCCGGAGTGCAGGACGACCAGGCCCATGCCGGACAGGACGTGCTTGTGCACCCGGTCGACCACGGCGTCGTCGACGTCCTGGTGCGCGGCGTGCCCCCACCACGTCAGGACGTCCGTCGCGGCCAGGACCTCGTCGGTCAGGCCGTGCTCGGGTTCCTGCATGGTGGCGGTCCGGACGACGGCGTCGGGCAGGTTCTCGCGGATGCCGTCGGCGATCGCGCCGTGCATGCCGTCGGGGTACCGCTCGGCGACGTGCTGCTCGACCTGCTCGTGGACGTTCTCGCCCCAGACGGTGATGCGCAGCGGGGTGGTGGTCATGGTGTGCCTTTCTGGCTGGGTTGCGTGGTGGCGTCGGTCCGGGGCCGTCACTTGACGGCACCGCCGAGGGCACCAGCGGAGATGTACTTCTGCGCGAAGATCAGCAGGACGGCAGCGGGCAGGGACGCCAGCACCGAGGTCGCCATGACGGGTCCCCAGTCGGTGACGTTCGAGCCGATGTAGTTGTAGATGCCGAGCGTGATCGGTCGCACTGCGGTCGTCGACGTCAGGGTCAGTGCGATGAGGAAGTCACCCCACGCGCCGAGGAACGTGAAGAGCGCCGCGGTGACGATGGCGTTCCGGCTGATCGGCACGACGATCGACACGAACGCCCGGAAGTCGCTGGCGCCGTCGACCAGTGCCGCCTCGACCAGGCTCGGCGGGATCGACTCCATGAACGCCCGCATGAGCAGGATGGCGAACGGCACCTGGACCGCGCTGTCGGCCAGGATCAGCCCGACGTAGCTGTTGAGCAGCCCGATGTTGTTGAACAGCGTGTACAGCGCGTTCGCGATGACGATCGCCGGGATCATCTGGGTGATCAGCAGCACGAGCAGGAACACCCGGCCGCCGCGCATCCGGAACCGGGCCAGCCCGTAGGCGGCCGGCGTCGCGATGGCCAGCGTCAGCAGGACGGTTCCGAGGCCGATGATCATGCTCGACAGGAAGTTCTGTCCCTGCTGGGCGAACGCGGCCTCGTACCCGGCGAAGGTGGGGGAGAAGGGGAACCACGTCGCCGTGGCGGCCCCGGACGTCGCCTGCAGACTGGTGTTCACCATCCAGTAGACGGGGAACACCATGATCGCGAGGAACACGCACCCGAGGATCGTGAACGGGATGCCCTTGGCGGAACCGCGCGGGCGGGGTGCCCGGGTGGTCCGCTTCGTCGTGATCGCGCGGGTGGCGGTGACGGTCTGGTTCGCGAGTCCGACGCTCATTCGTCGACCGCCTTCCGGGAGATCGCGATGTAGACCATCGCGAAGACGAACGAGACGACGATGAGCACGTTGCTCACCGCGGCTCCGATGCCGAACTGGAAGTTGATGAACGACTGGTGGTACGCGTTCGTGGCGAGGGTCTGGGTCGAGTTCGCCGGCCCGCCGCCGGTCAGGCCGAGGATGATGTCCACGACCTTCAACGTGTAGACGACCCCGAGCACGACCACGACGCTGACCACCGACCGGATGCTCGGCCACGTGATGTACCAGAACGCCTTGAACCCGGTGGCGCCGTCGAGCGACCCGGCCTCGTAGAGCTCCGGCGGCACGGACTGCAGGCCGCTGTAGAGGATCGTCGTGTTGAACGGGATGCCGAGCCACACGTTGACGCCGATGACGGCGATGAGCGCGAGGCTCGGGCTGACCAGCCACGGGACCGGGGCGATGCCCACCAGGCCAAGGAGCTGGTTGAGTGCCCCGCTGTCCTGGTCGAGCAGCCACTTCCACACCGCGCTCGAGGCAATGAGCGGCAGCAGCCACGGCAGGAGCAGGAGCCCCCGCAGGAAGCCCGACAGCGGGAAGTGCCGACGGAAGAACAGCGCGAGGCTCAGCCCGATGACGAACTGCAGGATGATCGAGCCGGCCGTGAACAGGGCGGTGTTCACGAGGCTCGTCGTGAAGACCGAGCTCTGGAACACGGAGATGTAGTTGCCGAGTCCCACCCAGGGGGCTTCGCCGGTGAAGAAGGTCGCCGTCGTGTAGTCCTGGAAGGACATGATGATGTTCTTCACCACGGGGTAGCCGAAGAAGACGGCCACGAAGACCGCCGCTGGCACCACGAAGAGCCATCGGGTCACGCCGGATCGGAACCGGGCTCGTCGTTGCCCGGGTCGGGGTGTCGTCACGGGCGGGATCGTCCGTGGTCGTGTCTGTGTCGAGGCGCTCACGCCGGGGTCCTTTCCTGCACGCCGGAGGGAGCCGACCGGTCGGCCGGCTCCCCGTGGACTACTGCTCTTGCGACTGCGCCTGCTTGAGCGCTGCCTCGGGGCTGGCCTTGCCGGTGAGGGCGAGCTGGACGGCGGTGTAGATCTTCGTGGCGGCCTTGGGCCAGTCGGGTCCGAGCTCACCGGTGCGGGCGCGGGCGGTCTGCACCGTGGTGACGAAGGACGCGACCTGCGGGTGGTCCTTCGCCCAGGCGGCGCCGGCCTCGAGGTTGGTCGGCACGTTGCCGCTCACCTCGGACAGGGTCTTCTGCATCTTCTGCGAGTGGAGGCAGCCGACGAACTTGCCGGCGAGCTGCATCTTGTCCTTGTCGCCGGTCTGCGGGACGGTGAACGCCTCGCCGCCGAGCGGTGCGACCGTGGCCTCGCCGGTGCGCGTCGGGATCGGGACGCTGTCGAACTCGAGGCTCTTCTTCTCGTTGAGCGCCGGCAGCTGCCAGGGACCGTTGATCATCATCGCGGCCTTGCCGGCCAGGAACTGGTTGTTGACGTCCGCCTGGGCCCAGTTGATCGAGCTCTTCGACATCGAGCCGTCGTCCTGCAGGTCCTCGACGAGCTGCAGCGCCTGGGTGGCGTCCGCGGTGGCGATGTCCTTCTCGTCACCGCCGTTCGACCAGAAGAACGGCAGGAACTGCCAGGTGCCCTCGTACGTGTTGATGTTGCTCATCGCGAAGCCGTAGGTCGAGCCCTTGGTGAGCTTCTTCGCCGCGGCCTTGAGCTCGTCCCACGTCTTGGGCGGCTGGACGCCGGCGTCCGCCAGGAGCTTCTTGTTGTAGTAGAGCGCGATGGAGTTCGTGTTCGACTGCAGGCCGTAGAGCTTGCCCTTGTAGGTGCTCGCCGCCTTCACGCCGGGGACGTCGCCGTCGGCGTCGAGACCGTAGTCGGACAGGTCGGACAGGGCACCGGAGGAGGCGATCTGCTGGACGTCGGGGTTGTCGAGCATGAGGACGTCGGGCAGCGTCTTCGACGATGCCTGCTGCAGCACCTTCGCGATCAGACCGGCGCCGGCGACGTGGTTGATCGTGACCGTCGCGCCGACCTCCTTCGCGCAGGTCTTGTAGACCGGGTTGTAGTTCGCGTCGTAGTAGTCCTCGATCGTCAGGGCCTTGCTGCCGCCCGACGAGGCCGATCCGGAGCCGGAGCAGCCGGACAGGACCAGGGGGATCGTGGCGACGACGGCGACAGCGCCGACGAGGGCGCGCGTCCGGCGGGACATGGAGGGGAATCTTTGCTTCATTGCAGAGCTCTTCTCTTGACGGGTGCTGGGGCAGGCACGCATCGACGAGGCCGCTGACGTCATCGTCGCTGTGCTCCTGGGGCGAGAAGCTAACAGATAAGCGCTTCACCTGTAAAGCGCTTTTCTGACTTCCCGCGCGCTAGGATCAGCGCCATGGCCACGATGCAGCAGGTCGCCGATCGGGCGGGGGTCTCGATCGCCACCGTGTCCTTCGTGGTGAACGGGACGAAGTACGTGACCCCCGGCACGACCGCGCGGGTGAAGACCGCGATGCGCGAGCTGAAGTTCCGCGGCAACGTCGTCGCCCGGGCCCTGGCGAGCCGGCGGACCCGGATCATCGCGCTGCTGTTCCCGACCACCGGCAACCGCTTCAGCCCGACGACCTCGCAGTTCTTCATGAGTGCGGCGGAACGGGCGTCCGAGCGGGGCTACCACCTCGTGCTCTGGCCGGTGGACCCCGCTGGAGACGACCTCGACGACCTCGTCTCGGGTGGGCTCGTGGACGGCGTCATCCTGATGGAGGTGCGGATGGACGACCCCCGCGTCGCCGTCCTCACCGACCTCGGCGTTCCGTTCACCCTGATCGGCCGGACCCGCGACAGCAGCGGTCTGCCCTTCGTCGACATCGACTTCGAGACGACCATCGAGGACAGCCTCGACCACCTCGAGACGCTCGGGCACCGCCGGTTCGGACTCGTGCTCGAGGACCTCGAGGGCACCCCGATGGCCGGCTACGCCCCGCACCTGCGCGTCGAGGCGACCTTCCGGCGCGCGATCGCCGAGCGCGGGCTGGCCGGGACGGTCGTCACCGCCGGGCCGGGCAGCGACGGCGGACGGCAGGCCACGAGCGACCTGCTCGCGGCGGACCCCGACGTCACGGCGCTGCTCGTGATGAAGGACGACTCGTCCGCCGGTGTCCTCGTCGGCCTCTACACCGCCGGGCGGCGGGTCCCCGAGGACGTCTCCGTGCTCAGCATCGCGTCGTCCGAGGCCAACGCTGACCAGCACTACCCGCGGCTGTCGACCATGGTCGCGCCGGGTCAGGAGCTCGGGATCCGGGCCGCCGACGCCCTCATCGAGCAGCTCGACGGCACGTCCGACGACCTGCCGCACTTCCTGCTGCCGTGCACGCTCCGCACGGCGGAGTCCACGGCCCCCGCCCCCGCCTGACCACCTGCCAACCCCGCCCGCGAAAGCGACAGATCTCCGCGAACGGTTCGCGGCACACTGTCGCTTTCGCAGCACTGACGGGGGCACCTGCGCGCGTTCTGTCGCTTTCGCGACCACCTGCCGGACTGGAGGCGCGGGTCGTCCCCGCCACGGGCCTCCAGGCCGCCGCCCCGCGGCCCCACGTCCCCACCCGCGAAAGCGACAGATCCCTGCGAACGTTCCGCGGCAGGGTGTCGCTTTCGCGACAGTGACCGAGCCGCCAGTGACACCGTGCGGCCGCCGCCGCGCGCGCCCACCGGGCGCTCAGGGTCCGTTGGTTGTGTGGACGCACAGGTTCGCAGCACCACACGTCGAGGAGGACGGATGGCCATCGACCGCAGGATGTTCCTGCTCGGGGGAGCGGGGGTGCTGCTCCTCGCGGGTTGCTCCACGCGCCCCGAGCGCACGCTGGTCCAGGACTGGCCCACCGACCCGCCGGAGGGCGAGGCGACGATCAGCTGGTGGGCGGGGCAGGTCGCCTCGAAGGACGGCGGTGACCTGCGGCGCCGGCTCATCGCCGAGTTCCAGAAGGAGCACCCGAACATCCGGGTGCGGATCGTGTCCGCCCCGAGCGACACGGACACGAACCGGACGAGCCTGACGACGCAGATCGCTGCCGGCAGCAGCACGCCGGACGTCTACCTCGGCGACGTCGCGTGGCCCGGGCAGTTCGCGAAGAACAAGCTCGCCACCCCCGTGAACCAGCTCGTGGGCGAGGACTTCTTCGACCAGTTCCCCGAGGGCCTGCGGCAGGCGGCGAGCGTCGACGGGACGTACTACATGTTCCCGCTCTACATCGACGAGTCGTTCTTCCTGTACCGGAAGGACCTGCTCGCGAAGCACTCCCTGCAGGTGCCGGGGTCGTGGGAGGAAGTGCGCGAGACGGCCGCGAAGCTCGTCGACACCGGTGACGTCAGCTACGGGTTCGCGTTCCAGGGCGACGTGTACGAGGGCCTCACCTGCAACGTCACCGAGTTCGTCGCGGACGCCGGCGGCTCGCTGCTCAACGACGACCTGACGAAGCCCGAGACGACGAGCTCGGAGACGAAGCGCGCCTTCGAGTTCATGCGGTCCCTGATCACGGACGGCGCGAGCCCCCGGGCCACCCTGACGTACCAGGAGCAGGACACGAACGACGCCTTCTCGGGCGGCCGGGCGGCGTTCCTGCGCAACTGGTCGTACGCGTGGGGCATCGCGAACGGGCCGGACAGCCAGGTCGCGGGCAAGGTCGGGCTCGCCGCCCGTCCCACCTTCGACGGGCAGGACGAGCACCACTCGACCATCGGCGGGTGGGGGAACTACATCAACCCGCACACGCAGCAGCCCGCGGCGGCACTGACGTTCGCACGCTGGATGTCGAGCGAGACGGCGCAGCAGTTCCTGACCCGCGAGGGCGGCGTCCTGCCTGCCCGCAGCGCGTCGCTCGTCAGCGAGGACGCGAAGCAGCAGAAGCGCCCGACGTACGACACCGCTGCCGGCATCACGCTCGTGCCCCGTCCGACGTCGACGGCGTACTACCCGAAGGTCTCGCAGGGCGTGTACCAGAACGGCAACAGCATCCTCGGCGGACAGGCGTCCGTCGACGGCGGCACGCGCACGATGGCCTCGGCCATCGCGCTCGCCCTGCAGGGGGAGGCGCTGTGAGCGCCGGCACGGCCACACGGTCGGGCACCAGGCCGGGAGGCACGGGTCGCCAAGACCCGCCGCCCCGCCTGAGCGGGCGGTCGCGTCTCGACCGCATCCGCGCGCGGGGCGCGTGGGGCTTCGCGGCCCCGGCGCTCCTGGTCGTCGCGGCGGTGACGATCTTCCCGGTGGTCTACTCGATCGTCCTGAGCTTCGCGGACGTCGAGGTCGGCTACGAGGGGTTCACGATCCAGTCGTTCGGGCTGGGCAACTACGCGGCCCTGCTGCAGAGCGCGGACTGGTACCGAGCCCTCGGCTTCACGGTGCTGTACACGGTCGTGACCGTCTCGGTGGAACTCGTGCTCGGCATGCTCGTCGCCCTCGTGCTCGAGCGGCTCGGGGCCACGCGCGGCTGGATGCTCGCGCTCATGCTCATCCCGTGGTCGCTCGTCACCATCGTCAACGCGCAGCTGTGGAAGTACATCTACGACAGCACCTACGGCGTCGCGACCTGGTTCTTCGGCCTGTTCGGGGACGCCCCGGTGATCCTCGGCGAACCGGTGCCCGCGATCACGGGCCTGATGGTCTCTGACATCTGGAAGACGACGCCGTTCGTGGCGATCATCCTGCTCGCCGGGCTCGTGCAGATCTCCGAGGACCACTACGAGGCCGCCGAGCTCGACGGCGCGAGTACCTGGCAGACGTTCTGGCGCGTGGTGCTGCCGCAGCTCACCCCGACGCTGACGATCGCGGTGCTGTTCCGCATCCTGCAGGCGTTCGGCGTCTTCGACCTGCCGTTCGTGCTGACGAACGGCGGACCGGGCACCGCCACCCAGTCGCTCGCGATCATGGGCTACAAGGTCCTGTTCCAGGACATCAACATCGGCCCGGGCGCGGCGATCGCGACGTCCACCGCGATCATCGTCGCGGCCGGGTGTCTGCTGTTCCTCCGGGCCTTCCGGAACCAGGCGAAGGGAGGGGATGCCTGATGCCCCGTCAACGTGTGCGCAAGGGCTGGCGCAAGTGGGTCAACACCGTCAACGTCAGCGGTGTCGTCATCGCGGTGCTCACGGCGCTGCCGCTGTACTGGCTGGTGTCGACGTCGCTCAAGCCGGCGTCCGAGATCGGGCAGTCGCCGCCCACCGCGTTCCCGCAGTCGTTCACCCTCGACAACTTCGTGGTGGCCTTCCGCGACAACGCGCTCGGGCAGTACATGGTGAACAGCGTCATCGTGTCGGTGTCGACGACGGTGATCGTGCTCGCGCTGGCGTTCCTCGCCGGCTACGCGCTCGCCGGCCGGTGGATCAAGGGCCGCACGGCGATCATGACGTCGCTGCTCATGCTGTCGGTGTTCCCGGCGATCGCGGTGCTCACGCCGCTGTACCTGCTCGAGCGCAACCTCGGGCTGCTCAACTCGTACCCGGGCCTGATCGTGCCGTACGTCGCGTTCAACCTGCCGTTCGCCATCTGGATCATGCGGAACTACCTCGTCGGGATCCCCTCGACGATCGAGGAAGCGTCCGAGATCGACGGGGCGGGAGCTTGGCGCACCGTGCTCAGCGTGATCCTGCCGATGGCGAAGCCGGGCCTGTTCACGGTCGGCGTCTTCACGTTCACGGCGTCGTGGAGCGAGTTCCTGATGGCGCTGACGTTCAACAGCGAGAACTCGTTCCGGACGATCCCGGTCGGCATCGCGCTGTTCGGCACGCAGTTCACGGTGCCGTTCGCGCAGATCTTCGCGGCGAGCGTCGCGGCGACGGTGCCGATCGTGATCCTGGTGCTCGTGTTCCGCCGCTCGATCGTGTCGGGGCTCACCTCCGGTGCCGTCAAGGGGTGACGCGTCCATTGATTCCTGAGGGATAGTCCGCCAGGATCGGAGCAGACGCCGACGGCGACGGCCAGGACCAACCACCCCGGCCGTCGCCGCCACCGATCGGCGTCACGGATCAGGAGACACGTCATGGCTGACAGCACTGCGCCCCCGCGCGCCCGGAACCGCGGCCGTCGCGCCGCGGACGACACCGCCCGCCGCTCCCGGCGTCGCAACCGGGTGTTCGCGCTCGCTGCCGGCGGGGTCCTCGTCATCGGTGGCGCGGGCTACACGCTCGCGTCGTGGACGGACACCGAGTGGGTGTTCGGCGGCAACGGCTCGGGTGGGCCGGGCGTCGGCACCTCCGGGTTCGAGGTCGAGCAGAACGTCACGGCGCCGTTCGCCGCGGCGGGCTTCACCTCGGACGAGACGAACCCGGGGCAGGCGCTCCGGTTCACCGTCGACGCGCTCGCCCTGTCGCCGGGCACCGCGACCTACGCCCCCGTCGCGCTCCGCACCACCGCCGACTCGATCGCCGGCGACCTGGTGCTCCGGGCAGCGGTCCCGGCGTCCGGGGTCACGGTCTCCGACGCCGACGACGTGCTGTGGAACGCCCTGCAGGTCCGGGTCGCCGCGATCACGGACACCACCGCAGTGTGCGACGCCACCGCGTTCGACGTGCCGTGGACGAGCGTCGCGTCCGGGCCGCTCGGCACGGCTGCCGCGACGATCGCGCGGCCCCTCGCCGCGGCCGGCGGCTCGACGCAGGTGTACTGCTTCGAGGTCTCGCTGCCCGCGTCGCCGACCCTGCCCGCCGGCACGTCGGTCGACGCGCTCCAGGGGCGGACGGCCGCGCCCGCGTGGCAGTTCGCCGCCGAGTCCGACTGAGCGCGGCCGTGCGCGGCTCCACCGCGCCGACGTCCTCCGACGAGGGCGCGGCGCCGCCCCGTCGTCCTGCCGACCGCATCCGCACCGTCGTCCTGACGGTCGCCGGCGCGATCGGGCTCACGTGCCTGCTCGCCTGGGCCGCCGTGGCGTTCACCGGGCTGTCGTTCGTCGTCGTCACCACCGGGTCGATGGCCCCGACGATCCCCGCGGGCGGGCTCGCCATCACGCACCGCGTCCCCGCGGCCGAGATCACCGACGGGGACGTCGTCACGGTCCCACGCGCGGGGTCGGCCCTGCCCGTCACCCACCGGGTGGTCGCGGTGGACCGGGTCCCGGGGGACACCGCCGCGCGGTCTCTCATCCTGCGGGGCGACGACAACGCCTCCGACGACCGCGACCCGTACGTCGTCCGGCACGCCGGACTCGTGCTGGCGCACGCCCCCGGCCTGGGCTCGGTGCTCGTCGTGGTCACGAGTGCCCCGGCCCGTGGGCTGGCGGTCGCGCTCGTCGGCGTGCTCGTCGCGTGGGCGTTCTGGCCGGCCCGGCGGGAGGACTCGTGACCCGCGTCCTCGCCACCTCCGCGGCGGTCGCTGCGGTGCTCGTCGGTGCGACCGGGATCGGCACGACGGCGGTGGCGGTCGCCGCGACGGACTGGAGGCCCGTGGCCGAGACCGGCACGCCCGGCCGGCTGGTACTGCACACCGGTCCGGAGCCCCTCGTGCTGCCCGGGGCGGGGAACGACGCGGACGTCACGTGGCAGGTGCGGACGAGCGTCGACGAGCCCGGCCCGGTCACCCTCGACCTGCAGCTCACGGGGCGGGGCGGCCTGCCGGGCGGGACCGACGGCGTGCTCGTGTCGGTCGCGACCTGCGAGCAACCGTGGGGGGACCCGTCCGGAGCCCCCACGTGCGGCGGACAGACCGCCGCCCTCGTCGACGCCGTCCCCCTCGTCGACTGGGCGACGACCGCGCCGTCGGTCCGTGTGCCCGACCCGGACGGCGACGGCTCGGCGTACCTGCTCGTCCGGTTGTCCCTCGGTGACGCCGCGACCACGGTGCCCCGGACCGCCGAGGTCGGCGTCGGCGTGACCGCGCGCGGCGGGGACCCCGTCGTGCCCGGACGCCCGACGCACGGCGACGGCGACGGCAGTGGCGACGGCGGGGGCGACGACGTCGGTCCGGTCGTCCTCGCGATGACGGGCGGCGGGTTCGCGGGGCCGGTGCTCGTCGCGGTCGCGGCCGTGCTCGCCGGCGTCGCCCTCCGATTCCGACGCCCCGGGAGCCGGTCGTGAGCCGGCGTCCGCTGCACCTGCGCCGTGGCCGGATCGCGGTCGTCACCGGCATCGTCGTCGCAGCAGCCCTGTTCACGCCCACCGCCGTCCCGAGCACCGCGTCGTGGTCGGACCGCGAGTGGGCGCACGGGGCCGTGGGGACGTCGTCGTTCGACTGCGGCACCGACGCGGACTACACGTCGACGGCCTCGAGCCGGTTCCTGGGCGGGAGCATCGCCGGCATCGACCTCGACGACGTCGCGACGGTGCGCGGGGTCGACGTCGCGAAGACCGGAGCCGCACCGGCATCGGTCGAGCCGGCCACCGCGCCCGAGCTCGGCACCGGCGGCCGCCCGTTCACGCAGGCGTTCGGCAACCCGCTCGACGTCGGGCTGCTCGGCGACGTGGCGGGCATCGACCTCACCGGTCTCGGCCTCGGACTGCCGGCCGGTTCGGCGGGCGCGGTGAACCAGGTCGCGACGGCGTCGGGCACCGGTGACGCGGTGGCGGCATCCGGGCTCGTCGCGGACTCCGGTGGCGTGCTCGTCACGCCGACGACCCCGTCCGGGGACCTGCCCGACCCGGCGTCGATCACGCTCGGCCGCGCACTGCCGGGCATCGCGGACGTCACCGACGTGGGGCTCGACGTCGGTGCCGTCGGTGCGAGTGCGCAGCTGGCCGGGTGCGACGCGATCAGCGACGACGTGTGGGGCGGGGTCGTCCAGCGCACGCTCGCGACGAACCTGCGGGCCGCGGTGCAACAGGTCGCTGCCGACAGCGGGCCCGCCGGGCTCGAGCGCGACTACGGCATCGCGAGCCTCGACCTCCGTGTGGACAGCCCGCTCGTCGGTGCGCTGGTCACGGCCGTGAACGACACCGTGGTGCAGCTCGACGCCACGGTCGACGCACTCGGTGGCACGGACGGGGCGCTCGCACGGACGATCAACCAGGGCGTGCTCGGGGTGCTCGGCGGGCTCACCGGCAGCCTCGGGCTCGGCACCATCGGGGGCACCGTCGAGATCACCGGGCCGGACCTGGCGGGCGCGGTCGCGCCGCTGCTCGCCGAACCCGTGCAGGACGCCGGCGGAACGTTGTCGCTCGACCTGTCGGCCGGATCCGTCCGGGTCGACCTCGCGCACCTGCTCGGCGACGACGCGCACGGGCTCAACGACCTGCCGCCGAACCACGAGGTGGTGCTCGACGCCGTCACCCTCGGTGCGCTGGCCGACCGGCTCGGGCAGGTGGTGGACGCCTGGGCGGGGAAGATCACGACCGCCCTGACGACCGCGCTCGGGTCCCTGCACGTCCGGATCGCGCTCGCCGCCGACCTCAGCGCACCCCTGGTGCTCGGCATCCGCGTGAAGATCGCCACGCTGTCGATCGGCGTCGACACCGGGGTCGCGGCGCTCATGGCGGGGCAGACGAAGCTGTCGGTCGGGGTCGCGCTGCTCGGACTCGACCTGGGTGGCCTGCTCGGCGTCGTGACCGGCCTCGCGACGTCGCTCGTGAACCCGTTGACCCAGGCGGTGGTGGGGACGCTCACGACCCGGTTGTTCGCACTCGTCGGGACGCTCGGCACGACGCTGACGACGACGATCGGCGGCCCGGTCGTCCGCGCGCTCGGGACGGTCCTCGCGCGGCTGCCCGGGGTGCTCTCGCTCCGGGTGAACGTGCAGCGGGACCTCGCGGCCGCCCCGACACCGGCCGGCCGTGCGACGACCGGGCAGTACACGCAGACCGCACTCCGCCTGTCGATCGCGGACGCCCTGGTGCCCGGGGGACTGGCCCGCGTCGACCTGGCCAGCGCCGTGGTGGGGCCGAACTCGGTGTCGCTCGTCGGAACGGCCCGCCCCCGAGATAGGTAGCATCGTTACCTAGCTGCGCATGGTGGACAATCACCGGAGCCGCATGCTGACCGCCCGTACCCTGCCGTCAGGGGCTCGGGGCGCCGAGGTCGACGGCCGCGATGATGCGGTCGACGATCCGGACGAACCGGACCCTGTCCCGTTCCGAGAAGGAGGCCAAGAGCTCGTGCAGGTGCTTGTTCGTGCCGTCCATGGCGATCGAGTAGTCGCGTCTGGCGGTCTCGGTCAGCTCGATGTGGCGACTCCGTCCGTCGGCCGGGTTCGGCACACGGCTGAGGTGTCCGCTCTGCTCGAGTCGGTCCACCATGCCGGTCACAGCCGGTCCGGTCAGGCCGAGGTGCTTCGCGAGGTCCTTCACGCGGACGGTCCGGTCGGCCGCTTCGGCGCGGGACACGAACTGCAGCACGGTCAGGTCGCTGCCCGAGACGTCGAGCTGGTCGCGCAGCCGCGCCCGCAGCGCGGACACTGCTGCTTCGAGACGGGTGAGCGCCGCCACGAGGTCGAGATCGCTCACGAGCGCGCCCCCTTCGGACCGATCGGGTCCGCGCCACCGTACGCCGTGCTCACCGGGTCAGCGTATCCACATAACGAGTCGCACGGTCAGGTTCGGGTGTCCGGCACGGGGGCGATGCACCGTGACTGACACGTACGATGCCCCACGTGCCGGCGGACGCGCGAGCGAGTCGGTGCGCTTCGAGGTGTCCGGCACCGATCCGGAGTCGGCGGCGCGTGACCTGGCCGCGGTGCACGGCGCCGAGCAGTGGGCCGCCCAGCAGACCGGCAGCGAGTTCCTCTACCGCTACACCGCGGTCGGCGACACCGAGATCAGCATCCGTCGGTCCCAGATGCGCGGCGTCCTGCGCGGTGCGATGCCGATCAGCACCGACTACATCGTCGCGTGGATGACGAGCGGCAGCGCCCACCTCGACGTCGGCGGGCAGCGGGTGGACCTGCACCGGAACGTGCCGACGCTGCTGCCCTGCGACACCGCGTTCGTCTTCGCGGCCGAGGACCACGACCAGCGTCTGGTGCACCTCGACCGGGAGCTCGTGCACCGGGTCGCCGGCGAACAGCTCGACCTGGGCGACCGCCCGCTGCGCTTCGACCACACGCGCGAACCGGACAACGCGATGTACGGCCGGTGGCAGGGTGCCCTCGCCGCGCTGTCCCGCGCGCTCCGTGTCGGCGGTCCGGACTCCGACACCTGGGTCGCGGCGAAGTCGCTCGCGATCGCCGCGTTCCTCGAGACCTTCCCGCCGCAGCTCGACGACCTGCCGGCCGAACTGGCCCTGCCGCGGAACGCCCGGCTGCGCGCCGCCGTCGAGTACGTCCACGCGCACGCGTCCGAGACCGTGACCATCGCCGACCTCGCCGCGGTGGCCGGCCTGAGCGTGCGGTCGGTGCAGGAGTCGTTCCGTCGGGTGTTCGACGTGTCGCCGCTCACCTACCTGCGGGACGTCCGTCTGGACCGCGTGCGCAGCGAACTCCTCGCACTCGACCCGCAGGTCGGAGCGATCGGCGACGTCGCCCGACGCTGGGGGTTCGCGCACCTCGGCCGGTTCTCGGCGTCGTACGCAGCCAGGTTCGGCGAGTACCCGAAGCAGACCCTGCGCCGCTAGCCGGGGGTCAGGCCCGCGGCGCGGGGCCGGTGCTGGAACGCACCCGCAGCGTGGTCGACAGACGGACGTGGTCCGACGCGGCTTCACCACGGAGCATCGTCAGCAGCATCTCGACCGCACGGGACCCGAGTTCGGCCAGCGGCTGCGACACGGTGGTGAGCGGCGGGGTGGTGATCGACGCCTGGGGGACGTCGT
Source organism: Curtobacterium sp. PhB191 (assembly GCF_004346515.1). Taxonomy (NCBI): domain Bacteria; kingdom Bacillati; phylum Actinomycetota; class Actinomycetes; order Micrococcales; family Microbacteriaceae; genus Curtobacterium; species Curtobacterium sp. PhB191. The sequence continues at coordinate 23,027 of NZ_SMBV01000002.1, forward strand.
CGAACCCGACGACGGACAGGTCCTCCGGCACCCGCAGGCCGAGCTCCGCCGCGGCTCGCAGCACACCGACGGCCGACGAGTCGTTCGCGGCGAACACCGCGGTCGGCCGGTCGTCCATCGTGAGCAGGTCCCGCGCGACAGCCGCGGACTGCTCCTCTTGGTAGTCGCCGTCACGGACGAGCCGCTCGTCGATCGTGAGTCCGGCGGCGGTCAGCGCGGAGCGGTACCCGGCTTCGCGCAGCTGGGCGGACGCCAGGTCGACGCGGCCCCGCAGGTGCGCGATCCGCGTGTGCCCGAGCGCGAGCAGGTGCTCGACGGCCTGGACGGCCCCGCCCTCGTTGTCGGCATCCACCGTCGCGTGCCCCTCGGGTCCGGTGTGCGGGTCGATCGCGACGACCGGGATCGACGAGCTCGACAGGGCCGTGGTCGGCGTGACGACGATGGCGCCGTCGATGAGGGTGCCGGACAGGCGTGACAGCGACCGGCGTTCCCAGCCCGGGCGGTCGGCGCCGGTCATCAGGCCGGCGTAGGCGAGCAGCTCGTAGCCGGTACCGGTCGTCGCGCTCGAGATGCCGCGCAGGAGCTCGGTCGAGAACGGCTCGAACTCGGGCACCAGGATCCCGACGACCCCGGTGCGGGAGCTCCGCAGGCTGCGGGCGACCAAGGACGTCTCGTAGCCGAGGTCCGCGACGACCTGCTGCACGCGGATCATCGTGGCCGCGGCGACGCCGTCGCGCTGGTTGATGACCTTCGACACGGTGGGGATCGAGACCCCCGCGACCCGTGCGACGTCGCCGATCGTCACCCGGCCGGCACCGGGACGCGCGCCGAGTGCCGAGTCCATGTGCTCACCGTACCGCTGATGGCGTGTCGAAACGGCGTAGAAAACGTTATCGATATCGATTGACAAGCGGCAGGAGCACCTGGCACGCTCTCCGCAGCGGCAGTGGATGTCGCTGCATGTCAACGACGACACGAGGAGTTCCACGATGACGAGGAAGATCCGTGCCGCGGCAGCCATCGCGCTGATCGGGGCGACAGCACTGGTGGCCACGGGCTGCTCGGCAGGCGGCAACGCGGCCGACGACGGCAACGGGAAGGTCACGATGACCTTCTGGCACAACTCCACCACCGGACCCGGCAAGGCCTACTGGGCCTCGACGGTCAAGGCGTTCGAGGCGAAGTACCCGAACGTCACCATCAAGACCCAGGCGATCCAGAACGAGGACCTGGACGGCAAGCTGCAGACCGCGCTCAACTCGGGCGACGGGCCGGACGTCTTCCTGCAGCGCGGCGGCGGCAAGATGGACGCGATGATCGCCGCCGGGCAGCTCATGGACATCTCCGGCTCCATCAGCGCCGACGCGAAGAAGTCGATCAGCGCCGGGACGTTCGCGGGCTACGAGAAGGACGGCGCCACCTACGCCATGCCCGGTGCCGTGCTTCCCGAGGGCATCTGGTACTCCAAGGACCTGTTCCAGAAGGCCCGCATCGACGGCACCCCGACGACGATGGACGAGCTGAACGACGACATCGCGAAGCTCAAGGCCGCCGACATCGACCCCGTCGCCGTCGGTGCGAAGGACGCCTGGCCCGCCGCCCACTGGTACTACAACTTCGCGCTGCGCGAGTGCAGCCAGAAGACGCTCGAGGGCGCGGCGAAGTCGCTCAAGTTCGACAACGCCTGCTGGACGAAGGCCGGCGAGCAGCTCGAGGACTTCACCGCGACGAAGCCGTTCAACAACGGCTTCCTGACGACCGCTGCCCAGCAGGGTGCCGGCAGCTCCGCCGGTCTGCTGGCCAACCACAAGGCCGCCATGGAGCTCATGGGGGCGTGGGACCCGGGCGTGATCAGCTCGCTCACCCCGGACGGCAAGCCGCTGGCCGACCTCGGCTGGTTCCCGTTCCCGACCATCGACGGTGGCAAGGGTGACCCGAAGTCGATGATGGGCGGCGTCGACGGCAACTCCTGCTCGGCGAAGGCCCCGAAGAAGGCCTGCACGGACTTCCTCAACTTCATCGTGCAGAAGGACAACCAGGAGGCCTACTACACGGCGTTCCAGGCCATCCCGGTCAACCAGGAGGCCCAGTCGGTCGTCGACGCGGACTACCTGAAGTCGGCGCTCGCCGCCTACCAGGACGCGCCGTTCGTCTCGCAGTACCTGGACACCCTGTACGGCCAGAACGTCGGCAACGCGCTGAACACCAGCGTCGTCGACCTGCTCGCCGGCAAGGGCAGCGCGAAGGACATCGTGGACACCACCAACCAGGCTGCGGCCAAGGGCTGACGATGACCCTCGACACCTCGCTCGGCACGACCCCGGCCACCGGGTCGGACACGGCCGCGGGGACGTCCCCGGCGGGGAGCGGTACGCCGCTCCCCGCCGGACGGCGGTCCACGCGCCGCATCGCGGACTGGCGGAAGCGCGTCGAGATCGCGGTGCTCGCCGGCCCCGCGGTCATCGTCTTCGTCACCTTCGTGATCCTGCCCGTGGTGCTGGCCGCCTACTACGGGTTCTTCAAGTGGCAGGGCTACGGGCCGCCCACCGACTTCGTGGGGCTGCAGAACTACCTGATCATCTTCCAGGACAAGGCGTTCCACGCGGTCCTGATGCACAACGGCTTCATCGTCGTGCTGTCGCTCGTGCTGCAGGGGCCGATCGCCATCGTGCTCGCGCTGCTGCTCAACCAGAAGATGCACGGCCGCGGGCTCGTCCGCGTGCTCGTGTTCGTGCCGTACGTCATCTCCGAGGTGATCGTCGGCACCGGCTGGAGCCTGATGCTCCAGTCGAACGGCGCGGTGAACGACCTGCTCCAGGGCATGGGCCTCGGCGGGCTGCGGGCCGACTGGCTGTCCAACCCGGACATCGCGATCTGGACCCTGCTCGTGATCATCTCGTGGAAGTACATCGGCTTCGCGGTGATCCTGTTCCTGGCCGGCCTGCAGAGCATCCCCGAGGAGCTGTTCGAGGCGGCGGCCATCGACGGCGCCGGTTACTGGCAGATCCAGCGGCGGATCACCCTGCCGCTGCTCGGCCCCACCATCCGGATCTGGGCGTTCCTGTCGATCATCGGCTCACTGCAGCTGTTCGACCTCGTCTACATCATCTGGGGGCAGTACATCTCGTCGACCGCCGGCACCTCGACGATGGCGACGTACATGGTCGCCAACGGTCGCACGTCCGGCAACTTCGGTTTCGGCAGCGCCGTCGCCGTGGTCATGTTCGTGATCTCGCTCGCCGTCGCCCTGATCTACCAGCGCTTCGTGCTCCGCCGCGACACCGCGGGTGCACTCACCGAGAGGAAGAACTGATGGCCACCACGAGCATCGTCGCCCCCGGGCGGCGGGCCACGCGGGAGCGGCGGTCCAGCGCGGCCATCGGTCGCGCGAACCCGCTCACCTACCTGGTGGCGATCCTGTTCGTCGCCGCGAACCTCGCCCCGGTGCTGTACATCGTGCTGGGCGGCTTCCGGACGAACTCGCAGATCACCACGAGCCCGGCCGGGCTGCCAGCGCCGTTCGAACTCGGCAACTACGGATCCGTGCTGTCCAGCGGCATCTTCTGGCAGCAGCTCGCGAACTCGACGATCAGCGCCGTGACCACCACCGCGGGCGTCGTCATGCTCGGCCTGATGGTGAGCTTCGTGCTCGCCCGCTACCGGTTCGCCGGCCACGGTGCGCTGTACGCGCTGTTCGCCGCCGGTCTGATGTTCCCGATCACCGTCGCCATCACGCCGCTGTACCTGCTCGTGAAGGACCTCGGGCTGACGAACAGCCTGGCGGGCGTGATCCTGCCGCAGATCGCCTTCGCCCTGCCGACCACGGTCATCATCCTGGTGCCGTTCCTGCGGGCGATCCCGGACGAGCTCGAAGAGGCAGCGTCGATCGACGGCGCCAGCCGCCTCGGGTTCTTCTTCCGCATGGTCGTGCCGCTGTCGCTGCCGGGCGTCGTCACGGTCGGCATCCTGGCGTTCATCGCGAGCTGGAACAGCTACATCCTGCCGCTGTTCATCCTGAACAACGAGGGCAGCTACACACTGCCGCTCGGCGTGCAGGCGTTCTCGTCGCAGTACTCGGTCGACACGGCCAAGGTCCTGGCGTTCACGTCGATGTCGATGATCCCGGCACTGGTGTTCTTCACTATCTTCCAGCGCCGCATCGTCGGCGGCCTGACCGGGGCGGTGAAGGGGTGACGACGACGGACGCGACCCGGGACACCGGACGCCAGCCGCGCCTCCAGGACGACCACGACGCACCCGACGCGACCGGACCCGACCGCGCCACCGCCCTGCTCGCCGCCATGACGCTCGACGAGAAGGCGGCGCAGCTCGTCGGCTACTGGCTCGACCAGACCGGCGTCGTCGCGCCCATGCAGGGTGAGATGGCGGCGGCCGCCGACGGCCGCACCCTGGCGGACATCACCCGCGACGGCATCGGCCAGTTCACCCGCGTCTACGGCACCCGACCGGTCGAACCCGACGACCGCGCGGCGTGGCTGTGGGCGGAACAGCGGCGACTCAAGCGCGAGACCCGGCTCGGGATCCCTGCGCTCGTGCACGAGGAGTGCCTGACCGGGCTCGCAGCGTGGAAGGCCGCGACGTTCCCCACCCCGCTGGCGTGGGGTGCGGCCTTCGACCCGGAGCTGGTCGAGCAGGTCGGCGCCGCCATCGGTGCGTCGATGCGGCAGCTCGGCGTGCACCAGGGCCTGGCACCGGTCCTCGACGTGATCCGCGACCCGCGATGGGGGCGGGTCGACGAGTGCATAGGCGAGGACCCGTACCTGGTCGGCACCGTGGGGACCGCCTACGTGCGCGGCCTGCAGGCGGCCGGCGTCGACGCGACGCTCAAGCACTTCCTCGGGTACTCGGCCTCGCAGGCGGGGCGGAACCACGCACCCGTGCACGCCGGACCGCGCGAGGTCGCCGACGTGTACCTGCCGCCGTTCGTGATGGCCCTGCGCGACGGTGGCGCCCGGAGCGTCATGAACTCGTACGCCGAGATCGACGGCGTGCCCGTCGCGGCGAACGGTGAACTGCTGACCGGACTGCTGCGTGACGAGCTCGACTTCGACGGCACCGTCGTCGCGGACTACTTCTCGGTCGCGTTCCTCGAGGTCATGCACGGCATCGCCGCGGATCGTGGCGAAGCCGCGGCGCTCGCGCTCGAGGCGGGCATCGACGTCGAGCTGCCCACCGGGGACGCGTACCTCGCGCCGCTCGTCGAGCGGGTGCGGGCCGGTCTGCTCGACGAGGCCCTCGTCGACCGCGCCGTCCTGCGGGTGCTGCGGCAGAAGGAGCGACTGGGGCTGCTCGACCCGCAGGCGTTCGAGGACGAACCGCCGACCGGGATCGACCTGGACACCCCGCTGCACCGCTCGTTGGCGAAGCAGTTGGCGGCGCGGTCGCTGGTGCTGCTGTCGAACGACGATGTGGTCGCTGGCGCTGGCGCTGGCGCTGGCGCTGGCGCTGGCGCTGGTGCTGGTGCGGGCGTTGGCGTTGGCGTGCCGGCCGCCGCGCCCGTGCTGCCGCTGCGCGCCGGGGCGTCCGTCGCCGTCATCGGCCCGAACGCCGACCGCGCCGAGGCCCTGCAGGGCTGCTACTCGTTCGCCAACCACGTGCTCGCGTCGCACCCCGACCTGCCGCTCGGCTTCGCCATCCCGACCGTGCGCGAGGCGATGGTCGACGCCCTCGGCGACGACGCCGTGCGCTTCGCCGCGGGGTGCGCCGTCACCGGCTCCGACCGTGCCGGTTTCGCAGACGCCGTCGCCGTGGCCGCTGCCTCCGACGTCGCGGTCGTCGTCGTCGGCGACCAGGCCGGCCTGTTCGGCCGCGGCACCGTCGGCGAGGGGAACGACACCGAGTCGCTCGACCTGCCGGGTGTGCAACGCTCGCTCGTCGAGGCGGTCGTCGCCACCGGCACGCCGACCGTGGTGGTGCTGCTCACAGGGCGGCCGTACGCCATCGGGTGGGCGCTCGACGGCGGCGGCGACGGCGTCGTCGCCGCCGGCCCGGCCGGCGCGGGACGTCCGGCCGCCGTCGTGCAGGCCTTCTTCCCCGGCGAGGAGGGCGGCACCGCCATCGCCGACCTGCTCACCGGCGCCGCATCGCCGTCCGGTCGCCTGCCCGTCTCGCTGCCCCGTGCCGCCGGCGCCCAGCCGTACACGTACCTGCACCCGCGGCTCGGGGGGCCCTCGGACGTCACCGCCGCCGACTCGACGCCGGTCCGCCCGTTCGGCTTCGGCCTCGGCTACACGACGTTCACGTACGACGACCTGGTCGTCGACGCGTCCGTCCGCTCCGACGCCGTGTTCGAGGCATCCGTGACCGTCCGCAACACGGGCGCACACGCGGGCGAGGACGTCGTCCAGCTCTACGGCCACGACGTGCACGGCAGCGTCACCCGACCCGAGGTCCAGCTGCTCGGCTACGCGCGCGTCGCGCTCGCCGCGGGGGAGTCCACCCGGGTCCGCTTCCGCGTCCCCGTCCAGCGGTTCGCGTTCACCGACCGTCGCATGCGCCGGGTCGTCGAACCCGGTGCCGTGCAGGTCTGGGTCGCGTCCCACGCGGCGGCGTCACGACCGGGAGGCCCGGTGCCGGCAGGCGGGATCGTCGCGTCCGGCGACGGGCCGGTCCGACACCCCGTCCCCGGCTCCGCGACGGAGCGCGCCACGGTCGACGTGACGGGGCCGGTGCACGAGGTGACGCTGGACGACCCGCGGGTCGTCGAGTGGACGGTGGCCTGAACCGGGGCTGCGCCGACGGGGCGGGCCGTGCGGACGGATCAGGACGCACGGCCCGCCCCGGCAGCGCTACCGCGAACCCTGCTGCAGGGTCTCGGGCAGTGGCGGCAGGGGGCGATCGCTGTCGGCGACCCGGGTCAGCCGTGCTGCCAGTGGTCGGAAGAGCGCCGACAGCAGCACCTTGTCCGCCACACCCCGGGCGGCGAGCCCGAGCCGGGTCTGCGGGTACGCGAAGTGCACGATGCCCTTCGGGATGCCCTGGATCTTGTCGACCAGGGGGCGCATCCACGTGTCGAAGGCGTCGAGCGCGCGGTCGAGGTCCTCGTCCGCCGTGACCGATGCCGCCAGCACGTACCCGCTCGTCAGGGCGAGCGAAGCGCCACCGCCACCCATCGGTGTCACGCACCAGGCCGCATCGCCGATCACGCACACGCGGCCGCGGTGCCAGCGCGGCATCCGGATCTGGGTCAGCTCGTCCAGGTAGACGTCGTCCGAGCCGTCGAACCCGTCGAGCACGCGCTCGGTCTGCCAGCCGGCGTCGGCGTAGCGGGTCCGCAGTGTCGCCAGGGCCTCCGACCGCGAGCGGCCGACCAGGTCGTCGCCGCCGGCGTAGGCCAGGATCGCCCGCGTCGTGCCGTACGGGTCCGGGCGCAGGTGGACCTGACGCCCGCCGACAGCGTTGTACCAGCGCCAGCGGTCGTCGTCGGACGGCGTGCGCGGGATCGTCCCGAAGACCATGGTCACCCCGAGGTCCCGCTCGTCGACCTCGCCCTCCGCGGCGAAGAGCCGGTCGCGGGTCCGGGAGCGGACGCCCTCGGCGATGACCACGAGGTCGGCGTCGAGCACCCGTCCGGCGTCGGTGGTCACGGTCGCCCGGCGTCCGCCGGCCTGGTCGTCGACGTCCTGGATCGTCTCGCCGTAGACGATGCTGACGCCGTCGGGCAGGTCGTCGAGGATCACCCGGGCGAAGTCGCCGCGCAGGACCTCGAGTTCTGCGGTGGCACCGTCCGGGCCGTCGGAGGGCAGCTCGGACCGGACCTTGCCGTCACGATCGACGATCACCGTCCCGGTCTCGGTCGTGTTGCGTGCGCGGACGGCGTCGACCAGGCCCATGCGCTCGAGCACCTCGCGAGCGACCCCGCGGACGTCGACGTTCTGCCCGCCGTCGCGGAAGGACGGCGCACGTTCGATCACCGTCACCTGCCACCCGACGTGGCGCAACCACCAGGCGGCGGACAGGCCTGCGATGCTGGCTCCGGAGATCACTGCGTGCTGTGAGGTCATGCTTTACAGTAAAGCAACTGCACAGTAAAGGAACCTGGATGCCCGACATCGACCCCCTCACCACGGTGTGGTCCGACGACGAGGTGGCCGTCATGCACGCGCTGCGCGACTGGGCCGTCACCTTCGACGAACTCCAGCGCCACCTGTCGTCGTGGATCGGTCTGCCCGGTTCCGACGCGAACGCCCTCGGGCAGATCGTGTGGGCGGACCAGGCCGGCGAGCCACTCTCCCCGGCGCAGTTGGCCCGGCGGATCGGCATGACGTCGGGCGCCACGTCGGTACTGCTCGACCGCCTCGAAGGGGCCGGGCACGTCACCCGGCACCGCGAGAGCGCCGACCGACGGCGGGTCACCCTGCGGCCGACCGAGTCCGCGCGCGCCGAGAGCGGGCGGTTCCTCGCGTTCTCCGGTGCCGAGATCGCCGCCACGGTGCGGGACACCGATCCTGAGGAGACGCGGGTCGTCCTGGCGTTCCTGCGACGCATGACCGACGCCGCCGCGTCGGCGAACGGTCGCCTGCAGGCATGCTGAGGGAACCGACGGGCGGCGTCGCCGCGCTCAGTGCTCCTTGACGAGCGCCTCGACGTTGTTGCCGTCGGGGTCGCTCACGAACGCCGTGTAGGCGCGGTACTCGGGCCAGTACCGAGGCTCGTGGCGCGAGAGCCCGCCGGACGCGACGGCCGCCCAGTGGAACGCATCGACCTCGGTGCGGCTCGCCGCCTCGAACGCCAGGTGCAGACCACGGGTCACCGCCGCCGTCGTGGGTGCGGTCTCGAGCGAGACGCTCGGGGTGTCCTGGCCGGTGGTCCAGTACTCGGCGACGGACTCGGTGCGGTAGCCCGCCTCGACCCCCAGTGGCGCGAGTGCCGCCGTGTAGAACGCCTCGCTCGCGGCGAAGTCGCTGGCGAAGACCCCGAGGTGGTGGATGAGGCGAGGACCGGGCACGGGAGTGACGGTACCCACGTCAGCTCGTTGCCGAGGTCGCCGACAGGCTGCCGAGCAGGGTGAGGCGTTCTCCGGTGGGCGACCCGGCTGTCGCCGTGCAGGCGTACATGGTCCACCCGGGACTGTCGGGCAGGTCGAACGCCTCGTACGTGAACTCGAGGTCGCCGACGTCGGGGTGGTGGATCCGCTTCGCACCGGTGCGGTGGAACCGCACGTCGTGGGCAGCCCAGCGGGCCCGGAACTCGTCGGACCGGGTCACGAGCTCCCCGATGAGTCCGGTGAGGTCCTTGTCGTGCGGGTGTTGTCCGGCAGTCTGTCGGAGCGTCGCGACGATGCTGTTCGCGCCCGCCACCCAGTCCGGGTAGAAGGTCCGGGCCGCGGGGTCGAGGAACGTGAAGCGTGCGTTGTTGCCCTGCGCACCCGGGGCGTCGAGGACCGGTGCCAGGAGCGCCCGGCCGAGCGGGTTCGTCGCGACGATGTCCATCTGCCGGTTCCGCACCCACGTCGGTGTCCCGGTGACCGTGTCGAGGAAGCGTTGCAGACTCGGACGCACGACTGGCTCCGGCGTGGTGGTCCGCCGACGGATCGGGGCCGGAGCCGCGCCGCGGGCGAGGTCGTGCAGGTGCTCGGTCTCGGCGTCGTCCAGTTGCAGCGCACTGGCGATCGCCTCGAGGATCTCGGTCGACACCCCGGAGAGGTTCCCGCGCTCGATCTTTGCGTAGTAGTCGATGCTCGTCCCCGCGAGCATCGCGACCTCCTCGCGACGGAGCCCGGGGACGCGTCGCCGACCGCCGCTGATGAGGCCGGCCTGCTCGGGCGTGATGCGAGCACGCCGGGTGCGGAGGAAGTCACTGACCTCGGCCTGGTTGTCCATGCCCCTCACCGTACGACGACGCGCTGTCGCGAAGGAGTGACTGCTGGTACACGGAAGAGCCCGCCCTCCCACGGACGCCGTCGCGGGAGTCTCATGGGAGTCATGGCGAAGACGACTCCCACAGTGACCCTCAACACCGGTACGACGATGCCGCAGCTCGGCTTCGGCGTCTACCAGATCCCCGCCGACGAGACCGAGCGGGCCGTCACCGATGCGATCACGTCCGGCTACCGACTGATCGACACCGCCGCCTCGTACGGCAACGAGGAAGCCGTCGGCCGGGGCATCGCCGCCAGCGGTGTGCCCCGCGAGGAGCTGTTCATCACCTCGAAGCTGTGGATCCAGCGCCGCGGCGAGGACGGCGCCCGTGACGCGATCACCACGTCGTTGCAGAAGCTCGGCCTGGACTACCTCGACCTGTACCTGATCCACCAGCCGTTCGGTGACTACTACGGCGAGTGGCGTGCTCTCGAAACGGCGCACCGAGACGGCCGGCTCCGCGCGATCGGCGTGTCCAACTTCGCCGCCGACCGACTCGTGGACCTCATCGCGTTCGCCGACGTCGTGCCCGCGGTGAACCAGATGGAGACGAACCCGTTCCACCAGCAGGCCGACTACCAGGAGCTGATGCAGACGGAGGGCGTGCAGCTCGAGGCATGGGCGCCGTTCGCCGAGGGCAAGAACGATCTGTTCACCAACCCGGTCCTGTCCGAGATCGGTGCGGCGCACGGCAAATCGGTCGCGCAGGTCGTGCTCCGGTGGCTCGTGCAGCGCGGCGTCGTGGTCGTGTCGAAGTCCGTCAAGCCCGAGCGCATGCAGCAGAACCTCGACGTCGTCGACTTCGAGCTCACCGACGAGCAGATGGCGACGATCGCCGAGCTCGAGGCCGGTGAGTCGCAGTTCTTCTCCCACGTCGACCCCGACATGGTCCGCTGGCTCACCGGCCGCGCCGAAGCCTGATCTGCGTGCCCGGCCGGCAGCCCACCCGCCGTCAGGTGCTGCGGACCGCCACAGCGAGCACGCTCAGTGTCGCCGTGGGTGGGCTGTTGGCCGCGTGCACCACCGCGCCCACTCCGTCCACCACCCCGAGGAGCACCGTGTCCCCGACCGCGCGCGACGACCGCGTCCTGCTGGCGTACTTCTCCCGACCCGGCGAGAACTACTGGAACGGCGGTCGGCGCACCATCGACACGGGCAACACCGAGGTCCTCGCCGGTCTGATCGGTGACCGGATCGACTGCGACGTCGTCCGCATCGAGGCCGCCGACCCCTACTCCGACCGCTACGACGCCACCGTGGCGCGCAACAGCACGGAGCAGGACGACGACGCCCGTCCGGAGATCGCGAGCGAACTGCCCGATCTGCGCGCCTACGACACGGTGCTGCTCGGGAGCCCGATCTGGAACGTCCAGCCGCCGATGATCATGGCGACCTTCGTCGAGGCCGTCGACCTGTCCGGCAAGCGGCTGCTGCCGGTCGTCACGTACGCGGTGAGCGGTCTGGGCTCCACCGAGTCCTTCTACCGCGACCTCGACACCGGGGCGACGCTCGGCGAGGGGCTCGCAGTGCGCGGCGAAGACGTCCGCGAGCGCGCTGCCGGAGACGACGTCGACCGGTGGCTGCGGAACGTCGGGCTCACCTGACCGTCACAGGGCCGCAGCGATCGCTGCCCGGGCCGTGTCGATGACCCGCATCACGCCGACGACATCGTCGTGCGTGTGCACCGGCGACTCGATCCGCCCCTCGGCTGCGAAGGACGCGAGTGCGGTGGCCTGGTAGGCGAGCCCGTCATGCAGCACCTCGAGTCGCTGGTCCGTCCAGGTCGCGGACTCCGACGCCGCGAAGTTCCCACGAACCGCGGTGATCGACGAGGGCCCGAAGAACGGGCTGCCGACGTCGATGCGTCCCTCGGTGCCGACGACCGAGGCTCGCACGGGCAGCGCGGTCTCGAGCGACGTCGACAACATCGACCGGGCTCCGCCCGCGTACGAGAGCAGCAGGTCGGCGCGCACGTCGACGCCGCCCGGACCGCTCGCCCCTTCGACCAGCACGCGGTCCGGGGAGCCGAGCACCGAGGCGGCGAACGAGATCGGGTAGACGCCGGCGTCCAGCAGCGCGCCGCCGCCGAGCTCCGGCGCCCACAGGCGGTGCCCCGGGTCGTACGGCATCACGAACCCGAAGTCGGCGGTCACGAGCCGGACGGTGCCGATCGTGCCGTCGGTGAGCAGTCGCCGCATGATGTCCGACTGCGGCAGGTACCGCGTCCACATCGCCTCCATGACGACCACGCCGGCGGCCCGTCCCGCACCGGTGATCTCCTGCGCCTCGGCAGCGGACATCGCGATCGGCTTCTCGATCAGGACGTGCTTGCCGGCGGCGATCGCAGCGAGGGCCTGCTCGCGGTGCAGCGGGTGCGGGGTGGCGACGTAGACGACGTTGACCTCGGGGTCGGTCACGAGCGCCTCGACACTCGGCACGGTCCGGTCGATACCGTGCTCCTTCGCGAACCGTGCGGTCTTCGCAGCATCACGGGCGGTCACGGCGATCACCCGCTGCGGCGTGTGCCGGTGGATCGCGGTGACGAACTTGCCGGCGATGCCAGTGCCGATCACGCCCCACCGCAGGGCCGGAACGGCGTCGGGGTCGGGCAGCACCGGGGTGGGCAGCGTCAGGGTCATCGTCGTCCTCTCGCAGGGATTGGCTCGTGCCATCGCAGCCTACGCGTCCTTCGCACGTGCCAGACTGGCCGGGTGACGACGGGGACCGACGACCTGCCGGAGCGGCGCCCCACCGGCGGCCGCCTGCCGACGATGCGCGACGTCGCCGAGCACGTCGGGATGTCCCGGCAGCTCGTCTCGCTCGTGCTCCGCGGCGCGCCCGGACCCAGCGCGGAGTCCCGCGACCGGATCCTCGCGGCGGCGGCCGAGCTAGGCTACCGCCCGCACACCTCGGCCCGGCTGCTCCGCGAGGGCCGCACGCGGCTCATCGGTGCGGTCTTCAGCATGCGCAACCCGTTCCAGGTCCGGTTCGTCGAACGGCTCTTCGCCCGTGCCGCCGAGCAGGGCTTCGGCGTCGCCCTCGGCCCCGCCGGTGCCGAGCGCTCGACGGACCAGGTGGTGGCCGACCTGCTCGGCGAACGCGTCGAGGCCCTCGTCGTGTTCAACCCCGACCCCGACGCGACCGCGCTCGAGGAGGCGAGTCGCCTCGTGCCGGTCGTGCTCCTCGGCGAGTGGACGGACGCCCCCTACGCCGACAACGTGCACGTGGACGAGACCGGTGGGCTCCGCGCCGCGGTCGAGCACCTGATCGGTCTCGGTCACCGCCGCATCGCCTACGTCGGTGGCGAGGACGGGCTGGTCGGCCTCGATCGTGCGACCGCGTACCGTGCCGCGATGCAGGGCGCCGGACTCGCAGCCGAGACCGACGTCGTCCCCAGCGGCTTCAGCGAAGAGGATGGCGCCGCGGCCGCCCGCACGCTCGTCGCCCGCGACACCCTGCCCACCGCCGTGGTCTGCTGCGGTGACCAGTGCGCCACCGGCCTGCTCGCCGTCTTCGCGCAGCACGGTGTCGACGTGCCGGGACGGGTGTCGGTGGTCGGCTTCGACGACAGCTACCTCGCGTCGCTCAGCTACCACCGCTTGACGTCGGTGCACCAGGACGTCGACGCGACGGTCGACGCGGCGCTGGCTGCCGTCCTCGACCGGACCTCGGGGAACGGTGGGGAGCGACGTCGTGTCGCGACACCGACCGGGTTCGTGGTGCGCGCGTCGACGGGTCCTGCCGAGCGCTGAGCGTCGAGCGTTGACCCGGAACGACGTGGTGGACGTCGTGCGACGTCGACCATGTCGTTCCGGGTCGGGGTGGCTGCCGCTCAGCGCACGCTGCGGATCGGGATCACGACGAGTGCGCCGACGAGTGCCACGATGCCGGCGCCCCAGAGCAGCACCGGGTAGTTGTCACCAGCGCCGACCCCGAGCAGCAAGGCACCGAGTGCCGGCGCGAACGACTGCGGCAGGGAGTTCGCGATGTTCATGACGCCGAGGTCCTTGCCGGGCTTGTCCTTGTCGGGCAGGACGTCGACCACCAGGGCGTTGTCGACGGCCACGTAGATGCCGTAGGCGAAGCCCATGATCACCTCGGCGACGTAGAACACGGTGACGTCCTGCGCGTAGACGAGCACGACGAGGCCCACGCCGAAGAGCAGGGTCGAGCCGCCGACGAACACCTTGCGGCGCCGCAGCCGGTCGGACAGCCAGCCCGAGAACGCCGTGCCGATCATGAGTGCGATCGTGTAGAGGAGGACACCGAACGCCACTGCCGAGGTGGCGCGTTGCGCGGTCATGCCGAGGTGGTCCTGCATGTAGAACAGCCGGAACGTCGTGAACAGGAACGTGGCGAGGATGATCAGGAACCGCGACCACCACGCCAGTCCGTAGTCGCGGTGCGTGATCGGGTTCGTCCAGAAGGTCTGCACGATCGTGAGCCACGAGAACGGCTTCGGTCGGACCTCGGGGATGCGGTCGGGGGTGACGAACGCGTACACCAGCACGCAGAGCACGCCGAGGATGCCGGGCAAGATGAACAGCAGCGGCAGGTTCTCGACCAGCAGGACGGCGGCGTACGTGCCGGCGAGCACGGCCAGGTTCTGCGCCAGCCCGATCACGCTCGAGGCGCGGCCGCGTTGCAGCTCGGGCACGTTGTCCGCCCAGCTGGCCATCATGGCCGAGTAGGCGGCGTTCGACCCGAGCTGGCAGATGATCCACGCCACGGTGAGCATGCCGACGTTCGGCGAGTACGCCACCATGGCGAGTCCGCCGAGCAGCACCAGGATGCCGCCGAGTAGCCACGGGCGGCGGCGCCCCCACCGCGTCCGGGTTCGATCACTCAGGGCGCCGAACAGCGGGTTGCCGAAGATCGCGCCGAGCGATCCGAGCGGCAGCGCGACGGCGATCACCGAGGCGGGGTCGTCGGGGTTCAGCGCCTGGGCCTTCAGTTGCATGCTGACGTAGACCGGCGACAAGATCGCCACGTAGATGCCGAACTGTGCCAGTCCGAGGGCGGTCAGGTACCAGTTGCTGACGTGGTTGGTCGGGGTGGCGGTGGTGAACGGGTGCGCCGGCAGCCTTGTCGACATCGACTCCTCCTCGGGTCGTGTGCACGTCGTCCGGTCGGAAACCCGGTCATCGGTGACGCGCGTTTGGCTCGTGCTAACCTGACGACGCCGGCGATGTTATCTCGTGCCAAGCGCAAATGCCACCGCCCGACGACGAACCACGGAACCGAGAGCACTGGAGCACGATGATCCCCACCGCCCTGCCCGAACCCGAGCTCTTCACGACGGCGTCCGGTGAGCCGTCCCTCGGCTGGGGGATCGTCGGCCCCGGCTGGATCGCCGGCGAGTTCGCCACCGCGGTGCGCGCTTCGACCGCCCAGCGCATCGTCGCCGTCGCGTCCCGGTCACTGCCCCGCGCATCCGCGTTCGCCGCCGAGCACGGGATCGAGGCAGCCGTGGAGGGTGTCGACGCCCTCGTCGCCCGGCCCGACGTCGACGTGGTCTACATCGCGACACCGCAGAGTGAGCACGCCGCGGTGGCCCTGGCAGCGATCGCCGCCGGCAAGCACGTGCTCATCGAGAAGCCCTTCACCGTCACGGCTGCCGAGGCCCGTACCGTCGCCGATGCCGCACGCGCCGCCGGGGTGCTCGCGATGGAGGGCATGTGGAGCCGCTACCTGCCGCAGGCCTCGGTGCTCCGGACCCTGCTGGCGGACGGTGCGCTCGGTGCGGTGCGCAGCGTGCTCGCCGACCACGGCCAGGCGATCCCGTTCGGCCCGGACCACCGGCTGTTCCGTCCGGAGCTCGGCGGGGGAGCGCTGCTCGACCTCGGCATCTACGCCGTGCAGTTCGCGTCGATGGTGCTCGGCACCCCGGACCGCGTCACGGCACGAGGCCGGATGACCGAGTCCGGCGTCGACGCCTCCGGCTCGCTCGTCCTCGAACACGGCGCCGCCCAGGCCGTCCTGCACACGACCATCGCCGCCCGCACGCCCACCACCGCGTCGATCGCCGGCACCGAGGGCACGATCGACTTCGCCGGACCGTTCTACAACCCGACGACCTTCACGATCTCGGCAGCAGCGCACGGTTCGCCCGTCCTGCACTGGCAGGACCCGACACCACTGCGGGGCTTCGCCGCCCTGGCCTGGGAAGCCACCGCCCTGGCACGCTTCGTCGGCGAGGGGCGGACGGAGTCCCCGCTGCACACCCTCGACGAGACGATCTCGATCCTCGAGACCGTCGACACCGCCCGCGCGCAGATCGCCGCGGGCTGAGCAGGAGACGACGATGTCCGACCTCATCACCACCCTCGAACAGCAGGAGCGCGACCTCGTGCTCGACGCCTTCACCCACGACGACGCCTGGGAGCTGGGCTCCCTGATCCGCGGCATCGCCCACGACGCCGGCCACGCCGTCGGCATCGACATCCGGCGTCCCGGCCTCGGGCTGTTCCGCGCGGCGACCCCGGGCATCACCCCGGACCAGCACGTCTGGATCGATCGCAAGGCCGCGGTCGTGCTCCGGATGGAGCAGTCGAGTGCCCTCGTCGACGCCCGGCTGTCCGCCGCCGGGGTCGATCCCGCTGCGATCGGGTGGCTCGGCGCCGAGTACGCCGTGACCGGAGGGTCGTTCCCGATCCGGGTCCGCGGTGCCGGTGTGGTCGCGGCCGCGACGGCCTCCGGCCTGTCCTCGACGGAGGACCACGACCTCGTCGTCGCCGGGCTCCGTGCGTTCCTCGAGGGACGCCGGTGACCGCACTCCGCGTCGCCGTGATCGGGACGGGCATGATCGCGGACGCGCACGTCCGGGCGGCCCGTGACGCCGGCGCGGTCGTCGGCGGGGTGCTCGGCTCGTCGGCGTCGCGATCCCGGCAGGCCGCCGAACGGTGGGGCGTGCCGACCGGGTACGCGTCCGTCGACGAACTGGTCGCGGACCGGCCGGACGTCGTGCACGTCTGCACGCCGAACGACACCCACGTCGACTACGCCCTGGCCGCCACGGCGGCCGGGCTGCACACCGTCGTCGAGAAGCCGGTCGCGATGACGCTCTCGGAGGGCCGACGGCTCGCCGATGCCGTGCGCGCCGCCGGCACGGTGAGCACGGTCCCGTACGTGTACCGGTACCACCCGATGGTCCGGGAGCTCCGTGCCCGGGTCGCCGCGGGCACGCTCGGCCGGGTGCTGACCGTGCACGGCTCGTACCTGCAGGACTGGATGGTGTCGCCGGACGCCTCGACGTGGCGGGTCGACCCGGAGCGGGGCGGTCCGTCGCGGGCGTTCGCGGACATCGGGACGCACTGGACCGACCTGGCCGAGTTCATCACCGGAACGAGGTTCACGGAGTTGACCGCCCGGACGTCGATCGCCTACGCCGAGCGCCCCGACCCCACCTCCGCCGGCGCATCGTTCGGCGGACCCGGACCCGGACCCGGAACCGGAACCGGCACCAGCGCCGAAACCGGCACCGGCACCGTCCCGGTCCGCACCGAGGACACCGCCGTCGTGACCTTCGCCACCGCCGACGGCACCCTGGCCAACACCGTCGTCTCGCAGGTCGCCGCCGGCCGGAAGAACCGCCTGTGGATCGAGGTCGACGGCTCGCAGGGGTCTGCCGTGTTCGACCAGGAGCACCCCGAGTCCGTGTGGTTCGGCGGCGAGCACGGCTCCACGACGGTGCACCGTGCCGAAGGATCCGTCTCCGCCGGCCAGGCGCGGCTCAACCGGACACCGGCCGGGCACCCGCAGGGCTGGACGGACGCCTTCGCGGCGTTCTGCGCCGACACCTACGCCGCGGTCCGTGGCGAGACACCCGAGGGACTCCCCACCGTCGAGGACGGTGTCCGCTCCCTCGAGGTCGTCGACGCCGTCCTGCGCGGAGCCGCGACCGGACGGTGGACGAGCACCAGCACGGAGGAACGATGAGCACCACCACCAACCCCGTCACCCTGTTCACCGGGCAGTGGGCCGACCTGCCCTTCGAGGAGGTCGCCCGCCTGGCCGCGGAGTGGGGCTACGACGGTCTCGAGATCGCAGCGTCCGGCGACCACCTCGACCTCGCCCGCGCGGACGAGGACGACGCCTACCTGCGGAGCCGGCTCGAGGTCCTCGACCGCCACGGCCTCGGGGTGTGGGCGATCTCGAACCACCTCGCAGGGCAAGCCGTCTGCGACGACCCGATCGACTTCCGCCACCGCGCGATCCTGCGCGACACCGTGTGGGGCGACGGTGACGGCGAGGGCGTCCGGCAGCGCGCCGCCGCCGACATGCAGCGTGCGGCCCGCGTGGCCCGGAAGATGGGTGTCGACACCGTCGTCGGGTTCACCGGATCGAGCATCTGGCAGTACGTCGCGATGTTCCCGCCCGTCGGGCAGGACGTCATCGACGCCGGCTACCAGGACTTCGCGGACCGGTGGAGCCCGATCCTCGACGTGTTCGAGGCCGAGGGTGTCCGGTTCGCCCACGAGGTCCACCCGTCCGAGATCGCGTACGACCACTGGACGAGCGTGCGTGCCCTCGAGGCGATCGACCACCGCTCGGCCTTCGGGTTCAACTGGGACCCGTCGCACATGGCATGGCAGGGCATCGACACCGTCGGCTTCATCACCGACTTCGCGGACCGCATCCACCACGTCGACTGCAAGGACACCCGCATCCGTTCCGCGTCGGGCCGGCAGGGCATCCTCGGATCCCACCTGCCGTGGGGCGATCCACGCCGCGGATGGGACTTCGTCTCGACCGGGCACGGGGACATCCCCTGGGAGGACGCGTTCCGCGCGCTCCGGCACATCGGCTACGCCGGCCCGATCTCCGTGGAGTGGGAGGACGCTGGCATGGACCGCCTGCACGGCGCCGCCGAGGCGGCCGCGTTCGTCCGCTCCCTGCTCTGGCCGCAGCCGCAGGCTGCGTTCGACGCCGCCTTCAGCAACCAGTAGCGGTGGTCGTCACCGCGTGACGGACGGGAGGCCCGGTTCCAGCTGGCACCGGGCCTCCCGGCTCTCAACCGGTCGCGTTCGCGGGCGTGAGGTTCCACGACTTGCCGCTCACGTTCCCCGGGGTTCCGTGGACGGCCCCTGGGTGCCCCGAGATGCGAGGATTTCGGAACCTGGGGCGCCCAGCGGACGCCCGCTCAGGCGGGCAGCGGCACGAAGTCGAACTCCTGGAACGATGCGACCTCGTCCGCCCAGCGGGTGGCGACGAAGCGCTGGTGCGCGGGGTGTGCGTCGTACGCCGAGTAGGTGTCCTGGTCGGCGAACGCCATCGAGAACTGGAACCGGAAGTCGCTCTGCGTGGACACCTGGCGGGACACCGTGAAGTCCTGCACGCCGGGGATCGCCGGCAGGGTGTCGCGGGCGGTCTCGAGGAACGCTGCCTCGTGCGGGGAGCCGGCGGCGTGGACGAGCGTGAAGCAGACGGTGTGGACGATCATGCGGGGTCTCCGGTGGGGTAGTCGACGAAGGCGAAGGCGGACCCGTCGGGAGCCCACCCGTTGACGTTGAGGGTGCCCTGCCCGCCGTCGAGCTCGACGATGGTCTCGGCTGCCTGCCAGACCTCGGGTCCCCAGGCGCTGACGGATCCGTCACCGGTGACGAGGCGCAACCGCACGCGCTCGTCGGCCGGGTGCCCCTCGGTGCCGGGCGGGAAGGACAGGTAGACGGCGGCGTCGTCGGTCGGGGCGGGGTGCGGGAACCAGTTGACGTGCTCGTCGACCGTGAGCTGCTCGATCCCGGTGCCGTCCGGTCGGACCCGGGCGATCTGCGCGTGCCCCGGTGCGGACTCGAACTGCTCGGTGTTGAACAGGATCCACGCGCCGTCGGGCGTCCACTCCGGGCCGTCGGCCGCGGAGGGGTCCGTCGTCACGGCGCGGTCCGAGCTGCCGTCGACGCCCATCACCCGGATCGTGCCCGAGGACCAGACGGCGTCACCGGACGGGTCGAGCCGGACGTAGGCGAGCTCGGAGCCGTCGGGGCTGACGCCGTGCAGGAAGTGCAGACCGCCGTCGTCCGTGGTGACCCGGGTCGCTGCGCCGCCGGCGAGCGGGGCGCTCCAGATGTGGAAGTCGTTCGCGCTGACGTGCACGGTGACGCCGTCGGGATCGAGCACGTGGTCGTTGTTCAGGGGCGGGACGCCCTCGATCGCGACGTGCTCCGGAGCT
Source organism: Curtobacterium sp. PhB191 (assembly GCF_004346515.1). NCBI lineage: Bacteria > Bacillati > Actinomycetota > Actinomycetes > Micrococcales > Microbacteriaceae > Curtobacterium > Curtobacterium sp. PhB191. The sequence goes on from NZ_SMBV01000002.1 coordinate 43,076, forward strand.
GCGGCACCGTCGGACGGCATCGTCCAGAGGACCCCGTCGCCGTTCAGCACGAGACGGCCGTCGGTGGTCCAGTTCGGCGCTTCGTAGAGCCGCTCGGCGGACTCGTGCACGGTCGTCACGCTGCGGTCGGCTCGGTGCCAGATCCGGATCCGGCAGGTCTGGCCCGGTGCGAGCACGCGACCCGGGGCTTCATCGTCGAGGGGCATGGCACACCTTCCGCAGTGAATGTTGGCTCGTGACAACCCTACCGGTTCAGGGAGTCCGGATCGTGACCATGACTGGGGGCGGCGGTCGTCGCGCGGAACCCCCGGTCGAGGAACGCGATGATCCACTCGAAGCTCGCATCGACGTCGGTGCGCATCTGGAACCCACCGGACGTCTCGATGGTCGCGAAGCCGTGCAGGACACTGCGCAGCAGACGGAGCGCGTGCACCTCGTCGGCGGGGTCGAGCCCGTAGCCGCGCAGCGCCGCTGCGAACGAGGCGAGGGTGCGCTCCAGGGCGACGGCCAACGGGTCGTCCGGCCCGGTGGGACGGATCCCGACCGTCGCCTCGTACCGACCGGGGTGCCGCTGCACGTACCGGCGGACGGTCTGCGCGGCCGCCTCGACGGCATCGCGGCCGGCGAGCCCCTGCATCGCGTCGCGCAGGTCGTCGCCGAGTTCGTTCGCGGCGAGGATCGCGATCCGGCGGGTCAGGTCGGTGAGTCCGTCGACGTGCTTGTACAGCGACGGCGACTTCACGCCGAGCCGTTCGGCGACGACGCTCATGCTCAGCCGTGCGAGCCCGATCTCGTCGGCCAGCCCCGCCGCGGCGGTGGTGACGGCGGCGGGGTCGAGTCCTGCCCTAGCCACGGTGGCCGCCGACCGGCGCGAGCGTGCGGCCGAGGAAGGGGAGCACGAGTGCGAGGACCTCGGTCGGGGTCTCGGTGTGCGGGTAGTGGCCGGCACCGTCGATGACGGCCAGCTCGCCGAGCCCGTCGGGCAGGTCGGCCAGGACCCGCTCGCCCTCGGCCCGCGGGACGGCCCAGTCGGGGTCGGCGCTGCCCTCGATCACCAGGACGGGGCACCGCACGTCCGTCAGCCGTGCACCGGCGTCTGCGGGCGAGGTCTTGGTCATCGCGCGCAGCACCGCCATCCGCTCCGGCTGCTGCAGCGTCGACTCGATGCGGCCCAGTTCCTCGGTCCAGTCGGTCGGCTTCGTCGGCACGGCGAGGTCCAGGTAGGCCAGCCAGCCGGCCAGGCTCCCGGTCGTCATCACCTTGGCGAGCTGGAACGTGCCGGCGCGGTGGTGGCGGTTCCGGAGCAGGCCGCCGAGGTCGAACGACTGCTTCCGCGTGAACGGCGCGAGCTCGACGATGCCGGCGACGACGTCGGGGGCATCGGCGGCGGCGATGGTGGCCGCCCCACCGCTGATCGACTGCCCGACGATGACCGCGGGGCCGCCGAGGTGCCGGACGACGGCGACCAGGTCGCGAGCGATGTCGGCGCGCTGGTACGACGCCCATCCCGTGCTCGAGTCGCCGCACCCGCGGATGTCGACGTTCGCCACCCGGTAGCCCGCGGCGACGAGCTCGGGGACCAGGAACCGGTAGGCGTGCCGGCTGTCGCCCATGCCGTGTGCGAGGACGACGAGCGGTCCGTCGCCGCTGACGTCGTACGCGATGGTGCCTTCGTCGGTGCGCAGGTGTTCGAGCATGACTGCCTCCATGGCTAAGTGTGTTAGCTAAAAGCTAATACCATTAGCCGACGCTGTCAAGCCCGCCACGGCAGTTGCGTCGTGCGGCGGCGGACGGGAGGCCCGTGGCGGGCCCGCACCGGGCCTCCCGTCCGTTCGTCGGTCGCCGTCAGTGCACCGTGTCCAGCGTGTCCGACAGGTCCAGGGACCAGACGGCCACCCCGGTCAGGCCGAGCCGCTCGGCGAGTGCCACGCGCTCGCGCAGCGACCGCGCGTCGGACCACCAGAGCACCTCGCCGCTGGGCAGGGTCGCCGTCCACTCGCCCGCTGTCGCGTTCCAGGTCGGGGTGACGCCGGCCTTCCGGACGCGACGACGGGCCTGGTCGTCGGACAGCTGCCCCGCCGGTCGCGGCCCCTTCCAGTGGTAGCCGTACCCGGCGACGCCGAGCACGATCTGGTCGGCGGGCGCGAGGGTGGCGAGCGCCCTGGCGGACTTCGACGCCCAGGGCAACGACCCGACCGGCCCCGGTGCGTCCGGCTCCCACGGGCCGTGCTGGTCGTAGGCCATCAGTGTGAGGTGGTCCAGCGGAGCGCGGAGTGCCCGGACGTCGTACCCCATGCGCGCGTACCCGGCCGCGGTCGTCGACGCCGACAGGGCGATGTCGAGCCGGACGTCGTCGCCGACCGCCGCACGGAGCTCCCGCGCGAAGGCCGTCAACCCCGCCGTGTCGGCCGCGGTCAACGCCTCGAGGTCGATCATGACCGAGTCCCACCCGCCGGATCGCACGTCGGTCGCGAGCGCGCGGACGACGTGGGACCGGTTGGCGGGGGACCGGAGCATCCTCCGGGCGATCGGCTCGCTGAAGTCGCCGTCGGCGTAGTTGCTGACGAGCAGCTGCGCCTCGAGCCCGCGGGCGTGCGCCCGGTTGCGTTGCGTCCTCGCCTCGCGGGAGGGGGTGCTGACGCGCGTGCCGGTCCGGCTCAGCAGCAGCCCGTCGACGCCGACGACGTCCATCGCCGGTGCGTTGCCGTCGATCAGCGCGGGATCCGCCCCCTCTGGTTGGAAGCCCGTGACGTCGAACCAGTCGGGGGTGCCGGACTCGGCGTTCGCGGGGCCCGTGCAGCCGGTCAGGACGAGGCCCGCGGTCAGGACAGCGGCGAGGAGGACGGAACGCGGCCTGGTGATCACGCTCCGAGTGTGTCAGGCCGGAGCAGTCGCCGCGTCGACCGGTGTGCTGAACTGCTCGACCAGCGTCCGCTTCAGGACCTTGCCGCTCGGTCCGAGGGGCAGGGCGTCGACCACGTGCACGACCCGCGGGAACTTGTACGCCGCGATCTCGTCGGACACGAAGTGGACGAGCTCGTCGGGGCTGACGGTCGCACCGGCACGGAGCACCACGGCGGCCTCGATCTCCTGGCCGTGCAGCTCGTGCGGGACGCCGAAGACCGCCGCCATGGTGACGTCCGGGTGCGTCGCCAGCACCTCTTCGACCTGCCGCGGGTACACGTTGTAGCCGTTGCGGATGATCATGTCCTTCGTGCGGTCGACGATCGTCAGGAACCCGTCGTCGTCCTTCGTGCCGAGGTCGCCGGTGCGGAACCAGCCGTCGACAATCGCCGCGTCGGTGTCCTCCGGCCGGTCCAGGTACCCGTTCATCAGGTTGTGCCCGCGGATGACGAGCTCGCCGATCTCGCCGTGCGGCAGCAGCACGATCGCGTCGGGCGTGGCCGGGTCGGCGATCTCGACGTCGACACCCCACACGGGCGTCCCGATCGTTCCCGGTCGTGGTGCGCGGCCGACGTGGTTGAAGGTGGCCACGGGTGACGTCTCGGTCAGTCCGTAGCCCTCGTGGATCGGCGCGTCGAACACGGTCTGGAACCGCTCGAGGACGGCCAACGGCAACGACGCCCCGCCCGAGATCGCGTAGCGCAGGTCCGGGCGGGCGTCGTTCCGGGTCGCGGCGTCGAGCAGTGCCATGTACATCGTCGGCACCCCCATGAAGATCTCGCAGCCGTGCTCGACCATCGCCGAAAGTGCTGCGTCGCCGTCGAACTTTGGGAGCATCACGATGGTGGCGCCGGCGCGGAACCCGGTGTTCATCGTGCAGGTCTGACCGAACGTGTGGAACAGCGGGAGTGCCCCGAGCAGGACGTCGCCGCGGTGCATGTCGAAGGTGCTCATCAGGTTCGTGTTGACCTGTTCGAGCAGGGCGAAGTGCGAGCCCTCTGCACCCTTCGGCTTGCCGGTGGTCCCGCTCGTGTACAGGATCGTCGCGGTGTCGAAGGGGTCGCGGGGGACGTAGGTGTCGAGGGGTTCGGCTGCCGCGGCCAGGGCCTCGAGGCGGTCCGGGCCGTCGTGGCCGTCGTGGCCGTCGTGGTCGTCGTGGTCGGCCGGTGCGAGCACGGTGATGACGTCGACGCCGGCGAGCTCGGCACCGGCCGCGCCCTCGGTGAGCAGCGGGGCAGCGCAGACGAGCAGCATGGCGCCGCTGTCCTGCAGCAGGTACTCGATCTCGCGCCGCTTGAGCAGCGCGTGGACGGGGACGACGACGGCGCCGAGTGCGAGGGTGGCGTAGTAGACGCGGGCGAAGTCCGCGACGTTCGGCACGAGCATCGCCACGCGCGATCCCTCGGTGACCCCGCGGGCCCGGAGCGCTCCGGCGTACGCCAGGGTCTCCGACCACAGCTCGGCGTACGTGGTGCGGTGGTCGCCGACGATCACGGCGACGTCGTCCGGGTACCGCGCGGCGGACTCGGCCAGGATCGCGGCGACCGAGGCGGTGGCTCGGGTCGGTCTGGGGGTGCCGTGGTGAGCGGCGGTGGTGGGCTCGGTGCGCGTCATTCCGGTCTCCGTCTTCGGTGACGAGTGGTTCCCCGGATCATACGTCCGGCCGCCGGTCAGAACGTCGTGCGCTCCTCGAACACCGACATGATCATGGCCGCACCGAGCCGTGCGCTCCGGGCCGGCTTGGCCGACCCCTGCACGGCTGACTCCACCCGGGCACCCTCGACCAGCAGCGACAGGGTCTCGGCGATGTGCGCCGGCATGTCCGCACGGGTGCAGAGCAACGTGAGGTGGCTCTCGACGTCGCGGAAGTGCTCGGCTGCGAGCGCGGCGATCTCCACGTCCTGCCGTCCGAGCTCGGCGTGCCCGTTGATGAACGCGCAGCCGCGCCACCCCTCGTCCGCGAAGCACTCCTCCAAGTAGCTGAAGATGCCGAGGATCTCATCGCGGGGATCCGCCGAGGTGGTGGCGATGTGGTCCAGGGCCCGACGCCACGCGCCGTGCCAGCGTCGCAGGACCGCCACCACGAGCGCCTGCTTGGACGGGTAGGCCGCCGTCAGCTCGTCCACGCTCATGCCCGCGTGCGCGGCGACGTCCTCGAAACGCACCGGGATCACGCCGTGCGCCGTGAAGAGGTCATCGGCGGCCTTGGATGCGGTGCGCTGCGCGGTCGTCTCGACGGCCGGGGGCGTGAGTGTGAGGAGCGTCATGGGGAAGTGGGGTCGGGGTTCAGGCTGCGAAGAAGTCGGCGTAGGACGGGTCGGCGTGGCCCATGTGGGCGGTGAGGCGGGCCTGCACCATCTCGTCGAGATCGGCGGGCGGCGTCAGGCCGCGTCGGCGCCATTCGACCGGGTTGCGGCGGAGCTGTTCGAGCGTGCGCTGTTCAGGCATCGTGGCGTTCCTGTTCTGCGAAGAGGGCGGTCATGTCGATGGCCTGGGTGCGGACGTCCTCGACCGCTGATCCCTCGCGGATCACGCGGAGAGTCCGAGCACGGCGGCGGCCGACGCGAGGACGCTCACCGAGACGATGCCGGTGCTCACCGCGGCGATCTGCAGCGTGCGCTGTCGCTGAGCGTCCCGCAGCTCGCTGAAGAAGCCCCGGTGGCGGTTGCGCCGGCTGGTGACCGCCGTCGCTTCGAAGGCCAGCTTGGGTGCGCTGATCGGGTGGACCGGGGTTGCGGTCGCGGCGGTCATGTCGTCCTCGTGTTCTCCTGAGCGGCCCGTTGCCGCCGGATGAGACGACCGTACGATCAGCGGGGTCGTCGGTGTGCACCAGGACCGACGACTCGACGGATCGCGGATGTCGTGAGCGGCCCGGCGGTCGAAATCCGGACATCGTCCCGTCGCCACGAGCATCCGGTCCGCGCGCCGACGATCGTCGGTAGCGCTTCTCGGACAGCGACACGGACGACGCGCGTCCGTTCGGTCACACTGCTCTCGGTGAACCGATGACAGACGAACGAGCTCGCGTGCAGGACGACGTCCGGTCCGCCGACGTCGACGAAGCACGCGACTTCCTGGTCGGTGCGTACGACGCCTCCGAGTGGCGCGCCGAGACGACCGCGCAGCCCTTCACCTTCCGGTACTCAGCTGTCGGCGACTCGACGATGACGCTGCGCGCGATCCGGTTCGACGGGCACCTCGACGGCGTCATGACGCCGTCGGACGACTTCGTCGTGCAGTGGATCACCCGGGGTACCGGCTTCATCGGCGAGGGTGACGACCGCCTCGTGAGCGCCGTGGGCCGGCCGCAGCTGTGGCCGCAGGACGGCGCCGCGTTCACGTACCAGGACTACGACCAGCGTCTCGTGCAGATCAACCGGGCATCGCTCGAGGAGGTCGCCGGCGAGCGCGGCGCGGCGTCGGGCGGCGTGCAGCTCGACCACACCGTGCAACCCGACGACCGGGCCGTGACGATGTGGCGGAACACCGTCAAGCTCATCTCGCACACGGTGCTCGACCGGCAGGTCTCACCGCTGCTGCAGGCGGAGATGGGCCGGCTGGGGGCGCTGGCGCTGCTCGAGCTGTACCCGGTCGTCTCGGCCACGCTGCCGGACGAACTGCTGCTCCCGCGCAACGCGCACATCCGCCGGGCCGTCGAGTACGTGCACGAGCACGCCCACCTGCCGATCACGAGCACCGACCTGGCCGAGGTGGCCTCCCTGAGCCTGCGTGCCCTGCAGCAGGCGTTCCAGCGGCAGCTCGGGGTGAGCCCGAACGGCTACCTGCGCGGGGTCCGTCTCGACCGGGTGCGCGACGAGCTCGTGCACGCCGACCCGGCGGGGACGAGCATCGCCGACGTCGCCCGGCAGTGGGGGTTCGCCCACGCTGGTCGGTTCTCTGCCGCCTACCTCGAGCGCCACGGCGAGTACCCCCGGGACACGATGCGGCGGGCGTGACACCCCGACGGCCATGATGGGTGCGTGCTCGACGACGACACCCACCGCCACCGACTGGACGCGGTCCTTCGTGCCGTCGGGAGCTCGGACGACCAGGCCGAACGGCTGCTGGGCGGATCCGTGAACCACACGTACCGGGTGCGGCGAGCGGTCGGTGCCGACGTCGTCGTGCGGTTCCCCGTCGACGCCCTGCGCTCGGACGAGTTCCCCGTCGAGGCGTGGGCCGCGCGAGCGGCTGCCGCAGCGGGCATCGCCGTCGCTCGGACCCTCGGCCACGGTGTCCAGGACGGCGTCCCCTTCATCGTGTCCGAGTACGTCGAACCCGACCCGCGGCCGATCGATCACCCCTGGACGTGGCTCGGCTCGTTCGCCCGCACCGTCGCCTCGATCGACCTGGGCGCGGCGCCGGCGTCGCTGTTCACCCGCTTCGGCACCGACCTGGCTCGGGCGTGGTCGGCGCACCTGGCCTACAACAGCGCAGCGCTCGTCGCGGACGATCCACTCCGCCGGGACGGCGCCTACAACTCGGCCGGCGCGCTCCGGAGGCACTTCGAGCGGCTGGCCGCGGAGCACTTCGCGTTCGGACTCGCACACGGTGACCTGGCACCGCGGAACCTGATCGCACGGGGACCGGGTCGTGCGCCCGTGCTCATCGACTGGGGCGCTGCCGAGACCGGTCCGTCACCGTGGACCGACGCTCGTCGGCTGTTCGAGTGGGCGTTCGTCGACGCGACGATCTCGCGGGCCGAGTACGACGAGTTCATCGCTGCCGCCGGGCTGGCCACTCCGGCTGACCACGCGATCCTGGCGTCGCTCACCGCGCTGCACCTCGTCGACGTGACCCGGTGGGCGCGGGAGCAGCGGCCGGACCTGTACGCCGAGTACGTCGACCGGTGCCGGGGCGGTCTCGAGCGCGTCGAGCATCTCGAGCGGATCGAGCGCGCTTCGGGGGAGTGAGCGGCGAGCGACCGCGGCGGCCCGGGTGGTCGTCGGTCACGCTACGCGGCCGTCGCCGTCACGCCCGTGCGCGCAGGAACGCCACCTGCCGTTCCCAGTGCCGGAAGCCGCCACCCTCGTGCCCGTTGTACGGGTAGACCTCGATCTCACGGTCGGCCGGAGCGTGCGTGTCGTCCGCCCCGAGTGCGTTGAAGGCGGCGAAGGTCGTGCGTGGCGGCACGACGTCGTCCATCAGGGCCACGGAGAACAGCGCCGGGGCGGTGATGCCGGCGGCGTGGTTCACCCCGTCGAAGTACGCCGCGGTGTCCCACACCGTGTCGGCTGCGTCGCGGTGCACGGACAGGTAGGTCGCGAGCTCCAGGTACGGGCCCCCGACGGCGATGTCGGTGCCGCCCTCCCAGTCGCACAGGAACGCGACGTCGGGCAGCACCGCGGTGATCGGTCCGACGTGGGCCTCCACGAGGGCAGCTGCGGCGATGGCGATGCCCCCGCCCTGGCTGCCGCCGGTCAGGGCGATGCGTGACGGGTCGACACCGGGCAGCGTCCGCACGGCATCCACCAGGCGGACGGCGTCGGTGTACACCCGGCGGTAGTAGTGGTCCGCGGGGGATCCGATGCCGCTCGTCATCCACCCGCTCGCGTGCGGTCCGGAGCCGTGCGGGTCGGGGGTGTCGCCGCCGGCCCACCCGCTGCCCTGGCCACGGGTGTCCATGACGACGTGCACGTACCCGGCGAGGGCCCAGTGCACGCGTTCGCCGGGGCGCCCGCGGCCGCCGCCGTAGCCGAGGAACTCGACCACGACGGGCATCGCCGTGTCACGACCGGCCAGCGGTCGCGAGACCCAGGCGCGCACCGGATCGCCGGCGAACCCCGGGAACGTCAGGTCCTCGACGACGAGTCCGGTCACCGGGGTGTCGGCCGGAGCGAGGACGGGAGCCGTCTCCGCTCCGGCCGCCCGGGCCGCGGTGATCGTGTCCGCCCAGAACGCGTCGAAGTCGGCCGGTCGCCGGACCTCGGGTCGGTGGCGACGGAGTTCGTCGAGCGGGAGGTCGGTGCGTGCCATGGGTCTCCTCGGTCAGCGCGCCGCGGCGCGGTACTGCTCGAGCACCTCGGGGTGCGGGTCCGTCGGCACGGTCGTCGTCGCGATGTCCCACGACGGCAGCGCGCCGGTCAACGCCCAGGCTGCCTGACGCGCGGCCCCGGAGGCCACGTACTCGCCGGGATCCGGGATGAGCACGTCGCGCCCGAACACCTGCGCGGCGACGGTCCGGACGGCCTCGTTCCGCGCGGCCCCGCCGATGAGCAGCAGTCGCGACACGGTCACGCCAGTGCCCTCGACCGCGGCGAGTCCGTCGGCCAGGGCGCACAGCATGCCCTCGACCGCGGCGCGCGCCAGGTGCGGTCGGTCGGTCGTGCCCGGGGTCATCCCGAGCAGTGACGCGGTCGCGTCCGGCCGGTTGGGCGTGCGCTCGCCGACGAAGTACGGCACCAGCACGAGGCCGTCGGCCCCGGCTGGCGCCTGCAGCGCCAGCTCGCCGAGCGCGTCGTGGTCCACGCCGAGCAGGCCGCCGATCACCTCGAGCACGCGGGCTGCGTTGAGCGTCGTGACGATCGGGAGGCGCGACCCGGTCCCGTCGGCGAAGCCCGCCACGGTCCCGCTCGGGTCCAGGACCTCGGTCGCGGTGACGCCGAAGACGGTCCCGCTGGTCCCCAGGGACACCGCGATGTCCCCGGGAGCGAGCCCGAGTCCGAGCGCCGCACCGGCGTTGTCGCCGAGTCCGGCCGCCACGACCAGTCCGGCCGGTGCGACCGAGCCGTTGGGCAGCGTGACGTCGACGTCGAGCGTCCCCATCGCCTCGTCGTGGGCGACCACGCGTGGCACGACGACCGTGTCCGCGGTCGGCTCGGAGCCGGCGACGCGCATCGGGCGACCGAGCGCGAGTTCGAACAGCTCCGGGTCGTACTCCCGGCGCACCGGGTCCCAGTAGGCCGTGCCGCTGGCGTCCGAGGCGTCGGTGGCGAGTGCGTCGAGGTCGGGGCCGAGCGGACTCTCGTCGGCCGGGCCGTACCCACGCAGCCGCCAGGACAACCAGTCGTGGGGGAGCGCGACGGCTGCGACGCGGCCGGCGTTGTCCGGCTCGGCGTCGCGGAGCCACCGCAGCTTGGTACCGGTGAACGATGCCACCGGGACCAGTCCCGTCCGGGCGACCCAGGCCTCCCGTCCGATCTCCTCGACCATCTGCGCGGCCGCATCCGCACTGCGCACGTCGTTCCAGAGCAGGGCGTCGCGGACCACGTGACCGTCGGCGTCGAGCGCGACCATGCCGTGCTGCTGCCCGGCGATCGCGACGGCGCCGACGTCGGTGAGCCCGCCGGCGTCCGCGACCGCGGTGCCGAGGGCGTCCCACCAGTGGCGGGGATCGACGGACGTGCCGTCCGGGTGGGCGGCACGTCCCTCACGGACGACGGCACCCGTCGCCGCGTCGCGGATCGTGACCTTGCAGGACTGGGTCGACGAGTCGACGCCGGCGACGAGCTGTGTCATCCCCGCAGCCTGTCAGCGCGCGCCGAGCAGGTGCTCGATGGCGAGCTGCTGCAACCGGACGAAGCCGAAGCCCTTGCCGCCGAAGTACGCGTCGGCGTCGAAGTCCTCGTAGGCCGAGCGGTCGGACAGGAAGGCGTCGTAGGACTCGCCGTCGTTCAGGGTCGGCGTGCTGAGCTCCCCGACCTTCGAGGCCTCGAGCGCGGCCTGCACCTCGGGGTCGGCGCGGAAGGCCTGCGCGCGCTCCTTGAGGAGCAGGTACATGCGCATGTTCGCGGCCGCCGAGTCCCAGACGCCCGTGATGTCCTCGGTGCGGCTCGGCTTGTAGTCGAAGTGGCGCGGGCCGTCGTAGGCCTGGCCGCCCTGCGGCGAACCGTGCTCGAGCAGGTCGACGAGCGAGAACGCGTTCTGCAGGTCGCCGTGACCGAACACCAGGTCCTGGTCGTACTTGATGCCACGCTGACCGTTGAGGTCGATGTGGAAGAGCTTGCCCTGGTAGAGCGCCTGGGCGATGCCGGCCGTGAAGTTCAGGCCCGCCATCTGCTCGTGGCCGACCTCGGGGTTGATGCCGAACAGCTCGGGGCGCTCGAGGGTCTCGGTGAACGCGATCGCGTGGCCGAGGGTCGGCAGCAGGATGTCGCCGCGGGGCTCGTTCGGCTTCGGCTCGATGGCGAAGCGGATGCCGTAGCCCTTGTCGGTGACGTAGTCGGCGAGCAGGTTGACGGCCTCGCGGTAGCGCTCGAGTGCAGCTTGCACGTCCTTCGCGCTGTCGTACTCGGAGCCTTCGCGGCCGCCCCACATCACGAACGTCGACGCACCGAGCTCGGCGGCGAGGTCGATGTTGCGCAGGACCTTGCGGAGCGCGAAGCGGCGGACCTGCCGGTCGTTCGAGGTGAAGCCGCCGTCCTTGAACACGGGTGCGGAGAACAGGTTCGTCGTCACCATCGGCACGATGAGGCCGGTGGAGTCGAGCGCACCCTTGAGGCGGTCGATCTGCGTCTGCCGCTCGGCGTCGGTCGAGCCGAACGCGAACAGGTCGTCGTCGTGGAAGGTCAGGCCGTAGGCGCCGAGTTCGTCGAGCTTCTCGACCGCCTCGACCACGTCGAGGGCCGGACGGGTCGGCCCGCCGAAGGGGTCGGAGCCGTTGTAGCCGATGGTCCAGAGACCGAAGGAGAACTTGTCTGCACGGGTGGGCGTCGTTGCCATGGTGGTCACCGTTCGTCGTCGAAACAAAATGTTGCCGCGCCCAACATAAGCGGTAGTGTTGGCTGTGGCAAGGACGTGATCGCAAAGGAGCGAGCGGATGGCAAGTGTTTCGACGGCGCAGCAACGACTGCGGATCGCCATGGTGGGGCACGGCTTCATGGGAGCCGCACACTCACAGGCGTGGCGGACCGCCCCCAGGTTCTTCGACCTCGGGGTCGAACCCGAGATGGCGGTGATCGTCGGGCGCGACCCGGAACGCACCGAGGCCGCTCGCGTGCAGTACGGCTGGCAGGCTGCGTCGACCGACTGGCGCGCCGTCGTGGCCGACCCGGACATCGACGTCGTCGACATCGTGTCGCCCGGATCGTCGCACGTCGAGATCGCGATCGCCGCGCTCGAGGCCGGCAAGCACGTCCTGTGCGAGAAGCCGCTCGCGAACACCGTCGAACAGGCCGAGGCGATGACCGCCGCTGCCGCAGCCGCCCGCGCGCACGGGGTCCGCGCCATGGTCGGCTTCAGCTACCGCCGGGTGCCGGCCATCGCCTTCGCCCGACAGCTCGTGCAGGACGGCCGGATCGGCACCGTGCGCCAGGTCCGCGCGCTCTACCTGCAGGACTGGCTCGCCGACGAGGACGGCCCGATGACCTGGCGCCTCGACAAGGAGCTCGCCGGTTCGGGGGCGCTCGGAGACATCGGCGCGCACGCGATCGACCTCGTCGAGCACGTCACCGGCGCCGAGCTCACCCGGGTGTCGGGTCTGCTCGAGACCTTCGTGACCGAGCGCCCCCTGCTCGCCGACGGCGTCGGACTCTCCGGCACGGCGTCGAGCGAGCGCGGGCAGGTCACCGTCGACGATGCCGCGTTCTTCACCGCCCGACTCGGCGGCGGTGCGGCCGACGGCGCGATCGGCACGTTCGAGGCCACGCGCTACGCCACCGGCCGGAAGAACGGCCTGACGCTCGAGATCAGCGGGTCCGAAGGCGCGATCCAGTTCGACCTCGAGTCCATGAACGAACTGCGGCTGTACGAGTCGTCGGCACCCGCGGGAGAGCAGGGCTTCCGCCGCATCCTGGTCACCGAACCCGAGCACCCCTACATGGCGGCATGGTGGCCCACCGGACACCTCATCGGGTACGAGCACACCTTCAGCCACCAGGTGAAGGACTTCGTCGAATCAATCGTCGCCGGCACCGACCCGTCGCCCTCGTTCGAGGACGGCCTGCACGTGCAGCGGGTGCTCGACGCCGTCGAACGCAGTGCCGCCGACGGCAGCAGCTGGACGGTGACCGCGTGACCGCCGCCGACGGCACACGCCAGGCGCTCGTCGTCCGCGGGGGCTGGGACGGCCACCAGCCCGTCGAGACCACCGACCTGTTCGTCCCGTTCCTGCGCGACAACGGGTTCGCGGTCCGGGTGTCGGACTCGACGGCCGTCTACGCCGACGAGTCCGTCATGGCCGAGGTCGACCTGATCGTGCAGGTCGTCACCATGTCGACCATCGCCGACGACGAGTTCGCCGGGCTGCAGCGCGCGGTGCTGAACGGCGCCGGACTGGCCGGCTGGCACGGAGGCATCGCGGACGCGTTCCGGAACACCGCCGACTACCTGCACATGGTCGGCGGCCAGTTCGCCCACCACGCCGGCAAGCACCCCGACGAGCGCGTCGGGGAGCAGTCCGACAACTACATCCCGTACACGGTGCACCTCACCGACCTCGGACGATCGCACCCGATCACGCAGGGCATCGAGGACTTCGACCTCGTCACCGAGCAGTACTGGGTGCTGTCCGACGAGTACAACGACGTCCTCGCGACCACCACGCAGGAAGCGCGCGACTTCGACGCCTGGAACCGACCGGTCACCGCACCGGCGATCTGGACACGGCATTGGGGCGAGGGCCGCGTGTTCGTCTCCGCGCCCGGGCACCGCCTCGAGGTCGTCGAGTCGCAGCCACTCCGCACCGTCATCGAGAGGGGCCTCCTGTGGGCAGCACGATGAACGAACCCGTCCTCCGCGTCGGGGTGGTGGGCGTCGGCGTGATCAGCCAGCAGTACTTCGAACACTTCCCGTCCCTGCCCGGACTGTCGCTCGTCGCGGTCGCCGACCTCGACGTCGACCGGGCGCAGGCGGTCGGTGCCGCGCAGGGCGTGCGCGGCACGAGCGTCGACGAGCTGCTCGCGGCCGACGACGTCGACGTGGTGCTCAACCTGACGATCCCCGCCGCCCACGCCGACGTCGCGACCCGGGCGCTCGCCGCGGGCAAGCACGTCTACGGCGAGAAGCCCCTGGCGATGTCCACGGCCGAGGCCGAACCGGTGCTCGAGGCCGCCCGAGCCGCGGGCCTGCGGGTCGGCAGCGCCCCGGACACCGTGCTCGGCACCGGCATCCAGACCGCGCGGGCCGCCCTCGACGACGGCCTGATCGGCACCCCGGTCGGCGCGGCCGTCGCCTGGAGCGCCCCCGGCCACGAGCTCTGGCACCCGGCACCCGCGTTCTACTACCAGCCCGGTGGCGGCCCGCTGCTCGACATGGGCCCCTACTACCTGACCAGCCTCGTCACGTTCTTCGGACCGGTCGTCCGGGTGAGCGGCAGCGCCACCCGCTCCACCCGCGAGCGGACCATCGCGACCGGACCGAACGCCGGCACGTCGGTCCCGGTCGACATCGACACCCACGTGGTCGCGATCCTCGAACACGAGAACGGTGTCGTCTCGACCGTCACGGTCTCGTTCGAGGTGTGGGCGACCCGCGCACCGCTCTTCGAGGTGTACGGCACGGCCGGCACCCTCGGTGTGCCGGACCCGAACCGGTTCTCGGACCCGGTGTCGATCGCCACGGTGGACGACCGCGAGTGGCGCGAGCTGCCGGTCTCCGCCGGGTACGCCGACGCCGGTCGCGGCTACGGGCTCGCCGACCTGGCGCACGCGATCGCCACGGACCGTCCGCACCGGGCCTCCGGCGACCTCGCGTTCCACGTGCTCGAGGTCATGGAGGCCGTCTCGGCCGCGGCCCGCGACCATGCGGTCGTCGACGTGCACTCGCGCGTCGACCGCCCCGCCACCGTCCCCGCCGGGTCCGACCCCGGATCGTGGTGACGGACCCCGACCACCGCACGCACCTCGAACACAGCACGGACCCCGACCACCGCACGGAAGGACGACGACGATGACGACGACGGACGCGAGCGACCAGGCGGAGCCGACCCGGGCCTCCCGGCCGGTCACGCTGTTCACCGGACAGTGGGCCGACCTGCCCTTCGAGGAGGTCGCCCGGCTCGCCGGCGACTGGGGGTACGACGGACTCGAGATCGCCTGCTGGGGCGACCACCTGGACGTCCGGCGCGCCGCGACGGACCCGGCGTACGTCGCCGAGCGGCAGGCGATCCTGGAACGCAACGGGCTGCGGGTCTGGACCATCGCGAACCACCTGGTCGGCCAGGCCGTGTGCGACGACCCCATCGACCAGCGGCACGAGGACATCCTGCCGCCGCACGTCTGGGGCGACGGCGAGGCCGAAGGCGTCCGGCAGCGTGCCGCCGAGGAACTGCAGTGGACCGCACGCGCGGCAGCGGCACTCGGGGTCGACACCGTCACCGGGTTCTCCGGGTCGTCGATCTGGAAGACCGTCGCGGGCTTCCCGCCGGTCCCGCCGAGCATGATCGACGCCGGGTACCAGGACTTCCACGACCGGTGGTTGCCGATCATCGACGTGTTCGAGGAGGTCGGGGTCCGCTTCGCGCTCGAGGTGCACCCGTCCGAGATCGCCTACGACTACTGGACCGCCAAGCGCACGCTCGAGCTCTTCGCGGACCGGCCGGCGTTCGGGTTCAACTTCGACCCCTCCCACTTCGTCTGGCAGGACCTCGACCCCGCCGCGTTCCTGCTCGACTTCGCCGACCGGGTGTACCACGTGCACTGCAAGGAGTCGGTGAAGCAGCTCGACGGGCGCAACGGCCGGCTCGGCTCGCACCTGCCGTGGGGCGACCCGCGCCGCGGCTGGGACTTCGTGACCGCCGGACACGGTGACGTGCCGTGGGAGCGGGTGTTCCGCGTGCTGAACCACATCGGGTACACCGGCCCGACCAGTGTCGAGTGGGAGGACGCCGGCATGGACCGACTCGTCGGAGGACCCGAGGCGCTGGCGTTCGTGCGGCAGCTCGGCACGATCGCGCCGCCGGAGGCCTCGTTCGACGCCGCGTTCTCGCAGTCGCGGTGACCGGCGGTTCCGGGCGTACCTGCCGGATCCGGGCGTACCTGGTCGTTCGTTTCGACAAGGTGTGCCCGATCCCGCTTCCCATCGCGGGCGTTCTGGGAAGGACCGAACACGCGAGGATGGGCCAGCACCCACGGAGCACGACCGAGAGGACCCGATGGCTCGCCTGACAGCGGCACCCGTCGTCGCGCAGACCCCGACACGCGGCAACGCTGCGCGCGTCCTCCGCCTGGTGCACGAGGACGGTCCCATCACCCGCGCCGAGATCACCCGACGCACCGGACTCAACCGGTCGACCACGCTCACGCTCGTCGGTGAACTGGTGGAGCGCGGACTCGTGCACGAGGACGTCCCCGCGACGGGCAGCACGAGCGCCGGTGTCGCGGGCAGTCCGAGCCCTGGCGTCGGCCGTCCGAGCCCCGTCGTTCGTGCTGCCGCCGAGGTGGTCGCCGTCGCCGTCACGGTCGAGGTGGACGCCGTCACCGTCGCGTTGGTCGGGCTCGACGGCAGCGTGCGCGACCGTGCGGTGGCGTCGAGTCGCTCGGCCCCGACCGCTGCCCAGGCAGTCGAGACCATCGCCGGACTCCTGGACGGCCTGGTCGCCGGCAACGCCGTACCCGCCCGGATCGCCGGCATCGGCGTCGCCGTGCCCGGGACCGTACGGGTCGAGGACGGCGTGGTCCGCTCCGCGCCCCACCTGGGCTGGCACGACGAACCGATCGCCCGTCCCCTCGCCGAGCGCACCGGCCTGCCGGTCCGTGCGACGAACGACGCGAACTCCGGTGCCTGGGCGGAGCGCCTGTACGGCAGCGGCCGCGGAGTCGACGACCTGATCTACCTCAACGGCGGCGCGAGCGGTATCGGCGGCGGTGTCATCAGCGCCGCCCGGCCCCTCAGCGGCGCGGACGGCTACGCCGGCGAGCTCGGCCACACGTTCGTCGCGGCGAACGGTGTCCGCTGCCACTGCGGGGCCGTCGGGTGCCTCGAGACCGAGGCCTCGCGCGACGCCCTCGTCGCGGCGGCCGGTGTCGCCCCGGACGACCCGTCCGCGCTCGCCGCGGTGCTCGCGCAACGCCGACCCGAGGTCGAGCGGGTGGTCGACCGCCAGGTGACGGCGCTCGCCACCGCGCTCCGCAACGCGATCCACACCGTCAACCCCGAGGTGGTCGTCCTCGGCGGGTTCCTCGGGGTGCTGCTCGAGCACGTCGGCGACCGCATCGAGGTCGAGGTCCGCGCCCAGTCGATGGCCGCCGTGACCGAACGGCTGCGGATCGCTCCGGCGGCGCTCGGTGCCGACGTGCTGCTCCGCGGTGCCGCCGAACTCGGGTTCCGCGACCTGCTGCGCGACCCGACGGCAGCCCGGCTCGTCCCGAGGCCAGCTCCAGCCGACTCCACGACCACCCACACGCCCGACCGCTCCACCACCCACACGCCCGACCGCTCCACCACCCCCACGTCCGACCGCGACGCCGCGGCCGAGGAAGCGAGAACCCCATGACCTCCATCCAGCGCCAGCGCACCAGCGTGCTGCTCGGGACCCAGGACCTGACCGTCGAGGACCGCCCCGTGCCCGAGGTCGAACCGGGCGACGTGCTCGTCCGGGTCGCCGCCGTCGGGGTGTGCGGCTCCGACGTGCACTACTACCGCCACGGCCGCATCGGGGACTTCGTCGTCGAGGAGCCCCTCGTCCTCGGCCACGAGCTGTCCGGCACGATCACCGCCGTCGGCGCGGGCGTCGACCCCGCCCGTGTGGGGGAGCGCGTCGCCGTCGAACCGCAGCGCCCGTGCCACCGCTGTGCGCAGTGCCTGGCCGGCCGCTACAACCTCTGCCCGCACATGCGCTTCTACGCGACCCCGCCGGTCGACGGCGCCTTCGCCGAGTTCGTCACGATCGAGGCCGAGTTCGCCCACGTCCTGCCCGACTCCGTCTCGTTCGAGGCCGGTGCCCTGCTCGAACCGTTGTCCGTCGGCATCGCCGCGGTCCGCAAGGCCGGCATCGTCCCCGGCTCCTCGGTGCTCATCGCCGGTGCCGGTCCGATCGGGATCATCTGCGCCCAGGCGGCGCGGGCCTTCGGCGCCACCCGGATCGTCATCAGTGACCTGGTCCCCGAGCGCCGGGAGCGTGCGTTGCAGTACGGCGCCACCGAGGTCGTCGACCCGACCGTGGTGTCCGTCGCCTCGGACATCGCCCCGGTCGACGCGTTCATCGACGCCAGTGGTGCTCCCCGAGCCGTGTCCGACGGCATCAAGGCGGTCGGACCGGCGGGCGCTGCGGTGCTCGTCGGGCTCGGCAACTCCGAGATGACCCTGCCCGTCGAGCACATCCAGAACCTCGAGGTCACGGTCACCGGGATCTTCCGCTACACCGGCACGTGGCCCGTCGCGATCGGCCTGGTCGCCTCTGGACAGATCGACCTCGACTCGCTCGTGACGGGTCGGTTCGGCCTCGACGAGGTCCGCGAGGCACTCGAGAGCGACACCGACCCGGAGTCCCTCAAGTCGGTCGTCTACCCCGGCGGCGTGCCCGCCTGAGCGCGCACGATGCGCGGTTCGCCGCCCCGTGCCGCGTTGCGTGCCACGTGCGGGGTTGCGACCGGACACGGTGCGCGGAAGCTCGCACGGGGTGACGGCGCGCGCACGGTGCGGACGGGAGGCCCGTGGCCAGGCCGCCACGCGCCTCCCGTCCGGCACGTGACCCGGAACGGGGCCACCGGTGCGTCACCGGGACGCGCTACGGTTCGCGCATGACCGCTTCACCGGCCGCCGTCGTGCCGCAGCGCACCGACCGGCGCGCGCTCGTGTCCTGGGCGCTGTGGGACTGGGGGTCCGCGGCGTTCAACGCCGTCGTCACCACGTTCGTGTTCAGCACGTACCTGGCCAGCCGGGCGTTCGTCGACCCGGCGAAGGTGGCCGACACGTCCGCCGCGGGCACGGCGTTGGTGGAACGCGAACTCGCCCACAACGCCGCGGTGGTCTCCACGGCCCTGACGATCGCCGGCATCGTCGTCGCGCTCGTGGCCCCGGCGATCGGACGCCTGGCGGACTCGTCCGGGCACCGCCGCCGGTCCGTGCTCATCGCCACGATCGGCATCGTGCTGTCCATCGGCGGCATGGTCTTCGTCGCGCCGAGCCAGCCGTACCTGGTGCTCGGGGCGGCGCTGCTCGGCATCGGCACGGTCGCGTACGAGATCGCGAGCGTGGGCTACAACGCCATGATCGGGCAGGTCGCGTCGGGGGAGCGCACCGGACGGGTGTCCGCGATCGGGTGGGCCGCCGGGTACTTCGGCGGCATCGTGCTGCTCGTGCTGCTGCTCGTGCTCTGCATCCAGGACTTCCGCGGCGACGGCGTCGTCGGCGGACTGCTGCAGCTGCCGGCCACCGTCGCGACCGGGCAGTGGGACGTCCGCGTCGCCATCGGCATCGCCGCCGTGTGGCTCGCGGTCAGCTCGATCCCGCTCTTCGTCGTCGTGCCCGAGGCCGCGCCCGACCACCGGCACACCGGCGGCGTGCTCGGTGCCTACCGCGACCTGGGTCGGGACATCGCCCGGCTCTGGCGCGAACGGCGGAACGTACTCGCGTTCCTGGTCGCCAGCGCGGTGTTCCGCGACGGCGTCGGCGCGGTGTTCACCTTCGGCGGGATCATCGCGGCGCAGGTGTTCGGGTTCAGCGCCTCGCAGGTCATCCTGTTCGCCATCGCCGCGAACGTCGTCGCCGGCGTCGCCACCTTCGTGTCCGGACGGCTCGACGACCGCTTCGGCTCGCGCACGCTCATCATGGTGTCGCTGATCGGCCTCGCGGCCTGCGGGCTCGGCGTCCTGGCGGTCGGCAGCCGGACGGAGTGGTTCTGGGTGCTTGGCCTGACCCTGGCGTTGTTCGTCGGACCGGTGCAGTCGTCGTCGCGGGCGTACCTGGCGCGGCTGGCGACCCCCGGCCGCGAGGGCGAGCTCTTCGGCCTCTACGCCACCACCGGCCGGGCGGCGTCGTTCCTGGCGCCGGCGCTGTTCGGTGTCGCGGTGACGGTCGGCGGCTCGACGCGTTTCGGGATCCTCGGGATCGTGGTGGTGCTCGTCGTGGGGCTGGTGCTCATGGCGTTCGTGAAGGCCGAGCCGCGGGTGGTGCGCGGGTAGGTGTTCGGGTGTAGCTGGTCGTTTCGGGCGTAGCTGGTCGTTTGTTCCGTCCAGGTACGCCCGATCCCGCTTTCCATCCCGAGGTCGATGGGAAGGAACGTCCCCGGTGCGGTTGTGCGCACGGTTCTGCACAGGGCCGCGGTTCCACCGGACTCCGCAGCGCGGGTGCGCCAGGATGGACCCATGACCGACCAGCGCATCGCCGTCGTCGTCCTCGCCGCCGGGCAGGGCACGCGCATGAAGTCGTCCACCCCCAAGGTGCTGCACCGGCTCGCCGGGCTGCCGCTCATCGCGCACGTGCTGCGGACGGCGTCGTCCCTCGGGCCGGAGCACGTGGCCGTGGTCGTGCGGCACGAGCGTGACCTGGTCGCAGCGGAGATCACCGAGCGTGCGCCCGACGCCATCATCGTCGACCAGGACGACGTCCCCGGCACCGGCCGCGCGGTCGAGGTCGCGGTCCAGGCGCTCCCCGCCGACTTCGACGGTGCCGTCGTGGTGCTCTCCGGCGACGTCCCGTTGCTCGACGCGGCGTCGCTCCGCCTGCTCGTCGACGCCCACGCCGGAGGGGGAAACGGTGCGACCTTCGTCAGTGCGATCGCCCCGGACCCGACCGGCCTCGGACGGATCGTGCGGGATGCTGACGGCGCGTTCGTCGGCGTCGTCGAGCACAAGGACGCGACAGCGGAACAGCTGGCCATCGTCGAGGCGAACGCGGGCATCTACGCGTTCGACGTGACGCGCCTCCGGGCGGTCCTGCCGTCGCTCACCACGGCGAACGCGCAGGGCGAGAAGTACATCACCGACGCCCCCGCGCTGATCAGTGCGCGAGGCGGGCGCATCGACGTCGTCACGCTCACCGACCCGTGGCTCGTCGCCGGCATCAACGACCGCGCGCAGCTGTCCGACTCCGCCCGCGAGCTCAACGCCCGCATCGTCCGCCGACACCAGCTCGCCGGCGTCACCGTGCAGGACCCGGCCACCACCTGGATCGACCTCGACGTCTCGATCGAAGCGGATGCCGAGGTCCTGCCCGGCACCCAGCTCCTCGGCGCGACCGCCATCGCCGCCGGTGCCGTCGTCGGGCCGGACACCACGCTGCGCGACACCGAGGTCGGTGCCGGCGCGACGGTGAACCGGGTCGACGCCACCCTCGCGGTCATCGGTGACGGTGCCTCGGTGGGGCCGTTCGCGTACCTGCGTCCGGGCACGATCCTGGGCGACCAGGGCAAGATCGGCACCTTCGTCGAGACGAAGAACGCGAAGATCGGGCGCGGCAGCAAGGTCCCGCACCTGTCGTACATCGGCGACGCCGAGGTGGGCGAGGACTCGAACATCGGTGCGAACACGATCACCGCGAACTACGACGGCGTGCACAAGCACCGCACCGAGGTCGGCTCGCACGTTCGTACAGGCTCGCACAACGTGTTCGTCGCCCCGGTTAGGATTGGTGACGGTGCGTACACGGGTGCCGGAACGACGGTCCGCAAGGACGTCCCGGCCGGATCGCTCGCGATCAGCTACGCCCCACAGCGCAACACCGACGGATGGGTCGAGGAACACCGACCCGGCACACCGGCGGCCGAGGCTGCTCGGCACGCGAACGGCGAATAGATCCTGGCGACCACCGGTCGTCGACATCGACCCCACACGGGTCAGGGAGTGAGCACCGCACTTGTCCGGAATCAAGACAACCGGCCAGAAACGACTCGTCCTCGTCTCGGGGCGAGCACACCCGGCGCTCTCCGCCGAGATCGCAGAGGAACTCGGTGTCGACCTGGTCCCCACCGATGCCCGGACCTTCGCGAACGGTGAGCTGTACGTCCGGTTCGACGAGTCGGTCCGCGGGTGCGACGCGTTCGTCATCCAGTCGCACACGGCGCCGATCAACGAGTGGCTCATGGAGCAGCTCATCATCGTCGACGCGCTGAAGCGGGCCTCGGCCAAGCGCATCACCGTCGTCGCGCCGTTCTACCCGTACGCCCGTCAGGACAAGAAGGGCCGCGGCCGCGAGCCGATCTCGGCCCGCCTGGTCGCCGACCTGTTCAAGGCCGCGGGCGCGCACCGCATCATGAGCGTCGACCTGCACGCCGCCCAGATCCAGGGCTTCTTCGACGGCCCGGTCGACCACCTCTTCGCCATGCCGGTGCTGCTCGAGCACTTCCGCGAGATCCTCGACCCGTCGATGCTGACGGTCGTGTCTCCCGACATGGGGCGCGTCCGCGTCGCCGACATCTGGTCCGAGAAGCTCGGTGCACCCCTCGCCATCATCCACAAGCGTCGCGATCCGCTGGTCCCGAACCAGGTCACGGTCCACGAGATCGTCGGCGACGTCTCCGGCCGCTGGTGCCTGCTCGTCGACGACCTGATCGACACCGGGCGCACGATCGCCAAGGCAGCTGAGGCGTTGAAGGCGGCCGGCGCGATCGGCGTCGTCGTCGCCGCGACCCACGCCGTGTTCTCCGACCCCGCCACCGAGCTGCTGCAGAGCGAGTTCATCGACCGTGTCGTCGTCACCGACACCCTGCCGGTGCCCGTCGAGAAGCGCTGGGACCGTCTCGAGATCCTGCCGATCGCCCCGCTCCTGGCCCGCGCCATCCACGAGGTCTTCGACGACGGGTCCGTCACGTCGATGTTCGACGGCGCAGCGTAGCGGAGCCGTCGAACCATGGGCACAGCCGGCGGCGCCTCACCGTCTCGTCGACGTGACGTGTCTGCGGACCGTTGGTGACCCATCCCGCGCGTGACGCCCTCGCGGCCCGGCTCCGGGCCGCGGGGAGCGTCTTCGCCGAGGACGAAGCCGACCTGCTCCTCGAAGCAGGCGACGGTGAACCAGTCCGGCTGCGTTCCCTGGTCCAGCGTCGCCTCGCCGGTGAGCCGCTCGAGTACGTCCTCGGCTGGGCCGCCTTCGACGGACACCGCATCCGGGTGACCACTGGGGTGTTCGTCCCCCGTGCCCGGACGACCGTCGTCGTCGAGCAGGCTGCCCGTCGGTTGCAGCGCTACGACCGCGTGGTCGACCTGTGCTGTGGCGCCGGTGCGATCTCGGTGGCGTTGTTCGGCCGGGTCGGCGCGCTCGACCTCGTGGCGACGGACATCGACCCGGATGCCGTCGACGTCGCGGCCGAGAACATCGGCGACCGCGGGATCGTCGTCGCCGGCGACCTGTTCGCGCCGCTGCCGGACCGGTTCCGCGGCGCCGTCGACGTCATCGCGGTGAACGCCCCGTACGTCCCGACGGCGTCGATCGCGATGATGCCGGTCGAAGCGCGTGAGCACGAGCACCGCGTGGCCCTCGACGGTGGCGCGGACGGCCTCGACCTGCACCGGCGGATCGCCGCAGGAGCGGGGGAGTGGCTGCGCCCCGGTGGTTCGGTCGTGATCGAGGTGTCGGTGGCGCAGGCAGATGCGTCGGTCGCGGCGTTCGTGTCCGCCGGGTTCACGGCCGTGGTCGAGCAGGACGACGATGTCGACGGCACCTGCGTCGTCGCGACGCTCCCCGTCTGACCCGACGAGTTCGACCCGCACGAGTTCGACCCGCACGGGCTCGACCCGCACGAGTTCGACCCGCACGGGCTCGACCCGCGCGGGTTCGGCCGGCGCCTGGTTCGCCGGCCGGTCGCGACACGCCGCTCACTTCCGCCGAGGTCGCACAGACGGCCCTTCGAACGCTCGACATGCCGAGATCTCGGAACCTCGACGACCAGCGGACGGCGCGCCGCACGGCCCCACCCGACGCCCCCGAACCGCGCCGGCCCGCGCTACTTCGCGTCGACCGTCACCGACGCCCAGCCCGAGGCCCCGTTCGGCGCGGGTGGCCGCTCGACGCTCGTCTGCACCTCGCCGTCGGCGCTCACCGCGCGGACCTCGATCCGGTGCGACCCCGCGGTCGGCGTCCAGCGCAGCACCCACTGGCGCCAGGTGTCCGCCGACACCGAGTCCGCGAGTTCTGCCTGCTGCCACGCACCCGAGCCGACTCGGACCTGCACGGCCTTCACCCCGGTGTGCGGCTGCCAGGCGACCCCGGCGATGGCGACCTGCTCGCCGACGGTCACGGTCGTCCCGTTCCGTGGGGTGTCGATGCGCGACTCGAGCTTCACAGGCCCGCGTTCCGACCATCCTCGCGGCGTCCAGTAGCCCTGCGCATCGGCGAAGCGCGTGACCTCCATCTCGGTCACCCACTTCGTCGCCGACACGTACCCGAACAGCCCGGGCACGACCATCCGCGCCGGGAATCCGTGCTCGGTCGGCAGCGGTTCGCCGTTCATGCCGATGGCGAGGAGCGCGTCGGTGCCCTCGTCCTGCAGGACGTCCAACGGCGTCCCGGCGGTGAACCCGTCGATGCTGCGGGACAGCACCATGTCGGCGTCCCCGGTCGGCTTCGCGCGGGCCAGCAGCTCCCGGATCGGGTACCCGAGCCAGAGCGCGTTGCCGATCAGGTCGCCGCCGACCTCGTTGGACACGCAGCTCAGGGTGGCCATGTGCTCTTCCAGCGGCAGGGCCAGCAGCTCGTCCCACGTCAGCGTGATCTCGTTCTCGACGGCGCCGTGGATGCGCAGGCTCCAGTCACCCGGATCGATGGAGGGGACGCGCAGCGCGGTGTCGATCCGGTAGAAGTCGGCGTTCGGTGTGACGTACGGCGTGATCCCGTCGACGTCGAGCGAGGCGCCGCCCGGCACGGCCGGTGCGGGCGTCGCCGCCGCGGGCAGGCGCACGGCTCGTCGGGCAGCGGCGACCGCCTGCATCGCGGACGACCCCACCCGGGAGGCCGTGCCCACCACGACCGCGACCGCTGCGGTCGTGACACCCCAGACCAGGAACGCGCGGCGCTCGGTCGAGGCCGGTCGCGGTGACGCCGACGGGACGGCCGCTGCGGCCTCCCAGCGCCGGAGCCGGCGGAGCAGCAGCCGCAGGGTGATCACGGCGGCCGCCACGCCGAACACGGTGGGAGCGCCGTCGAACGTGCCGCTGCCGGAACGGGTGCTCACCGCGATGAGCGCGAGCACGCCGCCGACGGCGAAGACGAGCGCCCCGAAGGGCGGCCGAGCGCGCTCGAGGACCCCGGCCCCGGCGCTGATCGCCGCGACGATGACGGTCATGAGCGCGAAGAGTGCGACCTTGTCGCCGGTGCCGAACAGGGCGACCATCAGGTTCTTTGCCCCCGCCGGTGCGAGGTCGATCACGGCGGACCCGACGGCCACCAACGGACTGCCGGCACCACCGAGGAGCAGCGCCCCGAACTCGGCGATCCCGAGGAAGGCGGCGGCGGCCACGAGACCGACGGCCGCAGCGAGGACCGCGGGCCGGCGGAGCGGGGCTCCGGCGGGGCGTTCGTCCGTCGATGGGTCGTCCGGCGTCGGGACGTCCGTGGTGCGTTCGGTGGTCACCGCCCGAGCGTAGGTCGCCCGGCCGCTCGTCCGCTGTGCGTGCGGTTCCCCGGGCGTTCACCGACCCCGGCCAGCACCTGCCGATCGGGCCGTGCGAGGATCGGGGTGTGCCGAGGCGTCCAGATCCAGTTCCGCGCCCCGGCCGCGCCCGCCGCTCCGACCGCACGCCGATGTCGGCGGCGCAGCGCCTGTCCACGTTGCGGTGGGTGATCGTGGGCATCTGGGCAGCGCTCCTCACCGCGCGGATCATCGTCGTCGCGACGGCGCCCGACGTGGACCTGTCCTGGTTCGGGATCGTCGAGTTCGGTGCGATCGCGCTGGGCGTCACGGTCATCGTGGTCGCGGTCTTCCGTGCCGCTGCGGTACGTCGCCGGCACGCTGACGAGGCCCTCGCGCTCGCCATCCGCCGCATCGACCCCACGGTCTGGCTCGTGCCGGCGGCTCCGACGACCGAACTGCGCGACGCGATCGCCGAGGTCCGGCCGGAGGTGAGCCTCGGTGCCCGTGTGACGTGGGCGTTCGGGGCGACCGAGGCCTCCCTGTGGGAACTCGACGACCGCAAGGCCACACGGTTGCTCGTGGTCCGGTGGAGCCGGGTGGTGCACGTCGGGATCGAGGACGTCCACGGCGACGGTGACCGCGCCGATGCCCGTCGGGCGTGCGCGGTCGCGATCCACTACGTCCGGCCGGACGACACCCCGGCGGTCGCGACCTTCTTCGTGCGGACGGCTCCCGGCTCTCGTCGGCTGCTCGGCCGCGGACAGCGGCTGGACCGGCTCGTCGCCGACCTCGCGCGCGAGCGCATCGTCGCCTGAACCGAGCACATCGTCGTGACCGAGCGCACTGCTGTCGGACGTGGGAAGGGCCCCGCCGATCGGCAGGGCCCTTCGAGGGTGCGGTCGTGCCGCGGTCTAGTGGGTGGACGGTTCCTGGTCGACCTCGCGGCGGTCGTCGTCGGACCACAGCGTGTGGAAGGTGCCGTCCTTGTCGATGCGCTGGTAGGTGTGCGCGCCGAAGAAGTCGCGCTGCCCCTGGATGAGCGAGGCGGGCAGCCGCTCGGAGGCGAGCGAGTCGAAGTAGGACAGCGCCGACGAGAAGCCCGGCGCGGGGATCCCCGACGCGGCGGCGATCCCGACGATGCGGCGCCAGGCGGCTTCGCCCTCCTGCACGGCGTTCGCGAAGTACGGGTCGACCAGCAGGCTCTCGAGCGAGGGGTTCTTGTCGTACGCCTCGACGATGCGGTTGAGGAACTGGGCACGGATGATGCAGCCACCCCGCCAGATCTTCGCCACGTTGCCGAGGTTGATGTCCCAGCCGTACTCCTTGGCCCCGGCGATGATCAGGTCGAAGCCCTGCGCGTAGGCGACGACCTTCGAGGCGTAGAGCGCCGCGCGGACGTCGTCCTCGAAGCCGTCGGGGACCTCGGCGATGTCGGGCCGGTCCGGGAACGCCTGCTGCACCGAAGCCCGCTGCGACGGCTTCGACGACACCGCGCGGGCGAACACCGCTTCGCCGATGCCGGAGACCGGGATGCCGAGTCCGACCGCGTTCTGCACGGTCCACACGCCGGTGCCCTTGGAACCCGCTTCGTCGCGGATGACGTCGACGAGGGGCTTGCCGGAGTCGGCGTCGCGCTGCTTCAGGACCTCGACCGTGATCTCGATCAGGTAGGACTCGAGGTCGCCGCCGTTCCACTCCTGGAACACCTTGACCAGGTCCTCGACGGAGAGCCCGCCGACGCGGCGGAGCAGGTCGTAGGACTCGGCGATGAGCTGCATGTCGGCGTACTCGATGCCGTTGTGCACCATCTTGACGAAGTGGCCGGCGCCGTCGGTGCCGATGTGGGTCACGCAGGGCTCGCCCTCGGCGACCGCCGCGATCGACTTGAGGATGGGGCCCAGGGTCTCCCAGGCTTCCTTCGAGCCGCCGGGCATGATCGACGGCCCCTTGAGCGCGCCCTCTTCACCACCGGAGATGCCCGTGCCCACGAAGTTGAGACCCTTCTCGCGCAGGTCGTGCTCACGCCGGATCGTGTCGTGGAAGTTGGCGTTGCCGCCGTCGACGATGATGTCGCCTTCCTCGAACTTCTCGGCGAGCTGCGAGATCACGGCGTCGGTGCCCTTGCCGGCCTGCACCATGATGATCGCCGTGCGCGGCTTCGAGAGCGAGGCGACGAAGCCGTCGATGTCCTCGGACGCGATGAAGCCGGCGTCGCCGTGCTCCTTGATGAGTTCTTCGGTGCGGGCGTAGGTGCGGTTGTACACCGCGACCGTGTTGCCTTCACGCGACGCGAGGTTGCGTGCGAGGTTCGACCCCATGACGGCGAGGCCGATGACCCCGATGTTCGCCTGACCAGTGCTGTCTGCCACGTCGTCTCCTTTGTCCGGACGTGAGACCAACCTACGGTCGGCGCCCTGGGACCGCACGGGTGTTACGGCAACTGGGGACCACTGTTCACCCCGTCAATACTGTGGAGGGATGACCGACACCGCTGTCCTCCCACCCGTCCTCGTCATGGGCGTCTCCGGTTCCGGCAAGTCCACCATCGGGCAGGCGCTCGCCGACGCGCTCGCCGAGCAGGGCCAACCGACCGTGTTCGTCGACGCCGACGACCTGCACCCGGCCGCGAACAAGGAGAAGATGCGGCAGGGCATCCCCCTCACCGACGACGACCGCTGGCCGTGGCTCGACGCCTGCGCCGCGCGGATCGCCGCCGTCGAGACGTCCGGGAGCCGCTGCGTGATGGCCAACTCCGCCCTCAAGCGCGTCTACCGCGATCGGCTCCGGCAGTCGGCGCCGGGCCTCGTCATCGCGTTCCTGGACGGCTCGCACGACCTCATCGCCGAGCGGCAGGCGCACCGGCACCACGAGTACATGCCGTCGTCGCTGCTCGACTCCCAGTTCGCGACGCTCGAACGGCCGCAGGCCGACGAGGCCGCCGTCGACGTCTCCATCGACGGGCCGGTCGACGACACGGTGACGACGATCCTCGCGGCGCTGTCGGTCACTTCCGGCTGAGCCTCACTTCTCCACAGTGAAGTCCTCGCAAGGGATCGTCCACAACCTCTCCCAGGCCTTCCCCCGGCGGAGAAGCGACCGCGCAACACTCGGATCATGACAGTGAACAATCCAGTGACAGGTCGCATCAAGCCGCCACGCGTCGACCCCACCATCGAGATCGACGTCGACGCCTCGAGCGAAGGGACGCCGGTCGGTGCTGCTGATCGATGACCGTGGTATCAACTGTGATACCGTCCTGCGCATGGCCATGACCCTTCGACTGGACGATGCCGAGGCGGCTGCGCTCCGAACCCGGGCCGACCTCGAAGCCCGATCGATGCAGGACATCGCGCGGGAAGCGATCCGCGAGTACATCGAGCACCACAGCCGACGTGACCTCATCGACGGGGTCCTCGACCGCGAGTTGCCGAACTTCGCCGAGGCGCTCGAGCGACTCGGACGATGATCCACCTGACGATCGACGAAGCGCTGCACATCGCTCGGCGGACGTTGGGGCCGGACTTCGTCATCCGAGATGCTGGACTCCTCGAGGCCGCGGTGGCCCGACCAGCGACCTCGGTCGGTGGACGCGACGCCTATCCGTCGTTGCTCGAGAAGGCGGCAGCGCTCGTGCACTCCGCGGTTCGGAACCATGCACTCGTCGACGGCAACAAGCGCCTGGGGTTGATGCTGCTGGTGGTGTTCCTCGGGGTCAACGGGCTTCGGTTGCGCGCGACGAACGACGAGGCGTACGAACTGATCATCGCCATCGCCGAGGGGGAGTTGGACGCGGTTGCGGACATCTCCGCGGTGCTGCAATCGCTGGTTGCTGAAGCCTGAACGACGGCTTCAGCGGATGGCACCGCCGGCTGAGGCACCTCACCGCCGCTTCGCGCGGATGGCAGCGTGCGGCCGCTGTCCCTGATCGACCCGGGCCCGGACGTCCACCACGTCGAACCCGTGGTCGTCGAGGACCTCCGCCAGCGCGCTCGTCGGCCACCGGTACGCCGTGACGACCGCGTGGTCGAAGGACTCGATCCAGGGCCCTTCGAAGAACCCGACCAGCAGGCCGCCGCCCGGCCGGAGCACCCTGCGGAACTCGGCGAAGACCTCGCCGACGCAGGACGGATCGTGGTGGATCACGGAGTACCAGGCGAGCACCCCGTCGACGCTGCCGTCGTCGAGACCGGTGGACTCGATCGCGCCCAGGCGGAAGTCGACGCCGTCGTGCGCGCGTCGTGCGTGCTCGACGAAGGGTGCGACCGCGTCGATGCCGATCACCGCGTGCCCACGATCCGCCAGGTGTGCGGCCCAGTGCCCCGGCCCGCACCCTGCGTCGAGGATGCGAGCCCCGGATCCCGACGCCCAGGCCTCGACCTGAGTCCGGTCCTCGTCGTGGACGGCCGACATCGATCCGAGGACCTCCGCGTACTCGCCCGCACGGTCGCCGTACGCAGCGGTGACGTCGAGGTCCATCGTCCGACCGTACCGGCGCCGGTGGCAACGGACGGCAACAGTCGCCGTCGGGACCTCGGACGAGTTGCATGGACCGCATGTCGTCCAGCGGACTCGGCGTCGTGGCCGGGGCAGAACTGACCGAGGTGGTCCGCCGCGCGGGCGCCGACCACGTGGAGCCGACGATCGCCGGCAACCTCGCGGTCCAAGACGGAACGGGGTGGCGGCGGAACGAGGTCTACGCCGGCCAGCGGTTCCCGTCCTTCGCCATCCTGGTGCCCGGCGACCTCCCGCTGCTGACCACGGAGCCCGGGACGGTCCGGTCCTACTTCGAGTCGGTCCTGCCGATCGTGCGGTCGGTCGCGGAACCGGGCGCGACGATCGTCTTCGGGTCGGGGACCGCTCGGAACGCTCCCGACGGCATGGCGGGCGACGACGCCCTGCGCCGGTTCGGCGAGGTGGTCCGGACCGCACGCGATGTGGCCGCCGCGAACGACCTGCGCATCGTGGTGGAACCCCTGAGCCGCGCGGAGACGAACGTCCTGCACACAGTCGATGCGACGGTGTCGTTCCTCGACGGTGCAGCCCTCGACGGTGTCGGCGTCGTCGCCGACCTGTTCCACATCCGGAACGAGGGCGAGTCGTTCGAGGTCCTGCGGCGCCACGGCGACCGGATCGGGCACGTCCACCTGAGTGACCCGGACCGTCGGCCCCCCGGCACGGTCGACGACGTCTGGCGCGAGTTCCTCGCCGCCGTGCACGACGGCGGGTACCGGGGCGCCGTCTCGCTCGAGTGCCGGTGGGCGCCCGACGCCGAGACGGCCGAAGCCGAGATCCGTTCCGCGCTGGAACGCGTCCGCAGCGTCACAGCCCCGGCCCCGGCCCGCACCGCTACAGCTTGAACGTCGCCCGCGGGATGTCGGACACGATCCGCCGTGCGGTGCGGACGGCGTCCTCTTCCGAGATCTCGTGCGTGACGACGAGCGACGCCAGGTACGCCGCGTCCGCACGCCGCGCCATGTCGTGCCGCGCGGGGATGGAGCAGTACGCCCGGGTGTCGTCGATGAACCCGGAGGTCTTCGTGAACGACGCCGAGTCGGTGATCGCGGAGCGGTAGCGGCCGATCGCCGCCGGGGTGTCGATGAACCACCACGGTGCTCCGGCGTACACGGCGGGGTAGAAGCCGGCGAGCGGGCCGATCTCGCGCGAGAAGACGGTCTCGTCGACGGTGAACAGCACGAGGTGGAAGCCCGGCGCGGTGCCGAAGGACTCCAGGAGCGGCCGCAGCGGCGTGGTGAAGGAGCCGACGGCGGGCAGGTCGTGGCCGGTGTCCGGGCCGAAGCGTTCGAGCGTCGGCGCGTGGTGGTTGCGGATGACGCCTGGGTGCAGCTGCATGACGAGGCCGTCCTCGACGCTCATCTCGGCCCAGCGGTAGAGCATGTCGCGCCGGTACGCGGTGGCGTCCGCCTCGGAGACGGACGACGGGTCGCGGAGCGCCTCGGCGTGGATACGCTCGCGCGACGTGGCGGACAACGGCGACGATCCGGCGTCGAGCACCCCGGTGTCCGTGGCGGTCGCGCCGTGCTCGATGAAGTACTGGCGACGTGCGCGGAGTGCTGCCAACAGCCCTGCGTGGGTACCCGTGTCGATGCCGGCGGCTTCTCCGACGGACGCGACCACGGGCCTCCAGTCCGGCCGCGACGGGTCGAACACGGCGTCCGCGCGGAACGTGGGGACCACCCGGCCGGTGAACGTGGGGTCCGCGGCGAGCTGCGCGTGCGCGGCGAGGTCGTCGGCAGGGCCGTCGGTGGTGGCGAGGACCTCGATGCCGAAGGTGTCGAACAGGGCGCGCGGGCGGAAGGCCGGCGACGCCAGCAGGCCGGCGATGTGGTCGTACTGGGCGTCGGCGTTCGCCGCCGACGGCTGCTCCGTCAGTCCGAAGACGTCGTGCAGCTCGGTCTCGAACCAGTAGCGGACGGGGGTGCCGAGGAAGTCGTCCCAGTGGTCCGCCAGGTTCCGCCAGATGGCGCGACCGGGAGGCACGGGGCTGGTCCCCGACAGGTCGGCGCGTCCCAGCGCGGCCAGGTCCACCCCGTTCGCGTGCAGCAGGCGGAGCACGTAGTGGTCGGGCGTGATGAGCAGCGACGCGGGGTCGCTGAACGGCTGGTCGGCGGCGATGAGCGCCGCGTCGACGTGGCCGTGCGGGGAGATGATCGGTGCGTCCTTGACGGCGTCGTAGACGGTCCGTGCCACCTGACGCGCGCCGGGGTCGGCGGGCAGCAGCCGGTCGGGGTGCGGGGCGAGACGGGTGGCGGTGCTGGTCTGGGTCATCATCGACTCCTTCGAGAACGGTACGGACGGCGAGGCGCGGCGGGGCCGGCGGGTGCAGCGGGCGTGCGCCGGTGTCAGGCGGGCGCGGGACCCGTCGACTCCCGGACGGTCAGGTGGGTGGGCAGTGCGACGGCGCCGGTCATGTGCTCACCGGGCAGCTCGTCGGCGGGGATCGCACCGAGCCGGCCGAGCAGCATCCGGATCGCGACCCGGCCGGCGCGTTCGATCGGCGAGGTCATGGTGGTGAGCGGCGGGTTGCAGAAGTCGGCACCGAAGATGTCGTCGCAGCCGACGATGCTCATGTCCTCGGGGACGCGGACGCCCCGTTCCCGCAGCCGCGCGAGCATGCCGATCGCGATCAGGTCGTTGAAGGCGATGCAGGCGGTGGCGCCCGCGTGCACGGCGGCGTCGGCGGCTGCGGCTCCGGAGTCGACGAACGGCGCGTGCGGCCCGATGCGGGCGACGCGGACGCCGAGGCGCTTCGCGACGCGCACGAGCGCCTTCCACCGGCGTTCGTTCGACCACGAGCTGTCCGGACCGGCGACGTAGAGCACGTCGCGGTGGCCCAGGGAGACGAGGTGCTGCACGGCCTGCTCGACGCCGCCGGGGGTGTCGATGAGCACCGAGGGCACCCCGGCGGGGCGACGGTTGACGACGACGAGGGGGATCCGCTCGGCGAACCGGGCGATCTGCGCGTCGGACAGCCGTGAGGCGGTGAGGACGACACCGTCGGCCTTCGCGCCGATCGAGCTCAGGGTGGCGAGCTCGGCGTCGGCGGACTCCTCGGTGTCGACGAGCAACTGCGTCCACCCGGCGCCGGCGAGCTGGTGCTGCGTGCCGCGGATGACGTCGAAGTAGAACGGGTTCGTGATGTCGGAGACGAGCACGGCGACGGCCCGGGTGCGGCCGGACGTCAGAGCGCGTGCCTGCGAGTTGGCGACGTAGCCGAGTTCGCGGGCCGCGCGTTGGATGCGCTCCTGCGTGGTGTGGTTCACGCGGTCGGGCAGCGAGAGCGCGCGGGACACGGTCGACGGGGCCACGCCGGTCGCGTCGGCGATGTCCCGGATGGTCACGCGTCGGGCAGCGCTGAAGCCGGCCCCGGCGCTCGTGTCGGCGCTCGCGTCGGATCGCGTACCGAAGCCGCTGCCGGCGCCGGAGACGTCGATGTCTGTGTCGCTCACGAGGCCGAACGTATTCGCGTCTGGCAACAAGTGGCAACCGGTTGCCGGATGTTGCCAACGGCGGAACAGTGGTGCCACCGGGCAGCGCCGCCCGGAGGAGGTCTCGAGGAGGAAGCCCCCGGATGAACAGAACACGGCTGAAGCCCCGCACCCTCGTCGGTGCCGTCGCGGTGATCGCCCTCGCCGCTCTCTCCCTGCAGGGCTGCGCCGTCGTGAACGGCAGCGGCGACGACCCGAACACCCTCCGCGTGATGATGGGCGCGGACACCACGTACCCCAAGGAGCGCAAGCAGTGGCAGCAGGACACCGCTGCCGAGTTCAAGCGCACCACCGGTGCGGACATCCAGTGGGAGACCTACTCGTCCGCGCAGGAGGAGTTGACCGCGATCCAGACCAGCGTCATCTCCGGCCAGGGCCCCGACGTCTACGCCATCGGCACCACGTTCACCCCGACCGCCTACGCCACCGGTGCCTTCGTCGAGATGGGATCGAAGGAGTGGCAGGCCATCGGCGGCAAGGACCAGTTCGACCCGGCCTCGTTCGGCATCTCGGGTCCGAGCGACTCGAAGCAGATCGGGATCCCGTTCGCCAGCCGTCCGTTCGTGATGGCCGTCAACAAGGACCTGCTCGCGAAGGCCGGCATCACCGACATGCCGACCACGTGGGACGAGCTGACCGAGGACGCGAAGGCCACCACCGGTGACGGACGGCACGGCCTGGCGATCGCCTACGCCGACGGCTTCGACCCGTGGAAGTTCGTGTGGGGCATGGCGCAGAACGCCGGCAACACCATCGTCGACGGCTCGAAGGCCGAGATCGACAGCGACGCCGTCGAGAACGCGTACCGGACCTACTTCGACTGGGTCACGAAGGACGGCGTCGTCGACAAGGCCGCGATCGGCTGGAACAACGCGCAGGCCCTGGCCCAGTTCACCGAGGGCAAGGCCGCGTTCTTCCCGATGACGACCACCACCGCGATCAACTCGTTCAAGGACACCAAGGTCGACGGCAAGTACGAGTTCGCCCTGCTCCCCACCGTCCCGCCGGGGGCCAGCGAGCGCCCGGCCGACGGCATCGAGGCCGCGAGCATCCTGTCCGGTGACAACTGGGTGGTGGCCGACTACGGCACGAAGCAGCAGCTGTCCTTCGACTTCGTCAAGCAGCTCAGCGCACCGAAGGCGCAGCTCGAGTACTACGACCTGTTCGGCAACCTGCCGACCAACGCGTCCGCCGCCGCTGACCTGGCGGCCGACAACCCGCAGCTCAAGCCGATCATCGACGCGGGCCGCCTGTCGAAGCCCACCGCCTTCACCGGCGCCTGGTCCGACATCCAGCTCGCCCTGGTCGACGTGGTCGTGCAGTCGATCCCGTCGCTCAAGAGCGGCGAGGTCACCGACGACCAGCTCCGCAAGCGTCTGCAGGACGCCCAGAAGGACGCCCAGTCCACCCTCGACCGTCAGAAGAACGGAGGTCTGTGATGACCAGCACCCAGACCAGACCGCCGCAGCGCACGGAGCAGACGGTCCGCCCGCACGGCACGACGCCGCTGTACAAGAAGGAGCGTCCGCTCTGGATGCTCATCCCCGGCGGGGTCCTCATGCTCGCCGTCATCGTGGTGCCGCTCCTGGTGGGCTTCTACATCGCGATGCTCGACCTGGACCAGTACACGCTGCGGCAGTGGTTCAGCGCCCCCTTCATCGGCTTCGCGAACTTCACCGAGGCCTTCACGAACTCGCCCCTGCTCCACTCGATCTGGATCTCGGTGTCGCTGTCCGTCCTGGTCACCGCGGTCACCGTGCCGATCGGCGTCGCGGCCGCGATCTCGACGCAGAACCGGTTCCCGGGGCGCGGCCTCGTCCGGTCGATCTACCTGATCCCGTACGTGCTGCCCGCGTTCGTCGTCGGCACGTTCTTCCGCACGATGCTGCAGCCGCAGGGCGTCGTGAACTCGATCCTGCACACCGACGTGCTCTGGCTGAACGGCTCCGCGTCGTACTGGGCGCTGGCCGGCGTGATGATCTGGACGAGCTGGCCGTTCGTCTACCTGCTGTCGCTCGCCGGGCTGCAGGCCGTGGACAACGAGGTGCACGAGGCCGCCGAGCTCGACGGGGTGACCTGGTGGGCGAAGCTGCGCTACATCATCTTCCCGTACCTGCGCGGCCCGCTCAGCCTGGCGGTGATCATCGCGATCCTGCACAACATCAACAACTTCACCCTGCCGTTCGTGCTGTTCGGCATCCCGCTGCCGTCGAGCGTCGAGGTCATGCCCGTCCTGACGTACATCGCGAGCTTCCAGTCGTTCCGCTTCGGTCTGTCCGCGGCCATGGCGATCTGCTCCCTCGTGATCGTCGCCATCCCGCTGTTCGTCTACCTGCGAGCCGTCAAGCTCGACACCGGTGACGATGCGGGCCCCAACCGGAAGCAGCGCCGCGCCGACCGCGCCACGCTCGCCGCCGCCCCGACCGCCGCCGACATCGACGGAGCACGAGCATGAGCGCCCAGAGCACATCCTTCGCCGGCACCACCCGGACCCGCCCGACGTCGACCTTGACCGAGAGCATCACCGCACCCGGTCGACGCCACAAGCGCCCCTACGACACCGACGTCACCCGGCTCCTGCCCCGCTGGCTGCTCATCGTGGTGATCGCGATCATCATCGCGTTCATCGCCGTCCCGGTCCTGTACATCCTGTTCGGCTCGGTGAACTCGGACGTCGCGGTCGCCCGCGGCGAGTACTTCCCGTCCGAGTTCACGCTGTCGAACTACGTCGAGATCTGGTCCACGGTCGCCCTCGGCGAGGGGCTGGTCAACTCGATGCTCACCGCCGGCGCGGTCGCCATCGCGAGTGCGGCGCTCGCCGTGTCCACCGCGTACGTGCTGGTCCGGTTCCGGTTCCTCGGCCGCCTGACCATCCTGCGTGGGCTCCTCGCGCTGCAGTCGATCCCCGGCACGCTCCTGCTGCTGCCCGTGTTCGTGGTGTTCTCGAACATCGCCAGCGCCACGGGCGTGCAGATCATCGGCACCCGCTGGGGTCTGTTCGTCACCTACCTGACGTTCGCCCTGCCGTTCTCGACCTGGGTCATGGTCACCTACCTGCGTGGTCTGCCCAAGGAACTCGAGGAGGCCGCCCGCATCGACGGCGCCTCGAGCACGAAGATCCTGACGAAGATCGTCCTGCCGCTGTCGTGGCCCGGCATCGTCGTCTCGGCGATCTTCGCCTTCCTGCTCGGCTGGAACGACGTCCTGT
The DNA here is from genome assembly GCF_004346515.1 of Curtobacterium sp. PhB191. Classification (NCBI taxonomy): domain Bacteria; kingdom Bacillati; phylum Actinomycetota; class Actinomycetes; order Micrococcales; family Microbacteriaceae; genus Curtobacterium; species Curtobacterium sp. PhB191. The sequence continues at coordinate 79,578 of NZ_SMBV01000002.1, forward strand.
TCTCCACGATCATGACGACCCCGAACACCCGGACGGTGGCCGTGGTCCTGCAGGTGCTCGGCACCGCGCAAGAGGGCGGTGCTGTCCCGATCTACGGCCAGATGATGGCCGCCTCGATCGTCTGCGCCGTGCCGGTCGTCGCCCTGTACCTCATCTTCCAGCGCTACCTGGTGGGCGGTCTGACGGCCGGCTCCGTCAAGTGAGCGCGGCAGTCACCGCAACCCAGAACCGGACTGGAGGCCCGTGGCGGCCCCGCCACGCGCCTCCCGTCCGACACGAAAGGACACCATGACCGACCAGCCCACGTGGGAACTCTCCGGCTTCGGCGACGAGATCGACTCAGACCCCGTCGTCCAGGTCGCGGTCCTGCAGGCGCTCGGCGCGAGCGCCATCGAGGTCCGCAGCGCCTGGGGCGTGAACGTCGTCGACCTCGACGAGGACCAGCTCGCCGGACTCCACCGCCTGCTCGAGGAGCGCGGACAGACCGTGTCCGCCATCGCCTCGCCGATCGGCAAGGTCTCCGTCGACGAGCCCGTCGAGCACGAGGTCGGACGGCTCGGTCGCGCGATCGCCGCCGCGCACGCCCTCGGCACCACGAACATCCGGATCTTCTCGTTCTACTTCGAGGGCCGGCAGCCGGAGGACGTCCGCGACGACGTCCTCGTCCGGATGCGCGCCCTGGCCGACCTCGCCGCACGCGAGGGCGTGACCCTGCTCCACGAGAACGAGAAGGACATCTACGGCGACGTCCCCTCGCGCGTGCTCGACATCGTCGAGAGCGTCGGGTCCCCGGCGCTCCGACTGGCCTGGGACAACGCGAACTACGTGCAGTGCGGCGTCAAGCCGTTCACCGACGGGTGGGCGCAGCTCGCGCCCTACGTCGACTACCTGCAGGTCAAGGACGCACTGGCCGCCGACTCGTCGGTCGTCCCCGCGGGCGAGGGTGACGGCGAACTGCTGCAGACCCTCACCGCGCTGCGCGACGCCGGGTACTCCGGCTACGCCTCGCTCGAGCCGCACCTCAGCGACTTCACCGCCCTCGGCGGGTTCTCCGGCCCCGCGGCCTTCGGTCGTGCCGGTCGTGCCCTCCGCACCCTCACCGACCAGATCGGAGTCACCCTGCGATGACCACCCCACTGAAGTTGGCAGTCGTCGGCGCCGGCGTCATCGGACGCCACCACGCCACGGTCGCCGTCCACCACCCGGACCTGCAGGTCGTCGCCCTCGTCGACGCGATCCCCGCCGCCGCCACGAGCGCCGCCGACGAGATCGAGGCGATGGGCGTCACCCGCCCCGTCACGACGTCCACCATCGAGGAGGCGATCGCGCAGACCGACATCGACGTCGTCGCGATCTGCTCGCCCTCCGGCATGCACGTCCAGCTCGCCGAGACCGCCCTTGCCGCCGGCAAGCACGTCGTCATCGAGAAGCCCCTCGACACCACGATGCCCCGGGCCCGGCAGATCGCCGCGCTCGCCGCAGCGGCACGCGACCGTGGACTCGTCACGAGCGTCATCAGCCAGCACCGCTTCGACCCGGCCTCGGCCGCCGTCGCCGCAGCCGCCCACGACGGCGGATTCGGCACCGTGACCTCCGGCCTGGCGAGCGTCGCCTGGTACCGGTCGCAGGGCTACTACGACTCCGGTGACTGGCGTGGCACCTGGGCGCTCGACGGTGGTGGCGCCGTGATGAACCAGGGCGTGCACACCGTCGACCTGCTCGTCTGGGCGCTCGGCCGTCCGGTTGAGATCTCGGCCCAGACCGGGCTGCTCGCGCACGACCGCATCGAGGTCGAGGACACCGCCGTCGCCACCGTCCGGTTCGCCGGCGGCGCGCTCGGCGTCATCCACTGCACGACCGCCGCGTACCCGGGCCTCTCCGCCCGCTACGCCGTGTACGGCACGCACGGGTCGGCGATCGTCGACGACGACCGCCTGGCGTACTTCCACATCGCACCCGACGCCGCGACGCTCGAGTCCGCGTCGACCACCTCGAACGCCTCGGCGGTCGCGGGCGCGGTCGACCAGAAGGGCGACGTCGTCCCGCCGGAGCACGTCGTCGGCGGCCCTGCCGAGCCCGACCACTTCGCGGCAGGGCACGGTCGGCAGTACACCGACATCGTGGCTGCGATCCGCGAGGGCCGTGCGCCCGGCGTGACCGTCGACGCGGCACTCGTGTCGCTCGCCACCGTCCGCGGGCTGTACGTCAGCGCGACGCTCGGGCAGCCCGTCCGGATCGACGACGTGATCGAGGGCAAGTACGACGACGTGGTGCCCGTGGTGGGCGCTGCAGCAGCGTCCGACACCGCCACCGAAGGGGCCACCCGATGAAGTTCTCCGTGTTCACCGCCTCCACCCCCGACTGGACCCCGTCGCAGGCCGCTTCGACGCTGGCCGAGCAGGGCTGGGACGGCGTCGAGTGGCGCATCGTCGACGACCGCCCCGCGGACGGCGCCGTCGTGCCCGCCGGTCGCTCGTTCTGGGCCGGCAACAACTCCACGTGGCAGTTCACCGGCATCCAGGACCAGGTCGGCGAGATCGCGCGGATCACCGACGCCGCCGGCCTCGAGTACTCCGGCATCGGCGGGTACCAGCAGGCGTCGGACCACGAGGGCGTCGAGACGATGCTCCGCGTCACGAGCGAGCTCGGCGCCCGCCAGGTCCGCGTCTCGATGCCGATGTACCGGCAGGAGAAGGAACGCACCGGCGAGACGTACGGGCAGATCTTCGACCGCACCCGCGCCGACCTCGAGTGGGTCGTGACCCGGGCGACCGAGCTCGGCGTCAAGGCGCTCGTCGAGCTGCACCACATGACGATCACGCCCTCGGCCTCGGCGGCGCTGCGGCTCGTCGACGGCCTCGACCCGGAGCACATCGGCGTCATCCACGACCTCGGCAACCTGGTCATCGAGGGGCAGGAGGACCACCTCGCCGCGTTCGAGCTCCTCGGCCCGTACCTCGCGCACGCCCACGTGAAGAACGCCCGCTGGGTCGACACCGGCGACACCCGCGCTGACGGCAGCACGATCTGGCAGAACGAGTGGGCGCCGCTGCGCACCGGGCAGGCGTCCGTCTCCGAGTACCTCGACGCCCTCCGCCAGGTCGGTTACGACGGCTGGGTCACCATCGAGGACTTCTCCACCGACCTGCCCCTCGAGGCCCGCACCGCCGACAACCTGGCGTACCTGCGGTCCCTCGTCCCGGTGTCGGCATGACCGATCGCCGACCGGGCATCGTCCACCTGGGGGTGGGTGCGTTCGCGCGCGCCCACCTCGCCTGGTACACCGCCCACACCACTGGGGAGCCGTGGGGCATCACCGCCTTCACCGGCCGCTCGCCCGCGGCGGCGGACGCCCTCACCGCGCAGGACTGCCGGTACACGCTGGTCACGCGTGCTGCGTCCGGCGACGACGCCGAGGTGGTCGACACGATCGTGGCCGCCCACCCGGGCAGCGACGACACGGCCTGGAGGCACGTGGTCGCGTCCCCGGAGACCACCATCGTCACGCTGACGGTCACCGAGCAGGGCTACCGGTCCGGTTCAGACGTCCCGGCCCGGTTGGTCGCGGGGCTCGACGCCCGGCGGACGGCCGGCGGCGGGCGCATCGCGCTGGTCAGCCTCGACAACCTGACGCACAACGGCGCGGTGCTGCGCGAGGCCGTGCTGGGCGCCGCCACCGACCCCGGACTGCGCGCGTGGATCGAGGCGAACGTCTCGTTCCCGTCGTCGATGGTGGACCGGATCACCCCCGCGACCACCGACGCCGACGTCGAGGGCCTCGCCGTCCTGCCGGGAGCGCTCGCCGGCGACCGGGTGCCCGTCGTCACCGAGCCGTTCGCGGAGTGGGTGCTCGAGGACGCCTTCGACGGGATCGACCGCCCCGCGTGGGAGACCGCCGGCGTGCGCATCGTCGACGACGTCACCCCGTACGAGCAGCGGAAGCTCTGGCTGCTGAACGGCTCGCACTCGCTGCTCGCGTACCTCGGGCTCCAGCGCGGGCACGAGACCGTCGCCGCGGCCATGGACGACCCGGTGTGCCGTGCCGCCGTCGAGCAGCTGTGGGACGAGGCCGCCCGCGAACTGCCGCTGCCGTCCGACGAGGTCGCCGCCGCCCGCACTGCCCTGGAGGACCGGTTCGCGAACCCGCGCATCCGGCACACCCTGCGGCAGATCGCCTCCGGTGGATCGCAGAAGCTGCCCGTCCGGGTCGTCGACGTCGTGCGGCACCGCCTCGAGCGTGAGCCGTCCGCCGGCATCGGGCCCGGCGCCGCGACCGCGATCGCCGCGTGGTGGCTCCACGTCACGACGCAGCCCGACCTCGTGGACGACCACGGAGCCCCCGGGGCAGACTCGGACGTGCGCGACGTGCTGCGCGTCATCGCCCCCGACCTCGACACCACCGACGTGGTCGACGCGATCACCGCAGCGGCCGACGACATCCGAGCGGCGGGCACCGCCGCACGCACCACGACCAGCACCGCCCGAACGAGCACCGACGAAGGAGTCCACGCATGACCGACACCACCACGAACCCCGCGGCCCCGGTGCCGGGCGCCGCCGACACCGGCGCGGCGACCGGGCACACCTCCGGGCGTCCGGACACGTGGGCGTCGGCCGACCGCGGCCAGCTCGTCGAGCGTGCCGAGGTCATCGTCACCAGCCCGAACCGGAACTTCGTCACGCTGAAGATCACGACCGCCGACGGTGTCACGGGCCTCGGTGACGCGACGCTGAACGGCCGCGAGCTCGGTGTCGCCGCGTACCTGTCCGAGCATGTCGTGCCGCTGCTGATCGGCCGCGACGCCAGCCGCATCGAGGACGCCTGGCAGTTCCTGTACCGCTCGTCGTACTGGCGCCGCGGCCCGGTCACGATGGCGGCGATCGCGTCCGTCGACATGGCGCTCTGGGACATCAAGGCCAAGGTCGCCGGCATGCCGCTGTACCAGCTGCTCGGTGGTGCCTCGCGCACCGGGCTGATGGCGTACGGGCACGCCTCGGGCAAGGAGCTCCCCGAGCTGTTCGACTCGATCCGCGAGCACCAGGAGGAGGGCTACCGCTCGATCCGCGTGCAGACCGGCGTCCCCGGCCTCGAGAGCATCTACGGCATCGCGTCGAACAAGACCACCGAGGGCAACGAGGGCGTCCGGTACGACTTCGAGCCGGCCCAGCGCGGAGCCTTCCCCGCCATGGAGGACTGGGACACCCGCGCCTACCTGCGCCACGTGCCCACCGTGTTCGAGGCCGTCCGGAACGAGTTCGGACCCGAACTGCCGCTCCTGCACGACGGGCACCACCGGATGACCCCGCTGCAGGCCGCGAAGCTCGGCAAGTCCCTCGAGCCGTACGACCTGTTCTGGCTCGAGGACTGCACCCCCGCCGAGAACCAAGAGGCACTCAAGCTCGTCCGGCAGCACACCACCACGCCGCTCGCGATCGGCGAGGTCTTCAACACGATCTGGGACTTCAAGGACATCATCCGCGACCAGCTCATCGACTACGTCCGCGGAGCCGTCACGCACATGGGTGGCATCTCCCCGCTCAAGAAGACGATGGACTACGCCGCGATGTACCAGATCAAGTCCGGGTTCCACGGGCCGACCGACATCTCGCCCGTCGGCCTGGCCGCCCAGATGCACCTCGGGATGGCGATCCACAACTTCGGCATCCAGGAGTACATGCAGCACGGCCCGCAGACGAACCAGGTGTTCCAGCAGACCTTCACTTTCACCGACGGCTACCTGCACCCCGGTGACGAGCCCGGCCTCGGGGTCAGCCTCGACGTCGACGAGGCCGGCAAGTACCCGTACGAACAGGCCTACCTGCCGTTCAACCGCCTGGCCGACGGAACGGTGCACGACTGGTAGCGGCAAGCTGTGGGTGTGGAGTTCGCAGAGGTCGCCCGGGAGCTGCTGCTCGTCGCGCCGGGGGACTTCGTCGCCGAGCGCACGGCTCGCCAACGCGCGGTCCGGAAGGACGACCGGTCCCTGGCGGCGGCGATCGGGAAGCTCCGGAAGCCGGCACCGGCAGCGTGGGTCGTGGACCTGCTCGCGCACGACGGCGCCCTCGACGACGCGGTCGACCTCGGGCCAGCCCTCCGCAAGGCCCAGGCCGACGCCGACCCCGGCGAGATCCGGACACTCCGACAGCAACGCTCCGAGGTGATCGAGGCGCTGGCGCAGGCCGGGGCCGACCTCGCCTCGGACGCCGGACACCCCGCGACGTCGGCCGTGCTCGACCAGGTGCGCGCGACGATCGCGGCGGCGATGGCCGACCCGCACGCCGGAGCCGCCGTGCGGTCGGGGCTGCTCGTGACGCCGCTGGAGAGCGTGGGGTTCGACGCGGTCGACCTGGACGGGGCGCTCGCGGATCCGGACGCGGTGCCCGACGCCTGGTCCGGCAGCGATGCCCCACCCATCCCGATCACCCAGGCGAGGGGCGCGCGGAAGGCGAGCCGTGCCTCCCGGTCGACGGAGGCGGAACCCCAGGACGGACCGGAGCCGGACGCCCAGCCCGAGCCGAAGCGTGACCCGGCCGCTGAGCGGAAGGCCGCACGCCAGGCGGAGACCGCCGCCCGGAGCGAGTCGCGCGACGCCGATGCCGCACTCGACGCCGCGGAGGCGGACCTCGAGCAGGCCGAGGAGCGTCGGGCCGACCTGCAGCGCGAGCTCGATCGGGCGACCGCGGAGATCGAGGCCCTCGAACGTGCTCGCGACGCCGCCGAGGCCGCGAGCAACGACGCCCGCGAGCTGCTGGCGGCCGCGCAGGAGTACCGGCGCAGCCTCGGTCGCTGAGCCTCGCGGAGCGTTCCTTCCCATCACGCGCGCGATGGAAGGTCGAATCGGGCGTACTCGGCCAAAAGGAACGACCACCTACGCCCGGAACGACCCACTACGCCCGGAACGACCGCCTCCGCGCGGCACGACCGCCGATCGTTACACAACAGTTGTCGTTCTTGACGAGCAGCGTTGGAGCGGTCTAACGTCGGACACCATGCTTCGGGCCGGCGATGGTCCGCCGGGATCCGTCTCCGCATCAGCACGGGGCGCCCCGGGTACAGGACTCGCATCATCGCCGACGCCCCGACCGCCCGCAGCCACTGCGCGGGCGGTCGGGTGCGTGGCGCGCGGCGCACCCCGGAGACATGCCGCGATGCCGGGTCGAGCACTCCGGGGCCCCTCCAGGAGAGACGACACATGTCGGAACCCCGCACCAACCGCACCACGACCATGACCCCGCCGAACGGCGTGACGACCGCCCCACCTGCCACCGCACCACCGTCTGCCGGGCGCGAGGGCCTCATCGCCCGCCTCGGCATCCCGCACCCGCTGCGCTGGGGCTTCCTCGGTGTCCTCGTCTTCATGACGGGCGACGGCATCGAGTCGAACTTCATCGCTCCGCACATCGCCGCTGCCCTCGGCTCGGGCGGTACGGACAGCGCCGCGATGGTCATCGGCATCTACGGCGTCGCCGTCCTCGTGGCGTCCTACTTCGCCGGCGTGCTCTCCGAGCTGTGGGGCCCGCGCCGCGTCATGACGATCGGGGCCGTCCTGTGGGTGGTGTTCCAGGTCGCGTTCCTCGCGGCACTGCCCACCGGGTCGGTCGGGCTGATCGCCCTGACGTACTTCCTGCGCGGACTCGGCTTCCCGCTGTTCGCCTTCTCGTTCCTCTGCTGGGTGAACCACACCGTGGCGCGGGACCGGAACGCCACGGCCGTCGGCTGGTTCTACGTCGTCTTCACCGGTGGCCTGCCGACGCTCGGCTCGCTCATCGCGATCGGCAGCATCCCCGCGTTCGGTGGCGGCCACACGGGTGAGACGTGGTCGATGGCCCTGTCGCTCGTCCTGGTCGTGGCCGGCTGGGTGATCATCCGGTTCGGCGTGCACGAGCGGACCGGGCTCGGCCGCATCGCCCCGCGCTCGCACTCCGCCGCACGGGTCATCGCCAGCGGCATCGAGGTCTGCATCACGCGCCCCAAGGTCCTGCTCGCCGTCCTGATCCGGCTCGTCAACACGGCGCCCGAGTTCGGCATGTTCGTGATCATGCCGGCGATCATCGGTACCGAGCTCGGGTGGGGCCAGTCGAAGTGGCTCACGATGACGGTGATCGTCTACGCCGGCAACATCCTGTTCAACGCCTTCTTCGGCGCCCTCGGCGACCGCATCGGCTGGATCCGCACCGTCAAGTGGTTCGGCATCGGCGCCTCGGCGATCGGGCTGCTGGCCTGGTGGTACGTCCCGCACCTGGTGCCGGCCGGTTCCGAGTGGGGCTTCTGGCTCGCCACCGCCGCGGGGACGGTGTTCGGCATCATGCTCGCCGGGTTCACACCCATGGGCGCGATCGTCCCCGCCTTCGCCGGCGAGGAGCGTCGCGGTGCCGCGATGGCGATGTACGCCACGGCGGCCGGTGGTGCGACCTTCCTCGGCAACGCCGTGGTCAGCGCCGTCCTGCCGTGGGGTGGCCCCGGTGGCGTTGTCTGGACGTTCGTCGGCCTCTACGTCCTCGCCTTCGTGGTGCTGTCGTTCCTCAAGGTGCCGAAGGAAGCGGTGGCCGCGGGGCACTGAGGCACGACACGCCCGGCGGGTGCTGGTAGAGTCGGTGATTGACTTCGGCGAGGGCCGCGACAGCGGCCGTGATCGACGCGGTGGGAGACCCGGCCCAGCCCAGGGAACGTTCCTCACGCGTGCACGCGTTCGAGTTGCAACACCACAGACCCCCACGATGCCGGACCGCCGGTGTCGACCCCCGAGACCAGGAGGCACCATGGCCGACTACACGAAGCTCGCAGCGGACGTCCGCACCAAGTTCGGCAAGGGTGCAGCGCGCAAGCTCCGCGCCGCCGACAAGATCCCGGCAGTGGTCTACGGCCACGGCACCGAGCCGAAGCACATCTCGCTGCCCGGTCACGAGACCATGCTGCTCGTCCGTACCGCCAACGCGGTCGTCGACCTCGACATCGAGGGTGCTGCCCAGCTCGCCCTCGTCAAGGACGTCCAGCGTGACCCGGTGCGCCAGATCATCGAGCACATCGACCTCGTGGTCCTGCGCCGCGGCGAGAAGGTCACGGTCGACGTGCCCGTCGTCATCGAGGGCGAGTCCTTCTCCGGCACGATCCACGTGCAGGACCTGAACACCGTCTCCCTGCTGGTCCTCGCGACCGACATCCCGGAGCACGTCGTCGTCGACGTCGAGGGCCTCGAGGACGGCAAGCAGATCACGGCCGCCGAGCTCACCCTCCCCGAGGGCGCCGAGCTCGAGACCGACGGCGAGGCGCTCGTCGTGCAGATCGTCACCCCGCGTGGCACCGCTGACGACGACGCTGCGGACGAGGCCTCGGCCGAGGCCGGTGCCGAAGCCGGTGCCGAGGGCGGCTCCGAGCCGGTCGACTCCGAGTAACACCCCCTTCGAAGGCATCTGGTCGACGCTGTGGCGGATCGAACGCTGGTCGTGGTCGGACTCGGGAACCCCGGGCCCGACTACGCCGGCAACCGTCACAACGTCGGCCAGATGGTCCTCGACGAACTCGCGTCCCGCATGGGTGCGCGGTTCAAGAAGCACAAGACGCCGAACCAGGTCGCCGAAGGGCGCCTGGTGCCCGGCGGACCGCGCCTGGTGCTCGCGAAGCCCGGCTCGTTCATGAACACCTCGGGCGGACCGGTCTCGTCGGTCCTCGGGTTCTACAGCGCCACCCCAGCTGACCTCGTCGTCGTGCACGACGAGCTGGACCTGCCGTTCGACACCGTCCGCCTCAAGGGCAGCGGGGGTCACGGCGGGCACAACGGGCTGCGCGACATCATCAAGGCCACCGGCACGAACGAGTTCATGCGCGTGCGCGTCGGCATCGGTCGTCCCCCCGGTCGTCAGGACCCCGCCGACTACGTGCTGCGTGACTTCTCGGCAGCCGAGAAGAAGTCGCTGCCCATCCTGCTGGCCGACGCCGCGGACGCGGTCGAGGCGATCGCCGAGGTCGGACTCGTCGCCGCGCAGCAGCGGGTGCACGCACCGTCCTGACCGCGCTGGTCGATCCCGCCCGTGTTCGCCCGTCGCGCACCACGCGGGCGGTGTCGGTGGGGGCCGGTACCATCTCCTGAGTGACGATCTCGGGCATCATCCCTGCGCTCTCGCGCGCCTCCGCGTTCGATCGCGTGCTCCGCGCCGCGCCTCGTGACGCCGACTTCTCGGTCGTCGACGGCCTGCGGGTCCCACTGCTCGGGGCGCTGCTCGCCGAGCGGAACGGGCCGCAGTGCGTGCTCGTCATCACGGCGACGGGGCGTGAAGCCGAAGCGGTCCGCGACGCCCTCGGCAGCTACGTCCCCGACGCCGACGTCCTCGAGTTCCCGGCGTGGGAGACCCTGCCGCACGAACGGCTCAGCCCGAGTGCCCAGACCGTCGGCACCCGCATCGCGACGCTCCGCAGGCTCGCGTCGTGGTCCGCCGCCGACGCCACCGATCGCCGCACCACCATCGTCGTGGCGAGCGTCCGCGCAGCGCTGCAGCCGATCGCCGCCAACCTGACCTCGCTCGCGCCCGTCGTGCTGCGCACCGACTCGCGCGGCAACGACCTGGCCGCCATCGCCGCGAAGCTCGTCGACATGGCCTACGCCCGCGTCGACCTCGTCACGCGGCGCGGTGAGTTCGCGGTGCGCGGCGGCATCCTCGACGTCTTCCCGCCCACCGCCGACCACCCCGTCCGCGTCGACTTCTTCGGCGACGAGATCGAGGCCGTCAAGGCGTTCTCGGTCGCCGACCAGCGCACGACCGAGGACGACCTCGGCTCGGTCGAACTCACGGCCTCGCGCGAACTCCTGCTCAGTGACGACGTCCGGCAGCGGGCGCGCGAGATGCTCCACGAGTTCCCGAACCTGTCCCAGATGCTCGCGAAGATCGCCGAGGGGATCCCGGTCGAGGGCATGGAGTCCCTCGCCCCCGCGCTCGTGCAGGACCTCGTCCCGATGACGTCGTACCTGCCCGAGGACGCCACCATCGCGGTGTTCTCGCCCGAGCGGGTGAACGGTCGCGCGAACAGCCTGGCCGAGACGAACACCGAGTTCCTGCAGGCCGCGTGGAGCGCCGCGGTCGCCGGGGCCCAGGCGCCGATCGACCTCGACGCCGGCAACTTCCTGACGGTGCAGCAGCTCAAGAACACCCGCGGCCAGCGCACCTGGTGGACGGTGTCGCCGTTCGACTCCGGTCTCGACGAAGGCGACACCGCGCGCGTGCTCACCGACGCCGAGGCAGCAGCCGAGGCGGGGGAGTACATCCGCGTCCGAGCCGAGGCAGTACCGAGCTTCGCGGGCAGTGCCGACGGCGCGATCGCGCACGTCAAGGCGCTCACCGATGACGGGTGGGCGGTCGTGGTGACCGCCCAGGGCCAGGGTCTGGTCGAGCGGGCGGTGCAGGTCCTCGCCGACGCCGGGGTCGCAGCCCGTGCCGAAGCCCTGCCCACGCCTCCCGAACCGGGTGTCGCCATCGTCACGACGGCCACCGTCGAGCACGGCTTCGCCATCCCGGATCCGCGCATCGTCGTCCTCAGCGAAGCGGAGTTCTACGGCCGGAGCGTCCAGCAGGGCGCGCGCACCGTCAAGAAGCTCGCGAGCCGTCGCAAGAACGTGGTCGACCCGCTGCAGCTCAAGCCGGGCGACGTCGTCGTGCACGCGACGCACGGCATCGGCAAGTTCGTGGAACTGGTGAGCCGCGAGGTCAGCTCCGGCGGCCGCAACGCGGTGAAGACGCAGCGCGAGTACCTCGTGCTCGAGTACGCGCCGTCGAAGCGGAACTACCCCGGCGACAAGCTCTTCGTCCCGACCGACCAGCTCGACCAGCTCTCGCGGTACGTCGGTGGCGAGTCCCCGACCCTGTCGAAGATGGGCGGTTCGGACTGGTCCGCCGCCAAGTCGAAGGCCCGCAAGGCCGTCCGCGACATCGCCGTCGACCTGGTGAAGCTGTACTCGGCGCGGATGGCGTCGAAGGGGCACGCGTTCGGCCCGGACACCCCGTGGCAGCGCGAGCTGGAAGAGGCGTTCCCGTTCGCCGAGACCGCCGACCAGCTCACCACCATCGACGAGATCAAGCGCGACATGGAGCGGCCCATCCCGATGGACCGCCTGCTCTCCGGTGACGTCGGCTACGGCAAGACCGAGGTCGCGATCCGCGCCGCGTTCAAGGCGGTGCAGGACGGCAAGCAGGTCGTCATGCTCGTGCCGACGACGTTGCTCGTCCGCCAGCACATGGAGACGTTCCAGGAGCGCTTCGCCGGGTTCCCCGTGCACCTGCGCGCCCTGAGCCGGTTCCAGTCCGAGAAGGAGTCGAAGGAGACCATCGCCGGGCTCGCCGACGGCACCGTCGACATCGTCATCGCGACCCACCGAATCCTGTCGCAGGGCATCACCTTCAAGGACGTCGGGCTCGTCATCATCGACGAGGAGCAGCGGTTCGGCGTCGAGCACAAGGACCAGCTGAAGAAGTTCAAGACGAACGTCGACGTCCTGGCGATGTCGGCGACCCCGATCCCACGCTCGCTCGAGATGGCGGTCACCGGGATCCGCGAGATGTCGACCCTCGCGACCCCACCCGAGGACCGCCACCCCATCCTGACCTTCGTCGGGCCGCAGTCCGACCTGCAGGTGGCCGCCGCGATCCGCCGCGAGCTCCTGCGCGAGGGCCAGGTGTTCTACGTGCACAACCGCGTGCGGGACATCCAGGGCGTCGCCGCGCACCTCGCCGAGATCGTGCCGGACGCCCGCATCGCCGTGGCACACGGGCAGATGTCCGAGAGCACCCTCGAGCAGGTCATGGTCGACTTCTGGGAGCGCCGGTTCGACGTCCTCGTGTCGACGACGATCATCGAGACCGGCCTCGACATCGCGAACGCGAACACGCTGATCATCGACAAGGCCGACAAGTACGGGCTGTCGCAGCTCCACCAGCTGCGTGGTCGTGTCGGCCGAGGGCGCGAGCGCGGGTACGCGTACTTCCTGTACGACTCCGAGAAGCCCCTGTCCGAGACCGCACAGGACCGCCTCGAGACCATCGCGGCGAACAACGAGCTCGGCGCGGGCATGCAGGTCGCCATGAAGGACCTCGAGATCCGCGGCGCCGGCAACCTGCTCGGCGGCGAGCAGTCCGGGCACATCGCGGGCGTCGGGTTCGACCTGTACCTCCGGATGATCGGCGAGGCCGTCTCGCAGTTCCGCGGTGACGTGGCCGAGGGGCAGACCGAGCTCCGACTCGAGATCCCGGTGGACGCGCACATCCCCGAGGACTACGTCGAGTCCGAGCGGCTCCGGCTCGAGGCGTACCAGAAGCTGTCAGCGGCCTCGGCCCCGACGGCCCAGCAGGACGCCATCGACATGGTGCTCGACGAGCTCACCGACCGCTACGGGCAGCCGCCGCAGGCCGTGCAGACGCTGGTCGAGGTCTCCCGCCTGCGTCGGATGGCGCAGCAGGTCGGCCTGTCCGACGTCGTGGTCATGGGCTCGAACCTGCGCGTGGCGGGCAAGGAGCTCGCCGACTCGTCGCAGGTGCGGCTCAAGCGGATGTTCCCGGGCGCGAAGTGGTTCCCGCAGCAGAACGCGGCGAGCATCCCGATGCCGCGTCCGCACGACCAGGCGCTGCCGGACGACGCCCTGATCCAGTGGGTCGAGAGCATCCTCACCGCCGTGTACGGCGCGACGACGCCGGCGGAGGCGCCGGCCGCGTAAGGGGTGCAGTGGTCGCGAGCGGCGACGGACAGGAGGCACGGTGCGGGCTGGCACCGTGCCTCCCGTCCGCTCGTGGGCGCGTCCACCGCGCGCACGCTGTCCGCGACGATCCACGCGTTGATCGACGCGTGGATGGTCGCAAAGCTGGTGCGCGCCCGGAACCGCGCCCCGCTACTCGGTCGCCTCGGCCTCGGACAGCTCGCGCCGCCCGCGGTACGCCCGGGCCCGCAGCGTGACCACGACCGCCGACGCGACGATGGCGATGCCCGAGCCGACGAGCACGGCGAGCACGCCCTCGTCGAGGATCTCCTCGTTCCGGGCGAACGCGAGCTCGTTCATGAGCAGCGAGACCGTGAAGCCGATCCCGCCGAGCACCCCGACGGTGATGATCGAGAAGAACGACAACGACGACCGCCCCGGTGAGCGGAAGAGGCGTGTGGCGACGACGCCGAACAGCGTGATCCCGATGACCTTGCCGACCGGCAGCGCAATGACGACCGCCCAGAACGTGGGGGAGAGCTCGCCGATGCCGACGGCGGGGATGACCACCGCGGCCGACGCGAACGCGAACACCGGCAGCACGATCGCGTTGGACCACGGCTCGACGTTCTCGTGCAGGGTGTGGCCCGGACGCCGGGGGAGCACGAGGCCGAGCGCGACGCCGGCGATCGTGGCGTGCACGCCGGAGTGGTAGACGAGCCACCACGTCAGGAGCCCGACCACGACCATCGCCACGATGAGCAGCGTCTGCCCGTTGCGCCCCGGACGGAGCATCCGGCCGAGCAGCCAGAACACCGCGAGCGTGACGACGGCACCGGCGAGGGCCAGGAAGTCGGTGTCGTGCGCGAACACGACGGCGATGATGATGATCGCGATGAGGTCGTCGAGCACGGCGAGTGCCAGCAGGAACACCCGGATGCCGCTCGGCAGTCCGCGACCGAACATCGCCAGGACACCGAGGGCGAACGCGATGTCGGTCGCCGTCGGGATCGGCCAGCCGTGCGTGTACTGCGTGCCCGCGGTGACGAGCAGGAAGATGCCCGCCGGCACGAGCACGCCGCCGACCGCCGCGATGGCGGGGATGATCGCGGTCTTGGGGTTCGACAGCTCACCGTCGACGAGCTCCTGCTTCAGCTCGATCGCGACGAGCAGGAAGAACACCGCCAGCAGGCCGTCGCTGATCCAGTGCGCGATCGACAGGTCGAGGCCGACGGCACCGAGCGGCAGGTGCGCGTCGAGCAGACGTTCGAGGCCAGGGCCGACCGGAGAGTTCGCGACGACCAGGCCGAGCACGGCGGCGGTCAGGAGCGCGATGGCGCTGAAGCGGGGGGAGCGGACGAGGGACGACATGGATCTCCGTCTCGAGGGGTCGGGTGGTAGTCCGTCGACCAGACTTCCCGACACACCACGACCAGCATACGTGGGTGAGACGATGGCGCGATGACCGCCGTACCGGACCTCGTGACCGTCGTCGACCGCCTGCTCGCCAAGGACGGGGGCTGCGTCTGGAACCGGGCGCAGACCCACGCCACGCTCGCGCGCTACGCGGTCGAGGAGTCCTACGAACTCGTCGACGCCATCGACGACGGCGACCCGGACGACGTCCGCGAGGAGCTCGGCGACGTCCTGTACCAAGTCGTCCTGCACGCCGGGATCGCCGAACGCGCGGGGGAGTTCACCCTGGAGGACGTCGCCGCCGGGGTCAGTAACAAGATGGTCCGTCGACACCCGCACGTGTTCGGCGACGAGACCGCGGACACCGTCGAGGACGTGGTCCGGGTGTGGCGCGCGGCGAAGGCGGCGGAGAAGTCGGCCCGGACGAGCGCCCTCGACGGCGTCCCGCGCGCGATGCCGCCACTGGAGCGGGCCGTCAAGTTGCTGGAGCGCCTGGAGGAGCACGGTGCTGCCGACACGGCCGTCGCGTCGGTCGTGGCCGCCGTGCCCGTCGCGTCCGGCTCGGCTGCTGACCGGGAGGCCCGTGGCACGTCCGCCACGCCTGCTACGGCAACCGGAGCGGGGACCGCTCGGGCATCGGTCGGGTCTCCGGCAGCGGCCGACGGTGCGGGGGCGGTGGACCCGGCGTGGGGGATCGCGATGCTGGAAGAGGTCGCCGGAGCGGTGCGGGACGGGATCGACCCGGTCGCGAGTCTCCGCGTGGCGGTCGCTGCGCTCGAGGAAGCCGGCCGCGCCGCGGAGTGAGTGCGCGGGGAGCCGCAGCGTGTGTGCGCGGGGAGCCGCAGCTTGTGTGTGCGGGGAAAGAGAAGGGCGCCCTCCTAACCCGAAAAAGGAGGGCGCCCGTGAGCGGGTGGGCACACCCCCAGGGAGAGGTGTGCACGCAGAACCCGCTCGGGTCGCGGGGCACACTGCAGCACGGTGCCCACGCGATCGGTCCGGAGAGTGGATCAGGCACGCTCCGAACCGAGGTTCTGCATCCAGTATGCCAGTGCAACGCATGCCGCGCAAGCCGGCAGGGTGCATCTGCCAGACTTGACGCCATGGCGACGACCGTGACGGCACCCCGTGGCATGCGCGACTTCCTCCCGGCGGACAAGGCCCGACGCGAGCACGTGCTCGGTGTCGTCCGTGACGTCTACTCGCGGCACGGGTTCGACGAGATCGAGACCCCCGTGGTCGAGGACGCCGCGCGGCTGCACTCCGGGCTCGGCGGCGACAACGAGAAGCTGGCGTTCGCGGTCATGAAGCGCGGGCTCAGCACCGAGGACCTGCAGGCTGCCCAGGCGCCGCTCGACCTCGCTGACCTCGGGCTCCGGTTCGACCTGACCGTGCCGCTCGCCCGGTTCTACGCCTCGCACCGCGCCGAGCTGCCCTCGGTGTTCCGATCGGTGCAGATCGCGCCGGTCTGGCGCGCCGAGCGTCCACAGAAGGGGCGCTACCGCCAGTTCGTGCAGTGCGACATCGACATCCTGGGGGAGCCCGGGCAGCTGGCCGAGATCGAGCTCATCCGCGCCACGACCGCCGCGCTCGATGCGCTCGGGGTGACCGGCACCACGATCCGCATCAACGACCGGCGGATCCTGCTGACCCTGCTGGCGTCGTGGGGCATCGCGGACCCCGCTGCCGCCGACCGCGCACTCATCACGGTCGACAAGCTCGACAAGATCGGCCCGGACGGCGTCGCCGCCGAGCTCCGCAGCACCGTCGGACAGGAGCTGCCGGGGCTCGAGGACACCATCCGTGCGCTCGAGGCCGCGGACTGGACCTCGGTCGAGGGGGCTGCGTGGCTCGACGCCGAGGCGTTCGCCGACCTGCTGCGCCTGCGGGAAGCGCTGCCCGGCGTCGACCTGCGCTTCGACCCGACGCTCGTGCGCGGCATGGGCTACTACACCGGCACGATCTTCGAGGTCGCGCACCCCGACTTCGGCTACAGCCTGGGCGGCGGCGGTCGGTACGACGGCATGATCGGTCGGTTCCTCGGGCAGGACGTCCCCGCGGTCGGCTTCTCGCTGGGCTTCGAGCGCCTGGTCGACCTCGTGACACTCCCGGAGTCCGCCGAGTCGGACGCCGTTGTGCTCGTCTACGACAAGGACGTCGACCCGGTCCGGCTCGCGGCCCTCAAGACCGAGGCGCTCGCATCGCACCGGCGCGTGCGGCTCGAACGGCGCACCAAGAACACGAAGAACCTGCTCGCCGGTCTGGCCGCGCAGGGGTTCTCCGCCTTCGCGACCGTCGGCGCCGACACGACGTCGCTCGAGGGTGTGGAGTTCCGCCCGCTCGACTGAGTTGTCCACACCGGGCGTCACGGTCGACGTCGTGTTCACCTCGGCTCGCTAGGATCGGTCCCGCAAACACCACAACCAATGTGTAGGGAGTACCCCGTGGCCCTGATCGATGCCGTAGGCGCACGCGAAGTCCTCGATTCCCGAGGCAACCCGACGGTCGAGGTCGAGGTCCTCCTCGACGACGGCGTCGTGTCCCGCGCGCTCGTCCCCTCCGGTGCCTCCACCGGCGCGTTCGAGGCGTACGAACTCCGCGACGGCGATGCCTCGCGCTACGGCGGCAAGGGCGTGCTCAAGGCCGTCGACGCCGTCCTCGACGAGATCGGCCCGGCGCTCGAGGGCTTCGACGCCACCGACCAGCGCCTCGTCGACGCCGCGCTCATCGAGCTCGACGGAACCGAGAACAAGTCCCGCCTCGGCGCGAACTCGATCCTCGGTGCCTCGCTCGCCGTGGCCCGTGCCGCTGCCGACTCGGCTGACCTGCCGCTGTTCCGCTACCTCGGCGGCCCGAACGCGCACACGCTGCCCGTTCCGCTGATGAACGTCGTCAACGGCGGTGCCCACGCGGACACCAACGTCGACATCCAGGAGTTCTTCCTCGTGCCGTACGGCGCCGAGTCGTTCTCCGAGGCGCTCCGTTGGGGCGTCGAGACCTACCACGCCCTCAAGGGCGAGCTGAAGAAGCAGGGCCTCGCGACCGGCCTCGGCGACGAGGGCGGCTTCGCGCCGGAGCTCGCGTCGAACCGTGCGGCGCTCGACTTCCTGCTGACCGCGATCGAGAAGGCCGGCTTCACCCCGGGCAAGGACATCGCCGTCGGCCTCGACGTCGCGTCCACCGAGTTCTTCCACGACGGCAAGTACTCGTTCGAGGGCAAGCAGCTCTCGAGCCAGGAGTTCACCGCGTACTTCGCCGACCTCGTCGCGAACTACCCGCTCGTCACGATCGAGGACCCGCTGGCCGAGGACGACTGGGAAGGCTGGTCGCACCTGACCGCCGAGCTCGGCGACAAGGTCCAGATCGTCGGCGACGACCTGTTCGTCACCAACCCGAAGCGTCTGCAGCGGGGCATCGACGAGAAGGCCGCGAACTCGATCCTGGTGAAGGTCAACCAGATCGGCACGCTCACCGAGACCCTCGACGCGGTCTCGCTCGCGCACCGTCACGGCCTCACCTCGATCCTGTCGCACCGCTCCGGCGAGACCGAGGACACCACGATCGCGGACATCGCGGTCGCGGTCGACGGTGGTCAGATCAAGACCGGTGCACCGGCCCGTTCGGACCGCGTCGCGAAGTACAACCAGCTGCTCCGCATCGAGGAAGAGCTCGGCGACGCCGCGGTGTACGCCGGTCGCTCGGCCTTCCCGCGCGCCAAGTCACTGTAAGCAGCTCGGCCAGCAGCACCGGCACCACCGAGACGCCGTCCTCTTCCGAGAGGGCGGCGTCTCGTCGTGTGCGGACCTCGATCGCGTCCCTCCGTGCCGGGGTCAGTACCTGCCGCGCGCGCTGCGTCGAGCGGTCGGGAGACGTCGGCCAGCTCGGACTCCTCCGACGGGACGTGACCGCCGGACGCGCGCCGGGCGATGGGTCGTGACCGCTCCCTGCGCGGGACGGGTTGGCGGGCCGGACCCGCGCCTCCCGGCGGAGCGATCGGACGACGCGAGTCGCTGAGAGGCCACCGAACGGCCGCGTGCCGGGCGCTCCCACCGCGTCGGTCGGGTTATCGTCGGGACGTGCCCAGCCAGAAGCCCCGCGTCCGCCGCGTCCCCGTGGCGATGCCCGACGGCAGCACGTCGGCGCAGCCCTGGTACCGCTCGATCCACTTCTCCGGGTTCAGCCTGCTGATGCTCGCGATCATCGTGCTCTTCGTCGTGGTGCTCGCCCCGTCGCTCCGCACGCTCATCCAGCAGCAGGAGCAGATCGCCCAGCAGCAGCGTGAGGTCGCGAGCCAGAAGGCCGACGTCACGCAGAAGAAGAAGGACGTCGCCCGCTGGGACGACCCCGCGTACATCGAGGCGCAGGCGCGCGACCGCCTGCTCTACGTGTACCCGGGCGAGGAGAGCTACCTCGTGATGGGGGCCGAGGACCGCAAGGCCGAGACCACGCCGACGACGGACTCCGGCACGCCCGTCAGCACGAAGGTCCAGACGCCGAAGGTGGACTGGGTGCAGGCGATGCTGTCCTCGGTGCTGCAGTCCGGGCTCACCGACGAGACCGCTGCCGACCTCGTGGCCCCGGACGTCTCGGGCACCGGCGAGAGCAAGTAGCACCGAACCGGACCCGTCCGGCGCGACGGTGCGCGGGGTACCGGGTCTCCGGTAGGCTCACGTTCCCGTGACGACCCCTCCCTTCGACCCGCCCTCCGACCGCGACGTCCAGGTCGTGTCGGCGCAGCTCGGCCGACCGGCACGCGACGTCATCGGGATCGCGGCACGGTGCGTCTGTGGCAACCCCACGGTCGTCTCCACGAAGCCCCGACTGTCGAACGGCACCCCGTTCCCGACGTTCTACTACCTGTGCCACCCCGCGGCCACCGCCGCGGTCAGCACCCTCGAGGCCAACCAGGTGATGCCGGAGCTGGCAGCACTGCTCGAGGACGACACCACCGCGGCCGCGTACCTCGCGGCCCACGAGTCCTACCTGGCCGATCGCGAGTCGATCGAGCACGTCGACGAGATCGTCGGCATCAGCGCCGGTGGCATGCCCACCCGTGTGAAGTGCCTGCACGCCCTCGTCGGTCACGCCCTCGCCGCCGGACCCGGCGTCAACCCCATCGGTGACCTCGCGCTCGAGCGCGCGGACTGGTCGCCCTCCCGGTGTGAGTGCCGGGCGTATGATGACGGTGCAGACGCTGGAGTCGGGGCGGGTGGCGGCGAAGTCTGACTCGACTCCGAAACCCCCATCCAAGGAGATCATCCCCCGTGCCCAAGATCCTCGTCGTCGGCGGCGGTTACGCCGGTTTCTACACCGCATGGAAGCTCGAGAAGCACCTTCGCCAGGGCGAAGCCGAGGTCGTCATGGTGGACCCGCTGCCGTACATGACGTACCAGCCGTTCCTGCCCGAGGTCGCTGCCGGTTCGATCGAGCCGCGTCACGCGGTCGTCTCGCACCGCCGCCACCTCAAGAACACCCGCGTCGTCACCGCGAAGGTCACCAAGGTCGACCACGCGACGAAGACCGCCACGATCACGCCGACCGAGGGCGAGGCGTGGGAGGAGTCCTACGACCAGATCGTCATGACCGCCGGCGCGGTGTCTCGCACGTTCCCGATCCCGGGTGTCGCGGACGAGGCCATCGGCCTCAAGACGATCGAGGAAGCCGCGGCGATCCGCGACAAGATCCTCACGAACTTCCACAAGGCGGCGAACCTGCCGGCCGGTCCCGAGCGTGACCGCCTGCTGACCGTCGTCGTCGTCGGTGGTGGCTTCGCCGGCATCGAGGTCTTCGCCGAGCTCCGCTCCTTCGTCACCGACCTGCTGAAGAGCTACCCGCAGCTCTCCTTCGACGAGACGCGCTTCCACCTGGTCGAGGCGATGGGCCGCATCATGCCCGAGGTCTCGCTCGAGACCTCGCACTGGGTGCTCAAGAACCTCGCGCAGCGCGGTGCGAACGTGCACCTCGAGACCCAGCTGGCCTCGGCCGTCGGTGGCGTCTGCGAGCTCAAGACGAGCGACGGCGCGATCGAGAAGATCGAGTCCGACCTCATCATCTGGACCGCCGGTGTCATGGCGAACCCGATGGTCAAGGGCACCGACTTCCCGCTCGAGCAGCGCGGTCGCATCCGCGTGCAGCCCGACCTGCGCGTCGTCGACGACAACGGCGTGATCGCGGACGCATGGGCCTGTGGCGACGTCGCAGCCGTGCCGGACCTCACCGGTGGTGGCGTCGGCGGCTTCTGCGTGCCGAACGCCCAGCACGCCGTCCGTCAGGCGAAGCAGCTCGCGAAGAACCTGGTCGCGACCATCCGTGGCGAGGCGACGACCGACTACAAGCACGAGAACCTCGGCGCCGTCGCGGGCCTCGGTCTCGGCATCGGCGTGTTCCAGTCTGGCAAGTTCGCCATGAAGGGCTTCCTGGCGTGGGGCGCGCACCGCGGCTACCACGGCATGGCGATGCCGTCGTGGGAGCGCAAGTGGCGCGTCATCGGCGACTGGGTCGGTGGCTTCTTCCTGGGCCGCGACATCGCGTCGCTCGACGACCGTGAGACTCCGCGCGCTGCGTTCGAGGCCTTCGCGTCCCGTCCGAAGCCCGCGGCCGAGGCCCCGGCAGCTCCGGCCGCCGCTCCGGCTCCCGAAGAGGGCAAGCCCGCTGGCGCCGCCGGCCCGGCGTACGGCGAGCCCGCCAAGGACGTCTCGAACGAGGCCGAGCCCGTGAAGGCCCCGGCCGACGCCAAGTAGTCCCAGCAGCAGTCCACGAGAGGCGGTCACCCTTCGGGGTGGCCGCCTCTCGCGCATCGGTAGGCTGTTGCGGCCCGCCCCCGTGGCCCAATCGGTAGAGGCATGCGACTTAAAATCGCCGAGTTGTGGGTTCGAGTCCCACCGGGGGTACCAGTGCGCGTCCCGCGAAAGCGACGTCGTGCCGCCAACCGTTCGCGGCACACTGTCGCCCTGGCGGGCAAGACGGCGCGACCGCGGGTGCATCTGTCGCTTCGGCGGGTGTGAACCGGCCCCAGCCCGGCCGGGAGGCCCGTGGTGCGCCCGCACCGCGCCTCCCGTCCGTCACACGCGTGCGTCCCGCGAAAGCGACGTCGTGCCGCCAACCGTTCGCGGCACACTGTCGCTTTCGCGGGCAGGACGGCGCGTCCGTGCGGACAACTGTCGCTTTGACGTGCGCGAACCAGGTCCGCGCACGAACTCGTCCGGCCGAATCCAACTTAGGCTTGCCTAACCTAAACCCTGTCCCTATGCTCAGGGAGTTAGGTAAGGCTACCCAAACTTGGAGACCACCCGAATGCACCTGTCCTCTCCTCGCGCCCGGCGTCTGGCCGCCGGCGCGACCGCCGTCGCCCTCGGCGCGACGATCGCCGCTGCCGCCGCGCTCGGCGCCGCCCCCGCGAACGCCGCCTCCGCCGACGTCACCGATGCGTCGCTGTCCTGGAGCCTCAGCAACGAGGCCAACGCCGGCGCCTACTTCGGCGGCTGCAACTTCCTGTCCGCCGGGGTCGCCGGCAACTCGGGAGCCTCGGCTCCGTGGACCGCGACCAACCCGTCGCCCGGCTACGCCGCGTCGGCTGGCAACGTCTCGATCGCCTACCCGAAGGCCGCGGGCGGCACCTCGACCCCGACCTTCGCCACGAAGTGCCAGACCGGCGACGGGACCACGGTCCGCCCGGGCACCACGACCGCCGGCGTCCTGACGCTCGCCGCGGGTACGGGCACCGTGGACGCCGCAGCCGGCACCGCGGACATCGCGTGGGACGGCGGCTTCACGGTCGCGTTCTACGGCGGCCTGACCTACTGGTCCGCCGAGGACCCGGAACTGCACGTCGCAGCGGACGGCACGGGTGAGCTCACGGCGACGGTCTCGGGCTACGCGGCCTCGCGCGACGGGGGCAGCTGGGCGCCGCTGACGCCGCGCACCGTGCACCTCGCGACCCTCACCGACGTCGACGTCACGAGCTCGGGCATCACCGTGAGCCCGGACTGGCAGGGTGTCGAGCCCGCGTCGGCGACGAGCCTGAACAAGACGAACGCCGACTGGGGTTCGTGGCCGGCGGACTTCGTCGACTTCCAGAACGAGACCGGTCAGAGCTCGTACTGGTACACGTCCGGCGCGAACGACGCCGCGGCCAAGAAGCCGCAGCCGATCTCGATCGCCTACACGGCAGCCGAGGCACCCACGCCCGAGCCGACCGAGCCGAGCGAGCCGGGCACGCCGGAGCCGACGACCGGGCCGGGCGAGCCGGGCACCCCGGAGCCCACGACCGAGCCGAGCGAGCCCGGCACGCCGGAGCCGACGACCGAGCCGAGCGAGCCGGGCACCCCGGAGCCGACGACCGGCCCGACGACCGGCCCGACCACGGAGCCCACCACCGGGCCGACCACCCCGGCCCCGTCGATCAGCACCGGTGGCACCACCACCTTCACGGTCGGCGACTCGGTGCCGCTGCGCGCCGAGGGCCTGCCGGCAGCGACGGAGTACTCGATCGTCCTGCACAGCGACCCCGTCGTCCTCGGCACCGTGACCACGGACGCCGACGGGGCCTTCGCGACCTCGGTCGTGATCCCCACGGGAACCCCGGCCGGCGCGCACACCATCGCGGTGGAGTCCTCGGACGGCACCGCCGTGGTCTCGCTCGCCATCACGGTCACCGCTGACGGCACCGTCGTCGTCGACCCGATCGACACCACCACGGCCGTCACCACCGGCGCTGCCGTGAACACCGGAGGCACCGTCTCGGGCACCTCGGCCCTGCCGTGGATCGGGCTGTCGGCCGCCGGCGTCGTCGCTCTCGGCTCGGTCGCGTTCATCGCGTACCGCCGCCGCGTCACCCAGCAGGACTGACGCACCGGGATCCGCGGGGCGGTCGACCCCGCCACGCGGATCCCGGCACCCAGGTGTCGGAGGGGAGGCGCGCCTCCCGTCCGACACGTCCGTCACCACCCCGGAAACGGAAGATGACCGCCCCACGCACCCGACCGCGCACCGCGCTGCTCTGGACGATCGCCGTGCTCGCCGCGGCGACCCTCGTCGTCGGCGTGGTCGGTGTGGTCACCGCGACCACCGGAGCGGCCTCGCCGACGGCGATCACCGGCACGTCGCTCGACGGCAAGCAGGTCACGCTCGACCCGGGCGAGTCGGGGACGGCGGCGTCTGCCTCGAACGCGGTCGCCGACACCGGCGTCCAGCTCGTGGTGCCGTCGGTCGGGCTCGAGGTGCCGCTCGGCGAACTGGACGCCGTCGACGGTCAGATCACGCCGCCGGGGTTCAGTGAGGCCTACCGGGTCCGCAACCTGGGGGTCCCGCTGACGGACCGCGCGGACGGCACCGTGTTCGTCGTCATGCACTCGCTGCGGAACGGTGCGATCGGCCCGGGCAACCTGCTCATCGACGTCGACGGGCAACGCTCCGAGGTCGTGGTCGGCAGCAGCGTCCGGATCGGCGACGCGCGGTGGACGGTGACCGGTTCCGAGCGGATCACGAAGGCGACCGTGGCCGCCGATGCCGACGTCTGGGCGGACGAGCCCGGCCGGCTCCTGCTCATCACGTGCCTGCAGCGGCCGGACGGCTCCCCGTCGGTCGACAACGTGGTCATCGAGGCCACGCTCGATCGCTAACATCGCCTGCGTGGTCGGACTCGGAAGCGCACTCGCGAACCTGCAGAACGCCCTCCGTCGGCCCGAGGCCCACGTCGAGGTCGTCGACGGCGAGACCGTCCCCGTCGGCATGCTCCTCGGCACGCTCGGTGCACTGCTGCTCGACGCGGGCAGCTCCGTCACCGACGTCCGCTCGGCGCTCGAGAAGGCCCGCGACGCCGCCGGGGTCGGTCCGACCCTGGCGATCGGGGTGCTGCCGGCGCTCGTGATGGTGAGCGAGGTCTCGACCGGTGCGGCGACGATCGTGAACGCCGAGGGCGTCGAGCTGTCATCGCGACAGGCTGCACGGGCGAACCGGGTCGTGCTCGGGTTGGAGAGCGGGTCGATCGCCCTCGCCGAGATCCCCGCGCGGGTCCGGGCCATCCGTGCCGGCACCGTCCCGCCGCCCGCACTGCCGTGGATCCTCGGCAACGCGCTGACCTCCGCCGGGCTCGCCGTCGTGTTCCGGTGCCCGTGGTGGGCGATCCTGCTCGCGCTCCTGGTCGGTGCGCTCGTCGGGGTCATCGGACTGCTGCTCCGGCGCTTCCGCGAGGCCGTCGCGATCATCCCGTTCCTGGCGGCCTTCGTGTCGACGGCCATCGTCGGACTCGTCGCCGCGGGTGCCGGGTTCGAGCAGGTCCCGCTGTTCGCCGTGTGCGCCCCGGTGGCGGTGTTCGTCCCCGGTGCCCTCATCACCAACGCCCTGCTCGAACTGACCGCCGCGGACATCGTGACCGGGTCCTCGCGGCTGGTCCAGGGGCTCATCATGCTCGGCTTCATGGCGGCCGGCATCGCCTCGGGCAGTGCGCTGACCGGGTTGCACGTCGACCCGTCCTCGGCGGCACTCGTCGGCGAGGTCGCCGGCGTCGGCACGGACCTGGCCGGGTGGGAGTCCGTGCCGTCCTACTGGGTGTCGTGGGTCGCAGTGGTGGTCCTGGCGGTCGGCCTCGGCCTGGTGTTCCGCTCGGGCTGGCGGCTGACGCTCGTGTCGGTGGCCGTCATGGTCACCGCCTACGCGCTGGTGAGCGGGACGACGCCGGTGTGGGGGAGCGTCGTCGCGACCGGGGCGACGGCGGCCCTGTTGTTCGTCGCGACGCGGTTGCTCGAGCGGCTCGTGCCGGCGATCCCGGCGACGGTGTCGTTCTTCCCGGCGTTCCTGCTGCTCGTCCCCGGGACCGTCGGGCTGGTGGCGGTGGCCACGTTCGACCCCGAGTCCCTCGCGACGCCCCTGGCGACCTTCGTCAGCCTGTGCATCGGGACGAAGATCGGTGGGTTGCTGCCGGGTCTGTTCGCCCGGAACGCGCCGAGCCACACGTAGCGCCGGCCCGGGGGTACGTGGGCGTACCTGGCCGAATCGGGCGTACCTGGTCGGAAGTTTCGACCAGGTACGCCCGATCCGGCAAAGCACCGCACGCGGCATGGGAAGGAACGCACGCAGGCATGGCCGTGGACGCGACCGGCTGACGGACGGGAGGCGCGGGGCGGGGCCGCCACGGGCCTCCCGTCCGGCGCCGCGCACGTGCAGAACCCGCTACGGCTCGAGCAGTCGGCCCGCCGCCTGGTCCTCCGCTGCCGTCGCCTTGGCGAGGTAGTGCACCTTCTTGCCCGTCGCGTTGTAGGGCAGCTCGTCGACGAAGCGGTACCGCCGCGGCCGCTTGTAGCGGGCGAGCCCGGGGTGCGAGCCCGTCCACTCCTCGAGCTCGGCGGCGGCCGCGACGTCGTCGTCCGGTAGCCGTCCCGCTGCACGGACCACGTACGCCGTGACGACCTCGCCCCAGCGCTCGTCCGGGATCCCGACGACGATCGAGTCGGCGACGCCCGGGTGCTCCTGCAGTGCGGCCTCGACCTGGACGGGGTGGACGTTCTCGCCGCCGGAGATGATCATGTCGTCCTTGCGGCCGACGATCGTCACCCGCTCGTGCTCGTCCCACGTGGCGAGGTCGCCGGGGTAGAACCAGCCGTTCGCGAACTTCTCCGCCTCGAGCCCCGGGTTGCGGTACGAGTAGCCGGACTTCACGGTCCGGACCGCGAACTCGCCGATCTCGGAGCCGTCCTTCGGCACGGTGTCGCTCGGGTCGGCCAGGCGGTCCTCGTAGACGCGCACCACGGCGACGTCGTCGTCCGTCGATGCTCGTCCGGTGGAGCCGGCGCCGTCGGGGAAGTCCTCAGGACGCAGGAACGTGTTCCAGAAGGTCTCGGTCGTCCCGTAGCCGTTGAAGATCCGCGGGGACAGCAGCTCCTGGTAGCGGAGTGCGGCGGCGCGGTCGAGCGGTGCACCCATCGTGACGATGCCGTGCAGGGACGACAGGTCGCGGGGACGGGCCTCTTGCGCGTTCGCGAGCTGCACCAGGTTCGGCGGCGCACCGATCAGGAACGTCAGCCGCTCGGACTCGACCAGGTCGAGCACCCGCTCGGCGTCGAAGTGCCGCAGGGTGGTGAGCTCGGCGCCGACGTAGAACACCGGGTTCGGGCCGCCCGAGTACAGGCCGCCACGGTGGAACAGCGGCGACATGTTGAGCGTCTTGTCGAAGGGGCTGAGCGGGAAGTGCATCACGACGTCGTGGGCGCTGAGCACCTCGACCAGGCTCGGCAGGGGCACCGGCTTCGGTCGCCCGGTGGTGCCGGAGGTGTAGAGGCGGGTGGTCTCGTCGTAGGTGCTGCGGGGCTCGGTCGCGGCGAGCTCGGCGGGGGTGACGGGGTCGGCGGCGAGGAGGGCGGTGAACGCGACCCGCGCGTCGTGTGCGGCGTGGTCGTCGTGCGCTGCGTGGTCGTGGTGCGCTGCGTGGTCGTCGCCACTGACGACGACGATGTGGTCCGGACGGTGCGGCGCGGTCTCGAGCGCTCGGGCGATGTCGTCGCCGCGTACCGCGTCGTGCACCAGCACCACGGGCGCGGAGTCCTCGATGATGAAGGCGACCTCGTCGGGCGCGAGCCGGAAGTTCGTCGGCGAGAACACTGCGCCGATGCGGTGGCACGCCAGGTAGAGCATCGCGACCTCGGGCGAGTTGAACAGCTCGACCATCACGACCGAACCGCGACCGACTCCGTGCCGGACGAGCCACCCGCCGATGTGGTCGACGACGTCCCCGAGTTCCGCGTAGGTCCACGACCGACCCGTGTCCGGGTCGCGCAGCGCGGGCCGGTCCGCGAAGCGGTGGGTGTTCCGCGCGAAGCCGTTCGCGTACGTGTAGCTGCCCTCGAACACCTCGCGGAACCGCGTCGGGTCGTAGTCGGATCGGGTCTCGGTCATCATCGCTCCCTGGGGCGGTCGAACGGCGCGTCACGCACCGATCGTCACTGTATCCGCCGCGCGGGGACGGCGGACGGGAGGCCCGGTGCGGGTCAGGCGGCCGCGTCCGGTCGCGCGGTGCGCGCCCAGAACCAGGCCCCGATGGCGCCCGCCACGCAGGTCGCGCCGACCGCGCCGAGCAGCACCGGCGACGCGTGGGTCCCCGCGGGACCCGAGTAGACCGCGGCGGTGAGCGCGACCGCGACGACCGCGAGTGCCACGTACCGGGCACGCGAGGCCATCAGGACCGCACTGCCGGCGGAACCCGCGAACGGCAGCAGCGTCGCGAGGACGGCACCGACCCCGCCGACGCACAGGGTGATGGCGAACTCCGACGTCAACGCGGACCAGAAGCCCCCGCCCGCGGTCAGGCTGTGGAGCACCCACCCCGCGGTCGCGAGCCCGAGCAGCGCGACCGTCCGCCAGGTCGCGCTCCGGGCACCGGCGGCGATCCCGGAGCCCAGGCGCAGAGCGGCGGTGTCCAGGTCGGGGCGTCCCGACGGCACGAGCACCATCCCGACGATCAGGGCGGGGGAGAGGTCCGCGGCCCGCGTGATCCCGCACGCCACGAGCGCCGCGAGCACCAGCCACGGGGACACCCGGAAGCCCACCGCACGGTGGTCGGGCCCGGCCGCCCACCGGGTCACGAGCACCACGGCTGCCGTGAGCACCGCGGTGCCGAGCAGCACGGCGATGGCGAGGCGGACGTAGCGGGCCTCGAGCGAGACGCCCACGCCGAGCAGCGTGCACAGCGCGGCGACGGCCACCGCGACCGTGATCGACACCCAGGTCGGCAGCACGTCATCGGACCCGGAGCGGTCCGAGCGCGAGCGGTTCCGCCCGAGCAGTCCGGCGAAGGGCGAGCGGATGCGCCCGCGGGCAGCGGCGGCGACGAGCGCGAGGGGTGCGGCGATGAGCAGGAGGAACCCCGCGGCGACGGCTGTGGCGATCAGGACGGTCCGCCACGAGAACGCGGCCTGGATCGTCGGCACGGTGCGGTCGTAGGCGGTGGCGGCGGTCCAGTCGCCCGCGGGGCCCGACCAGTCGGTGTGGCCGCCGGAGCCTGCGGCCCCGGGGGTGCTCGTGCCGGTCGGGTCGGTGCCGTCACCGGGCGCTGCCGCTGATCCGGGGCCGTCGTCGCCGGTGCCGCCTGCGTTCCCGGTTCCGGTGCCGGCCGGGGTCCCCGTGTCGCCGGGGGTCTGGCCGTCACCCGGCGCGGTCGTGGTGCCGGTGGAGTCGGTGCCGGAGCCGGAGCCGGAGCCGGAGCCGGTGCCGTTGGTCGGTGCGTCCCCGCCGGTTCCGGAGGTGCCGGGGGTGCCGTTCGGGGCGCCCGAGGTCGACCACACGGTGACCTGCACGGCAGCGGACGACCGCGAGTAGTTGCCGGCGGCGTCGTGCTGCGTCGCGGTGAGGTCGTGTCCGCCGGCCCGCAGTTGCGACCCAGCGGTGGAGCAGGACCACGAACCGTTCGCAGCGACCTCGGCGCGGCAGACGGGCGCGCGGTCGACGTAGACGGTCACGTCGGCGCCGGGCTCGCCGGTGCCGCGGACGACCGTGGCACGCGAACCGACGCGGTCGCCGTCGTCGGGTGCGGTGATCCGCGGGGCTGCCGGTGCTGTGCGGTCGACCGTGATCCGCACCGGGGCCGAAGACGCACTGCGCAGGTCGGAGCGGTAACCGCGCGCCGTGCTGGCGGTCTGCGAGGCGGTCACGGTGACGGTCGCGTCGGACCGCAGCGCGAGCGAGGTCACCCACCGACCGTCCGGGCCGACCGGGGCGGTCTGCTGCGTCGACGATCCGGAGACCGACAGCACCACGGTGGAACCGGGGAAGCCCGTGCCGGAGAGCGCGCCGCTGGTCGGGTGGTCGGACGCGATGGTCGGCGGCACGATGACGTCGGAGGCCGGGGCGCTCGCGGGCGGCTGGCTCGGCGCGGTGACGTCCCGCACCGTGAAGACCTGTTGCGGACCCGACCGCACCGTGCCGAGGCACGACCACGAACCGTTCGCCTGCACCTGGGCCGAGCAACCGGCCGAACCGGTCGACGCGGGGCCCGCGACGCGGACGACGTGCGCCGGGGTCCCGGTGCCGTGGAACCGTGCGGTGCTGCTCGTCACGTCCCCCGGGTCGGCGATGGTCGGTGCGACGGGCGGTCGTCCGGTGGACGCGGGCGGGGGCGTGGGGGTGCCGGGGCGACCGCTGCTCGGCGGGCCCACGAGTTCGCCCGGTGCGGGGGTAGCGGTGCTCGCGGCGCTGACGCGTTCGGTGGTCGCCTGTTCGTGGGCCGCCGTGCCGGCGAACGCGGGGGCGGCCGCCGCCGCCAACAGCGCCGCGGCGAGGACGGCCGTGGCCGAGGCGAGCGCGACGAACCGGGTACGACGACGAGGGCCGTCGCCCCCGACGGCCCGGTCGTCCACGTTGTCCCCTCGCGTGCTCACCGGCTCCATCCCACGTGATCCGGGCCGCTGGGTCAATACACCTCGCGGATGATGTCCCGCATCCGGTCGTGTTCGCCCCGCAGCCCGAACGCCCGGTGTGCGTGACTCGGGAATCGCCCGTGAACCCTGGCGGTCGACGCGAGCACTGCGGACGCGTCGGTAGACTTCACGACGGCCGTTCAGGCCACGCAGCACCGCGGATCCGAACGCGAGAAGGAGCACCCACGCATGGACACCGGACTCGTCACGACGCTGATCGTCGTCGGAGTGGTGGTGGTGATCCTGGTCATCATCGGGATCTACCTCTGGGTGACGTACAACTCGCTCGTCACGCTCAAGGTCCGTGTGGACGAGGCCTGGAGCGACATCTCGGTGCAGCTCAAGCGGCGCGCCGACCTCATCCCGACCATCGTCGACACGGTCAAGGGGTACGCCACCCACGAGAAGGCCGTCTTCGACGACGTCACCAAGGCGCGCTCCGAGACCCTGACGGCCGGTGACGCCGGCACGGCCTCCGCGGCCGAGGGACACATGCAGAAGGCGCTGAAGAGCGTGTTCGCGGTCGCCGAGGGGTACCCGCAGCTGCAGTCGAGCCAGAACTTCCTGCAGTTGCAGACCGAGCTCGTCGACACCGAGGACAAGATCCAGTCCGCCCGGCGCTTCTACAACGGCGGCGTGCGCGAGCTGAACACGAAGATCCGGGTCTTCCCGAACTCCACGTTCGCCAAGCGACGGGGCTTCGCCGAGGCGACGTTCTTCGAGACCGCCGAGCCGGCAGCCATCGCCGAGCCGCCGCGCGTCCAGTTCTGACCCCAGCCTCGCAGCTGCCGTGTACAGCGCCATCGCGCGGAACAAGCGCAACACCGTCGTCATCGTCCTGGTCTTCCTGCTGATCATCGGCGCGCTCGGGTTCCTGGGCGGCTACCTGGCGGGGAACGTCTCGATCGGCGTCATCGTGCTCGCCGTCGCCCTGGGCTACGCGGTGCTGCAGTACTTCTTCGCTGCTCGGCAGGCGACCGCCATCGCCGGCGGCATCGAGATCGACCGCACCTCCGAACCGCGGCTCTGGCGGACGGTCGAGAACCTCGCGATCTCGACCGGCATGCCGATGCCCCGGGTCTACGTCATCCAGGACCCGTCGCCGAACGCCTTCGCCACCGGGCGCGACCCGGAGCACGCCGTGGTCGCGGCGACGACCGGGCTGCTGCAGATCATGGACGACCAGGAGCTCCAGGGTGTGATGGCCCACGAACTCGGGCACGTCCGCAACTACGACATCCGGGTCTCGACGATGGTGTTCGGGCTGGTGGTCGCCGTCGGCCTGATCGCCGACGTGCTCCTGCGCATCTCGATCTTCAGCGGCCTGTCCGGCGGCCGGAACCGCAACTCGGACAACGGCGGTGGCGCGAACCCGGTGCTGCTCATCGCCGGCATCGTGGCCGTCGTCGTGGCGCCGATCGCCGCGGCGGGCGTGCAGGCCGCGGTGTCCCGGCAGCGCGAGTACCTCGCCGACGCCACCGGTGCGATGACGACCCGTCACCCCGAGGGCCTCGCCCGGGCGCTCGAGAAGCTCGGCGCGTACGGCCGACCGATGCAGACGCAGAACTCGTCGATGGCCCACCTGTGGATCGCCGACCCGATGCGCCCCGGCGTGATGGACCGGCTGTTCTCGACGCACCCGCCGCTGCCGGACCGCATCGCACGCCTGCGGGCGAACGCCGACCGCTTCTGAGCCCGGTCAGGCCTCGACGGCGTCGAGATGCTCCGTGGGTTCGGGGGCATCGGCGTCGTCGACGGCTTCGTGCGGGACCAGCGGGAGGCCGAGCGCCCCGGCGACCGCGGCCGCAGCCGTGCCCCGATCCGTGACCTCGACCTCGTCGAGTCCCTGCCAGGCGGCGGTGCGTCGGAGGGTCTCGGCCAGCCGCTCGGCATCGAGGTGCTCGCCGGGCTCCTGCCACGCGGTCCGGACCCGCAGCACGCCACGCTGCCGGTCGCTCTTCAGGTCGACCCGGCCGACGATGCGGTCGTCCTGCAGCACGGGCAGCACGTAGTACCCGAACACCCGCTTCGGCGCCGGTGTGTAGATCTCGATCCGGTAGTGGAACCCGTACATCCGCTCGGCCCGTCGGCGGAA
The DNA here is from genome assembly GCF_004346515.1 of Curtobacterium sp. PhB191. NCBI lineage: Bacteria > Bacillati > Actinomycetota > Actinomycetes > Micrococcales > Microbacteriaceae > Curtobacterium > Curtobacterium sp. PhB191. The sequence continues at coordinate 112,166 of NZ_SMBV01000002.1, forward strand.
CCACACGACCGGGTCGAACGGGCTGAGCACCGCGTCGGCGGTCAGCTGCCGGGGCACCCGGGCATCGCGGTGGAGCCAGGCCCGCTCACCCCAGCCTTCGACCCGCACGGGCAGGAGCTCGCCGGCAGCGGTGAGCTCCGCGATGGCGCCGGCGGTGTCGTCCGACCGCAGTCGGTAGTAGTCGGCGATGTCCGCTCGGGTGCCGACGCCGAGGGCGCGGGTGGCGTGCCGGACGAGTTCGAGCACTGCGGCAGCGCGCGGCGGGGCCGTCTCGAGGAACCCGGCCGGCAGGACCTGCTCGGGCAGGGCGTAGACGCGCTCGAAGCCCGACCGTCCGGCGCTCACGGCCTCGCCCCAGCGGAACATCTGCTCGAGCCCGAGTTTCACGTCGCTCCAGCCCCACCACGGCCCACGGCGCACGTTCGACTCGTGCTCGACCGCGCTGGCCCGCATCGGCCCCTCGGCACGCAGGAGCGCGTGCAGCTCGCGTCGGACCCCGGCGGTGCGGGTGACGCCGTCGATCCTGGTCGGGCCGGCGTCGCGCTCCCGCAGGGCGTCCATCCGCCAGCGGAACAGCCGCAGGTCGTCGCGCGGGATGAGGGCTGCCTCGTGCGCCCAGTACTCGGTGTAGGGCCCGGACCGACCGAGGGTCAGTCGGTCGAGCGTGGACCGGTCGTACGCCCCCAGCCGTGCGAAGAGCGGCAGGTAGTGGCTGCGCTCGAACACGTTCACCGAGTCGATCTGCAGCAGCCCGAGCCGAGCGAACGCAGCGTTCACCGCACGCGTCGAGACGTCCGTCGCCGGTGGCCGACCGAACCCCTGCGCGGCGAGGGCGACGCGGCGGGCTTCGGCGGCGGAGAGCGAGGACCTGACCATGCGGCGACGCTACCGAACCCCGCCGACAGCGCGGCGTCCGAACGTATGCCGTATCTGGAACGCGAGGACGTCTGGATCGCTAGGATCGGCCCATGGCCTGGGGAAAGAAGACACCGCACACGGATCCCGTCGTCGTCGATGACGCGGTGCCGCCCGGCATGCGGATCGCCGGTGCGTGGTCGTGGCGGATCCTCGTCGTGGTCGGCGTCGTCGCGGTGGTCATCTACCTGGTCACGCTGTTCAGCGAGATCCTCATCCCGTTCCTCATCGGCATCGTCGTCGCCGCGCTCCTGGTCCCGCTGTCGAACTGGATGCAGCGCCACCACGTGCCGAAGTGGCTCGCCGTCATCGTCAGCCTGGTCGGTGGGCTCGCCGCCGTCGGGGCGCTCATCTGGCTCGTCGTCGACCAGATCGCCGCCGCCTACCCGTCGCTCCGCGACCGCACCCTGTCGCAGTACGACAACATCCGCGACTTCGTGCTCAGCTCCGGGCTCGGGATCAGCCAGAAGGACCTGAACTCCTACCTCAACCAGGCGACCGACTGGCTGCAGAGCAACTCCGGCTCGATCCTGTCCGGAGTCGCCAGCGCGGGGTCGTCGCTGACGCACATCCTCACGGGCCTGTTCATCGTCATCTTCACGGTGATCTTCCTGCTCATCGACGGCAAGAACGTCTGGCGCTGGACGGTCCGGCTCTTCCCGAAGAACGCCCGCAGCGCGATCGACGGCGCCGGGGTCGCCGGCTGGACGACGTTGACGAGCTTCATCCGGGTGCAGATCTTCGTCGCGTTCGTCGACGCCGTCGGCATCGGCCTCGGTGCGTTCTTCCTGCAGCTGCCCCTCGTCGTGCCGATCGCGGTCTTCGTGTTCCTCGGGTCGTTCATCCCGGTCGTCGGCGCGATCGTCACCGGGTTCCTGGCGGTGTTCGTCGCCCTGGTCTTCAACGGCCCGGTCGCGGCGGTCATCATGCTCGGCGTGATCCTGGTCGTGCAGCAGGTCGAGGGACACATCCTGCAGCCGCTCGTCATGGGCAGCGCCGTCAAGGTGCACCCGCTCGCCGTCGTCCTCGGGGTCACCGCGGCGTCGGGTCTCGCGGGCATCGCGGGCGCGTTCTTCGCCGTCCCGCTCATCGCCACCGTCAACTCCATGGTCACGACCATCTCGAGCGGCCGGTGGAAGACGATGGACTCCGACCACGTGCTCGAGGCCAAGCAGGACGCGCACGACGAGAACGTCCGGACCAAGCGCCGGCGCAAGATCCTCAAGCTGCGGAAGCGCCGTGGCGACGTGCCGAAGCCGGGCACCGACGAGCAGCCGACCGCGGTCAAGGGGACGGCAGGCTGACACTGAACGATCCCTCGTGTCACGGGTTCGCCGCGGGGGCCCGGAACGACGATGATGGGGGAGTGACCGACACCAGCGCCTCCCAGCACACGCTCGCCGCGATCCCCACCCTCGCGGACATCGAGACGGCGCGGGAGACCATCTCGGGCGTCGCGCGCGTCACCCCGATGGAGACCTCGCAGTTCCTGGCCGAGGTGCTCGGTTCACCGGTGCACCTGAAGTGCGAGAACCTGCAGCGCACCGGCGCGTACAAGGTCCGCGGCGCCTACAACCGCCTGTCCACCCTGTCCGAGGAACAGCGCGCCAAGGGCGTCGTCGCGGCCAGCGCCGGCAACCACGCCCAGGGAGTCGCCCTCGCCGCCCGCGAGCTCGGCATCCCGGCGACGATCTTCACCCCGGTCGGCGTCGCGCTGCCGAAGCTGCAGGCCACCCGCCACTACGGCGCCGAGGTCGTGCTGCGCGGCCACTCGGTGGAGGAAGCCCTGAGCGCCGCCAAGGACTTCGCCGCACACACCGGCGCGGTCTTCATCCCGCCGTTCGACCACCCCGCCGTCATCGCCGGCCAGGGAACCCTCGGCCTCGAGATCATCGACCAGGTGCCCGACGTGGACACCGTCGTCGTGCCGATCGGCGGCGGCGGGGTCATCTCCGGCATCGCCCTCGCGGTCAAGGGCATGGCCGAGCGGCTCGGACGACCGATCAAGGTCATCGGGGTGCAGGCCGAGAACGCTGCTGCGTACCCGTCGTCGATCCGCGCCGGCGAGCCCGTCACCATCACGACGACACCGACGATCGCCGACGGCATCGCGGTCGCCCGCCCCGGCGACCTGAACTTCCCGATCATCCGCGACCTTGTCGACGACATCGTCACGGTCTCCGACGACGACACCGCCCGCGCCCTGCTCGTGCTGCTCGAGCGTGCGAAGCTCGTGGTCGAAGCCGCCGGAGCCGTCGGTGTCGCCGCGATCATGTCCGGCGCGGTCCGCGACACCGGGCGCACCGTCGTGCTGTTGAGCGGCGGCAACATCGACCCGCTCATGATGGAGCGCGTGATCACCCGCGGTCTCGTCGCCGCGTCGCGCTACATCGGCATCCGCATCATGCTGCCGGACCGTCCCGGCCAGCTCGCCCGGGTCGCCCAGGTGATCTCGGACGCCGGCGCGAACGTGGTCGAGGTCCTGCACACCCGCCACGGACAGGGCCTGGTCATCAACGAGGTGGCCCTCGACCTGTCGATCGAGGCGCGCGGCCCCGAGCACGCGCAGGAGGTCATCCAGCGCCTGCACGAGGTCGGCTTCCGCCCGGAGCTCCTCGAGCACTAGCCCTGCGACGATCCACGGGTCGTTCGACGCGTGTCCTGTCGGATCCGTGGTGCGCCCCGGCGGGCGGGGCCGTGGAGGCGACCAGCGGACAGACGGGAGGCCCGTGGCGGTGTCGCCCCGGGCCTCCTGTCCGTCTGTGGTGCTGCCTACGGCTCGTAGCGCTCGATCTTGACGACCTCGACCGCGATCTCCTTGCCGTTCGGCGCCGTGTAGGTGGCCTTGTCGCCGGCCTTGAGGCCGACGATCGCCGCGCCGACGGGGCTGACCGGGCTGTAGACCGTCAGGTCGGAGCCCTCGGCGACGATCTCGCGGCTGCCGACCAGGAACGTCGACTCGTCGCCCGCGATGACCGCGGTGACGACGGTGCCGGGCTCGACCGTGCCGTCGAAGACCGCTTCGCTGACGGTCGCGTGCTTGAGGAGGTTCGTGAGGACGCGGATGCGCGCCTCGATCTTGCCCTGCTCGTCCTTGGCGGCGTGGTAGCCGCCGTTCTCCTTGAGGTCGCCCTCTTCGCGAGCGGCCTCGATGCGGCGCGCGATCTCGGCACGGCCCTCGCCGCTCAGCTCGTCGAGCTCCGCCTGGAGACGGTCGTGCGCCTCCTGGGTCAGCCAGGTGACCTGCGTGTCGTTGCTCATCTTCTGTCCCTTCGACCATGAAAAAACGAGACCGGCCGAGTGGTCGGTCTCGAGAGGCGAATCAGGACAGTCTAGGGAATCCAGCAGTCGTGGATCAAGCCGGTGACGCCACGGGTCGTGGTCGTCACCTCGGTGCTGACACTGCGGGTGCGCTGCTCGGACGGGGCGAGGGTGATCTCCTTCCAGCCCACGATCGAGTAGCTCTTGTCGAGGACCTGGACGGCGCACTTCGCCCGGACACCCGGGTCGACGGAGACCTGCGAGTGCACGACCGTGCTGTGCTGGGAGAGGACCTCGTACCCCACGACGTCGTCGGTGAGGCCGCGGTCGGACTGGTCGAGACCCGCCCAGATCACCCAGGCGGCGAAGACCACGACCACGGCGATGGCGGCGGTGATCGCGACGGCCTTGCTGCGGCGCGCGCGGGCCGGGGTGCGGCCGTAGCGGTCGTCGAGGGTGGCGGTGTGGTGCTGTTCGGACAGTTCGGGGCTCCCGGGGTGATTATCCTGATCCCAGGGTAGTTCACGCGTCGCTGTGCACTTCCCGTCCCCGCTCGTCCTCCGCTCGCCCACGCTCACCCACGTGAGGAAGTCCCGTGCCGTACCGCTTGCTGGCCGTCCACGCCCACCCCGACGACGAGTCGAGCAAGGGGGCGGCGACCGCGGCGAAGTACGTGGCCGAGGGGCACGAGGTGCTGGTCGTCTCCTGCACCGGGGGCGAGGCCGGCGACATCCTCAACGACCAGCTCGGCGAGCCCGCGACGAGCCGTGCGCACCGCGACATGGCCGGGTACCGCCGCGGTGAGATGGCCGCCGCGCAGGCAGCCCTCGGCATCGACCACCTGTGGCTCGGTTACCACGACTCCGGGTTGCCCGACGCCGAGAAGGGCGAGACCGTCCGACCCGGCACGTTCTCGACCGTGCCGCTCGAGTACAGCACCGAGGCGCTCGTGCGTGTGATCCGCCGGTTCCGTCCGCACGTGCTCGTCACCTACGACGAGAACGGCGGCTACCCGCACCCCGACCACATCCGCACGCACGAGGTGTCCGTCGCCGCCTGGGCAGCCGCGGCCGACCCCGCTGCGTACCCCGCGGCCGGCGAACCGTGGTCGATCGCGAAGCTCTACTACGAGCGCACGATGAACCCGCGCCGCTTCCGGACGATCTTCGAGGCACTGCAGGACCGCGACCCGGACAGCCCCGCGATCGAGCAGCTGCGCGAGTGGGTGGAGCGGTTCGCCGACCGGCCCGACCTCGCGACCACGCACGTCGACGTGCACGAGTACTTCGACCAGCGCGACGCCGCGCTCCGTGCCCACGCCAGCCAGGTGGCGCCGGACAGTGCGTTCTTCTACTGGCCGAACGACCTCCTGGCCACGGTGTGGCCGACCGAGGACTACCAGCTCGTGGAGGCCCGCGTGCCGACCGAGCTCCCGGAGACCGATCTGTTCGCCGGGATCCCTGCCGACAAGGAACCGACCCCGTGAGCTCCATCGCGGCGGCACTCGCCGCCACCCCCAGTCCCAGCCCCAGCGTCGTGCCGGACGTGAACGTCACCCCCGGTGTCGTCGGGTTCATCGCCATCGCGCTGGTGGCGATCGCGACGATCGTCCTGGTCGTGGACATGACCCGGCGCATCCGCCGGACGCGCTACCGGTCGGAGATCCGCGAGCGTCTCGAGGCGGAAGCGAACGGCACCGCGTTCGACGGTCCCGCGACGGACGAGTCGGAGCGGCGTGCGGCCGAGGACGGCCGAGCCGACGTCGGGGACGACACCGAGCGCGGTTGACGCGCTAGCGCCTGACGGAACCGGGCGTACCTGGGCGGATCGGGCGTACCTGGTCGAAAGTTCCGGGTGAGTACGCCCGGAACGACCAGGCATCGCGCGCGTTCCGGGAAGGAACGTGCGACCGTCAGCGCACCGGGTCCAGGGCGACGATGAGCACACCGACCCACTGCGCGCCGAAGGCCACGACCGTCAGGGCGTGGAACACCTCGTGGAAGCCGAACTGGGTGGGCACCGGGTTCGGCCGCTTGAAGCCGTAGACCAGCGCGCCGATGATGTAGGCGACACCGCCGGACAGGATGAGCACGGTCATCGGGACGCTCGCCGCGAAGAACTGCGGCAGCAGCCCGAGCGCCGCGCAGCCGAGCACCAGGTAGATCGGCACGTACAGCCACCGGGGCGCGTTGATCCACAGCACCCGGAAGGCGATGCCGAGGGCGGCGCCGGACCACATCACCCAGAGCACGACCACCATCAGCGTGTGCGGCAGGGCGCAGATCGCGATCGGCGTGTAGGTGCCGGCGATGAGCAGCAGGATGTTCGTGTGGTCGATGCGCTTGAGCACCGCCTTGACGGTCGGCCCCCACGGGAACCGGTGGTACGTCGCGGAGACCCCGAACATGGCCAGCGACGTGGCCATGAACACCGCGCTGCCGACCTTCGCCGCGGTGCTGTCGGCCAGGGCGATGAGGACGATGCCCATCGCGATCGCGAACGGGAACGCGCCGAGGTGGATCCACCCGCGCCAGGCGGGGCGGGTGTCCTCCGTGGTCGTCGCGGCCTCTTCGGTGAACGGGACGTGGGGGAGGGTGGCGGTCTCGTGCTCGTCCTGCATGTGCCGACTGTAAGCCCCGTGCCCGAACGGATGCCACGAGTTCTGGGGGAGCCGCACTCGGGACGCTCCGACCGACGGTGCACTACGCTCGGTGCGTGACCGGCAGGGTGGGATGGGCAGGACGAGGGATCCTCTACCGCGCCTACCAGAGCCGCATCCGCCGCCAGATCGAGGGCAGCGCGAAGCCGAAGCACGTCGCCATGATCGTCGACGGCAACCGTCGGTGGGCGAAGCAGCTCGGGCTCGAGTCCGCCGCGCACGGCCACCGCGCCGGCGCCGCGAAGATCCCGGAGTTCCTGACCTGGTGCGACGAGCTCGGCATCGAGGTCGTGACGCTCTACCTGCTCTCCGCCGACAACCTGACCGGACGTGCCGGAGCGGAACTCAGCGAGCTCGTCGGCATCATCGGCGACCTGGCCGGGGTGCTCGCCGACACCACGGACTGGCGCGTGCAGCACGTCGGGTCGAACGAGGGCCTGCCCGACTCGCTCGTGTCCGCGCTCGCGCAGGCCGAGGAGCGCACCGCCGGCCGGACCGGACTCCACATCAACCTGGCCGTCGGGTACGGCGGGCGCCGCGAGATCGCCGACGCCATGCGCAGCATCGTGGAGTCGCACGGCGCGGGTGGCGGCACGATCGACACCCTGGCCGAGGTCCTTACGCCGGAGCTCATCGGCGACCACCTGTACACGCAGGGACAGCCCGACCCCGACCTGGTGATCCGGACCTCGGGTGAGCAGCGGCTGTCCGACTTCATGCTGTGGCAGAGCGCGCACAGCGAGTTCTACTTCGTGGAGGCGCTCTACCCCGACCTGCGCGAGGTCGACTTCCTGCGCGCCGTCCGCGACTTCGGGCTGCGGTCGCGACGCTTCGGCGGCTGACGCTTCCTCGCTACTGCGCGGATCGGCCTGGGTTCGCTGACGTTCAGTGATCCCAGTAGGCTCTCAGGGTTCGACACTGTGAAAGGTGCACCCCTGTGAACATCGACGAGTACGCCGCGGGCTTCTCCGAGGACCCCGGCTACCTCGACCACGCTGCGTTCGGCCCCGTGCAGACCGCCGTGCTCGAAGAGCAGCGCGTGCTCGGCACGATCCAGGAGCACATGCGCTTCGGCGCCATGGAGACCCTCGACGAGCAGGACGCCCGCGTCCGCACGGTCGCCGCCCGCTTGGTCGGTCGCCGCGAGGACCAGGTCGTCTCGCAGACCGCGACGACGCCCGGCCTGCTGCACACGGCCTTCGGCCTGACCGGCGGCGTGCTGGTGTCGGCCGACGAGTACCCCTCGCTGCCGCTCGCGCTGGCGAGCGCCGCCTCGGCGACCGGCGGCCGGGTCCAGCCGGTCGTCATCGAGTCCGGTGCCGGGTGGATGACCCCCTCGCTCATCCAGGAGCGCCTGACCGACGACGTGACGGCCGTGGCGGTGTCGCTGGTCGACTGGCGCACCGGCTACCTGGCCGACCTCGCCGGCATCCGCGAGGTCATCGGTGACCGCCTGCTGATCCTCGACGCGATCCAGGGCTTCGGAGTCGTCGACGCCCCCTACGAGATCGCGGACGTCGTCGCGACCGGCGGCCAGAAGTGGCTGCACGCCGGCTGGGGCACGGGCTTCACCGCCTTCAGCGACCGCGCCCTGAACCGCCTGCGTCCGGCGCTGTCCGGCCCGCACGGCACCACCGGCTGGCCCGTGGACGTCCCCGCCGTGCGCCCGGGTGCCGCCGGCTACCAGATGACCCGCATCGACCCCATCGCGCAGGCCCGCCTCGCGGTGTCGCTGGACCGGCTGACCGCCGTCGGTGTCGCCGCCGTGCAGGAGCGCGTCACCGAGCGCGTCGAGCGCGTGTTCGCGATCGCGGACGAGTTCGGGCTCGAGGTCGAGTCCAGCCGCGACCCGCGCGAGCGCGCCGGCATCGTCGTGCTGCGGCCGGCCGAGGGGCGCCTGACCGCGCTGTCCGCGGCGCTGCACAACCACGGCGTGACCGCGACGACGCGGCTCGGCGTCGCGCGGGTGTCGGTGTTCGCCTCGACGACGGACGAGACGCTCGACATGTTCCGCGACGCCTGCGTCTCGTACGCGACGCTTCAGTAGCGCGGTTCCGCGAAAGCGACAGATCTCCGGGAACGGTTCGCGGAGATCTGTCGCTTTCGCGGATCTGGACGTGCGGAAGGGCGGACGGGAGGCGCGGGGCGGCGCCGCCACGGGCCTCCCGTCCGGCGGACGGCCACGTCGACTGCCGGTGTCACGTTGTTCACGTGACCGTAACGCCGGAAACCGCGTGTCGCTGGCGGGGTGTCGGAGGGCGGACGTACGTTGTCCCCATCGGGCACCGCGCCCGATCGAAGCGGCCACAGTCGGTGCTTCGGGACCCGCTCCACGGCCGCGTTCGAGGACATGGACCGGGCTGCTCGCGGCCCGGGGATGGAGTGGTCGTGACCTCTCAGAACGTCTCTCGCGGAACCCAGCACCAGCCCACCGCGGACTCGTCCACGTCGGTCGCCCAGCGCACGTACGTGCTCGACACATCGGTGCTCCTCAGCGATCCGCGGGCCTTGTTCCGCTTCGCCGAGCACGCGGTGGTCCTGCCCGTCGTGGTCGTCAGCGAACTCGAGTCGAAGCGCAACGACCCGGAGATCGGGTACTTCGCGCGGCAGGCCCTGCGGCTGCTGGACGAGATGCGCATCGAACACGAACGGCTCGACTTCCCGATCGCGCTCGGTGACGGCGGTTCCTTCCGCGTCGAGCTGAACCACTCCAACCAGTCCGTCCTGCCGTCCGGGCTGCAGCTCGGCGACAACGACTCCCGCATCCTCGCCGTCGCCTCGAACCTGCAGAACGACGGGCTCGACGTGGTCGTCGTGTCGAAGGACCTGCCCCTGCGCGTCAAGGCGTCGTCGATCGGCATGGCGGCCGAGGAGTACCGCGCCGAGCTCGCGGTCGACTCCGGCTACACCGGCATCGCCGACCTGCAGGTCTCGGGCGAGCAGATGGCCGACCTGTACGAGAAGGAGGAGATCCGCTCCGTCCAGCTCGACGGCGTGCCGGTCAACACCGGAGTCGTCATCCACTCCGAGCGCGGTTCGGCCCTCGGTCGCGTGCACACCGCCGGTTCCGTCGCCCTGGTCCGTGGCGACCGCGAGGTCTTCGGGCTGCGCGGCCGGTCCGCCGAGCAGCGGCTCGCGATCGACGCCCTGCTCGACTCCGAGATCGGCATCGTGTCCCTGGGCGGCAGCGCCGGCACGGGCAAGTCAGCGTTGGCCCTGTGCGCCGGGCTCGAAGCAGTGCTCGAGCGGCAGCAGCACAAGAAGATCATGGTGTTCCGGCCGCTGTACGCCGTGGGTGGCCAGGACCTCGGGTTCCTGCCCGGTGACGCCGGCGAGAAGATGAACCCGTGGGCGCAGGCGGTCTACGACACCCTCGGGTCGGTGGTGTCCGACAACGTCCTCGACGAGGTGATCGAGCGCGGCTTGATCGAGGTCCTGCCGCTCACGCACATCCGCGGTCGGTCCCTGCACGACGCGTTCGTGATCGTCGACGAGGCGCAGTCGCTCGAACGGAACGTGCTGCTCACCATGCTCTCCCGCATCGGGCAGAACTCCCGCGTGGTGCTCACCCACGACGTCGCGCAGCGCGACAACCTGCGGGTCGGACGGCACGACGGCATCGCGAGCGTCATCGAGCGGCTCAAGGGCCACCCGCTGTTCGCCCACGTCACGCTGACCCGGTCGGAGCGCTCCGCGATCGCCGCCCTCGTGACGGACCTGCTGGACTCGCCCGACCTGGTGTAGCGCCCGGCTGTTCCCCACACACGAAAGCGACAGATCTCCGCGAACAGTTCGCGGAGATCTGTCGCTTTGGCGGAGGGGTCAGCGCGGAGGGGTCGCGCGGCAGGAGCTCAGTTCGGGTGGGTCATGGACAGGACGTCCAGTGCCGCGTCGAGCTGCTCCTCGGTGACCTCGCCACGCTCGACGTGGCCGAGCGCCACGACGGCCTGGCGGACGGTGATGCCCTCGGCGACGGCGTACTTCGCGACCTTCGCCGCGGCCTCGTAGCCGATGACCCGGTTGAGCGGGGTGACGATCGACGGCGACGACTCGGCGAACGCCCGGGCCCGCTCGAGGTTCGCCTGCAGCCCGTCGATGGTCTTGTCGGCCAGCACCCGCGAGCTGTTCGCCAGCAGACGGATCGACTCGAGCAGCGCCGTCCCCATCACGGGGATCGCGACGTTGAGCTCGAACGCACCGGACGCACCCGCCCAGGCGATGGTGGCGTCGTTGCCGATGACCCGCGCGCCCACCATCAGGGTGGCCTCGGGGATCACCGGGTTGACCTTGCCGGGCATGATCGACGAGCCCGGCTGCAGGTCGGGGATGTGCAGTTCGCCGAGCCCGGTGTTCGGGCCCGACCCCATCCAGCGCAGGTCGTTGTTGATCTTCGTCAGGCTGACCGCGAGCACCTTGAGCGCCCCGGAGGCCTCGACCAGGGCGTCGCGCGCGCCCTGGGCCTCGAAGTGGTCGACGGCCTCGGTGATCGGCAGGTCGGTGTCGCTCGCGAGCTGGGCGATCACCCGCTGCGGGAAGCCCTTCGGGGTGTTGATGCCGGTGCCGACGGCGGTGCCGCCGAGCGGGACCTCGGCGACGCGGGGGAGCGTCGCGGTGACCCGTTCGATGCCCAGGCGGATCTGGCGTGCGTAGCCGCCGAACTCCTGGCCGAGGGTGACCGGGGTGGCGTCCATCAGGTGCGTGCGGCCGGACTTCACGGCGTCGGCCCACAACGTGGCTTTGGCCTCGAGCGACTCGGCGAGGTGCTCGAGCGCCGGGACGAGCGAGCGCAGCAGGGCTTCGGTCACGGCGACGTGCACCGAGGTCGGGAACACGTCGTTCGACGACTGCGAGGCGTTGACGTGGTCGTTCGGGTGCACCGCGGTGCCGCCGATGTCCGACGCCAGCGTGGCCAGGACCTCGTTCATGTTCATGTTCGACGAGGTGCCGCTGCCGGTCTGGTACACGTCGACGGGGAACTGGTCGTGGTGCTGCCCACCGATGATCAGGTCCGCCGCGCCCGCGATGGCGTCGGCGACGGCGGGCTCGACGATGCCGAGCTCGCCGTTCACGATGGCCGCAGCGCGCTTGATGCGGGCGAGCGCCACGATCTGGGCCGACTCGAGCCCGGTGCCCGAGATGGGGAAGTTCTCGACCGCGCGCTGGGTCTGGGCGCGGTACAACGCCGACTTCGGCACCCGCACCTCGCCCATGGTGTCGTGCTCGATGCGGAACTCGGTCTCGGTGGTGTCGGTCACGTCGTCGTGGTCCTTCCTGGGGTGCTCGCCGGACGCGGTCGCGTCGGGGGACTGCGCCGGCGCACGAGGTCTCCGTGGGTCACGGAACCGGCGCCGGGCGTCTCGTTCGACTGTACCGGTGCGACGGATGTGGGACGTGCGGGTGCGGCGCCGAGGGGCCGTCAGGCGTTGCCGACCACCGTGTCGATCGTGACCTCGCCCGTGCCGAGGTCGTAGGTCGCGCCGACGACGGCCAGCCGGCCCTCGGCGATCGCGTCGGAGACGGCACCGGAGCGCTCGAGCACCTGGCGGAGCGTGGCCTCGAGGTGGGCGGCGCCGATCGCTTCTTGTGGGAGCTCGGCGTCGGTGGCACGGACCTTCTCGACGCTCGGGGCGATGGCGTCGACCAGGGCCTGCAGGTGCGGCGCGGGGACCGGCTCACCCGAGCGGGCCGCGGCGACGGCACCGCACCGGGTGTGGCGCAGGACGACGACGAGCGGGGTGCCGAGCGCGACGACCGCGAACTCGATCGACCCGAGCACGACGTCGTCGACGATCTGCCCGGCGTTGCGGATGGCGAAGAGGTCACCGATGCCCGCGTCGAACACGTGCTCGAACGGCACGCGCGAGTCGGAGCAGCCGAGGACGGTCGCGAACGGCGCCTGCGACCCCTGGAGCTCGGTGCGGCGGTCGGGGTCCGTGCGGCCCATGCGGCGCTTGTCGGCGGCGAAGCGGGCGTTGCCGTCGACGAGCAGGCGCAGGGCGTCGGACGGGGTGGAGGCGGCGCGGTCGGGCATGGGGCTCCTCGGATCGGGTCGGATGAGGTCGAGTGGTCGGGCGCCGGGGTGTCCGGCAGGATTCGTCCGGCGGTCGCTACTGGGAGAACTGCTTCGTCACGGCCGTGGCCACGGTGCGGTACGACGAGTCGTCGGCGGTGCCGGAGAGCACGATCGTGTTGGTGCCGAACGTGGACACGAGCGAGTACGCGTGGTTGCCGGCATCCGAGCCCTCGGCCCGTCGGTCGTACACGGTCCACTTGGTGCCGTCGATGACGCGGGTGCCGGTCGACGGTCGCTGGTCGAGCTGGTTCGAGACCCACGAGCCGTTCGCGTCCACGCCCTGCTGCAGGCTGAGGTACTGCTTGTCCGGCGTCACGAACCCGACGGTCCAGACGTCGACGTCGTCCGAGGTCTTGTCGGAGAAGTCGGCCCGGTTCGACGTGAAGCCGCTCGGCAGGTCGGGGGCGGCGAGGGTGATGTCGCCGACGTGGGCATCGGCCGCGATCTGCTGGTAGTCGACGGTGCGGTCGACCGTGGTGTTCGGCCGCACGACCACGGCGACGAGGAACAGCACGATGCCGAGCGACGCGATGAGCGCGATCACGAGGTTGAAGGCCGTCTGGTGCTGGCGGCGAGCGGTCCGTGCGGCGTCCTTGCGGGCCCAGGTCTCCTCTGCCGTCTCGGGTCGGCCGAGCTCGGCGACGATCGGGCGACCGTTCGCGTCGGTCATCGGGCGGAGCCGTCCTCGGCGCTGCTGGCCGCGCGGGCCGCGTCGAGCCGGGCACGAGCACCGACGAGCCACTCTTCGCAGCGGGCGGCCAGGGCCTCGCCGCGCTCCCAGAGCGACAGCGAGCGCTCGAGGGTCGCGGAGCCCTGTTCGAGCTCGCTCACGACACGCACGAGTTCGTCGCGGGCTGCTTCGTAGCTCAGCGACTGGACGTCGGTCTGCTCGGGTTCCTGCTGGGATGGCACGACTCGATCCTACCGAGGGTCCACCGACTGACCGACGTGCCCGCTGCGCCTGGGGAGAACACCGGCCGGTAGGGTCGCGCCATGACAGATCTCCCCGAGGGCGTGGACTGGTACCCGGCACCGGACGGACCGAGCGCTGGGCGCGACGGGCTGCCGGGCCGCCCCTCGCTCGCGGTCGTCCTGCCCGGCGGCGGGTACGGCATGCACGCCCCGCACGAGGGGGAGGGGTACGCCCGCTGGCTGAACGGGATCGGCATCGACGCGGTCGTGTTCGCGTACCCGCTCGCCCCGCACCGCCACCCGGACGCCGTGGTGGCGACCCGAGCGCTCGTCCGTGACCTGCGTGCCGGACGCTGGGCGGGCCTCCCGTCCGATCCGCGGATCGTCGTGATCGGTTCGTCGGCAGGCGGGCACCTGGCGGCCCTCGTGTCGAACGCACCGACGCCGGCCGAGCGCGCCGTGTCGGACGTCGACGACCGGCCCGACCTGACGGTGCTCTGCTACCCGGTGACGTCGATGACGGACCACCCGCACGTCGGCAGCGCCGACAACCTGCTCGGACCGGGCGCGAGCGTCCGCGAGCGGTCCGCGGTGGACGCGGACCTGCTCGTCGACGACCGGACTCCGCCGACCTTCCTGTGGCACACGGCCGAGGACGAGCACGTGCCGGTGACGCACTCGCTGTCCTACGCACACGCGCTGGCGCGGCACGGGGTGCCGTTCGACCTGCACGTGTTCGAGCGCGGTGTGCACGGCATCGGGCTCGCCGAGGGCCTCGGGCCGGCCGAGGCGTGGAGCACGCTGGCGACGACCTGGCTGCGCGACCGCGGCTGGTGACCAGGCCGTCGGCGACCCCGACGCGTCAGGCAGCCGGACCCGACCCGTCCGGACCCGGCCCGGCCGAACCCGACCCGTCCGGACCCGGCCCGTCCGGCTCGAGCGTTCCGGTCGCCGTCCCCGCGCCGAGCGTGACGTGCACCGGCGTCTGCCCGGTCAGGTCGTCGGACGACCGCACCACGCCGCCGTCGGCCCGCTGCACGATCGCGTAGCCGCGGCGCAGGGTGTCGCGCGGCGACAGCGCACGGAGCCTGGCGGTCAGGTGCCCGACCTCCGAGTGGCCCCGCTCGAGCCGACGGTCGAGCAGCTCCCGCGACCGGGACAGGTCACGGGCCACTTCCTCCGCACGGGTGTCGACGAGCCACGCCGTCGACGCGAGCGCCGGGCGTGACCGGAGGGCGGCGATCCGGTCGGCCTCGACCGCGAGCGTCTGCGACAACCGCAGGCCGATGCGGGCGCGGGCCTGCCGGACGTTCGCGAGCTCCTCCGCGACGTCGGGCACGACGCGCTTGGCGGCGTCGGTCGGGGTCGAGGCGCGGAGGTCCGCGACCTCGTCGAGGATGGGACGGTCGGCCTCGTGCCCGATGGCCGACACGATCGGTGTGCTCGCCGCTGCTGCTGCGCGGACGAGTCCTTCGTCGCTGAAGCCGAGCAGGTTCTGGAAGTCGCCGCCACCACGGGCGATGATGATGACGTCCACCGTCGGGTCGGCGTCGAGCTCGAGGATCGCCGCCGTGACCTCGCCCACGGTCCGCTCGCCCTGCACGGCGGTGTGGACGGTGCGGAACTCGACCTGCGGCCACCGGAGCTGCGCGTTGCGCTTGACGTCCTTCTCGGCGTCGGAGTCCTTGCCGGTGATCAGGCCGATCCGGTGCGGCAGGAACGGCAGACGCTTCTTGCGTGCGGGGTCGAACAGCCCCTCTTCGCCCAGGGTCCGACGCAGGCGTTCGAGTCGTTCGAGCAGGTCACCGAGGCCGACGTGCTTCATCTCGACGACCTGCATGGTCAGCGAGCCGCCCTTGACCCAGTAGTTCGGCTTGACCGCTGCGACGACCCGGTCGCCCTGCTTGATGTCCGCCGGCACCCGGGACCGCACGCTCGACCAGATCGAGAACGACACCGTCGCATCGACCTCGACGTCCTTGAGCTTGCCGTAGACGTTGCCGCCCGCGACGTTCCACTGCGTGATCTCGCCCTCGATCCACGCGGTGCCGAGCCGGTCGATCCAGTCGCGGAGCTTCGCGCCGAGGAGCGCGACCGGCCACGGGTTGTCGGCCGTCGGCGGGCCCTGTTCGATCGCCATGTCGCTCCTTCTCGTGCTGGACGTCCATCGTGCCCGACACCGGTGACAGCGGGCGAGCGGCGGGTTCTCCACAGCCGGCCCCCGCGCCCAGGTCGCGTGCGTCCCGCTCACCTATCATCGGGGACGTGACGATCACCAACGGCCACACGGTCCCGCTCGCCCCTCCGCGTGTGCACGCGGCGCGTGGGCGACTGCGTGACGAGCCGGTCGCCGGTCCGAAGAAGGTGCTGCTCGCGGCACCCCGCGGCTACTGCGCCGGGGTCGACCGGGCGGTGGTGGCGGTCGAGAAGGCGCTCGAGCAGTACGGCGAGCCCGTCTACGTCCGCAAGCAGATCGTCCACAACGTCCACGTCGTGTCGACCCTCGAGCAGCGCGGTGCGGTGTTCGTCGACGACGTCGCCGAGGTCCCGCGCGGTTCGCACGTGGTGTTCAGCGCCCACGGCGTCTCACCCGCCGTCGTGGCCGGTGCCGCCGACCGCGACCTGCACGCCATCGACGCCACCTGCCCCCTGGTCACCAAGGTCCACCGCGAGGCCACCCGGTTCGCCAAGGCCGAGCGGACCATCATCCTGATCGGGCACACCGGCCACGAAGAGGTCGAGGGCACGATGGGCCACGCCCCCGAGCGCACGATCCTGGTCAACGGCCCGGACGACGTCGCCGCGCTCGACGTCCCCGATCCCGACAACCTCGTCTGGTTGTCGCAGACCACGCTGAGCGTCGACGAGACGATGGAGACCGTCCGCCTGCTGCGCGAGAAGTACCCGACCATCCAGGATCCGCCGTCCGACGACATCTGCTACGCCACCCAGAACCGCCAGGTCGCGATCAAGAAGGTCGCCCCGGGCACCGACCTGGTGATCGTCGTCGGCTCCGCGAACTCGTCGAACAGCGTCCGTCTGGTCGAGGTCGCCCTGGAGCACGGGGCGAAGGCCGCGCACCGTGTCGACTACGCGGAGGAGATCCGCCAGGAGTGGCTCGACGGCGTCGCCACCGTCGGCGTCACGAGCGGCGCGTCCGTCCCCGAAGAGCTCGTCGCCGAAGTCCTCGAACAACTCGCCGACGCCGGGTACGGCGCCGTGGAAGAAGTCGTGACCGCACACGAAGACCTGATGTTCTCGCTCCCCAAGGAGCTCCGCACCGACGCGTCGGGCAACCCGACGCGCGCGCTCGGCGGGCGTCGGGCATGAGCGGCGCGGACGGCTGGGGCTCGGTGCCGCAGCGCGAGCCGGGTCACGTCGACGACACGGCGGCAGCCGGCCAGGAGGCCCGGGGCACGTCCCCGACGACGGCCGCCGGTGCCGTCAGCGGCCGGGTCCACGGCCGACCCGCCCCCGCGTACGGCGAGTACGCGCCAGAGGGATGGGTCAACCCGGTCCTGGTCGAACAGGAACGTCAGGAGCGCGAGCAGCAGGAGCGCGACCGCCGCCAGCAGGCGGCGAGCCAGGCCGGGCAGGACGGCGCGACCGCGTACCGGTCCGGTGCCGGTGCGCCGACCGGCACCGTGCCTCCAGGACGACCCGGCGCAGCCGGCGACCCGACCACGGGCGGGTCGCAGCGGTCCGCGTCGACGAGCCGGTTCGGACGCACGCCCGCCGACTTCGTCCTGACGGTCGGTCTGCTCGCCTTCGGACTCATCTCCGTGGTGCAGTCCCTCGCGGTGACCAACGTCGCGTCGACGGTGCGTCGGACCCTCGAGACGCAGTACACGGCGCTGAACGACCCGAGTGCACTGAGCGGTGCCGCGATCATCGGGGCGATCACGAACGTCGTGGTCTTCGCGCTCGTGGCGTGGTGGTCGATCCGCCGGCTCCGGGCACGCAAGCGCACGTTCTGGGTGCCGATCGTCGGCGCGGTCGTGGCCACCTTCGTGAGCACCATCGCGTTCGTCGTCGTGGTGTTCCAGGACCCGCAGTTCGTCGAGTTCATGATGCGCCAGGCCGGCGCCTGACCCTCGGACCGCCTGACCGCCAGGCTGCTCGCGGCGCTGGCATCCGCGCGTCGAGTGGTCGCAACACGCCGCATGCCCGCCGTCGAGCGGTCACGAAGTGTCGTCCGGCGCCGGGGCCCCCGACAGTTCGTGACCACTCGGTCCTGCGTGCGCGGGGAGTCGCGACCACCCCGGCCCGCAGACGCCGGGCGGGGCTCAGCCGGCCGGGTCCAGCCGGCCAGGGCTCAGCCTGCCAGGAACGCCGCGACGGCGCCGTGGAGTGACGCCAGGTCCTCGACGTGCACGAGCTCGCGGATCGAGTGCATCGACAGCAGCCCGACGCCGATGTCGATCGTCGGGATCCCGAGCCGGGTCGCCGCGATCGGGCCGATGGTCGAGCCACCGGGGATCGTGTTGACGTTGACGAACGGCTGCCACGGCACCCCGGCGGTGTCGCATGCGGCGGCCCAGACGGCCTCGCCCTTGGCCTCGGTCATGTAGCGCTGGTTCGCGCTGATCTTCAGCAGCGGACCGGCACCGGGGCGCGGACGGTTCGTCGGGTCGTGCTTCTCCGGCTGGTTCGGGTGCACCAGGTGCCCGGCGTCGCTCGACAACAGCCACGAGGCGCGGAACGCCCGAGCGGCCTCGGAGCGGGTGGCGCCGAGACCCTCCTGCACGCGGCCGAGGACGTCCTCGAGGAACGGGCCACCGGCACCGGACGGGGTCGAGGAACCGATCTCCTCGTGGTCGAACGCCGCGAACACGGGGATGTGGTCGCCGTCGACCGGGGCGTCCACGATGCCGCGGAGCCCGGCGTGCACGCTCGTCAGGTTGTCCATCCGGCCCGACGCCAGGAACTCGCGCTCGATGCCGATGCGGGCGGGGGCCTGGGTGTCGGCGAGGAAGAGGTCCCACGAGACTGCATCGTCTCCGAGGCGAGCGCGCAGCCACTCCACGACCGAGGTCCCTCCGGCGTCGCCGTCCACGCCGACGATCGGCAGCGTGTGGCGTTGGCGGTCGATCTCCTTGCCGTCGTTCACCCCGCGGTCGAGGTGGATCGCGAGGTTCGGGATGCGGGCGACCGCGTCGGTGCTGACGAGCCGCACGCTGCCGTCGGCGTCGACGACCCGGCCGGCGATGCGCAGGTCGCGGTCGAACCACGTCGACAGGAGCGCGCCGCCGTAGACCTCGACGTTCAGCTGCTCCCACCCGCCGGTGCGGACTCCGGGGTTCGGCTTGATCCGGAACCCGGGGGAGTCGGTGTGGGCGCCGAGGATCCGGAACGGGGTCGTCGCCGTTGCACCCTCCGGCAGGCGCCACGCGATGACCGCACCGTCGCGGACCACGACGTACGCGCCGGGTTCGGTCGGCCACGCGTCGAGCTCGGACAGCTCGGTGAACCCGGCTGCGACGAGGCGGTCACGGGCGGCCGCTGCCGCGTGGAACGCGGTGGGCGACTCGGTGACGAACTGGGCGAACTCGGAGGCGATGGCGTCGACGGTCACCTGCCCATCGTGGCATGCGGTGGAGGCGGCCGGACGCAGAACGGGGCACGTCCGTCGGACGCGCCCCGTTCCTCCTGGCAGTTGCTCCCGGTGTCAGCCCTTGGTGTGACCGGCGGAGCCGAGCACCTTCGCGGCCTCGCCCACGCGAGCCGCCATGGCGGACTCGGCGACCTTGCCCCAGGCGCGGGGGTCGTACTGCTTCTTGTTGCCGACCTCGCCGTCGATCTTCAGGACACCCTCGTAGTTCCGGAACATCGAGTCCGCGATCGATCGGGTGAACGCGTACTGCGTGTCCGTGTCGATGTTCATCTTGATGACGCCGTTGCGGACGGCCTCGTGGATCTCGTC
Source organism: Curtobacterium sp. PhB191 (assembly GCF_004346515.1). Taxonomy (NCBI): domain Bacteria; kingdom Bacillati; phylum Actinomycetota; class Actinomycetes; order Micrococcales; family Microbacteriaceae; genus Curtobacterium; species Curtobacterium sp. PhB191. Next base: position 131,909 of record NZ_SMBV01000002.1, read on the forward strand.
GTCGGTCGAGCCGGAGCCGCCGTGGAAGACGAGGTCGAGGGGGTTCTCGCCGGTGCCGTGCTTGGCCGCGACCGAGGCCTGGATCTCGCCGAGGAGCTCGGGGCGGAGCTTGACGTTGCCCGGCTTGTAGACGCCGTGCACGTTGCCGAAGGTGAGCGCGGCGATCCAGCGACCCTTGTCGCCCAGGCCGAGCGCGTCGACGACCTTCTCGACGTCGTTCGGGGTCGTGTACAGGGCGTCGTTCGTGCCCTCGTGCTCGACGCCGTCCTCTTCGCCGCCGACGACACCGATCTCGACCTCGAGGATCGCGTTGATGTTCCGCGTCTTCTCGAGCATGGTCTTCGCGATCTCGATGTTCTCGTCGAGCGGCACGGCCGAGCCGTCCCACATGTGCGACTGGAAGATCGGGTTGCGGCCGGCGCGGACCTCTTCCTCGCTCGCCGCGATGAGCGGCAGGACGAAGCCGTCGAGGGCGTCCTTCGGGCAGTGGTCGGTGTGCAGCGCGACCGTGATGTCGTAGTTCTTCGCGACCTCGTGGGCGAACTTCGCCATCGCGAGGGCACCGGCGGCACGGTTCTTGATCGTCTGGCCGGCGAAGTAGTCGGCACCGCCCGTCGTGACCTGGAGGATGCCGTCCGAGCCGGACTCCTGCAGGCCCTGGAGGACCGCGTTGATGGTCTGCGACGAGGACACGTTGACCGCGGGGTACGCGAACTTGCCCGCCTTCGCGCGTTCGATCATCTCGGCGTACTGTTCCGGCGTTGCGATGGGCACGTGGATCTCCTTCGACTTCGGTGATGTCCCCGCCGATCGTAGTCAGAAGCTCTGGAGGCGCGGTGCGGGTTACACGGTCGGCTCGCGTCCGCCGTGCACATGCGTGCACGGGCCCGGTGTCCGAACCGCCGGTCGGCCGCCGGTCGGTAGGCTCGGGTCGTGACTCCCTCTACGGAAACCGGCTCCCTGTTCCTCCAGCCCGACCGCAACCTGGCCCTCGAGCTCGTGCGTGCGACGGAGGCCGCCGCGATCCGTGCGCAGCCGTGGGTCGGGCGTGGTGAGAAGAACCTCGCCGACGGCGCCGCGGTCGACGCGATGCGCAAGTTCCTCGGCACCGTGAACTTCGACGGCGTCGTCGTCATCGGTGAGGGCGAGAAGGACAACGCCCCGATGCTCTACAACGGCGAGCACGTCGGCAACGGCCACGGCCCGGCTTGCGACATCGCGGTCGACCCGATCGACGGCACCTCGCTCACCGCAGCCGGCCGTCAGAACGCCATCTCCGTCATGGCCGTCTCGGACCGCGGTTCGATGTACGACCCCTCCGCCGTGTTCTACATGGACAAGATCGCCGCCGGGCCCGAGGGCCGCGGGGTCCTGGACCTCGAGAAGCCGATCGGCGAGAACATCCGCGCGCTCGCGAAGGCCAAGGGCAAGGACCTCGAGGACATGGTCGTGGCCGTGCTCGACCGTCCCCGTCACGACGAGTTGATCCGTGCGATCCGTGCGACGGGCGCCGGGACGCGTCTGCTGCTCGACGGTGACGTCGCCGGTGGCATCGCCGCCGCGCTGCCCGGCTCGACGATCGACATGTGCGTCGGTGTCGGCGGCACCCCCGAGGGCATCATCACGGCGTGCGCGATCAAGGCGCTCGGCGGCGTGATCCTCGGCAAGCTGCAGCCGAAGGACGACGAGGAGCGCGAGCGCGCCATCGCCGCCGGCCACGACCTGGACAAGGTCCTCGACCAGGACGACCTGGTCACGGGTGACAACACGTTCTTCGTCGCCACCGGCGTCACCGACGGTGTCCTGGTCGACGGTGTCCGTCGCTCGCGCGGCGTCATCCACACCGACTCGCTCGTCCTGCGGTCCCGCTCGAACACCATCCGTCGCATCCAGGCGGACCACCGTGCGGAGAAGTGGTTCTGATCCCTGCGAGATCCTGATCGGCGCGAGTCATCGCTGAACCGTCGAGACCCGTCCGCACCACGTCGTCGCGTGGCGCGGACGGGTTTTCCCGTGCACGGGACGAGAGCACACGATGATTCGAATCATCGGCATCTGTGACCCCTGATATGGTCACAACCGCACATCTGTGAAGAAGTGTGCGGAGATCGGACCTGGGGAGGAATGATGGGGCGGCCGTCGGGGTGGGATGTCGTCGATCAGGGTGATGATCCGGTCAAGGGGGATCCGTCGACGTTGCGGATGATGTCGCGGGAGTACCAGCGCATCTCCGACGCCGCGGATGACGCCTCGACCCGGCTGAAGTCGGTGAAGGGGTCCGGGTGGCTGACCGACTGGGAGGGTGAAGCGGCGGACGTGTTCGTCGACGCGATCGAGGACACCCCGTCGGACCTGACCAAGCTCGTCGACTCGTACGAACTCGCCGCGACGGCGTTGTCGGGGTGGGCGGACACGGTCGATGACACCCAGTACCGGGCTGATGGTGCGCTCGCGGACGCGAAGGATGCGTCCGGGGACCTCGCCGCGGCGCAGGACCGGCTCTCCGATGCGCAGTCGAACCTGTCGCACTACCAGTCGGCATCGTCGGACCTGTCGAAGGTCGCGGAGAAGTACCCGGCTGGCTCCGAGGTGCCCGACGGGGTGGACGTGCCGTCGCCGGCGCAGTTGCGGGCGGCGTCCGACAACGCTTCCGTCGCGCAGGGGTCCGTGTCGTCCGCGCAGGGCGACATCGCGGCGGCGCAGTCCCGGATCGACGCAGCGAAGCGGCTCGTGGCGGATGCGAAGGGTGACTGGCAGGACGCGGAGCAGCGGACCGCGACGAAGATCGGTGAAGCGGCTGACGCGGGGCTGGGGAAGCAGTCCACGTGGGACAAGATCTTCGGGTCCGAGGCATGGGAGACCATCGTCTCCATCGCGAAGGTCGTCGTCGCGGTCGGCGGGATCATCGCGATGATCATCCCGGGGCCGTGGACGTTGATCATCGCGGCGATCGCGCTCGTGGTGTTGGCGGACACGTTGTACAAGATGAGCAAGGGCACCGCCGACGGGTGGGACCTCGCGTGGGCCCTCGTCGACTGCGTCCCACTGGCAGGTGGCCTAGGGGTGACGGCTCGGGCGATGCGGATGGCGAGTAAGGGTGGACGGGCGACCTCGCTGTTGCACGTCGGTAGTCGATTCGCACGTGGACGTGATGTGATCGCGAAGCAGGTCAATGCCTTCAGTGCGACGTCCAAGCTGGGAAAGCTGTTCACGCCATTGCAGCGAGTCGTTCGGCCGTTCGAACCTGGTGCTGTTCGGTTCTCGCAGAAGTCTGTCTCCTTCAACAAGATCGACCGCACCACCGGTGAGCCGTACACCTACGACGACATCACAAACAGCATGCGCGACGGCGGTTGGCGCGGAGACCCGGTCGACGTGGTGGAGATGCCGGACGGCGTGAGCACCAGCATGGACAACACTCGGATCAGAGCCGCGCGGGAGACCGAAACGCCAGTGCAGGCGCGCGCACACGAACACCACGAACCGTTGACCGCAAGAGAGGTTGAACGCTTCACGAAGCGTGGCCACGCCGAGCCCAGAACGTGGGGCGAGGCCGCTGAGGTTCGGATGAAGTCGCAAGGCACGAATTGGTCGAAAGCGAATCCAGCTGGGTCTCACGACCTCCCGAAGCTCACCGGAGCACCACAGTGAGGGAACGTCGACTAACAACCGTCGAGGAACGGCAAGTCGAGGCGCGCTTGATCGCGCCCGAGGGATTCCAGTACCCCGAGCGCTTCCAACGTGCCCTTGCACAAGACCCGCTTCCCGACATCGATCCCTTCATGTGGACGTCTGAGTACGAGAGCCAGACAGAGAACTGGGCTGACATCGTTGGGGAGCAGTATCCGACCCGTTCCCTCGTGCCCTTCGCGAAGCACCAGGACACGGACGACGTGTTCTGTTTCGACGGTGGCGACCGTTCGGGCAACCCTCCTGTCCTGATCATCCACACGTTCGCTTCGCCCGGGACGGAGTACCGGGGTCAGTGGACGTCGTTCGACGTCTGGTGGGAGGAAATGGAGGAGCACCGAGCAGTGTGGCTCGCGGAGCAGGAAGAGGACTGAGGCATGCCCCGAAAGGACAGGTCGATCAGCAAGGCGATGTCGCATGCGTTGCGGCACGAACCGGGTTCGTACGGGCTGGAGCTCGGCGCCGACGGGAGCGTCCCGCTCGCAGATCTCGCCGGGGCCTTGGCGCGGTCGGGCGTGGACGCAACGGTGGAGGACTTGCGCCGCATCGTCGCCGAGTCTGACAAGCAGCGCTTCGCGGTGGAGGGTGACCGGATCCGCGCACAGTACGGCCACTCGACCGACGAGCGCATCGTGAAGCCAGCGATCGTGCCGCGACCGGTGCTCTGGCACGCGACTTCTCCCGCGGCGGCTGAGTCGATCCTGCGCGATGGTCTCTTGCCCATGGGGCGCCAGTACGCGCATCTGACGACTGATCGAGAGCTGGCGATGCAAGCGGGTCGACGCAAGTCTCCCGCTCCCGTCCTGCTGCGGGTCGATGCGGATCGCGCGCACCGGGAAGGCGTCGAGTTCTCGGAAGGCCACGACCGAGTGACCCTGGCATTGTTCGTTCCCGCGCGGTACCTCTCGGAGAGATGAGAGGTCGATGCGATCGAGATGCTCACTCGTGGTGTTGGCCGATTCGGGACCCGGCGAGGACGTGGAAGGGCTGAACAGCATCATCTTATGAGCACCGCGACGGACAGTTCTGCTTTCTGGGATGCGATCATTGCGGACGATTCGCAGGCGATCGCGAGGATCGCTGCGGAAGGCTTCGAAGGGTCCTCAGCCTCCCGCGCTCATACCGACGCCCTCACGCCCCTCCACTTCGCCGCTCAGCACGGCGCGGTGCATGCGATACGGGCGCTCCTGGACCTCGGGGTGAAGGTGGATGCGCCGGACCGTTGGGGGACGACGCCGCTGCAGCTCGCAGTGGCGAACTCGGGCGGGGGCGGACTCGATCCGGTGAATCTCTTGCTCGATGCCGGAGCGGATCCCTACTCAGTCAACGACCTGGGCGCGACCCCGCTGAGCTACGCTCGGATCCTCGCGGACGCACCCGCCGGACTCATCATCGTGCTGCAGCAGGATCGGATGCTCAAGAGCGATGAATCGGACGCATCAGTCGTGTTCGAGGCCGCGTCGCGTGGGTCGCTCATCGACATGCAATCGGCAATTCGAGCCGATCCGGGCGCGCTCAACTCTGCGGTAGCTGGAGAGACTCCGCTCCGGCTGCTCGTCCGACGTTCTCTCCCCGTACGACCGAATCGATCGAATCCACATCCGCTCGCGGTGGAGGACGCGGTGGCTGGCGCGAAGGGCATGCTGAGCGCCGGAGCGAAAGCTCGGCTGGTCGGTGCAGACGGCTTCACCGCTCAGGGGCTGGCGCGAGCGTTCCTGGCACCGAAGCCGTTGATCAAAGTGCTCGACCGAGCGGCGAAGGAGGAGCGGGGAAGACGCAATCAATGATCGGAAGGCATTGAGACGTCGCTGCGACGGCTCCGGATCGCTGCACGAACGGAGGTGACCGGCGCGGATCGACGCCGCGAGCGGACGGTCAGTCCTCGTCGACCGCCCCCACCAGCTCCGGCGCCGTGAGCAACCGCGGCTCGTCCTCGATCGACGCCGGGTCCGCGATGACCTTCGACTCGTCGAGCAGCGACAACCGCCGTGCACTCGGCAGCACCTGCCGCTCGAGCGACCCCACGAACCGGTTGTAGTCGACGACGGAGCCCCGGATCGAACGCCCGAGCTTGTCGACGTGTCCCGCCATCGTGGACAGTCGGCCGTAGAGTTCGCGCGAGATCCGGAAGAGCTCGTGCGCCTCTTGCGAGACGACGTCCTGCTGCCACGAGAACGCCACCGTCTTCAGCACGGACCACAGGGTCACGGGTGAGGCGAGGGCGATGCGCTTGCGGAACGCGTGGTCGAGCAGCCCGGGGTCGGCGGCGAGGGCGCTCGAGATGAGCGACTCGGACGGGATGAAGGCGACGGTGAGCTCGGGGGAGGCGTCGTACCCGGTCCAGTACTCGCGCGCGGCAAGGGCGTCGACGTGCGCGCGGAGCGCCTTGACGTGCTGCCCGATGAGCGCGTCGCGCCGAGCCCCCTCGGCACCGGTGGCGGTCGCCGGGATCTCGACGGCCTGCAGGTACGCACTGAACGGCACCTTGGCGTCGACTGCGATGGTCTTGCCCCCGGGCAGGTGCACGACCATGTCGGGGCGGGCGGTGCCGGCCGAGGTGGTGACCGAGGACTGCACGTCGAAGTCGACCCGTTCGAGCAACCCGGCGGCCTCGACCACGTTGCGCAGCTGCGTCTCGCCCCACACCCCGCGGGTGCTGTTCGACGACAGGGCGCTGGCCAGGGTGTCGGCGGTGGCGCGCAGGCGTTCCTCGGACTCGGCGGCCGACCGGAGCTGGGCGGACAGGGCGCCGTACTGCTCGCTGCGGGACTGCTCGAGCTCGGCGATCTTCGTGCGCATGACGTCGAGGGTCTGCGCGACGGGGCTGAGGGCGGACAGCACCTTCGACTCGTTCTGGTTCCGGGCCGAGTCCGCGCCGTGCATGCGCTGCACGAGGTGCTCGAGCTCGGCCGAGCGCCGTTCGAGGGAGTCGACCTGTCGGCGGTACTGGGCGTCCTGCGCGTCGAGGCGTTCCTCGGCGTCGCGGCGGACCTCGTCGAGCCGTGTGCGGAGCGCCTCGGCGCTCGCGCGCGACGCGGCGGCGTCGACGCCGGCGCGCGACCGCGCGAGCGACCAGGCGACGACCGCACCGACGGCGATGCCGATCACGAGACCGATGACCAGGGCGAGGATCTGCATGTCGTGACCTTGGCAGGACCCACCGACACCGGGCCTCCCGGCACACCGACACCGGGCCTCCCGGCACACCGACATCGGGCCTCCCGGCACACCGACGCGGCCACGCGCCCGGCGGGACCAGCCCCGAAAACCATGTCATGACATTAGGGCAAACACGGTGTACAGTCGTGAACGTCCGCCGATGAAGCCGCACGGAAGGTCCACCACGTCGCATGACGAACCCCGCTCCCCACGCCTACGACGTGATCACGATGGGACGCGTCAGCGTCGACATCTACCCGCAGCAGACCGGCCCACTCGAAGACGTCACGACGTTCTCGAAGTCCGTCGGCGGCAGCGCGACCAACGTCGCCATCGCCGCAGCGCGCCACGGTGCCGACGCCGCGGTCATCACCCGCACCGGCAACGACCCCTTCGGCCGGTACATCGCCCGCACCCTGCCGGAGTTCGGCGTCGCGAACGCCTTCGTCGAGACGGTCGAGGGGCTGAACACCCCCGTCGCGTTCTGCGAGATCTTCCCGCCGGACGACTTCCCGCTGTACTTCTACCGTGCCCCGAAGGCGCCGGACCTGATGATCACGGCGAAGTCGCTGCCGCTGCACGAGATCGAGCGGGCGAAGATCTTCTGGACCACGGTGACCGGCCTGAGCGAAGAGCCGAGTCGGCAGGCACACCACGTCGCGTACGAAGCGCGCACAGCCGCGCAGAACAGCACGAAGAGCCACACCGTCTTGGACCTGGACTACCGCTCGATGTTCTGGTCGAGCCCCGAGGCCGCGACGCGCGAGGTCGCCGTCGCCCTCGAACACGCCACGGTCGCCGTCGGCAACCGCGAGGAGTGCGAGGTCGCCGTCGGTGAGACCGACCCGATCCGTGCCGCCGACGCCCTGCTCGAGCGCGGCGTCGAGATCGCCATCGTCAAGCAGGGACCCAAGGGGGTGCTGGCGAAGACCCGCGACGAGTTCGTCGAGTTCCGCCCGCACCACATCGACGTCGTCAACGGGCTCGGCTCGGGCGACGGCTTCGGTGGCGCGCTGACCCACGGCCTGCTGCAGGGCTGGGGTCTCGAACGGATCCTCGCCTTCTGCAACGCCGCCGGCGCCATCGTCGCGACCCGGTTCGAGTGCTCGACGGCGATGCCCACGAGCGACGAGATCGAGTCGTTCATCGCCAGCAACCCCGCCGACGGCACGAACCACACGAGCACGGGTGCGACCAACACCGAGGAGAAGACCCATGCCTGAGATCAGCCCCGCTGACTTCCAGCGCCTCCGGGACATCCGCGCCGGACAGCCCGAACTGGTGCGGTCCGTGCTCGACGCTCGGCACAAGCGCTCCCTGCTCGCCGACGACGGCAAGCTCTTCATCGTCGCCGCCGACCACCCGGCACGCGGTGCCCTGGCGGTCCGGAACGACGAGTCCGCCATGGCCGACCGCTACGACCTGCTCGAGCGGCTCGTCACGGCGCTCGGTCGCCCCGGCGTCGACGGGGTGCTCGGGACGCCCGACATCCTCGAGGACCTGGCACTGCTCGGCGCCCTCGACGGCAAGGTCGTCGTCGGGTCGATGAACCGCGGCGGGCTGCGCGGCGCGACGTTCGAGATGGACGACCGCTACACCGCGTACTCGGCGCAGGCCATCAAGGACTCCGGGCTCGACTTCGCCAAGCTCCTGGTGCGCATCGCGCTCGAGGACTCGGGCACGGCCCCGACGCTCGAGGCCACGGCCCGTGCGGTCAGCGAAGCCGCCGCACTCCAGCTGCCGATCATGCTCGAGCCGTTCATGTCCGCGTGGCAGGACGGCCGGGTCGTGAACGACCTGACCGCCGACGCCGTCATCACCTCGATGGCGATCGCCGCGGGCCTGGGGGAGTCCAGCGCCTACAGCTGGCTGAAGATCCCGGTCGTCGACGACATGGAGCGGGTGATGGCGGCGACGACGCTGCCGACGCTCCTGCTCGGTGGCGACCCGTCGAGCAAGCCGCTCGAGACGTACGCCAAGTGGGCTGATGCCCTCGCGCTCCCCGGCGTGCGCGGCCTGGTCGTCGGCCGCACCCTGCTCTACCCGCCGGACGGCGACGTCGCCACCGCGGTCGACGTGGCCGCCGGCCTCGTCCACACCGGGAGCGCCGGCACCGCGAACGCCGGCACCACGCACGACCAAGCCACCACACTCGAAGGAAGCAACGCATGACCACCACGGAGACCGCCACCACCACCGTCGGCCACTGGATCGGCGGCAAGCACGTCGAGTCCGCGTCGGGCAACAGCGCCCCCGTGTACGACCCGGCCCTGGGCGTCGCGACGAAGCAGGTCGCCCTGGCGAACGAGGACGAGATCCAGGCCGCCATCGCGAGCGCCAAGGCGGCGTTCCCGGCATGGAGCAACCTGTCGCTCACCAAGCGCCAGCAGATCCTGTTCTCGTTCCGCGAGATCCTGAACCGCGACAAGGGCGAGCTCGCCGAGATCATCACGAGCGAGCACGGCAAGGTCATCGACGACGCCCTGGGTGAGATCGCCCGTGGGCAGGAGGTCGTGGAGCTCGCGACGAACATCCCGAGCCTGCTCAAGGGCGAGTTCTCCGACCAGGTCTCGACCGGCATCGACGTGTACTCGATCCGGCAGCCGCTCGGCGTCGTGGGCATCATCAGCCCCTTCAACTTCCCGGCGATGGTGCCGCTGTGGTTCCTGCCGATCGCGATCGCCGCGGGCAACACCGTCGTGCTGAAGCCGTCCGAGAAGGACCCGAGCGCCGCCATCTGGCTTGCCGAGAAGTTCTCCGAGGCCGGTCTCCCCGACGGTGTCTTCAACGTCCTCAACGGCGACAAGCTGAGCGTCGACGGCCTGCTCACGAGCCCCGACGTCGAGTCGATCTCGTTCGTCGGTTCCACGCCGATCGCGCAGTACGTCTACGAGACGGGCACGAAGCACGGCAAGCGCGTGCAGGCCCTGGGCGGCGCGAAGAACCACATGCTGGTGCTGCCGGACGCCGACCTCGACCTGGTCGCGGACAACGCCATCAACGCGGGCTTCGGCTCCGCCGGTGAGCGCTGCATGGCGATCTCGGTCGTCGTCGCCGTCGAGCCGGTGGCCGACGAGCTCATCCAGAAGATCAAGGACCGCGCGGCCACCCTGCGCATCGGCGACGGTCGTCGCGGATGCGACATGGGCCCGCTCGTCACGAAGCAGCACCGTGACAAGGTCGCCTCGTACATCGAGGTCGCAGAGCAGGACGGTGCGGTGGTTGTGGTGGACGGCCGCACCGTCCGACCCGACGGCGACGAGAACGGCTTCTGGCTGGGCCCGACGCTGATCGACCAGGTCCCCACCACGAGCCGCGTCTACACCGAGGAGATCTTCGGCCCGGTGCTGAGCGTCGTCCGCGTCGCCACGTACGAAGAGGGCCTCGAGCTCATCAACAGCGGTGCGTACGGCAACGGGACCGCCATCTTCACCAACGACGGCGGCGCTGCCCGTCGATTCCAGCGCGACGTGCAGGTCGGCATGATCGGCATCAACGTCCCGATCCCCGTGCCGGTCGCGTACTTCTCGTTCGGCGGCTGGAAGAACTCGCTGTTCGGTGACCACAAGGCGTACGGCGCCGACGGCGTGAGCTTCTTCACCCGCCAGAAGGCGATCACGAGCCGCTGGCTCGACCCGTCGCACGGCGGCATCAACCTCGGCTTCCCGTCGAACAACTGAGCCGCAGCATGGCGAACGAACAGCACGAGCACGACCAGTGGTTCATCCCGAAGGGGAGCCGGCCGGAGGCCGGCTGGACCGACGTCGTCGACGGCCGCATCGCAGGATGGGCGCACACCGGGCTCCGGACCGGCACCCTGACGGACGGTGACCCGACCGGCGCGCGCGAGTTGCGCCTCCCGGCCGACGCCGTGGAGCGCATCGTCGTGCCGCTCGCCGGGTCGTTCCACGTGACCTACGCGGGCGCCGCCGGGGACGGCGAGCAGACCCTGCAGGGGCGCGCGAACGTCTTCGAGGGCCCCACCGACGTCCTGTACCTCGGGTCCGGCACCGCGGCGACGATCACCGGCGCGGGCCGGTTCGCGGTCGCCGAGGCGCCCACCGACACCGTCAAGGCGACCACGTACGTGGCCCGGCAGGACGTGCCGGTGGAGCTCCGCGGTGCCGGGCAGTCCAGCCGCCAGGTGCACAACTTCGGCACCCCTGCGGCCCTCGACGCGGACAAGTTCATCGTGTGCGAGGTGATCACGCCGGCCGGCAACTGGTCGTCGTACCCGCCGCACAAGCACGACACGAACGTGCCGGGCGAGGAGTCGAACCTCGAGGAGATCTACTACTACGAGTCCGCGGTCGCACGCGGCCTCTCCGCTCCGGCCACCGCCGACCCGTTCGCACTGCACCGCACGTACGCATCGGACGACCGTCCGATCGACGAGTTCCGCGAAGTGCGCACCGGCGACGTCGCGCTGGTGCCGCACGGTTGGCACGGTCCCGCCGTCGCCGCCCCCGGCTACGACATGTACTACCTCAACGTGATGGCCGGGCCCGACCCGGAGCGCGTCTGGAACATCACCGACGACCCGGCCCACGGCTGGGTCCGCCAGGCCTGGGCGAGCGAGCAGCTCGACCCGCGCCTGCCCTACGAAAGGAAGCACGCGTGACCACCAACACGCGCCGGATGACCGTCGGCCAGGCACTCGTCGAGTTCCTGGCCAACCAGTGGACCGTCGACGGCGACGTCCGCGAACGCACCATCCCGGGGATCTTCGGCATCTTCGGGCACGGCAACGTCGCCGGCGTCGGACAGGCCATCAAGCAGCTCCACGTCGAACAGCCCGGCCTGCTGCCGTACCACCAGGCGCGCAACGAGCAGGCGATGGTGCACGAGGCCGTCGGCTTCGCCCGCATGCACCGCCGCCGTGCGACCTTCGCCGCGACGGCGTCGGTCGGCCCGGGCGCCGCGAACATGCTCACCGCCGCTGCGCTCGCGACGACGAACCGCCTGCCCGCTCTGCTGCTGCCGTCGGACACGTTCGCGACGCGGACCACCGACCCGGTGCTCCAGCAGATCGAGCTGCCGCACGACACCTCGATCCAGGTGACGGACGCGTTCCGTCCGCTGTCGCGCTACTTCGACCGCGTCGAGCGCCCCGAGCAGCTGTTCTCGATCGCCCTCGCCGCGATGCGCGTGCTCACCGACCCGGCCGAGACCGGTCCCGTGACCATCGCCCTGCCCGAGGACGTGCAGGCCGAGGAGTTCGACGTCCCCGTCGCGTTCCTGCAGCCGCGCGAGTGGCACATCCGTCGTCCGCTGCCCGAGAACGGGCCGCTGGCGCGTGCGGTCGCCGCGATCCGGGGCGCGCAGCGCCCGGTGATCGTCGCGGGCGGCGGCGTGCTGTACTCCGGCGCGGAGCACGAGCTCGCGGCCTTCGTCGAGGCCACCGGCATCCCGGTCGGTACCTCGCAGGCTGGCGGCGGCTCGCTCGTCTGGGACCACCCGCAGTACCTCGGTGGCATCGGCGCGACCGGCACGGCCGCCGCGAACGCGGTCGCCGCGCAGGCGGACGTCGTGATCGGGATCGGCACGCGCTACAGCGACTTCACGACCGCCTCGCGGACCGCGTTCCAGAACCCGGACGTCACGTTCGTGAACGTCAACGTGGCCGCGTTCGACGCGTACAAGCACGGTTCGCAGCTGCCGCTGATCGCGGATGCCCGGGAGGCCCTGGTCGCGTTGACCGCGGCGCTCGCGTCGTCCGGGTCGTCACCCGCAGAGCCCGCGTTCGTCGTCGACGCCGCCTACGCTGCGGAGATCGCGTCGCTGAAGGCGGCGTGGGACGCAGCCGTCGACGGCGCGTTCGCGCCGTCCGGCGCCGACCTGCCCGGTCAGCCGGAGATCATCGGCGCCGTGCAGTCGGTGTCCGACCCGCGCGACGTCGTCATCCAGGCGGCCGGATCGCTGCCCGGCGACCTGCACAAGCTCTGGCGCGTGCAGGACGCCCTCGGTTACCACGTCGAGTACGCGTTCTCGTGCATGGGCTACGAGATCGCCGGCGGCATCGGCGTCCGTCGTGGCGCCCCGGACCGCGACGCGATCGTCATGGTCGGCGACGGCAGCTACCTCATGCTGCACACCGAGCTCGTCACCGCCGTGGCCGAGGGCATCAAGATCATCGTCGTGCTCATCCAGAACCACGGGTACGCGTCGATCGGGCACCTGTCCGAGACCGTCGGGTCCGAGCGCTACGGCACGAAGTACCGCTACCTGGACGAGACGCAGTCGTTCGACAACGGCGACCCGCTGCCGGTCGACCTCGCGGCGAACGCGCGGTCGTACGGCGTCGACGTGATCGAGGTCCAGCCCGGCCCGGACAGCATCGAGGACCTCAAGGCCGCGGTGCGCCAGGCGAAGGCGAACGACCACACCACCCTCGTGCACATCAACTCGGACCCGCTGGTCTACGCCCCCGAGGGCGACGGCTGGTGGGACGTGCCGGTGGCGCAGACCTCGACGCTGTCGAGCACGCAGACCGCCCGCGCCGAGTACGAGCAGCAGGTCGCCGCACAGCGCCCGCTGCTCGGCTGAGCACCACCGTCCACCACAGGCACCACACCCAGAAAGCAGACGACGACGTCATGACCGACACCGCCACCGCCACCGACGCCATCCGGATCGGCACCGCTCCCGACTCGTGGGGCGTCTGGTTCCCCGACGACCCCAACCAGGTGCCGTGGAAGCGCTTCCTCGACGAAGCGGCCGCCGCCGGGTACGAGTGGATCGAGCTCGGACCGTACGGCTACCTGCCGACCGACCCGTCGCAGCTGTCGGACGAGCTCGAGTCGCGCGGGCTGAAGCTGTCCGCCGGAACGGTGTTCACCGGGTTCCACAAGGGTGAGGACCAGTTCCAGCGTGCCTGGGACCAGGCCGTGGCGGTCGCGGGTCTGGCAGCGAAGCTCGGCGCCCAGCACCTCGTGACGATCCCGGACCTGTGGCGCTCGGACGCCACCGAGGAGGTCCTCGAGTCGCGCACCCTGACCGACGAGCAGTGGGACCGCCTCGGCAAGGGCCACGACCAGCTCGGCAAGGCGCTGCTCGAGGAGTACGGCGTCCACCAGCAGTTCCACACCCACGCGGACAGCCACGTCGGCACCTACAAGGAGACCGTGCGGTTCCTGTCGGAGACTGATCCGGCGTACACGAACCTCTGCCTCGACACCGGCCACTTCGCGTACTACGGCGGCGACAACCTCAAGCTCATCGCCGCGCACCCGGAGCGCATCGGGTACCTGCACCTCAAGCAGGTGGACACCGACCTGCTCTTCGACGTGCTGAAGAACGACGTCCCGTTCGCCACCGCCGTGTCGCAGGGGATCATGACCGAGCCGCCGCACGGCACCCCGGAGCTCGCCCCGATCATCGAGGCCGTCGCGAAGATCAACCCGGACGTCTTCGGCATCGTCGAGCAGGACATGTACGGCTGCTCGGTCGATGCCCCCGGCCCGATCGCCGAGCGCACCTTCCAGCACATCTTCGGTTCCACGTCCGCCGCCCGCGTGTCCTGACCGGCCCCGGCAGCCGTCCACGCAGCGTCATCTACCCCAGGAGCACCGCCATGAGCACCACTGACAACCTCCGCGTCGCCGTCGTCGGCGCGGGCGCCATGGGCAGCGACCACATCCGTCGCATCACCTCGACCATCGCCGGCGCCGACGTCGTCGCCATCGTCGACCCCGACTCCGGCCGTGCGACCGCCGCCGCGGCGAAGGCGCCCGGAGCGATCACCGCGGCATCGTTCGAGGAGGCGCTCGACGCCACCCCGATCGACGCCGTCATCGTCGCGACGCCCGGCTTCCTGCACGAGCCGGTCCTGGTGCCGGCGATCGAGCGCGGTCTCGCCGTCCTGTGCGAGAAGCCACTCACGACCTCGGCCGAGGACTCGTTGCGGATCGTCGAGCTCGAGCAGGCGACGTCCGACCGTCCGAAGATCCAGGTTGGCTTCATGCGCCGCTTCGACAAGGGCTACCAGGAGCTGCGCGCGCTGCGCGAGTCCGGGGCCAACGGCGCCCTGCTCGCGCTGCACCACGCGCACCGCAACCCGACCACGCCGCCGAACTTCAGCGAGTCGATGCTCATCCACGACTCGGTGATCCACGAGATCGACATCATCCCGTTCATCACGGGCGAGGCGATCACGAGCGTCGAGGTCAAGAAGCCCCGGAAGAACTCGCTCGCCCCGGCCGACCTGCCCGAGCCGCAGTTCGTGCTGTTCACCACCGAGTCCGGCACCATGGCGATCGTCGAGATCAACGTGAACGCCCAGTTCGGCTACCAGGTCACGACCGACGCGGTGTTCGAGTCCGGTGTCGCGTACATCGGTCGCGAGACCTCGCTCAACCTCGTGTCGCAGGGCGTCTCCGGCCAGGGCGTCACCCCGTCGTTCGTCGAGCGCTTCGGTGCTGCCTACGACGAAGAGGTGCAGCGTTGGGTCGACGCCGCGCGCACCGGTGGCATCGACGGTCCGAGCGCCTGGGACGGCTACACGGCGTCGGTCGTCGCCGAGGTCGCCGTGCGTGCGCAGCAGTCCGGTGCGCACGAGCCGATCACGTACGCCACCGCGAAGCCCGCGTTCTACGAGACGGCCTGATCGATGCCGAAGATCGCACTCGACCCCACGCCGTACCACCACGACCTGTCGCTGCTGGAGTTCCCGCAGAAGGTGGCCGACCTCGGCTACGAGTACCTGCAGCTCACCCCGCACAAGGACTTCATCCCGTTCTACCGGCACCCCACGGCCGACGACGACCTCGTCGACGCGTTCGCCGCGGCGTGCACGACGGCCGGGGTCCAGGTCGCGTCGGTCCTGCCCGTCCTGCGCTGGGCCGGCCCGGACAAGGAGGCCCGCGAGGCCGCCGTCAAGAAGTGGAAGCGGGTCATCGAGATCACGAAGCGCCTGGGCGTGGACACGATCAACACGGAGTTCTCCGGCCGACCCGAACGCGCTGAGGAGTCCGAGGACCAGTTCCACTGGGCGATGGAGGAGCTCCTGCCGATCATCGAGGACTCCGGCATCCGGGTCCTCATCGACCCGCACCCCGACGACTTCGTCGAGGACGGGCTCGAGGCACTCCGGGTGATCCGCGGGCTGAACTCGAAGAGCATCGGCTTCGTCTACGTCGCCTGCCACACGTTCCACTACGGCGGCAACATGGACGAGATCATCGACGCCGCGGGCGACTCGCTGCAGCTCGTGCACGTCGCCGACGCCTACGACCACCACCGGTCGCACGGCCTGCGCTACATCACCAACCCGCCCGGCAACCCGGTCCGCGTGCACCAGCACCTGCCGGTCGGCCAGGCGGACGTCGACTTCGACGCCTTCTGGGCCGCCCTCGACCGGGTCGGCTTCACGGCGCGCGAGGACACCGTCGCGGTGTCGAGCGTCTTCGCCGAGGACGAGAACGCCGACGAGGTCTCGCGCTTCCAGCTCGACACGATCAAGAAGGGACTCACACGATGACCGACACCCTCTCGTCACCGGCGACCACCGACGCCGACGTCCGACCCGTCACGCTGCAGGCCGCGTCGCAGACCGTGACCGCCCTGTGGAACGACTCCGCCGACCCGCGCGAACTGTCCACCGCGATCCACGAGTACGGCGCCGTCGGGGCGACCTGCAACCCGGTGATCGCGTACACCTGCATCAAGCAGGACCCGGAGACCTGGGTGCCGCGCATCCGCGAGATCGCCGCGGAGCACCCGACCGCGGGGGAGTCCTGGATCGGTTGGAAGGCCGTCGAGGAGCTCTCCATCGCGGCGGCCGAGCAGCTGCTGCCCGCGTTCGAGGCGTCCGGCGGCCGCAACGGTCGCCTGTCGATGCAGACCGACCCGCGGTTCCACCGCGACGCCGACGCCCTGGTCGAGCAGGCCGTGCGGTTCTCGCAGCTCGCCCCGAACATCATCGTGAAGATCCCCGCCACCAAGGTCGGCATCGCCGCGATCGAGGAGGCCGCCTACCGCGGGGTCTCGATCAACGCGACGGTGTCGTTCACGGTGCCGCAGGTCGTCGCCGTCGGTGAGGCCATCGAGCGTGCGCTCGACCGTCGTGCCGCCGACGGGCTGCCCGACCAGGAGTTCGGCCACGTCGTCACGCTGATGGCCGGCCGGTTCGACGACTGGCTGAAGACCGTCGTCAAGCGGGACCACGTCATGGTCGACCCCGGCATCCTCGAGTGGGCCGGCGTCGCCGCGGTGAAGAACGCCTACCGGGTGTTCCAGGAGCGTGGCTTCCGGTCGCGCGTGCTCGTCGCCGCCTTCCGGAACGCCTTGCAGTGGTCGGAGTTCCAGGGCGGGGACCTCGTCGTCTCGCCGCCGTTCCAGTGGACGAAGGACATCAACGCGAACGCGTTCCCGTTCCGTCCGGACGCCATCCACGACGAGGTGCCGGCCGACGTCATCGCGGCTCTGCGCGCTGCGACGCCCGAGTTCGCGCGCGGGTACGACGTCGACGGCATGACGATCGACGAGTTCGACCGGTTCGGCGCCACGGTGACGACGCTGCGCCAGTTCCTCGACGCCGACGCGCAGCTCGACGCCCTGGTGCGGGACATCATCTTCCCGCCGAACTGAGCCGAGCCACTTCGTGAGCAGAAGACGTCGGGTCGCCCCAGGTGACCCGACGTCTTCTGCTCACGGTCTTTGTACTGACAAACCACGAGCGATCCCGTACGATGGTTGGCGCGCTCCAATCGGCGCCCACGAACGAAGGAGTTCCCATGGACAGCATCGGTGTCGGCCTCATCTCGGTCGGCTGGATGGGGCGGCTGCACTCCCGCGCCTACCGCGCCCTGCCGGACCACTTCCCGGAGCTCGGCGTGCAGCCCCGGCTCGTCGTCGCCGCGGACCCGATCGAGGCCGCACGTGACCAGGCCGTCACCCGCCTGGGCTACGAGCGGGCGGTCGCCGACTACCACGAGGTCCTCGCCGACCCGGCCGTCGACGTCGTGTCGATCTGCTCGCCGAACTTCCTGCACCGCGAGATGGCGGTCGCCGCTGCCGAGGCCGGCAAGCCGTTCTGGATCGAGAAGCCGATGGGCCGCTACGCCAGCGACTCGCGGCAGATCCACGAGGCCGTCCAGCGCGCGGGCGTCATCACGAGCGTCGGGTTCAACTACCGGCACGCCCCCGCGATCGAGCGGTCGCGCGAACTCGTCCGCAGCGGCCGCCTCGGTCGGATCACGAACGTGCGCGGGTCGCTGCTCGCCGACTACTCGTCCGACCCCGCGGCGCCGCTGACCTGGCGCTTCGAGCGTGAGCGTGCCGGTTCGGGCGTGCTCGGCGACCTGCTGTCGCACGGCCTCGACCTGGCGCAGTACGTGGTCGGCCGGATCGCCAGCGTGAGCGCGCTCGCCGAGACCTTCATCCAGGAGCGCCCGAAGCCGGCCGCGGGCATCGTCGACCGGAGCGCCGCCGCCACCGGCGACCTCGGCCGCGTCGAGAACGAGGACTACGCAGCCCTGCTCTTCCGCTTCGAGGACGGCGCCGTCGGCACCATGGACTCGAGCCGTGTCATGCGGGGGCCGCACGCTGAGTACACGCTCGAGATCTACGGCACCAGGGGGTCGGTGCGGTGGGACTTCCAGCGTCTCAACGAGCTCGAGGTGTACCTCGACGGGCAAGAGGTGGACGGCTACGCCACGCACTACGTCGCCTCGGGTGACGGCGAGTTCGCGCGCTTCCAACCCGGCGCCGGCACGGCCATGGGCTACGACGACCTGAAGACGATCGAGGCCGCTCAGTTCATCGCGAGCGTCCGCCGCGGGGAGCAGCTCGCCCCGTCGGTCGCCGACGGGCTGGCTGCTGCGTCCATCGTCGAGGCGGCGGAGGCGTCCCTCGCCGACGGTGCGTGGCACGACGTCGCGCGCGTCGACGGACCGCTCACCTACGCAGCGGCGACCCCCGTGCTCTAGACGGTCGCGGACGACGGACGGGAGGCGCGATGCCCAGCTGGCACCGCGCCTCCCGTCTCTCTGTTCTTGACTGTCAATCCATGTTAGTTTGTCAGGACAAAGTCCCGAACTGCAGGAGGCACCATGCCGCTCGTCCGTATCGACCTCGCCACCGGCCGCACGCCGCAGGCGGTGCGCGCCATCGCCGACGCGATCCACCAGGCGATCGTCGACGTGTACGCGATCCCCGTGCGCGACCGGTTCCAGGTGATCACCGAGCACCCGGCGCAGCAGATCATCGCCGAGGACGCCGGCCTGGGGTTCGAGCGCACCGATGGCGTCGTCGTGATCCAGGTCTTCACGCAGCGCGGGCGCACCGACGAGGCGAAGACGACGCTGTACGCGGCCATCCACGACGTCCTGGCCGCGATCGGTGTCGCGTCCGAGGACGTCTTCATCGGCTACGTCGAGAACGGCCCGCAGGACTGGTCGTTCGGCTTCGGCCGTGCCCAGTACGTGACCGGCGAGCTCGGCGTGCCCGCGCTCGCCTGAGCGGGGGTCCGTCCGTCTGCCGGTCCTGCGCCCGCTTGCTCCGTCTGCCGGTCCCGAGGTTCCGAAATCTCGGCATCTCGAGGCGTCCAGCGGCCATCCGTGGAACCTCGGCGTCAAGCGTGCGGCAGTTCGTGGAACCTGGACGTCACGCGGTCAGCGCGAACTGCCTACTTGTCGACGAGGGTGACCTCGAACGAGTAGCGGTCGGGGCGGTAGCAGTGCACGCCGTACTCGACCGCGCGGCCCGAGGCGTCGTACGCGGTGCGGCTCATGGTGAGCACGGGGTCGCCGTCCTCGATCTCGAGCAGACCGGCCTCTTCGTCGGTCACTGCGCGGGCACCGATCCGCTGCTTCGCCACCCGCATCGTCACACCGCGACCGCGGAGCAGCTGGTAGAGCCCGTGGTCCTGCAGGTCCTGGTCGGTGATCTCGAGGAACTCCGGCGGCAGGTAGTTCTCGAGGATCGCCATCGGGACGTCCTCGGCGAACCGCACGCGGCGGATGTGCGCCACGATCGTGCCGGGCTCGATGCTGAGGGCTGCGGCGACCTCGTCCGAGGCAGGGACGTCGTTGCGCTCGAGGAGCTTCGTCGCCGGTGCCTGTGACCCCTGGGCCAGGTCGTCGTACAGGCTCGTGAGCTCGACCTTGCGGGTCACCGGGCCGTGCACGACCTGTGTGCCGATGCCGCGGCGGCGGACGAGCAGGCCCTTGTCGACGAGGTCCTGGATCGCCCGGCGGATCGTCGGGCGGGACAGCCCGAGGCGCTCGCCGAGCGCGATCTCGTTCTCGAGACGGGCGCCGGGAGGCATCACACCGGAGCGGATCGACTCCTCGATGCGCGAGGCCACCTGGAAGTAGAGGGGCATGGGACCCGACCGGTCCAGGTCCATGAACAGGTCGGACGGCAGCTGGCCTTCGTTGGTCATCGCGGTCCTTCGGGGAATTGCGGGTTCGGCAGCGATGCCGAGGGATTGTCGTGACAATACCACCGGGTACCCTGCTCCCCGGTGTGCCACTCCCGTCAGTGCTCGACCGCGGCCTTCAGCTTGGCGAGGCCCTTCTCGAAGTCGCCGCCGAGGAACTTGTCCATGTTGACGAACACCCCCATCACGCGCGACATCAGGTTCTGCGGGCTCGTCATCGACCAGACG
The DNA here is from genome assembly GCF_004346515.1 of Curtobacterium sp. PhB191. NCBI lineage: Bacteria > Bacillati > Actinomycetota > Actinomycetes > Micrococcales > Microbacteriaceae > Curtobacterium > Curtobacterium sp. PhB191. The sequence goes on from NZ_SMBV01000002.1 coordinate 152,367, forward strand.
ACCCGCGTGCCGTCGGTCGCTTCGTGCAACCGGAACGCCACCGCGCTCGACGACTTGAACGGTGCGGTGAACTGCAGGTCGACGTCGACCTCGGTGGCATCGACCCGTGTGATCGCCATGGACCCGGCGCCGGCCTTGCGGTTGCCCTTCCAGGCGTACGTCGAGCCGACCGTCCCCGGTTGGCCGATGTACGTCCGCTGCAGCGCGGGATCCTGCCCCTCCCACGGCGACCACTCGACCCAGCGGTGCAGGTCTGCCAGGTACGGGGTGATGTCCGCGGCGCGAGCCGTGATGACGGTCTCGCGTTCGATCGTGGTGGGCGCAGCCATGCGCTGAGCGTAGTGCTGCTGTCGAGGCCGCGACAGGGACCTTCGGCTCGGCCGGCTCGGCCAGCTCGGTCAGCTCAGTCGGCGAAGACCATCGGGCGGTTCGACAGCCGGGGCTGCGGCGTCGAGGCCTTGGGCTTCTCGGCTCGGGCCCGGACCGGGGCGATCGTCACACGGGTCGCTGCCCCCAGGGCCTCGACCGTGTCGGTGCCGTGGTGGCCGGCAGCGTGGATGACGATCGCGGCGCACGCCTCTGCATCGGCGGCGGCATCGTGGTGCTGGAAGCCCTCGAACCCGGCAGCCATCGCGGCGACCGGCAGTCGGTAGGAGTCGAGCGTGTAGGTCTTGCGGGCCACCGCGAGCGAGCACATCGAGTGGTGCTCGGCGAGGTCGATGCCCGTTGCCGAGCACCCACCGGCGATGACGCCCATGTCGAACCGGGCGTTGTGTGCGACCAGGACGTCACCCTCGGCGAAAGCCACGAGGTCGGGGTACTGCTGCTCCCACGTCTTCGCGCGGACGACGTCCTCGGCGACGATCCCGTGGATCCGGGTGTTCCACTCGAGGAACGCGTCGTGTCCGAACGGCGGGCGGATGAACCACGACGCCCGGTCGACGACCCGGCCCGCGCGGACCTTGACCAGTCCGACGGAGCACGCACTGGCGGGCGAGCTGTTCGCGGTCTCGAAGTCGATCGCGGTGAAGTTCAACGGCACGGTTCCGATCGTCGCACGGGGCGCCGACATCGCCGGAAGCCGCCTCGGCGTTGCGGCCGGACGCTCAGCGGCGGCGTGCCGACCGGGAACCGCTGCGCCGACGTCGCGCCGTTGCGCGCCAGGTCGCCGTCCGACGGGCTCGTTCGCGCTTCCAGTACGGCGCGAGCAGGGTCCCCACCATCTCGAACGCCACCGCGACGCCGTCCAGTCGCCAGCGCAGCGGCAGGCTCTCGACGTGTTCGGTGAGTCCGGCGGTCAGGTCGCCGGTGATGACCGGGAAGCCGGAGTCCCGGGGGAGGGGGATCCCGCGGAAGCGGTCCTCCTCGGCGTAGTCGATCGTGTCGTCCTCGGGGTCGTAGACGACCAGGACGTCCGCCTCGAGCTCGGCCATCGCGTCGTGCAGCTGCTCGAGCTCAGCGCGGGAGGCCTGCTCGAGGGCGGCGAGGGTCTCCGGTGCGAAGCGCTGCCGCAGCGCCGGTGCTCCCATGCCCACCGAGTGCACACCGCGCTCGTCGCGTTCGAACCACATCGACGTCCTCCTGTTCCGTCGCCCGGTCCGGACGACGGGGACCACGCTGCCACGACCGGCCCGCGCTGGTTCTGACGGACGGACTGGAGGCCCGGGTCGGCTCCGGCGGGCCGCCGCCGGTAGGCTCTTCTTCCGTGGCTCTCACCATCGGAATCGTCGGTCTCCCGAACGTCGGCAAGTCGACCCTGTTCAACGCCCTGACCAAGAACCAGGTCCTCGCCGCGAACTATCCGTTCGCGACGATCGAGCCGAACGTCGGGGTGGTGAACCTGCCCGACTCGCGGCTCGACCAGCTCGCCGAACTCTTCCACTCGGAGAAGACCGTGCCCGCGCCGGTGTCCTTCGTCGACATCGCCGGCATCGTCAAGGGTGCAAGCGAGGGTGAAGGGCTCGGCAACAAGTTCCTCGCCAACATCCGCGAGGCCGACGCCATCGCGCAGGTCGTCCGCGGCTTCACCGACGACGACGTCGTGCACGTCGCGAACAAGGTCTCCCCGAAGGACGACCTCGAGGTCATCAACACCGAGCTGATCCTCGCCGACATGGAGACGATCGACAAGGCGCTCCCGCGGTACGAGAAGACCGTGAAGCTGAAGCAGGCCGAGCCGATCGTGCTCGAGACCGCTCGCGAGGCCCGTGCCGCGCTCGAGCAGGGCACCCTGCTTTCGGCCACCAAAATCGAACTCGCGCCGATCGCCGAGCTCGGCCTGCTCAGCGCCAAGCCCTTCATCTTCGTGTTCAACGTCGACGAGGCGATCCTGACCGACGAGTCCCGCAAGGCCGAACTGGCCGCGCTCGTCGCCCCGGCGCAGGCCGTGTTCCTCGACGCCCAGGTCGAGTCAGAGCTCATCGACCTCGACCCGGCCGACGCCGCCGAACTGCTCGAGTCGACCGGCCAGACCGAATCCGGACTCGACCAGCTCGCACGGATCGGCTTCGACACCCTCGGGCTGCAGACCTACCTGACGGCCGGTCCGAAGGAAGCCCGCGCGTGGACGATCGGCAAGGGGTGGAAGGCACCCCAGGCTGCCGGCGTCATCCACACCGACTTCGAGAAGGGCTTCATCAAGGCCGAGGTCATCTCGTTCGGCGACCTGGTCGAGACCGGCTCCATCGCCGAGGCCCGCGCTGCAGGCAAGGCCCGCATCGAGGGAAAGGACTACGTCATGCAGGACGGCGACGTGGTGGAGTTCCGCTTCAACAACTAGCAGCCCCGGATCAACGGGGATCTAGCGGCTGTCGGTGCCTTCAGTCCGTAGTGAGTCCGCAGGCCCTCCGGTCACGGCTCTCATGAGGCCCGCAGTTGCGGACCGGGTGCGGTCCTCAGCGTTCGGCCACAGGTGGCTGTACGTGTTCAGCGTCACCAATGCGGACCGATGTTCGAGAGCACGCTGCACGGTCACGACGTCGCATCCCGCGGCGATGAGGTTCGATGCGTAGAAGTGTCGGAGGTCGCGGAGCTTGAACGGCTCGACCCCGGCCGCGGCGATCGTCTTGAGCCGTGGCGGTGACTTCCTCGAGGAAGTTGTGCCGGCCGAGGTCGAAGTGACCGTGGCTGTCGTCGCTGTACCAGACGTCAACGACGCGGAACCGCTTGTAACCCTGCTGAGCAACGATCATTCCGTCACCCTTCTGAACGGGCCAGTGGTAGTACTCGTCCTGCCAGGCGTACCTACCGTCGACCCAGTAGGTGTTGGTCCAGGGCTGCTGATCCTCAACGCGAATGCCGTCAGGGTAGCCCGAACACAAGACCCCCCTTGAGATGTATCAAGGGGGGTCTTGTGTCGTGGTCGAGGTCTAGTGGGAGAGCCGCGCGTGAAGGCGGCGCCTGCGTCGTCGGGCTGATTCCGTCCGGACGAGCTGCTCGGCCTGCTCTCGCAGTTCCTTCACGACCTCCGGATTGGATAGGTCAGGGCGCTTCTTCGAGGGGCGTGGTGCTTTCGTGTTCGCCATAGCGGTTCCTCCTCTGCGGTTGAGTGTAGCTCTACCTAGGGACATGTCTACGCCCGATCCTTTGGCGTGTGCAGTGCGAACGCGACACCAACGAGCGCAGCAAGTGATTCGACCAAGCTGCGGTCGGTTTCGTCGAGATCGCCTGGTGTCGGGGCGTCGACTGTGAGCATGCCTTTGGGTTTGCCATCAATCAAGATCGGCGCAGAGATGAACGTCTTGTAGCCCTTGCCGCTTCCCTGCCAACCGGGAAGCTTCCGGACGGCGAGGTCGTCGACGAACAGTGACGCTCCTCCTTCGATCCAGTCGAACACGGCGTCGCCACGGCCGCCGTCGCCTTCGATGAACGGCTTCGGCTTGCCACGACGGCCGTGGCTGTTTTCGACTGCCAGCTCCTGCGAACCGAGGATCGCATCCGTGAGGCGGTACACGACGACTCGCACGTCGGCCGTGAAGCTGATAACGAGCACCTGGCTGGCCCGGTCAAGGACTCGTTGGTAGTCGCGCTGCCGATGGGTCTGTGGCTTGCCGGCCATCTTCGCCAGGTCCTCAAGGCTCGGGAGGAATCCCTGCTCGAGAGCGATCTGGAACGAACCGCCCTCGGAGCTCAGGTTCTCGGTTGTCCTCCGCCTCGCGCGCTCGACGAACCCGGACAAGGTGATGCCGAGCGCTGTGGAGCCGACGCCCGTCCAGAACCATCCGCCCGAGTACTCGGCTGTGCCGGGCGTGCCCGAGACGACAAACGCGATGCCGCCGAACACGGTGGCGATACCGCTGAGCCAGGCGGGAACCCAAGCGAGTCTCTGCACGCACCATTCGATCGCCGAATAAATCGGGCGCGCAGGCACGCGGTCCCGATCATTAGTCACGATCGACGAGGTTACCTCAGCCGCGCGTTCCTAAGCGACGCTCGGACTGCGTACCATCACTACCGTCGCGGGGCGGCTCTGTAAGGCTGTGGGCCGAGCCCCGTATGCTGCTTCAGCAGGTCAGGCTGAGTGCTAGTCCAACAGACCACCGATCCCGTTGTCTCCGAGCCATGCGCTCATCGTCTCGGTCGCGTCCGACGTAGTGACGTCCGCACTGGCCATACGCTCGGCGCATGAACCCGATCAGCGACATCGCGATTCCGGTCGCGGCGATCCTCGTACCGACAGCGATCGCGATCTGGCTCGCTCGGTCGGAACGGAAGAGCGCCGAGCGGAGCCGGTACCTGGAACGCCGGACGACCGCAGCGGAACCGGTCATCCTCTCCCTCGCGCAGTTCATCTCCCTAGACCCGGTGCACGAACCGATACAGGCGCATCTCCGGGACTTGCGGGGTCGCATCGCGGTGTACCGAACCACGCTTGATACTAAAGACGCCCTGTCCGGGGACTGGCTTGCGCTGCAGCACGAGCGAGGGATGCTCCTCTGGTGGTCGGCGATGCAGGCCATGGACAGCAGCGGAGACCACTCAGAGGCGTTCGTCCTGGGAGCGTTCAGCGCTGGCCGTTCCTGGGCGAACACGACGATGCAGACCTTCTCCGGGTGGCTAGCAAGTCACATCGATGATGATGTCCTGAAGCTCCAAGGTGCTGACCTCTTGAAGCACGAGGACGGAATGTCGAAGGAGTAGGGGCTCGGCGCGTTCCCGATGCAGCCTCGCGTGCCCCTGTTGGGGGCGTGGAGCCGAGACGATGCAGCCTGTACGTTCCCGGAGGTGGGGATCGCTCACCAGTGAGCCGACCAGGAGAACGACATGACCAGCACTGCTCCCGCACCCCAGCAGACCTACTCGAACGCCCGCCCGCAGAAGCACATTGGTACCGCGTACAAGTGGATCTTCTTCTTCGGCATCGTCGGTGCGCACCGCTACTACATGGGCAAGATCGGCACCGGCATCCTCTACACGTTCACCGGAGGTCTCTTCGGCATCGGTGTTCTCGTCGACGTCTTCACCCTTGACGGCCAGGTGATCGACGTCAACGAGAAGAACTCGGTCACGCCGACGCTTCGCTGACCCCCGTCGGTGCCTCCGACTAGGTTCCGAGCATGAGCTACGCAGTGGAGCACGGCAACAACCGTGACGGCCAAGCAGACGGCCCCTATCGGACTGGCGTGTACAACACAGTTGCCGAAGCCAAGGCTGCCGGCGACCGGCTTGCGGCGAAGGACGGGCTCGCGAACATCGTGGTCCGTGACGAGGGCGACAAGGTGAGCATCTTCGCCGGCAACGTGGTCTCCGAGCTCTTCGACGGCGAGTGGCACGATCGCGGCGCCTTCGACGTTCAGAACTGGTGGCCGAAGCTCGATGAGCGCAGCCGCACATGGCTCCTCGAGCACGCTGAGGAGCGGATCCCGACTGAATTGCTCCATCGCGTCATCGCAGCAGGGGGCATCGTGCCCGGAACATCGTGGGAGGGGCAGGACTACGAGTTCCGCCTCCCCGAAGCCGCGGTTGCTTGGATCACGTCGCAGCGCTAGTGAGCTTGCGGGGGCTCATCCGGCAGGCTGCGGAGCCACCGATGGCCCTCTTCCCGCGTGATGATCGGCTTCATCTTCGCCGGGTACGAGGGGACCAACTCGCTGCGCTTGATCGCTTCCCGGATCGTCGTCTCTGACAGGTCGACGGCCTTCGCGAAGCTCGGGATCGAGTACGCGAGCTGCTCAACGGGCGGCTGCTCGTTCACGCCGGGCCTGAGGGCAAGAAGAACGAGAAGTCCCGCCCAGTGAGCTTCGCCACGCGATCGAGCTCATCCAACTTCAGCGGCCGCTCGCCACGGAGCTTGCGATACAGGCTGACGGACGAGCATCCGATGTGCGGAGCTGCTTCAACGACTGTGTAGCCGGCTTCGTCAAGCGCGACCTTCATTCGGACGGCGATGTACATCCGCATGGTCCTGTGCTTCTCCGGAATCATGAGACTCATGGTGCCTACGTCACCACGTCATTTCGGATCAGAACGTTCGGTGCATCCCCAGGTCCGCAAGAAGTCCGCGATACTGTCTCGATGGTGCTCCGGCCGACTCCACCGAGCACCAGTGAAATCCGCGTAGGAACAGGGATCGCGTCCTCGCACTCGAGTCCACTTCAGTGGGTGAGCAGTTCCGCTCCTACAACTGACCTCGCCGTGGGTGCGCCAGGATTAGCGCATGACGAACCCGCAGGCAGGTTGGTACGACGACGGTTCCGGCACCATGCGGTGGTGGGACGGTTCTGCGTGGACCGAGCAGGTGCAGCCGCCAGCATCCGCGGCGTCCGGCATCGGCGGAGTGATCGACCGTATCCAAGCGGAAGCTGCGGCTGGCGGACAGCCTCGGCCAGCGCAGAACGGCATGAGCTACGTCGTCCTGCAGGTGGTCCTGCGGGAGAAGTTCTTCGGGACGGGGTCCGGCAACCTCACCGAGCTGGAGAAGGCGATCAATGCGCAGGCTGCGCTCGGCTACCGGCTGCACACGATCACGACGGCCTCGTCGGGCAGCACGGGGTTCGGTGGCGGAGACCGACTGCAGGCGACCATGGTGTTCGAGCGGATCAACTGAGCACCTAGGACCGGCCGATGGCGCGCATGGTCAGAGCGGCACAGCTTCGTCGAGGATGTGTGCGAAGTGCTCGTCGTCTTCGAGGTCATCGGTGAGGACGTCGACCTTGAAACCGGTGAGGCGCTCGACCTCGTGGGCGAACCCGCCGAGGTCGAACAGCGACGCCGCGGGCGTGAGGCTGACCAGGAGGTCGATGTCGCTGGACTCGGTGTCGTGACCTCGGACAATCGATCCGAAGACGCGGACGTTCTCGATGTGGAAGCGCTTCGCCTCGTCGCGGATCGTGTCCGCGAAGACCGCGAGCGGAATGCTCGGTCGGGTGCGAGCAGCGGTGAGGATGCGCTGGAGAGACTCCGGGCGGGGTCGGCTCCGTCCGCTCTCGTATTCGGAAAGCTCCGGAAACTCCACTCCCGCGACTTCGGCGAGGTCGGCCCGCGAGAACCCGATGTCCTCGCGCGCAGCACGGATGAGTTCCGCGGCGCGGTCGATTCGCGTCGTCGCTTCCACCACGATCATCGACTGTAGGTGGATCGCGTCGGCTTCGGGAGGGAGTCGAGGGGCTAGATTCAGACCGTCCGAGCGCCCGAGGAGGCCCCCATGTCGTACGTCGTCGACTTCGTGAACGTGTCCACGGTGGGACTGGAGTCCTCGCCGGTCGCCGACGCACTCGCCGGGCTCCGGGCCAACGAGGCGCGGTACTTCGCGAACAAGTACGACCACGTGTTCACCACCCACGCCGCAGCTGACGTGCCGGACCTGGTCGCATACGTGCGGCGGGTGCTCGAGGAAGAACGCGGGCTGGTCATCGCGTCGCCACCGCTCGAAGCCACGGAAGCGCTCGTCGACGGCGTGCGCTGGACGTACGTGTTCTACGAGTCCGGCCTGGCGATCAACGTGCTCTACACGCTCGAACCGGGTGGCAAGCGTGCGGTCGGCTTCAAGCTCTCCGACGGCATGGACGTGCCCGAGGAACTCGCCGACAAGTTCAAGTTCGCGCGTCAGAAGTCGAAGCTCGCCGGCACGATCCGTGGCTCGTTCTTCGTCGTGAAGGGCGAGTACTGACGTCGCGAAGCAGCCGTGCATGCAAAAGGTTTGGTACGGCAGGCCACGCTGATCGACCCTGGTCACCACGAACCGGTGATGAAGGGCAGGGCATGGGCTATGACGGCGACTCTGGTGAAGACTGCGGTGATGCACGGCCTGTACGTCGGGTTCACGGGGGACAGCTCCCGAGCGCGGGCGATGCGGGAGCTGTTGAACGAGAAGCGGGCGTCAGCGGCACAGCGGGCGGCAGCCGAGGAGAGGCGGACGCCAACGTCCTCAACATCGCTGCAACGGAGATGTTCAGTGGACCGGTAGCGTCTCCACACGTCCTGGCCGAGTACGAGCGGCTCGTTCCGGGAGCGGCCGAGCGGATGATCGGCTGCCACCTCCGCTCCGAAGCGGTCGCTGCTGACGCCGTCGAGCGTCTGAGCAGAGCGGAGGCAGTCGCCGTCCTGACGGGTGCCATCGGCGCGCAGGTGCTCACCGTCGGAGCGCTCATCGCGGGGGCGATCCTCATCTCGGCCGGTCACACGGTCGGGGCTTTCGCTGCGATCGTGCCGGGAGTACTCGGGGCGGCGTCACAGGTCGTGGCTGCGGCCCGTCGAGGTGCGTGACCGTCGCACGGACGGCCCCGCGGACGACGAAGCGCCGCCGGGGAGCCCGGCGGCGCTTCGTGTTCGTACTGGTGGAGCCTAGGCCGCGAGGGCCATGTCGCCCGCCTGCACGGACTGTGCCTGCAGCAGGGTTCGGCTGGCCTCGCCGGCCCAGGAGCGGCCCGGGACGGTCCAGCCGGCCTCGCCGACGGCGTCCAGACGGGTGCCGCGGGTGACGAAGGTCTGCAGGTCGTCGGCCGCGATGCGGACGAGGTACTCGCGCTGCGAGCGGTCGTCACGCACGGGGAACTCGGCGATGCGGTCGGGGGTGATCGTCGGGGCCGCGAGTGCGGTCCCGAACACGGTGATTCGTTCGTTGCTGGTCATGGTGCTGTACTTCCTGGTCATTCGGCGCCAGGGCGACTCGGTGTCGGCGGACGTCTCAGTCCGGCGCGACGCATCGAGTGCGGGGCGCGCACGTCGAGTTTCAACGTGCTGCTGATCCGTTCGGATCAAGCGGTGGTCTCGGTTGGAATGCGACTCGGGTGAGTCGGTCTCGAGACGTTGGTGTGCGCGAGTCAGATGGGTTCGCTGCAGTGCACCAACCAAGAAATATACGCACCCGAAGCGCAGAAGTCCAGCGCAGACCAGGAAGACGGTTCAGGACGCCAGGAACGCGTCCCATCGCGAGCCACCCGCAGCCACGTTGCCGGAGCCGTCGAGCCGAGCAGCGGCCGAGGACGGCTTGCGCGAAGCCTGCGCGTGGATCAGTTCGTCGAACGAGCCGGAGAACCCGAGGCGGGGCAGTGCTGTGGCGACGGCGTGCAGGTCGTCGGTGGACCACCGCGAGAACCCGGCACCGGAGACGTCGAGCGAGGTGGCGACCTCGAGCAGGTGCCCCTCCACGTCGACCGCGGGGTCGACGGAGGTCCACATGTGCCGCTCGATGACCTCGCCGACGCGTCGAGCGCGCGCTGCGTCCCACCCGGCGCCGAGGGCGAAGACGGAGCCGACGGCACCGCCGGCGTCTTCGAACGGCACGGCGTGGGCATCGAACGACGGTGTGACGCCGAGGTCGTGCAGCATCGTCGCGACGAACAGCAGCTCGGGGTCGGGGTCGAGGTCGACGGTCGGGGCGAGCAGGACCGCCCACGCCCACGAGCGCAGGCAGTGGTTCACCAGGGCGGGGGAGGACCAGGTGCGGACGACGTCCAACGCCCGTGCGGCGACGGGGGAGGGCGGGGTGAGCAGAGCTTCGACGTCGAGCGACATGGCACGACAGTAGCGGTGCGACGGAGCCGTAACGACGCGGAAACGTGCCGGGCCCGAGCCGGAAACAGCGCACCGTTAGCTTTCGGATCACTGAGTACCCGCTCAGCACCCGACCTCCTCCCGAAGGACCTGCACCCATGCAGCACCGCCTCCGGCTGCGCCCCCGCGCGACGATCGTGTCCTCGACACTCGTCGCCGCCGGGGCGATCGGCCTCGCCGCCCTGACCGCCTCGCCGGCCCAGGCAGCACCGACCGCGACGACCGCGACCATCGACGCCCCCACCACCGCGACCGTCGGCACCGCCTTCGACGTCGACCTGACGATCCCGGCGACGACCGACGTCTACGCCTACGAGATCACCCTCGACGCCGACGCGGACTCCGTGTCGTACGTGGAGGACAGCGTCACCGGTCCCGACGGCGGCTTCGACAGCGTCGAGCAGGACGGCGACGCCCTGACGATCGTGCACACCCGCCTCGGGACGTCCCCGGCGTTCGACGGCGATCTCGCTGCCTCGATCGGCCTGACGCCGACCGCACCGGGCAGCGTCGACCTGGCGGTCACGAGCATCACGCTCGTCGGCTCCGACGGCACCTCGACGACGCTCACCGACCCGGCGAGCACCTCGATCTCGATCGCTGCAGCGGCGACGGCCACCCCGACGCCCACCCCGACGGCCACACCCACCCCGGGCGCCACCGCCACGGCCGACCCGGGCGCTGGCACGGGCGACCCCGACCCGACGACCACCGCTGGCCCGACCGACCCCTCCGACCCGACCAGCGGCGCCACCGCCGTGGCCGCAGCGGGTGGTGACCGTCCGACCGGCGGCGAACTCGCCTGGACCGGCGCCGACGTCGCCCCGTGGATCGCCGCGTCGCTGGCCCTCCTCGCCGCCGGCGGAACCCTGATCACCCTGCGTGCGCGCCGCGCCCGCCGCGAGCGCACCGGAGCAGCCGAATGACCGCCACCAGCCGGAAGCGCTCGGCCGTCGCCGGCGCCTCGCTCATCGCCCTCGTCGGCACCGTCCTCGCCGCGACCCCCGCGATCACGGCCGCAGCAGCACCGGCAGCCGTGGACGCCAGCCCCGCTGCGATGCTCGCGCCGTACTACACGGACCTCGACCTGACCGGCGACGACCAGGTCACGAAGGCCGACCTCGCGGTGCTCACCGAGCACCTCGGGGCCACGAGCGCCAGCGGTGACTGGGCGACGGTCAGCGCCGCGGACACCGACGCCGACGGCACGATCACCGTCGCGGACCTCGCGGCGCTGTCCCAGCGGATGATCTACGACGACGGCCCGTTCACGCTCGTCGAGGCGTCCACCATCGACATGCAGGCCGCGATGAACGCCGGGGTGACCACCTCGGTCGCCATCACGCAGGACTACCTCGACCGCATCGCCGCGTACGACCGCACCACGGTCGACTCCGCGTCGACCGGCCGCGCGCTCAACTCGATCGTCACGACGAACGCCGAGGCCCTCGCCGCGGCGAAGACGGCGGACACCGAGCGTGCCGAGCACGGCATGACGAGCATGCTGCTCGGCGTGCCGATCGCGGTGAAGGACAACTACGACACCAAGGACATGCCGACCACGGGCGGCTGCGGCTGCTGGGACGACAACCAGACCGACACCGACGCCACGATGGTCGCCGGGCTGCGCGGTGCCGGTGCGGTGATCCTCGCCAAGGCCAGCCTCGACGAGTTCGCCTACGGCTTCGTCTCGGAGTTCTCCTCGAACCAGCCCGCCGGCTCGTCGCTCCTGGTCGCCAGCCCGTACAACACGGCGCAGACCGCCGGTGGCTCCAGCGGTGGTACCGGTGCGGCGATCGCGGCGAACCTCGCCGGCATCGGGTTCGGCACCGACACCGGTGGCTCGATCCGCATCCCGTCGACGTACAACCAGCTCGTCGGCATCCGCCCGACGGTCGGTCTGGCCAGCCGCGACGGCATCATCCCGCTCGCACTGTCGCAGGACACCGGCGGGCCCATCGCCCGGTCGGTGACCGACGCAGCCGTCGCGCTCGACGCCGTGACCGGCGTGGACGCGGCCGACCCCGTCACGAGCGCGCAGTCCGGCAAGGTGCCGACCTCGTACACGTCGTCACTCGACGCGGACTCGCTCGAGGGTGCTCGCATCGGCTACGTCACGAGCATGGTCGGCACGAACGCCACGGCCAAGCGGCTGTTCGACGCGTCCGTCGCGAAGCTCGAGGCCGCCGGCGCGACCGTCGTCCCGATCACCGCGACGACGGCGTTCAACCGGGTCCTGTCCGAGGGCAGCGGCAGCACGAACGAGTTCAAGCACGACCTGGACGAGTACGTCGCGAAGCACCTCGACCCCGACGTGACCGCCCGGTCGTTGCAGGGCATCCTGGCCTCGGGCGAGTACGTGCCGAGCCGCAAGTCGACCTACGAGTCCCGCGACCTGATCACCGACGCGCAGTACCAGGCGTGGGCCGGGCCGACGGGGTCGCACACGACGCAGCTCGCCACCGGCAAGCAGCTCGTCACGCAGATGCTCGACGACCAGGACCTCGATTCGCTCATCTACCCGTCGGGCACGCCCTACGGTACGCAGTCGACGAACATGCGTCTGAGCCCGAACACCGGCATGCCGGCGATCACCGTCCCGATGGGGCAGGCGACCGCGGCCGACGGCACGATCACCGGCGCCGGCGTGAACCTCGAGTTCCTCGGCCGCTCGTTCGACGAGAGCACGCTGATCGGCCTCGGCTACGCCTTCGAGCAGGAGACGAAGGCGCGCACCACGCCCGCGCTGTACCCGGCGCTCGGCTGAGCTGAGCGGGTCGCGATCGCGACCGCAGGACGGACGGGAGACCCGTGGCGACAGCGCCACGGGCCTCCCGTCCGTTCGCTCCGTCAGTTCAGGGTCGGGGTGTCCTCCGGCACGACGCCGTCGGCGTACAGGTCGGTCGCCAGGTCGCGGAGCGCGCGCAGCGCGACGCGCTGCGTGAGCGGACCGTAGGAGATGCGGGCGACGCCGAGGGCCTCGTAGTCGGCGGCGGGCAGGGCCCCCGGCAGGCCGATGACCGACAGCTTGCCGCGACCGAGGCCGGCGACGAGCTGCTCCACGACGCCACGGTCGATCGCGCCGGGCACGAAGACGAGCGCGGCGCCGTTGTCGAGGAAGGCCTTGCCGCGTGCGATGGCGTCCGCGATGCTCTCGTCGATCGGACGGTCGCCGCCGCGGGCGATCGCGTCGGTGCGGGCGTTCAACTGGAAGTCGACGCCCTCGGCCTGGGCAGCGGCCGTGATCGCGGCGACCCGGGCGACGGCCTCGTCGAAGGGGCGCAGGCGGTCCTCGACGTTGGCACCGACGATGCCGGAGCCGATCGCGCGGCGGATGGTCTCGGCGGGGTCCTCGTAACCGTCGTCGAGGTCCGCGGTGACCGGCAGGTCGGTCGCGGCGGCCACGACCGCGGCGCCCGACAGCGCGAGGTCGAGGGGCATCCCGCCGTCCTCGTACCCGTACGACGCAGCGATCGAGTGCCCGGCGGTGGCGATCGCCTTCGTGCCCGGCAGGTCCGTGACGACCTTCGCGGTGATCGCGTCCCACACGTTCACGACGCGGAGGATCTCCGGGGCTTCGTGCAGCTGTTTGAGGGTGGTGGCCTTGTCGGCGGTGCTCGTGCTCATGGGACCGACAGTAGGCCGACGGGGCGGGCAGCGCCGAGCGGTCAGCGAAGCTGGACCGATCAGCCGGACAACGCGGAGACCGAGAGGAGCTCGCGTCATGCCGTAGATGAAGTTTCAGTCATGGATAGGCTTCCGTTGTCAGCACCTTGGGAGGTCCACCAGTGGCACGGAAGCGCGGATTCTTCGCGGAGATCCAACACCAACAGCGGGTCGCGGAAGCAAACGCTGCTCGAGCGCAGCGACAGCAAGCGGCGGTAGTGCGCCAGCAAGCGGCGGCCGTCGCTGCGGTGGAGCGCGCTCGTGCGCAGGCGGAGCGTGCGAATGCTGCTGCCGCTCGCGCCACTGACGCGGAAAGAAAGCGCCTCGAACGCGAGGCGCAGGCTGCCTACGGTGAGGCGCGCAAGGCAGAGGCCGATGAGCTGAACGCAGAGGTCCAAGCGATCAACGAAGCCATTGCGAGCCTCCTCGCTGCAACGCTCGACGTTGACGACCACGTCGATCTCGAAGAGCTCAAGCGCACGGCAAACCACCCGCCGTTCCCGCACCCAGATCTCGAGATTCCGCGCCCCCGTCCGCTTCCCCTTGTTCTGCCGCCGCAGCCGGTGTGGCAGGAACCGCCGGCCCCGAAGGGGATGTTCGGAAAGAAGAAGAAGCACGATCAGCTGAAGCAAGAGTGGTGGGCCGGTTTCCAGGCCGCGTCTGCTGAGTGGGAGGCACTCCGTGCCTCCTTGCCTGAACGGCAGGCTCAAGCGGACCGGCAGCACAACGAGATCGAACAGCGTCGGGTGGAACTCCTCGGCGCTGAGCGAGAGCGCTACAACGCTGAATGCCGACTTGGCGAGGCTGAGGTTGCGGAGCACAACGGTGAGATCGACGCGCTGATCGCCGGACTCGGCTACGGCGTTACCGAGGCTGTCGAAGAGTACGTCGACATCGTGCTGGCCAACTCCGTGTACCCGGACGCCTTCGAAGTGACGCACCAGGCTGAGTTCGATGGAAGTACGTCCGAGGCGCTCATCCGGGCGGTGACTCCGGCGCCGGACGCGGTCCCGGCCGTCAAGAGTTATCGCTGGGTGAAGGCCAACGACGAGATCGTCGGCAGCCCCGCAACGAAGAAAGACATCAACGAGCGGTACGGCGACGCGTTGGCGCAGGTCGCACTGCGGACGCTGCACGAGGTGTTCGAAGCAGATCGCCGCGGCATCATCCAGACGGTGGCACTGCAGGTCGGACCGGCGACGAAAGACCCTGCGACCGGCCTGGATCGCTTCTTTCCGCTCGTCGCCGTGAGCGCCTCACGGGACCAGTTCACGGCGTTTGACCTCACGGGGGTTGTGCCGTCGGCGACACTGGAACTCCTCGGAGCAGCTACCTCGAAGAATCCTGCTGGACTCGTCGTCGTTGACCCCGGCGGGGTGCGCCGCTCGTGAACGTTGGACGTCGGTTCAACCCGCCTCCGGGCTGGCCTGCGGTGCCGGTGGGATGGACGCCGCCCCCGTCTTGGACCCCTCCCGCCGACTGGCCCACCCCTCCTGAGGGGTGGGAATTGTGGCTCGGAGAAGGTGATCCGGCTCCGTCGCCAGATGCTCATGCACCGTCCGGTCAACCCTCGCTTCCGAGTCCTGCAGAACCTGCGAGCACGGCTGTTGTCCGCGAGCGCCGCTCGGCACGCCTGAAAGCCGACGGGGACTCCCGCGACGAGAAGATCCATTCGCTCGAAGCCACGATTCGGGACCTCCGTGCTGCCCTCAACTCGGGCCCCGACGAACAAGTTGTGCCGCTTGATGATGAGCGGGTCCTCCAAGAGGTCGGTATCTACCGTTACCATCATCCCCTCGAAGATGCGGCCGCCTACAAAGAACGGTTGAAGGACATCGAGGCACGGATCGCCGGTCTCGTCCGCTCCGGTCGGGCGATCGAACGCTCGAACATGTTCACCTTCGACAACTCCCTCGCGAAGGGACGGAAGATGACCGATGATCTGTCAAAGCTGATGCTCCGCGCGTACAACGCCGAAGCTGACAACTCAATCCGATCACTTCGTGCGGGAAATGCGGAGACAGCGAAGCGTCGACTCGAGAAGTCACGCGATGCCATTGCGAAGCTCGGTTCGATGATGGAGATGCGGATCGCTCCCGCGTTCCACTTACTTCGCGAAGAAGAAATCGAACTCACGGCTGACTGGCTGATGAAGAAGCAGGAAGAGCGTGAACGGGAGCGCGACGAGCGAGCGCAGCTCCGTGAGGAGCGGCGCGTTCAGCAGGAGCTCGACGCCGAGCGTGAGCGACTCGACAAAGAACGCGCGCTCATTCAACAGACTCTCGCGCAGCTACACCGCAGTGGGCAGAGTGACGCGGACCTCGAACATCGCCTGCTCGCCATCGATGACGCCATCGCTCAGAACGACTTCCGTGCTGCCAACATCCGGGCGGGTTACGTCTACGTGATCTCGAACAGGGGCGCATTCGGTCCGGACGTCGTCAAGATCGGTTTGACTCGACGACTTGAGCCTCTGGATCGTGTGAGCGAACTGAGCGGAGCCTCAGTGCCGTTCCGATTCGACGTGCACACGATCTACTTCTCCGAGGACGCCGTCACCCTGGAGACACAGCTCCACCGGCACTTCGCGGCCCGGGCACTGAATCAGGCCAATTCCCGCAAGGAGTTCTTCTTCGCTACTCCAGCAGAGGTGCGCGAGGTCCTCTTGCAGAAGGTCGGGGCGCTCTTGGAATTCCGGGAGGATGCCGATGCCACGGAGTACTTGCAGTCAGTAGGCGCTTGGCCGTCTCGCCCCTGAACCCAGCCGGCTCGCATTAGGCGCTGGGGCCCGAGGCGGGGCGGCTCCCGGCCGCGAGCCCACCCGAAGACGACGTGGGATGACGTCGGGAGTCGCGCCGGGCCTCCCGGTCGGTGCATGCTGGGACGCATGGCGAGCGACGAGCAGGACCCGGTCGGCACGCTCCGCGGGGTCCGTACGAGCATCAAGTGGACGCGGTACGCGCCCGACGTGCTGCCCCTGTTCGTCGCCGAGATGGACCACGACGTCGCGCCGGAGATCCGGCAGGCCCTGATCGAGCGCGTGTCGCAGTCCGACCTCGGCTACCTCGACGGACCCGGGCCACTCGCGCCCGCGTTCGCGCAGTTCGCGCTCGACCGCTGGGGCTGGGAGATCGACCCGTCCCGCATCCACCTGGCCACCGACGTCAGCGTCGGCATCGTCGAGTCGCTGCGGCTCGCGCTGCCCGACGGCGGTCGCGTCGCGATCACGCCGCCGGTGTACCCGCCGTTCTTCGAGCTCGTCGACGAGGCCCGATGTCAGGTGGAAGAGGTCCCGCTGCTCGAGCAGTGGGGGCAGTACCGACTCGACCTCGAGGGACTCGAGCGGGCGTTCGCGAGCGGGGTCGGCGTCTTCCTGCTCTGCAACCCGCACAACCCCGTCGGGCTCGTGCACGACCGCGCCGACCTGCTCGCGATCGCCGAACTCGCGGCGAAGTACGACGTCCTCGTCATCAGCGACGAGATCCACGCACCCCTGACCCACCCCGGCGTGCAGTTCACCCCGTTCGCGGCCGTCGCCGAGCCCGTCGGAGCCCGCAGCGTCTGCGTGACCTCGGCGAGCAAGGGCTGGAACCTCGCGGGCGTGAAGTGCTCGATCATCGTCGCCGGTGACGACCGGACCGCCGCACTCCTCGACACCCTGTGGGAAGAGGTCGCCTGCCGCACGAGCATCCTCGGGCTGCACGCGAACCTCGCCGCGTTCACCGTCGGGACCACCTGGCTCGACGACGTGGTGTCCCGGATCGTGGCCAACGACCGGCTGCTCGCGAAGCTCCTCGCCGAGCACCTGCCCGGTGTCGTCTACACGCGGCCCCGAGCCGGGTACCTGGCCTGGCTCGACTTCCGCGGGATCGGGCTCGGCGACGACCCGGCCGTGCCGCTGCGTGAGAACGCCTACGTCGCGCTGAACTCCGGGCTCGGGTTCGGGAGCGAGGGGCGTGGGTTCGTCCGCCTCAACCTGGCGTGCTCACCGGAGACGCTGCGCGAAGCCGTGTTCCGCATCGCCTCGGCGTACCCGTCGAGTGCGCAGGAGGGGCTGGTCTGGCACGTCGCGTGAGCGCGTGACGGTGATGCGGCCAGGAGGCCCGGTTCGGCTCAGGCAGGTCGGCGCGCCTCGATGAGGTGGCGCGTCGAGTGCGCCACGAACGGTCCGTCCCGCTGGATCAGCTCGTGCAGGTCCAGCAGGCGGTCGCGGTACCGCTCGACGGTGAAGTCGGGCACCCACCAGATCACCTTCCGGAGCAGGTAGACGACCGCGGCGACGTCGTGGATCTCGATCCGGGTCCGCGCGGTCCGCAGCTCGACGACCTCGAGTCCGGCGGCACGTGCCGCGTCGGCTTCGTCGTCGTGGTGCCGGCCGCGCCGCTCGACGGGCTTCGGGCCGAGGAAGAACTCGATCAGCTCGAAGACGCTCGCCGGGCCGACGTGCTGGGCGAAGTACGTGCCACCGGGAGCAAGGACCCGGGCGATCTCGTCCCAGTGGATCGCAGCGGGGTGCCGGCTCGTCACGAGGTCGAAGGCGCCGTTGGCGAAGGGCAACGGCGGCTCGTCCGGATCGGCGACGACGACCACGCCGCGTGGGTGCAGGAGTCGCGTGGCGGTGGCGACGTTCGGCGCCCAGGACTCCGTCGCGACCGCGGCGGCCGGGAACGCCGGCGCCTCGGCGAGGACCTCACCACCGCCGGTCTGTACGTCGAGACTCGCGGTGCCGGAGACCCCGGCGAGGTGACCGAGTCGCTCGCCGAGCATCTTCGCGTAGCCCCACGGCGGGCGTTCCTCGATGGCGCGGCCGTCGAGCCACGAGAAGTCCCAGCCGGTGACGTCGGCGGCTTCGCCGATCGCGATCAGGTCGTCGAACGTGGTGCGCATGCCGTCCATGGTGGCGTCTCGCCGGTGCGAGTGCCAACCGCTGTTCCTCCACAGCATGCCCCGGCTGCAGCCCGTCCACAGATCACCACGGCGCTCCCGGATCGCACTCCGCGGGCCGCCACGGTCGGTGGATGCAGACATACGAGCCGTCCTTGTCCAGCCGCGATAGGCAGACTTGCCTAGTCCTGGTTGGCGAACTACGGTGAAGCGCACGGAGTTGCTTCGCCGGCTCGCGCGGAAGGCTGACGAGAACGATGTCGCGTTCGTGTTCCACCGTCACGGCGGGAGTCACGACCTGTTCCGCTTCGGTCGGAACACGATCGTCGTCCCGAGGCACCGAGAGGTGGAGGAGATGACGGCGCGCGGCATCCTCCGTGACTGCGACCGAGAAGGAGATGGGCGACGATGAGCCGACACACGGTGCGAGCTGAGCGCGGCAAGAAGTACTGGGTGATCTGGATCGACGGGGTCATCCGGACCCAGGCGAAGCGCGAGCGTGAGATCGAGCTCATGGCCCGCGACTGGCTCTCGTTGATGAACGACGACCGCGATCCGGAGTCCTTCGAGCTCGTCGTCGAGGTGGCGATGCCCGAAGCGGCACAGGCGCACCTGGACCGCGCGGTGGCGCTCCGCGAAGAATCCGAGCGAGCGCGCATCGAGGCAGCGAAGGAGACGGCCGCGGCGGCGCTGATCCTGCACGAGTCCGGACTCACGGTGCGTGAGATCGGACCGCTGCTCCACGTGTCGCACCAGCGAGCACAGCAGTTGGTCGCCGCCGCTCGCTGACAGGGTCAGTCGATGTACTGATCGCGCCCGACGACGCGGATCTGCAGGTCGTCGGTGCGGTCCATCGCCAGGATCTCGCGGGCGACGAAGCCGACGGCTGGCCAGCGGTCGACCTCGGTGACCATGAAGCCGTCGATGAACACCTGCCACACGCCGCGCTCACGGACCGCCTGCACTTCGTACGTCGCCATGCCGCGAGCGTACCGAAGCCTCCGGTCCGCCGTCAGTGCCGCTCGAACGTCAGTGCCGATCGAACGTCAGCGCAGCTCGAACGTCAGCGCAGCTCGAGCGTCATGTGCACGTCGGCGCGGACGTAGGGGCTCGGGACGAGCTCGTCCTCGCGCAGGTGCCGGAAGCCGAACGCCTCGTACAGGTGCACGGCGCTGGCCAGCTGTGCGTTGCTCTCGAGGTCGATCCGCTGCGCGCCGAGCTCCCGGGCGCGGTCGAGTGCAGCGGCGATGAGCTTCCGACCGGTGCCGTGCCCCTGATGACCGGGCGCGACGGCCATCTTCACGAGCTCGAACACCCCAGGGGTCGTCGGCGCGATGCCGATGCACCCGATCACCTGGTCGTCGAGTCGCGCGACGAAGACGGCGCCGCCGGGCTCGACGACGTGACCGACGGGGTCGCCGAGGAACTTGCGGTCCTCGTCCTCGAGCGCGAAGAACTGCGTGATCCAGGCCTCGTTGAGGACACGGAACGCCTCGGCGTCAGCGGGGGTGGCGAGGTCGGCGATGGTGACGGTGGAGGTCGCTTCGGGCATGTGTCCATCCTCCGACCCGGATGAGGTCACGTCCAATACTCGTTCGCTTCGATCGATAGGCTGCGTGCATGGATCGGGATCCGGACGTCGACCTCCGTCAGCTCCGCGCGTTCCTCGCCGTGGCCGACGAACTGCACTTCGGACGCGCTGCCGAGCGCCTCCGCATCGCGCAGCCCGCGCTGTCCCAGCAGATCCGCCGCACCGAGCGCGAACTCAGCGTCGACCTGTTCGTCCGGACGAGCCGCAGCGTCGCCCTCACCGCCGCCGGCCAGGTGCTGCAGGGGCGCGCGCGGTCGTTGCTCGGGCAGGTGCGCCGCGATCTCGACGAGACGGTGCGGGTCGGGCGGGGCGAGGCCGGCCGGCTCGACGTCGGGTTCGTCGTCTCCGCGCTGCCCCTCGGGCCGATCGAGCGCGTGCAGGCGTTCCGTGCGCGGTACCCGCTGGTCCGTGTGGACCTGACCGAGGGTTACTCGTCGACGCTCCTCGCCCGGATCGTGCGGGGCGAGCTGGACCTGGCCGTCGTGCGCGACCCGGACCCGGACCCCGCCGTGCGGCTGCTGCCGTTCCGGACCGAGGCGTTCGTCGCGGCGGTCCCACGCGGACACCGGCTCGCCGACCGGACGGCGATCCGAGGCACCGAACTCGTGGACGAGCCGTTCGTGTTCTTCCCCGCCGTGGCCGGTTCGCTCGCGACCGAGCGGAACCTCGCCCCGGTCACCGCCGGTGGCAGACGGCCCGTGGTCGTGCAGGAGGCCACGACCTGGGCCACCGTCCTGCACCTGGTGGGCGCGGGACTCGGCGTGACCGTCGCTCCGGAGAGTGCCGCACTCGCCGCACCGGACACCGTCGTGCTGCTGCCGCTCACCGACAGCGATCACCGCAGCGAGCTGTCGTGGGCGATGCGCGCCGACGACGACCGCGAGATCCTGCGGAACTTCGTCGAAGCCGACTGAGCGACGCCGACTGAGCGACGCCCGGCTGGAAGCGCTTCGCTCAGCCGAGCGCGAGCACGGGCGCCCGGTGGTCGCCGAGCTCGTCGACGTGCCACGGCCGTGCACCCCGCAGGGTCAGCCCGAGCTGCACGAGCACGAACCCGACGTGGGGTTCGACGTCCGGGTCCCACGGCCCTTCGACCCCGAGGCCGAACGCACCGAGTTCGTCATCGGCCTCGTCGCGGAGGGTGAGGCGCCAGCGGCCGTCGCCGAGTTCCTCGACCACGGCCCAGCGGGCGGTGCCGAAGCGGCTCACGCCGACTTCATGATGTCCGCGGTGAAGTTCTGCACGCGCTGCAGCAGCGAGGCACCGCGCATCGCGATCGTCGCCGGCGGGTTGAGGTGCGGAGGAGCGGTGCGGATGAGCATGGAGCACCCGAGGTCCTCGCAGATGTAGGTGCCGATCGTGTTGCCGTTGCGCCCGGCCTCGCCCGCACGGGGTGCCGAGAACAGCCGCACCTGCGTCGCCGGCTGGGGGGAGTGGCAGAACGAGCACATCGCGGCGATGCCGGCGCGCAGGGACCCGCCCGCGGACCGGACGATGATGCCCACGGGGCGGTCGTCGATCCAGGACACGATGTACCCGCGGCGGGCGGCCTGCGGGTCGCGCCAGCCCAGGAACTCGCGCTCGTCCCAGAGCATCTCGTGCAGGCCGGGGATCGGCAGCTGCTCGAGCTCGTCGGGGGTGGCGTTGACGAACGAGGATCGGATGTCGGCTTCGGTCAGTGGCTTCACGGTCCGATCACCATATGCCTCGCCTCCGACACGTGCTCGCTCAGGACAGACGGGAGGCCCGGATTGCCCCGAGCGCGCTGCTCTCGTCCGCCACCAGGACGGCCCGGCGCAGGGCGTCGCGTCCGACACGTCGGGCTGCGGCGTCGTCGGCGGCGAACTCCACGAGGACGCGCGTCGAGCGCGCCATAGCGCGCGCACCGGGCACCCACGGGACCGCACGTTCGATCGATTCGGCGACCGCGACCGCAGCCGCGTGGTGCTGGGTCAGGTGGGCGCGCTCGTGGGCGACCACCGCCTCCAGTTCGTCCGTCCGCAACCGGTCTGCCAAGCCGGTGCTGACCAGCACACCGCCGCTCCGCCCGGGCACGGCGCAGGCCAGGGCGTGGTCCGCGTCGACGACGGCCACCGGGGTGCCGTCGATCTCGCGGTGCGGCGCGACGCCGGAGCGCATGGCCTGGCGGACGGCCTCGTGCTCGGGCCCGGGCCGGACGCGGACGGCGACGACGAACGCGATGACCGCGAGCAGTGCAACGCCGACGTTGAAGCCGTGCGTGGGGGAGCCGTCACCGCCGAGGAGCTCGGTGAGCGGGCGGTCGGCGAGCACGACGAGGGCGATGCCGGCGACGAACCCGACGACGCCGAGCAGCACCGCGAGCGACCAGCAGACCAGGGCGGTGCGCGGGCGGTCGATGGTCCACGCGGATCGGGTCAGCACCCTCGGTGCGAACACGACCACCAGCAGGGCGAGGACGATGAGCGCGATGCCGGCGACGACCACGGAGCGACCCCGGTCAGGAACGTGCGCGGGCGTCGAGGGCGCGGCGCAGGGCCTCGAGGTCGTCGGAGGCGAGCGAGCCGGTGAACTGCAGCAACGCTGCTTCGCGGTCGGCCGAGGCGGCGAGCGCACTCGACATGAGGGACGCGGTCTGTTCGTCGCGACTGTGCACGGCACGGAAGCTCAGCGGGGCGTCGTCGTGCTCCTGCCGCTCCACCTGGCCCTTGCGGCCGAGCCGGTCGAGGACGGTGAGCACGGTGGTCAGCGCCGGCCGGGGCTCCGGGAAGGCATCGAGCACCTGTCGTGCGGTGAGGCCGTCGGTCACGGAGCGGAGCGCGTCGAGCACCGCTTGCTCGAGCTGCCCCCTGGGGCGTGATCGCTGTCCGGCCATCCCCGCATTCTACGAGATGTCGAAGGCCGGTACGCGACACACGTTCGTAACGCGGTCTCGGTATGCTCGGCGCGGACAACTGAACACACCGGCCGCTCATCCGTCGCGGGAGACGCCCTGCACGTGCCCTCGGGCGCACGCACGGCACCGAAGGAGCAATCCCCCCGTCAATCTCTCAGGTCCCACACCGCAGCGGACAGGCCACTCTGAAAAGCAGACGCTCAGTCGTCTCGCCCACGGTGAAAGCCGCCGGACCTCACGGGCCGCGGTGAAACTCTCAGGCCCATGACAGAGGGGGAGTTCCACCCGGCGATCGTCGCCGGGCCCTGCTGATGCCAGGAGAACTCCGCCATGAGTCCGACGCCACTGCGTTCGTCCCCGCTCGAACCCGCGCACGAAGCCGCCGGTGCGACCTTCACCGACTTCGCCGGGTACCGCATGCCCGTGCGCTACTCGTCCGACCTCGCCGAGCACCACGCCGTGCGTCAGTCGGCCGGGGTCTTCGACCTGTCGCACATGGCCGAGATCGGCGTCACCGGTCCGGACGCCGTCGTGTTCCTCGACCACGCGCTCGCCGGCTCCTTCGGCGCGATGCCGCTCGGCCGCGCGAAGTACTCGCTGCTGCTCGCCGAGGACGGCGGGATCCTCGACGACCTCGTCGTGTACCGCACCGACGACGACGTGTTCCTCGTCGTCGCGAATGCCTCGAACCGCGAGGTCGCCGTCGCCGCACTGTCCGCGCGCACCGACGGCTTCGACGT
This sequence comes from Curtobacterium sp. PhB191, assembly GCF_004346515.1. Classification (NCBI taxonomy): domain Bacteria; kingdom Bacillati; phylum Actinomycetota; class Actinomycetes; order Micrococcales; family Microbacteriaceae; genus Curtobacterium; species Curtobacterium sp. PhB191. Next base: position 176,116 of record NZ_SMBV01000002.1, read on the forward strand.
CGCGGTGTCGGACGACTCGGACAGCACCGCACTCGTCGCGATCCAGGGCCCCGCGGCCGCCGGCACGCTCGACGCCCTCGTCGTCGCCGACCGCCTGCAGCCGGAGAGCCCCCTCGACGACCTCGGCTACTACCGCGCCCTGCACGCCGTGTTCGACGGCTCCGAGGTGCTCGTCGCCCGCACCGGGTACACCGGCGAGGACGGCTTCGAGCTCTACAGCGCACCCGAGGTCGCCCCGGCGATCTGGGACGCGCTGCTCGAGGCCGGCGCCGACCGCGGTGTCGTCCCCGCAGGGCTCGCGGCACGCGACACCCTGCGGCTCGAGGCCGGCATGCCCCTGTACGGGCACGAGCTCGGCACCGACGTGCGCCCCGCCCAGGCAGGCCTCGGCCGCGTGGTCGCGAAGAGCGGTGACTTCGTCGGCGCTGCCGGTGTCGCGCCGTCGGACGACGCCCGCGTGCTCGTCGGGCTCGTCACCGAGGGGCGCCGCGCCCCGCGTGCCGGCTACGACGTGGTGCACGACGGCACGGTCGTCGGCACCGTCACCTCGGGTGCCCTCTCGCCGACGCTCGGCCACCCGGTCGCGATGGCCTTCGTGGACCCGGCGCTCGCCACCGAGGGACAAGTCCTGCACATCGACGTCCGCGGAACGGCCATCCCCAGCACCGTCACCGCGTTCCCCTTCTACCGCCGTCCTCAGAAAGGCTGATCCCGTGAGCGACCAGACCGCACTCCAGTACACCGCCGACCACGAGTGGCTCCTCGTCGAGGGCGACACCGTCACCGTCGGCATCACCGACCACGCCGCCGAGCAGCTCGGTGACGTCGTCTACGTCGAGCTCCCCGCCGTCGGCACCGCCACCACCGCGGGCGAGCAGATCGGCGAGATCGAGTCCACCAAGAGCGTCGGTGAACTCTTCGCGCCGATCGAGGGCGAGGTCGTTGCGGTCAACGACGCCGTGGTCGACGCCCCCGACACCGTCAACCAGGACCCGTTCGGCACCGGCTGGCTCGTCAAGATCAAGGTCGACGGCACCTCGTTCCCCGAGGACCTGATGGACCACGACGCGTACCGGGCGTCCATCGCATGACCGGCCCCGACGACCAGCGGGGGTTCCAGAACCTGCAGACCTCGTTCGCCGACCGCCACATCGGCACCACTCCGGCCGACCAGCAGACGATGCTCGACACCGTCGGCCGGCCGTCGCTCGACGCCCTGGTCCGCGCGGCGATCCCGGAGTCGATCCACGCAGCACCCGTCACCGAATCGGTGATCCCCGCCGCCGTCGGCGAGACCGAGGCGCTCGCCGAACTCCGCACCAAGGCCGGACGCAACACCGTCCGCCGGGCCATGATCGGCCTCGGCTACCACGGCACCCACACCCCCGCCGTGATCCAGCGGAACGTGCTCGAGAACCCGAGCTGGTACACGGCCTACACGCCGTACCAGCCGGAGATCTCGCAGGGCCGGCTCGAAGCGCTCATCAACTTCCAGACCATGGTCTCCGACCTGACGGGCATGGCCACCGCCGGCGCCTCGATGCTCGACGAGGGCACCGCCGTGGTCGAGGGCATGCTCCTCGCTCGCCGCGCGTCCAAGGTCAAGGGCGACGCGTTCCTGGTCGACGACGACCTGCTGCCGCAGACCCGCGCGCTGCTCGACCACCGCGCCGACGCCGTCGGCATCACGCTGCGTGCGTTCGACCCTGTCACCGGGCCGACCGACGAGCAGCTCGACGGCGCCTTCGGCGTGATCGTGCAGTACCCCGGTGCCTCCGGCCGGATCGTCGACCCGTCGTCGATCATCGAGCGCGTCCACGCCGGCGGCGGAATCGCCGTCGTCGCGGCCGACCTGCTCGCCATGACCCTGCTCGCCAGCCCCGGTGACCTGGGGGCCGACGTCGCCGTGGGGACGAGCCAGCGCTTCGGCGTCCCGCTCGGCTTCGGCGGCCCGCACGCCGGCTACCTCGCCGTGCGTGCAGGGCTCGAACGCCAGCTGCCCGGTCGCCTGGTCGGGGTGTCCTTCGACGCCGACGGTGCGATGGCCTACCGCCTCAGCCTGCAGACCCGCGAGCAGCACATCCGGCGCGAGAAGGCGACGAGCAACATCTGCACCGCGCAGGTCCTGCTCGCCGTCATGGCCTCGATGTACGCCGTCTACCACGGGCCCGAGGGGCTGCGCTTCATCGCGAACCGGGTCGCCCGGACGACGTCGGCGCTCGCCGAGGTCGCCCGCGACGCCGGGCTCGAGGTCGTGCACGACGCGTTCTTCGACACGCTCACCCTGCGGGCCACCGGTCGCGCCGGGGCGGTCGTCGCCGCAGCGCAGGACGCCGACTTCCTGCTGCACCAGGTGGACGAGGACGTGTTCCAGCTCTCCGTCGACGAGACGACCACGCCCGACGACGTCACCCGACTAGCGGGCGTGTTCGGGGCGGTGGACGTGACCGTCCCGGCGACCGAGGCGGCCGTGCGGGACGCGGCCACGGGCCTCCCGGCCGGTCTGCTGCGCGAGGGCGAGTACCTGACGCACCCGGTCTTCAGCGCACACCGCAGCGAGACCCGCATGATGCGGTACCTGAAGCACCTGGCGGACAAGGACTACGCGCTCGACCGGGGCATGATCCCGCTCGGCAGCTGCACGATGAAGCTCAACGCGGCGACCGAGATGGCCGCGGTGACGTGGCCGGAGTTCGCGAACATCCACCCGTTCGCGCCGCGCGGCGACGTCGAGGGCTACCTCGACATGATCGGTGACCTGGAGTCCTGGCTGGCCGAGGTCACCGGGTACGACACCGTGTCCCTGCAGCCGAACGCCGGCAGCCAGGGTGAGCTCGCCGGACTCCTCGCGATCCGCGGGTACCACCTGGCGAACGGCGACACCGAGCGCACCGTCTGCCTCATCCCGTCGAGCGCGCACGGTACGAACGCCGCGTCCGCGGTGCTCGCCGGCATGAAGGTCGTCGTGGTCGCCTGCGACGAGAACGGCAACGTCGACCTCGCTGACCTCCGCGCGAAGACGGAACAGCACGCCGACACCCTCGCGGCGCTGATGATCACGTACCCATCGACCCACGGCGTGTACGAGCACGACATCCGCGAGATCTGCGACGCCGTGCACGACGCCGGCGGGCAGGTCTACGTCGACGGCGCGAACCTCAACGCCCTGCTCGGCCACGCCCGCTTCGGCGACTTCGGCGGCGACGTCTCGCACCTCAACCTGCACAAGACCTTCTGCATCCCGCACGGCGGTGGCGGACCCGGTGTCGGTCCGGTCGCGGCGAAGGCGCACCTGGCGCCGTACCTGCCGGGGCACCCGTTCGCGCAGCAGGCCGACCGACGGCCCGGTTCGACCGCGGCCGAGGCCGACGACCGCCTGGCGCACGCCGGCGGCCCGGTCAGCGCGGCACCGTACGGCAGCCCGAGCATCCTGCCCATCACGTGGACCTACGTCCGGATGATGGGGCTCGAGGGCCTCACCCGTGCGACCGAAGCAGCCGTGCTCGGGGCGAACTACATCGCGGCCCGCCTGCGCGACGCGTTCCCGGTGCTCTACACGGGCGAGGACGGCCTCGTGGCGCACGAGTGCATCCTCGACCTGCGGCCGTTGCGCGACACCACCGGCATCACCGTCGACGACGTCGCGAAGCGCCTGGTCGACTACGGCTTCCACGCCCCGACCATGTCGTTCCCGGTCGCCGGCACCCTGATGGTGGAGCCGACCGAGAGCGAGGACCTGGCCGAGCTCGACCGGTTCGTCGACGCGATGCTCGCCATCCGTGCCGAGGCCTCGGCGGTGGAGCGCGGGGAGTGGCCGGCGGACGACAACCCGCTCGTGCACGCCCCGCACACGGCATCGTCGGTGATCTCGGGGGAGTGGGCGCACGCCTACACCCGCGAGCAGGCCGTCTACCCGCTGCCCGGCATCAGCGGCCGCAAGTACTGGCCGCCGGTGCGCCGGATCGACCAGGCGTACGGCGACCGCAACCTGGTGTGCGCGTGCCCGCCGGTGGAGGCGTTCGCCTAGCGACCCGCGTCCACCGGCGTGACGGGCAGGTGCTGCGCCCACCACGCGAGGACGTGCTCGAACCGCTGCACGCGGTGCCACGGCGTGCCGGAGCGGGAGAGTTCGTGGCCCTCGCCGGGGAACGCGAGGAACGACGCGTCGACTCCCGCGCGCCGGAGGGCCACGAACTGGCGCTGCCCCTGCTCGATCGGGCAGCGCCAGTCGGCTTCCGAGTGCGCGACCATGAACGGGATGGTGACCTGCGCGGCGTACGTCAGCGGGCTGCGGCGACGCTGCTCTCCCGGGTCGGCACCGACGTACGCGTCGGCGAAGTACCAACCGATGTCGGAACTGCCCGCGAACGAGTCCCACGCGTTCACGGCGCGCTCGCTCCACGCGGCGACGAACCGCTCGCCGTGGTGCGCGGCGACCCAGCTCGTCATGAACCCGCCGTACGAGCCGCCCATGATGCCGACGCGTGCCGCGTCGAGGTCGGGGCGCTCGAGCGCTGCGTCGAGCAGGGCGAGCACGTCGTCGACGTCGACGGTGCCCATCGCCCCGATGACCGCGCGGCCGTGGTCGAGGCCGTACCCGCCGGAACCGCGCGGGTTGCCGATGACGACGGCGTACCCGGCACTGGCGTAGACCTGCGCCTCGTCGAAGAACGCCCAGGTGTCCTGGCCGAACGGTCCGCCGTGCACCACCCGGAGGACGGGGTGCGGCCCCTCGCCCTCGGGCAGGACGACCCAGCCGTGCACCGGGGTGCCGTCGGGAGCGTTCCCGGTGAGCTCCTCGATGCGGCGGACACCGGGGGCCGACGCCTCGGACCGAAGCGGGGCCGCGTAGTCGGTGAGCACCGTCGGGAGGGCATCGTCGGTCACGGTCAGGTCGACCACGTGGACCTCGCCGGGCGAGTCCGTCGTGGCAGCCGTGGCGACCAGGACGTCCCCGTCGACGTCGAAGCCCGAGACGACCAGACGGCCGCCGAGGACGACCCCCAGTTGGTCCAGCCGGAGCGGAGCCGTCGTGCCGGCCGGGACACGACGGACGGTGACGGTGCCGCGGTCGAGCACCTGCACGAGGACGTCGTCGCGGTGGAACACCGGCGTCCCGGAGACGTCGACCGTCTCGCGCGCGGTCAGTCGGACCGGTTCGGAGTCGTGGGCCGCGACCCACAGTCCTTCGGGTTCGCCGACCAGTCGCCCGTCGCGGTGCGACGCCCCGACGTAGTGGACGGTACGGTCCGGGGCGATCGCGATCGAGCTGACGGAGCCCTCGGTCCGGATCGCCAGCGCGATCGTGCCGTCGGACGCGTCGACGCGGTACAGGTCGTCGTCGTGGGTCTCACGCACACCGAGGTCTCGCGGGGCGACGACGAGGAGCGCGCCGCCGTCCGGGTACCAGGCCGGTGCGGAGACCGAGCAGGGCGCGCTCGTGAGCGGGGAGTCCACCGGTGCCGCTGCCGGGTCGGTGACGTCGACGACCACGATCTGCTGCGGCTTGTCGAGCAGGTACCCCGTGCCGTCGACGTGGAAGTCGAGCCGCGACACGAGCCGCGGCGCCTCGGCGGCCGCTGCCGGGCGACGGTCGCCGCCGGGGACTGCGGAGCCGTAGCGCCCGGGTTCGGGGAACCGTGCGGTCACCGCGACACGTGTCGAGTCGGGCGACCAGACGGGGTCGCCGGCACCGAGGGGGAGCGCGGTGACGACGCGGGCCTCGCCGCCGTGCACCGGTGCGACGGCGAGCTGTGGGTGGGCGACGCCGTGGTCGTCGTCGACGGACCGGAGGAAGGCGAGCCAGCGACCGTCCGGTGACAGTGTCGGCGACGAATCGCGGTCGCCCGACGTCCAGCGGACCGCGCCCTCGCCGGTCACGCGTTCGATGGTGCTGCGGTACGCGTCCTGTTCGAGGTCCGGACGCGAGACCGCGACGAAGGCTGCTCCGCCGTCCCCGGGATCACCGCTGACGGTGGGGGAGGAGGGGACGTGGAGATGGGGGATGTCGTTCGCGAGCACGTGTTCACGGTACGGCTGGTGCGGCGCGGATGCCCGGGTCCTGAGGGGGACTCGGGACAGGTCTTCCTTGCACAGAACTGTGTCGCAGTGCAACGAATTTCATGCAGATGCAACAAAAGCGCGAGGGCGTCCAGCAAGCGCGCGAATCTTGCATCTTCTCGCAAGGATCGTGCAAGTTGGTTACCGGCTTGTAACCGTTCGCTCCAGGGTTTGGAGGCTGCTGTCCACCTTGCCTACAGTGCAGATGTCAAACGCGCCCGGGTGACACCGCTGTGCCCTTGCGCGTCCCATGCACCAGGAGGAACCTTGATCAAGAAGCGCGCCGGGCTCACAGCCCTCGCCGTGCTCGGGGCCACAGCACTCGCCCTGACCGCCTGCTCCAGCAACAGCAACAGTGGGGGTGGCTCGGGCTCGTCCAACGCCTCCGGCATCGTCACGACCAACGGCAGCGAGCCGCAGAACCCGCTGATCCCGTCGAACACCACCGAGACCGGTGGCGGCAAGATCATCGACTCGCTCTTCGAGGGCCTCGTGTCCTACGACGCCGACGGCAAGTCCGTCAACGAGGTCGCGAAGAGCATCGACACCGATGACTCGAAGACCTTCGACATCAAGCTGAACACGAACTACACGTTCACGAACGGCGAGAAGGTCACCGCGGAGTCCTTCACCAAGGCCTGGAACTGGGCCGCGCAGAAGTCGAACGCCCAGGGCGCCAGCTACTTCTTCGAGAACATCGAGGGCTACAACGCCGACAAGGACTCGGAGCTCACGGGCCTCAAGGTCGTCGACGACGACGAGTTCACCGTCACGCTGAAGTCGGCCCAGTCGGACTTCCCGCTGTCGCTCGGCTACTCGGCGTTCGTGCCGCTGCCGTCCTCGTTCTACGACGACACCAAGGCGTTCGGTGAGAGCCCGATCGGCAACGGTCCGTACAAGCTCGACGGCAAGAAGGCCTGGACGCACAACCAGTCCATCAAGCTCGTCACCAACAAGGACTACGAGGGCAAGCGCAAGCCGAAGAACGGTGGTCTGACGATCACGTTCTACGCCTCGCAGGACACCGCGTACTCCGACGCGCAGGGCGGCAACCTCGACGTCCTCGACGCCGTGCCGGACGCAGCCTTCGCGACGTACAAGTCGGACTTCCCGGACTCGAACGTCAACCAGCCGGCCGCCATCTTCCAGGCGATCTACCTGCCGTACTACCTCGACCACTGGAAGGGCGAGGAAGGCACGCTGCGTCGTGAGGCCGTCTCGATGGCCATCAACCGCAAGCAGATCACCGACAAGATCTTCGACGGCACGCGCACCCCGGCGAAGGACTTCACGTCGCCGGTCATCGCGGGCTGGAACGACGACCTCGACGGCTCCGACGTCCTGGACTACAACGAGTCCGAGGCCAAGAAGCTGTGGGCCGAGGCCGACAAGATCTCGAAGTACGACGACACCCTCACCATCACGTACAACGCCGACGGTGGGCACGAGGCGTGGGTGACCGCGGTCACGAACTCGATCTCGAACACGCTCGGCATCAAGGCCGAGGGCAACGCGATCCCGACGTTCCAGGAGGCCCTTGACCTCCAGACGAACGACAAGCTCACGGGCGGCAGCCGCACCGGTTGGCAGGCCGACTACCCGTCGCTGTACAACTTCCTCGGCCCGACCATGGGTGAGGGCTCGTCGAACAACTACTCGCGGTACGACTCCAAGGAGTACAACGACCTGCTCGCCGAGGGCCGTTCGGCCGCCACGGTCGAAGAGGGCAACAAGTCCTTCGACCAGGCCCAGGAGCTCCTGTTCAAGGACCTCCCGGAGATCCCGCTCTGGTACTCGAACGTCACCGGTGTCTGGAACGCCGACAACGTGTCCAACGTGAAGTTCGGTTGGAACTCGGTGCCGCTGTACTACGACATCGAGGTCACGAAGTAACACCGCTCTCCTCGAGAGCACCGCGTGGGCAGGTATCCTGCCTCGCGACCACCGGACGGGGGTTCGGGGACCGCACAGGTCCCCGAACCCCCGTACCTCGGCGGCAACACCTTCCCCCACCACATCGGGCGCCGCCGCCCGAACCGGACATCCGTGCCGACCCTCGGAACGTCCACCCCTCACCACAATGAACCTGATCGACATCGCTCCGGACCGGGCAGGGATCTGATGCTCTGGTACCTCGGCAAGCGCCTCCTGCAACTCATCCCCGTGTTCTTCGGGGCCACGTTCCTCATCTACTTCATGGTGTTCTCGCTGCCCGGCGACCCGATCGCAGCACTGTTCGGCGACCGCCAGCCGTCGCCGCAGGTCATCGAGACGCTGCGCCAGCAGTACAACCTGGACAAGCCGTTCATCGTCCAGTACCTGCTCTGGATCGGCGGCGTGTTCCGCGGCGACCTCGGCGTGACCTACTCCGGACTGCCGGTCAGCCAGCAGCTCGCCTCGGCGTTCCCGATCACCGCTCGCCTGGCGATCCTCGCGCTCGTGTTCGAGGCCGTCGCCGGCATCGTCGTCGGTGTCATCGCGGGTCTGCGCAAGGGCAAGCTGTTCGACGCCACCGCCCTGGTCGTGTCGCTCCTGCTCATCTCGGTGCCGACCTTCGTCGTCGGGTTCCTGCTGCAGTACGTGTTCGGCATCAAGCTCGGGTTGTTTCGGGTCACGGTGTCCGGCGAGGCCCCCTGGTCCGAGCTCGTCCTGCCCGCCATCGTGCTCGCGACGGTGTCGTTCGCCTACATCGTGCGCCTCACCCGCGCGAGCGTCGCCGAGAACACCACGGCGGACTTCGTGCGCACCGCGACCGCGAAGGGCCTGCCCCGTCGTCGTGTGGTCGGCGTGCACATCTTCCGGAACTCGCTCATCCCCGTGGTGACCTACCTGGGTGTGGACATCGGCAACCTGATGGTCGGCGCGATCGTCACCGAGGGCATCTTCAACATCAACGGGGTCGGCGGCACGGTGTTCCGCGCCGTCAAGCTCGGCGAGGGCCCGACGGTGGTCTCCTTCGTCGCCGTGATGGTCATCATCTTCATGCTCGCCAACCTCCTGGTGGACCTGCTCTACGCCGTCCTGGACCCGAGGATCCGCTATGCCAAGTAACGCCGCACCCCGTTCGGCGACGCACTTCGTCGCCCCGCTGGAGGAAACGCCCCTGCAGGCGATCGACCAGGTCAACGAGGACGAGAAGACCCGTTCCCTGTGGACCGACGCCTGGGAGTCCATGCGGACCCGCCCGACGTTCTGGATCTCCTCGATCCTGATCCTGCTGATCATCGTCGTCGCGGTCTTCCCCGGGCTCTTCGCCCACGTCGACCCGCGGGCGTCGAACCTCGACAACAGTGACGGCGGACCCGAGGCCGGGCACATCCTGGGCTTCACGCGTCAGGGCTCCGACGTCTACGCCCGCGTGATCTGGGGCGCCCAGAACTCGCTCATCGTCGGCATCGTCGCGACGGTCCTGGTGTCGCTGGTCGGCATCGTGATCGGCGCACTGGCCGGTTTCTACGGCGGCTGGCTCGACACGATCGTGTCCCGCATCGGCGACATCTTCTTCTCGATCCCCACCGTCCTCGGTGCGATCGTGATCATGTCCGTCATCCCCGCGCGGAACGCGATCACCGTCGCGCTCGTGCTCGCCGCGTTCGCGTGGCCGCAGATCGCCCGCATCATGCGTGGTGCCGTCCTGAGCGCCAAGCAGGCCGACTACGTCATGGCGTCGGCCGCCCTCGGCGTCAGCCGGTTCAAGACGCTGCTGCGCCACGTCATCCCGAACTCGCTGGCTCCGGTCATCGTGGTCGCGACCGTCTCGCTCGGCTCCTTCATCGTGGCCGAGGCGACCCTGTCGTTCCTCGGCATCGGACTGCCGCCGTCGGCCCTCAGCTGGGGTCTCGACATCGGAACGGCGCAGACGTCGATCCGCACCAACCCGTCGACGATCTTCTGGCCGTCGGCCGCGCTGTCCATCACCGTGCTCGCGTTCCTGCTCCTCGGTGACGTGGTGCGCGACGCGCTCGACCCGAAGGCGAGGGCCCGCCGATGAGCGAGACGCTGACCAACCCCACCGGCCGACGCACCAACGCCGACGGCGCCCCGCTGCTCGAGATCCGCGACCTGCAGGTCGGCTTCAAGACGCAGTCCGGTCTCGTGCAGGCCGTGCGCAGTGTCGACCTCACCCTCGAGCAGGGCGAGCGTCTGGCCATCGTCGGCGAGTCCGGTTCCGGCAAGTCGACGAGCGCCCAGGCGATCATCAAGCTGCTGCCCGGCACCGGCCAGGTCACCGGCGGGTCGATCAAGTTCAACGGGCGCGAGCTCGTCGGGCTGAGCGACAAGGAGATGTCCGAGATCCGCGGGAAGGAGATCGGCTACGTCCCGCAGGACCCGATGTCGAACCTCAACCCGCTGTGGTCGATCGGTTTCCAGGTCGAGGAGGCAATCCGTGCGAACGGCATGGCCACCGGCAAGAAGGCCGTCCGCGACCGCGCGATCGAGGTCCTGAAGGAAGCGGGCCTCGGCGACGCCTCGACCCGCCTCAAGCAGTACCCGCACGAGTTCTCCGGCGGTATGCGACAGCGCGTGCTCATCGGCATCGGTCTGTCGAGCCGCCCGCAGCTGCTCATCGCCGACGAGCCGACGAGCGCGCTCGACGTCACGGTCCAGCGCGTCATCCTCGACCACCTCGAGAGCCTGACCCGCGACTTCGGCACCTCGGTGCTGTTCATCACGCACGACCTCGGCCTCGCCGCCGAGCGGGCCGAGAAGCTCGTCGTGATGTACAAGGGCCAGGTCGTCGAGGCCGGTCCCTCGAAGGAGATCCTGGCCAACCCGCAGCACCCGTACACGCAGCGCCTGGTCGCCGCGGCGCCCTCGCTCGCGAGCCGCCGCATCCAGTCGAAGGTGCAGCACGAGCGCATCGAGATCGCCGACGCCGGCAACGACGACGCCGAGCTCATCGCCCGGGCGCAGGAGCGCGAGCACCGTCCCGCCGAGGACCTCATCGTGGTGAAGAACCTCGAGAAGATCTACAAGCTGCGCGGCAAGAGCCTCGCCACCCGCGAGCTCAAGGCCGTCGACGACGTGTCGTTCGCGATCCCGAAGGGCACCACCACGGCGCTCGTCGGCGAGTCCGGTTCGGGCAAGTCGACCGTCGCCAAGCTGGTGCTGCAGCTCGAGAGCATCTCGAGCGGCACCGTGCAGTTCGACGGCATCGACATCGGCGCGCTGAAGGGCAAGGACCTCTTCGACTTCCGCCGCCGCGTTCAGCCGGTGTTCCAGGACCCGTACGGCTCGCTGGACCCGATGTACAACGTCGGGAACACGATCGCCGAGCCGCTCGCCACGCACAAGGTGGGCGACAAGGCGTCGCGTCGAGCCCGCGTGCTCGAGCTGCTCGACCAGGTCGCGCTGCCGAAGTCGATGGTCAACCGCTACCCGAACGAGCTCTCGGGCGGGCAGCGGCAGCGTATCGCCGTCGCGCGCGCGCTCGCACTCAAGCCGGAGGTCATCGTCCTCGACGAGGCCGTCTCCGCGCTCGACGTGCTCGTGCAGGGGCAGATCCTCGACCTGCTGACGGAGTTGCAGACCGAACTCGGCCTGACCTACCTGTTCATCACGCACGACCTGGCGGTCGTCCGCCTGGTCGCGGACAACGTGTGCGTCATGCGCCAGGGCAAGATCGTCGAGAAGGCGACGACCGACGAGGTCTTCGCCGCCCCGAAGGAGCAGTACACGAAGGACCTCCTGGCTGCCATCCCCGGCGCCGGGTTCGAGTTCGGACGCTGATCCTGCTGGACACGAACGAGGCCGGACGTCCCGTCGTCCTCCGCGCTGGTCGCGGAGGCGCCGTGGCGGCCGGCCTCGTCGCCGTCCTGGGCCTCTTCCTGCTGGTCGACGCGGCGGTGCGCGGCAGCTGGATCGTGGTGCTCGACGCCGTCGGACCGATCGCCGTGCTGGTCTGGGTCCTGTGGGTGCTCACCTACCGCCCGTGCATCCGCATCGACGACACGGCCGTCACCGTCGTCAACCCGCTCCGCCGCACCGTGGTGCCGTGGCACGCGGTCGCCGACGTCAAGCTCCGCTGGCAGATCGTCATCGAGACGGTCGCCGGCCGTCGCGTGCAGTGCTGGGGCGGTCCGTCGCTGCCCCGGCCGAAGCCGGCCCGGCGCGGCGAGCTTGCCGTGCTGCGCCAGCCGGACGAGATGACCGTGCTGCTCGACCGGTGGGCTGAGCAGCGTGCCGTCGCCGGTGACGGCGATGCCGTGCGCGGCTGGGACGTGCCGGCCCTGGCGGTCGGCGCAGCGGCGCTGGCGCTGCTCGCCGCCTCGCTGCTCAGCCTGTGGCTGGGAGCCTGACGCGGCTCGCGATCGCGACCACGAGACGGACGGGAGGCCCGGCGCACGACGTGTGCCGGGCCTCCCGTCCGTCCTCTGGTCACGTCCACCACGTGACCCGCGTCGTCAGACGACCGCGCCGACCCGCTCGGTGAGCAGGTGCTCCTGGTCGGTCTGGATGCACGCGACGCCGCGGCCGTGCACGTCCTGCAGGCGCGGATCGACGGTGCGGCACTGTTCCTGCCGACCCTCGTCGAGGAGCTGGTAGAGCGGGCAGCGGGTGCGGAACCGGCAGCCGTCGATGCGCTCGGTGGGGGAGGGCAGGTCCCCGTCGAGCAGGATCCGACCACGGGCGGCCTCGGCGGACGGGTCCGGCACCGGCACGGCCGACAGCAGGGCCCGCGTGTACGGGTGCTGCGGGTCGGAGAACACCTTGTCGCCGTCGCCGTACTCGACGATCCGGCCGAGGTACATGACCGCGACGTCGTCGGCGATGTGCCGGACGACGGACAGGTCGTGCGCGACGAACAGGTACGACAGGCCGAGGCGGTGCTTCAGGTCCTCGAGCAGGTTGATCACGCCGGCCTGCACCGAGACGTCGAGCGCCGAGACGGGCTCGTCGAGCACGAGGATCTTCGGTTCGACGATGAGCGCCCGGGCGATGCCGATGCGCTGCCGCTGGCCACCGGAGAACTCGTGCGGGTACCGGTCGATGTAGCTCGGCTCGAGCCCGACGAGCTCGAGGACCTCGCGGACCCGGCGGCGGATCTCGTCCTTCGCGACCCCGTGCACCGTCAGCGGTTCACCGATCACCGAACCGATGTCGAGCCGGGGGTCGATCGACGCCATCGGGTCCTGGAACACGACCTGGATGTCGCGGCGGATCGCCAGGCGGTCCTTCTTCGACAGCGACGCGGTGTCGACGCCGTTCACCCGGATGGTGCCCTGCTGGGCGCCGGCGAGCTCGAGGATCTCCATGATCGTGGTGGTCTTACCGCAGCCGGACTCACCGACCAACCCGAGCACCTGCCCGCGCTTCAGCGTCAGGGAGATGCCGTCGACCGCGTGCACCTCGCCGATCTGCCGCCGGAAGAGCGCGCCCTTGGTGAGCGGGAACGTCTTGACGACGTCGGTGAGCTCGAGCACGACGTCGTCGCCGTGGTCGACCGCCGCCTCGGGGATGTCCTCGGGGCGGGGGAAGATCTCCGACCGCTCGAGGGTGCCCGCCGCGATCTCGTCGCGACGGATGCACGCGGCGGTGTGGTCGTCGAGCAGCGTGCCGTTACCGATCGTCGGGACGGTCCCGGTCAGGACCGGGTTGTCGCCGCTCTGCGGGACGGTCGGCTCGACCAGCGCGGGCTCGCCGTCGCGGCAGGCGTCGATGACCGCCGGGCAGCGGTCGGCGAACGGGCAGCCGGTCGGCTTCTGCGTGAGCAGGGGCGGGCGGCCCTCGAGCGGGACGAGTCGTTCGGTGCGGGCCGCGGTCATGTTCGGCATCGAGCGGAGGAGCCCGATCGTGTACGGCATGACGGGCTCGCGGAAGAGCGGCTCGACCGGAGCCGTCTCGACGATGCGGCCCGCGTACATCACGGCGACGCGGTCCGCGTTGCCGGCGACGACACCGAGGTCGTGCGTGATCAGGACCACGGCGGCGCCGGTCATGTCCTTCGCCGTCTGCAGCACGTCGAGGATCTGCGCCTGGATCGTGACGTCGAGCGCGGTGGTCGGCTCGTCGGCGATGATCAGCTTCGGGTCGTTCGCGATGGCGATGGCGATCATCGCCCGCTGCCGCATGCCGCCGGAGAACTCGTGCGGGAACGCGTCGAGGCGCCGAGCGGGGTTCGGGATGCCGACGACGCGCAGCAGCTCCTCGGCGCGGGTGCGGGCGGCGTGCTGGGTGAGGGAGCGGTCGTGCAGTCGCAGCCCCTCGATGATCTGCTGGCCGATCGTGTACACGGGCGTCAGGGCGGACAGCGGGTCCTGGAACACCATCGCGATGTCGCCGCCGCGCAGGCGGGACATCTCGCGGTCGTTCTTGCCCAAGAGCTCTTGGCCGTCGAAGCGGATGCTGCCCTCGACGTGGGCGGACGACGGGAGCAGACCCATCACGGCCATCGAGGACACCGACTTGCCGGAGCCGGACTCGCCGACGATCCCGAGGAACTCGCCGGGGGCCACCGTGTAGTCGACCCCGCGGACGGCGTAGACGGGCTTGGTCTTCGGGTTGAACGTGACCGACAGGTCGGACACGGTCAGCAGCGGCTCAGTCACGGTTGGCTCCGGAGGTGGGGTCGATGGCGTCGCGCAGGGCGTCGCCGAGCAGGCTGGTCGAGAGCACGGTCGCGACGAGGGTCGCGGCGGGCAGGACGAACAGCCACGGGCGGGTGACGGCGGACTGGCTGCCGGCGGCGAGCAGGGTGCCGAGCGAGACGTCGGGGATCTGGATGCCGAAGCCGAAGAAGCTCAGCGAGCTCTCCGCCAGGATCGCGGCCCCGACGCCGAGCGTCGCGTCGATGATGAGCAGGGACGCCACGTTCGGCAGGATGTGCCGTCGGATGATCGTGAACGCCGGCACCCCCATGAAGCGGGCGGCCTTCACGTAGTCGCGTTCGCGCAGGGACATCGTCTGGCCGCGGATGACGCGGGCCATCACCATCCAGCTGAACACCGCGAGGCCGACGATGAGCGCCACCCACGTCAGGTTCTTGAACACCGGGCTGAGGAGCACGAGCGCGTAGAACGAGGGGATCACGAGCAGCAGGTCGATGACCCACACGAGCACGCGGTCCACGGTGCCGCCGAAGTAGCCGGCGATCGCACCGACGATGCCGGCGATCAGCGTGGCGGCCGGACCGGCGATGAGGCCGATGAGCAGCGACTTCTGCAGGCCGACGAGCGTCTGCGCGTAGATGTCCTGGCCGATGTCGTTCGTGCCGAACCAGTGCGCGGCGCTCGGCGGCATGCCGAACGCCAGACCGTCGGAGTCGACGGCGTTCCAGTGGTACAGGTGCGGGCCGACGAAGGCCCACAGCAGGATGAGCAGCAGGGCGCCGCCACCGATGCGGGCACGCCAGGTGCCGAACACCTTGCGCCAGAGCGGCGTGCGGCCGCCCTTGACCTCGATGACGTGCGCCGGGGTGCCGGCGTTGCCGTCACCGGGGTCACCGGCAGTGGTCGTGGTCGTGGGGTCGAGAACAGACACGGGTCACACCCTCACTCGCGGGTCGAGCGCGGCGTAGAGCAGGTCCGCGAGGGTTCCTGCGATGAGCACGAGGATCGCCGTGAAGAGGATCGTGCCCGAGGCCGCGTTGATGTCGTTGTTGGTGATGCCCTGGACGAAGTACTCGCCCATGCCGTGCCAGCTGAAGACCAGCTCGGTGATGCTCGCGCCGGTCAGGATCAGCCCGAACGAGTACGCGAAGAACGTCGACATCGGGATGAGGGCGACGCGGACGCCGTGGCGCATGATGGCCGATCCACGCGTCCGGCCCTTCGACCGCGCGGTGCGGATGAAGTCGTTCGACAGCACGTCGAGCATCGCGGAGCGCTGGTACCGCGAGTACGTGGCGACGGCGCCGACGGTCAGCGAGATTGTGGGTAACAGCAGGTGTATCAGCCGGTCGCCGAGCACCGGGAAGAACCCGTTCACCCCCGGCGTGTACTCACCCGTGAACCGGATCACCTGGGTGCCGAGCCCCTGGTTCATCGCGGTCGCGAGGATCATCAGGACGACCGCGATGACGAAGGTCGGGGTGGCGAGCACGGCGAACGACAGGTACGTCGAGACCTGGTCCGACGTGCGGTACTGGCGGACGGCGTTCCACACGCCGAGCAGCACCCCGAGGATCGCGCCGAGCAGGGTGCCGATGACCAGCAAGCGCAGGCTCGTACCGGAGCGGGCGACGATGTCGGCCGTGACCTCGGTGCCGCGGGTGCTCATGCCGAGCGAACCGTGCGTCACGAGGTTCGACCACCAGGTCCACGTCCGGACGATGAGCGGGGTGTCCGGATCGGCACCGAGCTTCCGCAGGGACGCGTCGATCGTGCCCTGCGGCACGGCCGGGTTGCGGCCCAGGAACCGGGCAGCCGGGTTGAGCGTGCTGCTGGCGAGGATGTAACCGAGGGTCGTCGCGACGATCGTCAGGACGATGTAGTTGACGATCCGCTTTGCGATGAAGGCAAGCATGTACTGGGACCTCGTGGGGTGCGGCCGTCCGTCCGGACGGCGTTGTCGGTGGCGACAGGTTAGCCGCTCGCGACGGAGGGGTGGGACTTCCGTTGTGACGCTATGCAACATTCGTTACGAGCATGTTTCGATTCCCCACATCAACCCTTGTGGAGCCTTCGGATGTGACTAGGGTTCTCAACCAACAGGCGTGGCGGCGGGGGTCGCCGCGTTCCAGCGCGAACTGCGCGAACCACAACGAAAGGGAATCCTCGCCATGCGAAAGAGGATCAAGGGCATCGCCGTGCTGGCCACCGCTGCGGCTGCGGCCGTCGTGCTGGCGGGCTGC
The DNA here is from genome assembly GCF_004346515.1 of Curtobacterium sp. PhB191. Lineage (NCBI taxonomy): Bacteria > Bacillati > Actinomycetota > Actinomycetes > Micrococcales > Microbacteriaceae > Curtobacterium > Curtobacterium sp. PhB191. The sequence goes on from NZ_SMBV01000002.1 coordinate 192,968, forward strand.
TCCGGCGGTGGACAGGCGGGCAACAGCAGCTCCGCGGTCGCCGAGTCGTCGCTGAAGTCGACCGGCTGGACCGTCGCGGACCGCGCGGACGTCAAGGACGGCGGGTCGATCACCCTGCCGATCGACACCGCTCCGGCGAACTTCCAGATCAACAACCTCGACTCCGGAACCGTCGACGACCAGACGATCTCCGGTGCGTACCTGCCGGGCTTCATCCAGTTCAAGGAGAACGGCGAGTGGGAGGTGAACAAGGACTTCGCGACCTCGGTCGAGCTGACCAAGGACTCACCCCAGACCGTCGAGATCAAGATCAACCCGAAGGCCGTGTGGTCTGACGGCACCCCGATCAGCGCGAAGGACGTCATCGCGAACTGGAAGGCGCTGAACGGCACGAACAAGGCCTTCGCGCCCCTCGCCACCAACGTGTGGGAGGACGTCGACTCGGTCAAGCAGGGCTCGGACGAGCGCGACGTCATCATGACGTTCTCGAAGACGAACGCCGACTGGGCGAGCGTCCTGGGCTCCATCTACCCGTACTGGGCCGTCGACACCCCCGAGCACTTCAACACCGCCTGGGCCAAGGGTCCGTACGCCGCTGACGGCAAGACCTACGTCTCCGGTGGCCCGTACATCGTGAAGTCCTTCGACGCCAACGGCGGCGTCCTCACGTTCGAGAAGAACCCGAAGTGGTGGGGCGACGAGGGCAAGCTCGACACCATCGTCTTCAAGACGGTCTCGCGTGACGGTGTCGCGCAGGCGTACGGGAACAAGGAACTCGACGCGTTCAACCTGAACGGCAGCGCCGACAACCTCAAGACGGCGAACTCCCGCTCCGACTCGAAGATCGAGCGCTCGCTCGGCACCACGCAGCGGCAGATCACGCTGAACGGCACCTCGGACGTCTTCAAGGACCAGGACGTGCGCCAGGCGTTCGCCCAGGCCATCAACCGCAAGGTCCTCGCCCAGGCGATCCTGTCGCCGGTGAAGAGCCCGGGTGACGTGCTCAACAACCTGACGTACCTGCCCGGTCAGGAGGGCTACCAGGACGACGTCTCGTCGGTCTACGGCTACAGCACCGACAAGGCGAAGTCGAAGCTCGAGGACGCCGGCTGGAAGGTCGGTTCGGACGGCTACGCGACCAAGGGCGGCAAGGAACTCGACGTCCGCTTCGTGATCCCGTCGGACAACCCGAACTCGGCGAACGTCGCGCAGCTCGTGCAGCAGCAGACGAAGCTCGCCGGCTTCAAGGTCACGATCGACACCGTGCCCTCGGACGACTTCTTCACGAAGTACATCACCACCGACGGCCGTGACTTCGACGCCACGTACTTCGCGTGGCAGGGCACGCCGTTCCCGATCTCGTCGCTCAAGTCGATCTACTACCCCGCCGACGCCGGCCAGAACTACACCGGCGTGACGGACGACTCGCTCGGCGCGGCATGGGACAAGGCGAACGCCGAGCTCGACCCCGATGCCCGCATCAAGGACGCGCAGGCGATCGACAAGAAGATCGTCGCCGTCGCCGGCACCATCCCGCTGTTCGCCGAGCCGTACGCCTGGGGTGTGCGCAAGGACCTCGTGAACTACGGCCCCGCGCAGTTCCAGCAGTACTCGGTCAAGTGGCAGGACGTGGGCTACACCAAGTAGTCCCGCCACCGAAGGGCTCCACCTCGACCCGAGGTGGAGCCCTTCGTGCACCGCGTTCCGGCGTTGCTCATGTGATCCCGACCGTCGAGAGCGGTGCGTATTGCATTCGAACCGTCTCGCCGCTGTCAGCATTCACAGATGGGTGTCCCATCCCAGATGGGAAAGAGAATGCGGCTGTGACGCCCCTTCGGAGGAGTCACAGCCGCATTCGGGTCGATCAGTCGCTTGCCCTCATCCCACCGGGCCGACCACGCACGCGCCACAGGTGAAGCCGCACGAGCCACATCCTGCTTGTGCGTACAGGTAATGACAGTCCTGATGTGCACCCAGCGGGCAGACCCGCGCGAAGGCTGAGCACTTCGAGCAGCCCGCGGCTTTCACCGGGGGTGGCGCGAAGATGCTGAGGAAACGGTCCCCGGCCGTGGCCACACGTTCGAGAGTAGTCCGCACTTCGACCTCCTGATTTCGATTGAACAGGAGAACTCGACGCTCCCCCTGAGCGCATTCCACTCCGACGGACACCGTCTTGTCAATGTCTTGCGAACGACTTGGTGCATGTGGTTGGGTGATGTTGGGGCACATGATGGGGGCGGACATGATCTACGTTGAGGTAGTTGGACGGGCGGTCATCTTCCTGGTCTTTGCTGCGTCGGTCAGCACGAAAATCCGCAGCAAAGATCGGCGACATCTCCTGGAATCTGCGCGAGCAATGTTGGGAGCGCTGCGCCCCGGGCTCTCGGACTTCACGATGGACCACCTGGGACGCGCTGCTCTCGTGGCGCAATGGCTTGTGCTGGTACTCGTCGTGACGCCGTGGTGGGTCGTTGGCGTCGTCCTGGCCGCACTGTTGCTCATCTCGTTCACCGCCGGATTGATCGCGGAGATCCTGGCTCCGGAGGACGCGCAATGCGCGTGCTTCGGCGCAGACGGTCCTGACGTGAGCGTCTGGGATGTCGTCCGCAACGGTGTGCTGATCGCGATCGCCGCTGCCCTGGTGGTGTTGGCCGGCGTCGAGACGCGGCCGCCGGAGGTCGGTGCCGTCGTCGTGCTGCTGTGTGGCGCTGTCGTACCGGCCTTCCTGCTGGTCGAGATGACCTCCATCCGAGAACTGTTCGTCGCAGGAAACCACAGGGGGAAATGATGCTCGCAGTCTGGTTGATGTTCTTCGTCGTCTTCGCGATCGGCCTCGTGAACTTCGTCCTCCTGGTGGCGGTGATCCGGCGATTGCGTGCGCACGGGCACGAAGGATCGGTCGAATCGACTCCACTGAGTCTGGTCATGTCGAGCGGGGAACCACACGAGTTCGTGGCGACGTCGATGGACGGGAAGCGCGTCGACCAAGACACGATCAGTGGAGACGCCGTGGTGGGGTTCTTCCTGAAGGGTTGTGCTCCGTGCAGAGAACTCATTCCGGACTTCGCCGCCGAGGCGCGACGGCGACGGGCCGTTGGTGAGACGGTCGTGGCGGTCGTCGTCGGAAACGGCGCGGCTGAGACGTACGGCCCCCTGCTCGCGGGATCGGCGGACGTCGTCGCGGAGGATTCTGTCGTCCCCGGGCAGCCGGGGTACCACACGATGGCCGCCGCCTTCGACGTTCAGGGTTTCCCTGCCGTGGTGCAGCTCAAGGACGGCGTCGTGGTCGACAACGTGCGTGATCGGATCGTCCCGAGCGCTGCGCGTGTCTGATCACGGAACACGCGCGGGCCGGCTCTCGTTGATAGCGACGGCCGGTGCGCTCGCACTCCGCGCCGGTCCGTTCCTCTTCACGAGCACGTTGCTGATCGCTCTTGTCGAGGGCATTGCTCCCGTCTGGGTAGCGCGTTCGTTCCAGAGCGTCATCGACGCCCTGGTCTCGTCGGCGTCGTTCGCCGCCCCGGCCATCGGGTTCGGGATCGGGACCGTCCTGATCGCCGTGCTGATTCCTGTGTCGGCGGCGTGCGATTCGGCTCTTTCACGAGCGGTGCGCATCGAGGCGCAGACCCGACTCTTCTCGGCGCTGCACGAGCGACTCAAGGGACTCACATTGCTCGAGTCGCCGGCGTTCCAGGACCGGGTCCGGCTCGCCCAGCAGGCCGTGTACACCGGCCCGAACCAACTGGTCCGCGACATGGTCAGCACGGTCCGGGCTGCGATCCTGCTGACCGGCTTCGGGATCGCGTTGGCCGGCGTGGCACCGATGATCCTGGTCTTCGCACTGCTCGCCGCAGTGCCCGTCGTCGTGACCGAGCTGGGGTTGACCCGCCGGTGGGGTCCAGCCATGCACCGCGTCAACAGTGCGGAGCGTCGCCTCACCTTCTACTCGATGCTCCTGCTTTCGCCCGAGGCGGGAAAGGAGATCAGACTCCTCGGACTCGGCGCCCTCCTGCGGCGGCGAATGGACGCGGAGTTGCGCGACTCGGCCCGAGCGGAAGCGAAGGTGGACGGTACGACGCTCCGGATGCGGCTGGCCACCACGTGCCTCACGGTACTGCTGTCGTTGTGCGCACTTGCGTGGGCGGCCGTCGAGGTCGCGAGTAGCCGTATGTCCGTCGGAGGGCTCACGCTCGTACTCGCCGGCGTCGGGGGTGTGCAATCGACGATCACTGCTCAGTCCTCGGTTTGGACTTCGCTCGCGAAGACCCTGCACGCCGTCAGCGAGTACGTCGCGGTCGTCACGGTGCAGCCGGACCTGCCGACGCCCGAACGCGGGGCGAGGGTCCCCGTACTCCGTGACCGGATCGAGTTCCGCGACGTCTGGTTCCGGTACGCGGCCGACCTGCCGTGGGTCCTCCGAGGTGTCTCGTTCTCGGTGCCGCACGGGAAGGCGGTCGCGCTGGTCGGTCAGAACGGTGCCGGGAAGTCGACGATCGTGCGATTGCTCTGTCGACTGTACGAACCAGACCACGGCGAGATCCTGTGGGACGGGGTCGACATCAGGTCCCTGCCCGTCGATGAGCTCCGGCAGCGGATCGGTGCGGTCTTCCAGGACTACTCGGAGTACGAGGCGAGCGTTCGTGACAACGTCGCGTTCGGCGATGTCGATGCTGCAGACCCAGAAGCCAGCGTTCGTCTCGCGGTCGATCGTGCCGGGGCGACGAAGATCGTCGAGACGCTGCCGTACGGACTCGACACCTTCCTCACGCGGATGTTCACGGACTCGGCAGACAGGGACGACCCGGAGACGGGGGTGATCCTCTCCGGAGGTCAAGGTCAGCGGCTCGCCTTCGCCCGCGCCATGATGCGCGCAGATCGTGACGTCATGATCCTCGATGAGCCGAGCTCGGGTCTCGATGCGTTCGGCGAGACGGAACTGCACTCGACACAGCGCCGAGTCCGTCGTGGACGGGCATCTTTGCTGATCTCGCACCGGCTGAACACCGTCCGGGATGCCGATGAGATCATCGTCCTCGACGAAGGTGCAGTCATCTCTTCCGGTACCCATGCCGAACAGCTTCGGGAACGCGGACTCTACTGGGAGTTGTTCGAAGCACAATCCCGCGGCTACCGACAGGATGCGGCAGTCGGCACGACGTCGCAGGCGAACGCGTGACGCTGCTCATCGGGGTCGGCTGCTTCGGCGCAGCCGCTGTCGCGTTCGCGGTCCTTGCTCTTGCGCGGTACCGGGTGTACCGCGTCTACGGAATCAGCATGCTGCCCGCCCTCGGCAATGGTCAGACTGTTCTGGTCCGGAAGACGACGAGGGGAATCGCCGTCGGCCAGCTGGTCGTCTTCGACGGTGATAAATTGCCTTACGTGGATTGCGAAAGCAGCTCTCAGTGTTTTCCGAAGGAGTTCAGCGGCACAGCTGTCAAACGAGTTGTGGACATCAGGGTGCAAAACGGTGGAATCGTCTTCGAAGTCTTGGGTGACAATCGTGCGGCGAGCATTGATTCACGCAACTTCGGCGTGATTTCGTTCGAACGAGTGATCGGCGTCGTCGTCGGCCGGACCGGTCTTCACGGCGCCTCTTCACAAAAATGACGTCAATTGCTACCGTTGACATCGAGCCCGGGGTGGCGCACGACGCTCTTGTGGTGAATGCGTGGGTCGATGATGAACGCCGTCACGCTCCGGACGGTGCTCGAGAACCAGGGGAAGTCACAATGCAGGCAAACACCATGAAGAAGTCATTCGCGCTCGCGGCGACGCTGCTCGTCGCGGCGACGCTCGGGCTCGGCGCCGCAGCAGCGGTGCACGCCGACGGTGCGCCGACGCATGCGTCAGCCGGCGCACCGTTCAAATGGAAGAACTGAACGACCTCGACCCGGGGCGGGGTGTCGCCAGTGGCGGCGCGCCGCCCTCCGTCGTCTGTGCTGCGTCGGACGCTACATCCGGGCCGCCGCGAGCGACGCCGCGATCCCGAGCACGACGAACGCCAGGACCGTCCAGCCGTGCACCCGGTGGGTGATCGGCGCCGCCGTCACGGTCGCGGGCGGCGGGCCGTCCTGCGGAGCCGGGGCGGGTACGAGGGCCAGCATCCGCGCGGCCGCAGCGTCGACGTCGAGGTGATCCGGGCCTCCCGGTCGGCCCGGGACCTGGGCGGTGAGCCGCGCGGTCGGGCGGGTCGCGATCCAGACGCGGCGGACGCCCTCGCTCGTGACGACCTCGATGCCGTACTTCGTGCGCACCTCGGTGACACGCGACCACGTGTAGGTGCTGGTGCGGCGGACGTCCACGATCCGCAGGTGCTCGGGCGTCAGCTCGATGCGCGGACGCCAGAGCGCGGCCCACGCCACGAACGCGATGCAGATGCTCGGGACCGGGACGAGCCACGGGTTGCTGCCACCGAGCAGTGCCAGGGGGACGAGCGCCACCGCGACGACCCAGAGGGCGATGGCGAGACGGCGGAGGCCCGGGGCGACGATGGTGGTGTGCACCGGACGAGGTTACGAGATGCCTCCCCGGAGACGCCCGGGGAGCGGGTGTGACACACCAGCGCGTATCTCCGGACGACCCGATTCCCCGGGGAGGCAGATCCTGCGTGGACCTCTCGTGCCGACAATGGTCGTCGCCCCCAGTTCGGGTGTCAATACCCCATGGCGACGGATTCGGGAAACCCCCACGCCGGGAACGGCGTCAGTCGCGGGATCCGGTCACGAGACGAGCAGTTCGATCTGTTCTCGGATGGTCTCGGCCGTCGGGAACCGCAGACCGACCAGGCCGACGTGCCGCCACCGCACGACCCCGTCGGGACCGATCACGAACACCGACCGACGGAGTCCGATCCCCGGCGCGCGCACGCCGTAGTCGCGGATCACCGAGCCGGCGGTGTCGCTCAGCAGGGGGAACGTCAGCGAGGAGCCGCGCGCGAACGTCTCGTGCGAGTCGAGGGCCTGCGGGCTGATGCCCCACACCACGGCACCCAGGTCGTCGAACTCGTCGAGTTCCGCCTGGTAGCTGCAGAGCTGCGCGGTGCAGACGGCCGTCGCGTCGCCGGGGTAGAAGGCGAGCACCACGGTCCGGCCGATCTCCGACGACAGGTCGTACTCGTCGTCGGTGCGGACCCCGTCGCGGACGATCATGCCCGGCAGGGTGAACGTCGGCGCGGACTCGCCGACCTCGGGGATGCTCATGTGCTCACGCTACGAGAACAACCGGGGGAACGCGCTCGCGACCCAGGGGTACCCGACGAACACCGCGGCGTCGAGCAGGCAGTGCGTGATGATCAAGGGCATCAGGCGGCCCCACTTCGTGTAGATCCAGCCGAACACGATGCCCATCACGGCGTTGCCCACGAACGCGCCGAAGCCCTGGTACAGGTGGTAGCTCCCGCGCAGCAGTGCCGTCGACAGGATCACCTGCCACCGCCCCCAGCCCAGGTCGCCGAGCCGGGCGTAGAGGTACCCGATCACGATGACCTCCTCCTGCAGGCCGGAGCGGATCGCGGACAGCAGCAGGACCGGCACCGTCCACCAGTACGAGTTCAGGGCAGCGGGGTCCACGCTCACCGTGATGCCGAGCGCACGCCCGGCGAAGTACAGGGCGAGCCCCGGGATCCCGATGCACAGAGCGATGAGCGCCGGACCGCCCAGGTCGGGCTTCACCCGGAACCGGTCGATGCCGAGCCGGGACAGGTGCGGGCGGGACGTGCTCCACAGCAGGAAACAGACGAGCGCGACCGGTGCCAGGTCCACCGCGATGCCGAGCAGCTGCCGGGCCAGGTCGACGTACTGCACCGTCGTCGACGAGGTGTTGAGCGCCGTGGACTGCTCGCCGAGCGGGGTCGTCTGCGACAGGTCGTCGATGATCTGGAGGATCGAGTACAGCGCGCTGGCACCCAGTGAGAGCAGCAGCACGATGGTGATCTCGACCCACGTTCGCCGTCGGCTCATCTGCTGTACTCCTGACGGTTGCGAACTACCGGTAGACTGGCGTGTCGGGCGTTCTGCCCGCGGGTGCGGTGCCGACAAATCACTGGCCCGACACTCTCCCAGAAATTGAAGGATGTCCTGTATGGCGCTCGCCACCCGGTCCGACCTGCGCAACGTCGCCATCGTGGCACACGTCGACCACGGCAAGACCACCCTCGTCGACGCGATGCTCACGCAGACCAACTCGTTCGACGCCCACTTCGAGGGCGAAGACCGCATGATGGACTCGAACGACCTCGAGCGCGAGAAGGGCATCACGATCCTCGCGAAGAACACGTCGGTGCTCTACAACGGCAAGCACGCGACCGAGTTCGGCGCGGACGGCCCCATCACCATCAACGTGATCGACACCCCGGGTCACGCCGACTTCGGTGGTGAGGTCGAGCGAGGCCTCTCCATGGTCGACGGTGTCGTCCTGCTCGTCGACGCGTCCGAGGGCCCGCTGCCCCAGACGCGCTTCGTGCTCCGCAAGGCGCTCGCCGCCAAGCTCCCGGTGATCCTGCTCGTCAACAAGACGGACCGCCCCGACTCCCGCATCGACGAGGTCGTCTCCGAGTCGCAGGACCTGCTCCTCGGCCTGGCGTCCGACCTGTCGGACGAGGTCGACGACCTCGACCTCGACGCGATCCTCGACGTTCCCGTGGTCTACGCCTCGGGTCGTGCCGGTGCCGCGTCGCGCAACAAGCCGGCCGACGGCTCGCTGCCCGACAACGACGACCTCGAGCCGCTGTTCGAAGCGATCCTGCAGCACGTCCCCGCGCCGAAGTACGACGACCAGCACCCGCTGCAGGCCCACGTCACCAACCTCGACGCGTCGCCGTTCCTCGGTCGCCTCGCGCTGCTGCGCATCTTCCACGGCACGATGAAGAAGGGCCAGACGGTCGCGTGGGTCAAGCACGACGGCACCGTCGTGAACGCCCGCATCACCGAGCTCCTCATCACCAAGGCCCTCGAGCGCTACCCGGCCGAGTCGGCTGGCCCCGGTGACATCGTCGCCGTCGCCGGCTTCGACACGATCACCATCGGTGAGACGCTGACCGACCCCGAGGACGTCCGCCCGCTGCCGACCATCACGGTCGACGACCCGGCGATCTCGATGACGATCGGCACGAACACCAGCCCGCTCGTGGGCAAGGTCAAGGGTCACAAGCTGACCGCCCGCATGGTCAAGGAGCGCCTCGACCGCGAGCTCATCGGCAACGTCTCGCTCAAGGTCCTCGACATCGGTCGCCCCGATGCGTGGGAGGTCCAGGGCCGTGGTGAGCTCGCGCTCGCCATCCTGGTCGAGCAGATGCGTCGTGAGGGCTTCGAGCTCACCGTCGGCAAGCCGCAGGTCGTCACGAAGCGTGACGAGAACGGCAAGCTGCAGGAGCCGTACGAGCACATGACGATCGACACGCCGGAGGAGTACCTCGGCGCGATCACCCAGCTCATGGCCGCTCGCAAGGGCCGCATGGAGAACATGACGAACCACGGCACCGGCTGGGTGCGCATGGAGTTCATCGTCCCGTCGCGCGGCCTGATCGGCTTCCGCACGTCGTTCCTGACCGAGACCCGCGGCACCGGCATCGCCAACGCGATCTCGCACGGCTACGACGAATGGGCCGGCCCGATCCAGACCCGCATCAACGGCTCGATCGTGTCCGACCGCTCGGGTGTCGTCACGCCGTTCGCCATCACGAACCTGCAGGAGCGGATGACGTTCTTCGTCAACCCCACCGAAGAGGTCTACGAGGGCATGGTCATCGGCGAGAACTCGCGCGCCGACGACATGGACGTCAACATCACGAAGGAGAAGAAGCTCACGAACATGCGTTCGGCGAACGCCGACTCCTTCGAGTCGATGACGCCGTCGCGCCAGCTCTCCCTCGAGGAGTGCCTGGAGTTCGCGCGCGAGGACGAGTGCGTCGAGGTCACCCCGGCCGTCGTCCGCATCCGCAAGGTCGAGCTCGACGCGCAGGCCCGCCAGCGCTCGTACGCCCGCCTGAAGCGTCAGGACGCGTAAGCACCAAGCGACGCGTCGCGTCAGCAAGAGCACGACCTGAGGAGGTCGGGGGTTACGGTGGATGCCGTGACCCTCGACCTCCTCTCGCTGTACCAGGACCTGCACGCCCACCCCGAGCTCGGTTTCCAGGAGCACCGCACTGCGGGCATCGTGGCCGACCGGCTCGCCGAACTCGGTGGCATCGAGGTGACCACCGGCGTCGGCGGCACCGGTGTCGTCGGCGTCCTGTCGAACGGCGAGGGCCCGGTCGTGTGGCTCCGCGCCGACATGGACGGCCTGCCGGTCCAGGAGCGCACGGGGCTGTCCTACGCCAGCCAGCACCGCGGCACCGACGAGGACGGCAACGACGTCCCGACGATGCACGCATGCGGCCACGACATCCACGTCACCTGGCTGCTCGGCACGCTCGAGCGCCTCGTCGCCACCCGGGACCAGTGGAGCGGCACGGTCGTCGGCGTCTTCCAGCCGGCGGAGGAGGTCATCTCCGGCGCCCGCGCCATGGTCGAGGACGGCCTGGTCGACCGGTTCCCGAAGCCCGACGTCGTGCTCGGCCAGCACTCGGCTCCGGCCCCGGTCGGCATCGTCGCGATCGGCTCCGGCCCGGTGATGGCGTCGAGCGACCGGCTCACCGTGACCTTCAACGGTCGCGGGGCACACGGGTCCGCGCCGCAGGCATCCCTCGACCCGGTCGTCACCGCCGCGTCCGCCGTCGTGCGGCTGCAGACCGTCGTCTCGCGCGAGGTCTCGCCGAGCGACGCCGGTGTGGTCACCGTCGGCAGCTTCCACGCCGGCACCCGCGCGAACATCATCCCCGACCAGGCCGTCATCGAGATCTCGACGCGTGCCCGCAACGAGGACACCCGTGCGCGCATCATCGCGTCGATCGAGCGGATCGTCCGTGCCGAGAGCGACGCCGGTGGCCTGCCCGAGCCGACGATCGTGCGGTCGCCCGGTGCCGAGGTGACCGTGAACGACGCGGAGTCCGCTGCCCGGGTGCTCGCGGCCGTCAGCGCCGCCGTACCGGGTGCGCGCGAGCTGGAGATCGGGCTGGCGATGGCGTCGGAGGACGTCGGGCAGCTCGCGACGGCGGCGGGCGTCCCGCTCGTGTACTGGTTCACGGGGATCACCGACCCGGAGCTGTTCCGCCGCGGCGAGGACATCCCGAGCAACCACTCGCCGTTCTACGCGCCGCAGGCCGAGACCGCGATCCCGGTCGGCGTGGACGCCTTGGTCGCCGCGACGCGCGCCTACGTCGCCTGACGGACGGACGGGAGGCGCGGGGCGGCCCCGCCGCGCGGGTGACCGTCCCGGGGACAGGACGTTCACAGCCAACTCGCGCCGTGCCTCCCGGCTCACCCGTTACCGTCGGCGCATGCGTTCCCTCCGTACCCCGCTGATCGCCGCCGTCGCCGCCGGCATCGCCCTGGCCGGACTCACCGGCTGCTCGTCCGACTCCGTGAAGCAGGCGACGGACCTCGGGTCCTCGGTGGCCTCGACGGTCGCGCACGGCGTCGCGGGCATCGACGGCAAGGCGATCCAGGACGGCATGTCCTCGGTCGCGGGCGGCATCGACGGGGCGCTCGACACGGCGCTCAAGGGTGCGAACGTCACCTCTGACGGCAAGGTGCCCGACGGGTTCCCGTCGTCCGACGTGCCGCTCGTCGACGGCACGGTGCTCGGCGGGGGAGCGGGACCGAACGGCTCCGGGTGGGTCGTGCAGGTGCGCGCCGGGTCGGTCGACGACTTCGCCTCCGCCGCGCAGCAGCTCGCCGACGCCGGTTACACCGAGTCGGCGAAGCGCGCCGACTCGTCGAGTGCGTTCGGGATGTTCCGCAGCGACGGGTACCGCGTCGTGCTCACGTTCTCGGACGGCGACGACGGCGTCACCGCGACCTACATCGTCACGGCCCGCTAGTCCCGTACCCTTGGGGGCGATGTCGAAGGCCTCCGTCACGCGCCCCGAGCGCGTCCTGTTCGTGCACGCCCACCCCGACGACGAGACCCTGTCGTCCGGTGGGACGATCGCGACCCTGCTCGAGCTCGGCGCCGAGGTCACCGTGTTGACGGCGACCCGCGGTGAGCGCGGCGAGATGCTCACCGAGCGGCTCGCACCCCTGGCCGGCGACGCACAACGCGTCGCCGCGCACCGTGAGACCGAGATCGACGCGGCACTCGCAGCCCTCGGCGGCCCGGCGCGCCTGTGGCTCGGCGGGCGCGGTGCCCGGCCCACCGACCTGCCGGAACGCCGGTACGTCGACTCCGGCATGCAGTGGGGGCCGGACGGGCGGGCGACCGCCGCCGACGACGCCCCCGTCGACTCGCTGACCGCCGCCGACCTGGGCGAGGTCGTCGACGACGTCCGTGCCGCGATCCGCTCCACCGGTGCGGACGCGGTCGTGAGCTACGCCGACGACGGCGGGTACGGCCACCCCGACCACGTGCGTGTGCACCACGCTGCTCGGTACGCGGCCCGGGCAGAGGAAGTGGCGTTCTCGATGATCGTCGCCCCGGACACCGGGGACGCCGACGTCACCGTCGACGTCCTGCCGGTGCGGGCGAAGGTGCGTGCCGCCGTCGAGCAGTACCGCTCGCAGGTCACCGTCGACCCGGTCGACCCCGCGGACCCGACCGCGCTGTCGTGGGTGATGCCGCACGGCGTCCGCGAGCACGCCCCCGCCGTCGAGGCCTTCCGGCACGACGCCGACCCGCAGCCCCCGGCACCGCAGACCTACGCCGAGATGTCCGGCCAGGGCAAGGTCGCCGCGGTCGCCGTCGCGCTCGTGCTCGGGCTCGTCACCGGCGGACTGGGCACCGTGACGCACCAGCAGACCGTCGGCGCCGCCGCGTTCCCGATCGGCATGGTGATCACCACGCTGCTCGTGATCGGGCTGACCGTGGGCATCCGGCTGCTGTACCGGTCGCGGGCGATGGTCGCCGCGATCGGCATCGGCATCCTCGTCGCGACCCAGGTGCTCGTCTCCGTCGGCGGCCAGGGCTCGCCGCTCGTGCTGGCGAACGCGGCCGGGTACGTGTGGACGTTCGCGCCCGCCGTCATCGCCGCCCTGGTGCTCGCGTGGCCGGACCTGTCGGGGCTGCGGTCCCGGACGGCCCCGGGCCGCGAGTAGACTCGAACCCGCTCGTCGAAGGGAGCACCCGAACCGTGACCTACGTGATCGCCCAGCCCTGTGTCGACGTCAAGGACCGTGCCTGCATCGACGAATGCCCCGTCGACTGCATCTACGAGGGCGACCGCTCGCTGTACATCCACCCCGACGAGTGCGTCGACTGCGGTGCGTGCGAGCCGGTGTGCCCGGTCGAGGCCATCTACTACGAGGATGACCTGCCCGACGAGTGGGCCGACTACTACAAGGCCAACGTCGAGTTCTTCCAGGAAGTCGGCTCGCCCGGTGGCGCCGCGAAGGTCGGTGTGATCCACAAGGACCATCCGGTCGTCATGGCCGAACCGCCCCGCGGCTGAGCCGGACACGCACGTGGCGCTCGACCTGCCCGACTTCCCCTGGGACCAGCTCGTCCCGTTCAAGCAGCGCGCGGCCGGGTACGAGGGCGGCATCGTCGACCTGAGCGTCGGTTCGCCCGTCGACCCGACCCCCGAGGTCGTCCGACGCGCCCTCGCTGACGCCACGGACGCGCACGCCTACCCGCAGGTCGCCGGCACCCCGGCGCTGCGGCAGGCCATCGCCGACTGGTACGGCCGACGCCACGGGGTGCGGATGACCGAGGCGCACACGCTGCCGACGATCGGGTCGAAGGAGTTCATCGCCGGCCTGGCGCTCTGGCTCGGCATCGGCGCCGGCGACACCGTGGTGTTCCCCGCCGCTGCGTACCCCACCTACGAGCTCGGCGCGGCCCTGGTCGGTGCGGACGCCCTCGCATCGGACGACCCGGCGGCGTGGCCGGCGACGACGAAGCTGGTGTGGCTGAACTCGCCCGGCAACCCCGACGGCCGCGTGCTCTCGATCGACGACCTGCGTGCAGCGGTCGACCGCGCCCGCGAACTCGGTGCCGTCATCGTCGGTGACGAGTGCTACGCCGAGCTCGGCTGGGACCCGCAGTACGCGACCACCCCGACCCCCACGATCCTCGACCCCCGGGTCGTCGGCGACTCGGTCGACGGCGTGCTCAGCGTGTACTCGCTGTCGAAGCAGTCGAACCTGGCCGGGTACCGCGCGGCGTTCGTCGCCGGTGACGCCCGGATCCTCGCCGACGTGCTCGCGGTCCGGAAGCACGCGGGGCTGATGCCGCCGCTGCCGGTGCAGGAAGCGATGATCGTCGCACTCGCCGACCAGACCCACGTGCAGCAGCAGAAGGCCCGCTACCGGGCGCGCCGGAACATGCTCCGACGGGCACTCGAGGACGCCGGCTTCCGCATCGACCACAGCGAGGCCGGCCTGTACCTCTGGGCGACCCGCGGTGAGCCGGCGCTCGACACGGTGTCGTGGTTGGCCGACCGCGGGATCCTCGTCGCACCGGGCACGTTCTACGGCACAGCGGGCGGGGAGCACGTCCGGGTGGCCCTCACCGCGACCGACGAGCGCATCGCCGCGGCGGCCCAGCGGCTGGCCAGCAGCCGTCGGCTCGGCGCCGCGTAGCGCGGGGACGGACCCCGCCGCCGGGCGGATCGTGCATTCCGCCCGGAGCGCAACCGGGGGTTCCCACCAAGTCGTGACCATCGATGTGTGCACGAGCGACAGACGCCGCGATTAGGCTGTCAACGTGACTGACACTGCCAACGACGCTCAGAAGACGGCCACACCGCCCACGACGCCCGTGCCCGTAAGTCCCGCCGCCGAACAGACGGGCGAGACCGCGACGCTGACGTACCCGGGCGGCAGCGCGGAGTTCCCGATCCTGCCGAGCGTCGACGGCGCGTCCACGATGGACATCTCGACGTTCAAGAAACAGACCGGGATGAACACGCTCGACTACGGGTTCGTGAACACCGGGTCGACCAAGAGCGCGATCACCTACATCGACGGCGACGAGGGCATCCTGCGGTACCGCGGGTACCCGATCGACCAGGTCGCGTCGAACTGCACCTTCCTCGAGGTCGCGTGGCTCCTGATCTACGGCGAGCTGCCCGACGAGTCCGAACTCGCCGACTTCGACGCCCGCATCCGTCGGCACACCCTGCTGCACGAGGACCTCCGGCGCCTGTTCGACGCGCTCCCGCACTCCGCGCACCCGATGTCCGTGCTGTCCAGCGCCGTCAGTGCCCTGTCGACGTACTACGAGGACGACATGGACGTCGACGACCCGGAGAAGGTCGAGCTGCAGACCGTGCGGCTGCTCGCCAAGCTGCCGGTGATCGCCGCCTACGCGCACAAGAAGTCCATCGGGCAGGCGTTCCTGTACCCGGACAACGGGCTGTCGTTCGTCGACAACTTCCTGCGCCTGAACTTCGGCACCATGGCCGAGACCTACCAGCCGAACCCGGTGCTGTCGAAGGCCCTCGACCGGCTCCTCATCCTGCACGAGGACCACGAGCAGAACGCCTCCACCGCGACGGTCCGCCTGGTCGGCTCGACGAAGGCGAACATGTTCGCGTCGATCTCGGCCGGCATCAACGCCCTGTACGGGCCGCTGCACGGCGGCGCGAACGAGGCCGTGCTCGAGATGCTGCAGCAGATCAAGGACTCCGGCGAGCCGGTGCAGCGCTTCGTCGAGCGGGTGAAGAACAAGGAGCGCGGCGTGAAGCTCATGGGCTTCGGACACCGCGTCTACAAGAACTACGACCCCCGCGCGAAGCTCGTCAAGGAGTCGGCCGACGAGGTCCTCGAGTCCCTCGGCGTGCAGGACGACCTGCTCGACATCGCGAAGGAGCTCGAGCAGATCGCGCTGAGCGACCAGTACTTCATCGACCGCAAGCTCTACCCGAACGTCGACTTCTACACCGGCATCATCTACAAGGCGATGGGCTTCCCGCCGCGCATGTTCACGGTGCTGTTCGCGATCGGCCGCCTGCCCGGCTGGATCGCGCAGTGGCGCGAGCTGAACAACGACCCGCTCAACAAGATCGGTCGCCCGCAGCAGCTCTACGTGGGTGCGCCGAAGCGGGACCTCCCCGCGCGCTGACGCGCGTTCTCACCCGCGAAAGCGACAGAGTCCCGCGAACAGTTCGCAGGACTCTGTCGCTTTCGCGGGGCCAGGCCTACGCGTGGAGCGCGGTGTTGAGCTGGATGCCCTCGCCCTTGCGCTGCAGCGCCTCGACGGCGCCGGACAGGCTGTTGCGGCGGAACAGGACGTTCGGGGTGCCGGACAGCTCGGCGGCCTTGACGGTCTTCGGCGTGCCGTCCGGGTTCGGTGCGGCGCCGACCAGGACGACCTTCGTTCCCGCCGTGACGTACAGGCCGGCCTCGATGACGGAGTCGTCGCCGAGGGAGATGCCGAGACCCGCGTTCGCACCGAGCAGCGCGCGCTCGCCCAGGGAGACCCGGTGCGTGCCGCCGCCGGAGAGCGTGCCCATGATGGACGCCCCGCCGCCGATGTCGGTGCCGTTGCCGACGACGACGCCCTGCGAGACACGGCCCTCGATCATGGCGTCGCCGAGGGTGCCGGCGTTGAAGTTCACGAAGCCCTCGTGCATGACGGTCGTGCCCGGTGCCAGGTGCGCCCCGAGACGGACGCGGTTGGCGTCACCGATGCGGACGCGGTCCGGCACGACGTAGTCGACGAGACGGGGGAACTTGTCGATGGCGTGCACGGCGATGCCCGCGCGCTGCAGCGACGGGCGCAGGCGGGTCAGGGACTCCGGGTGGACCGGCCCCGCGTTCGTCCACGCGACGATCGGGAGGTACCCGAAGACACCGTCGAGGTTGATGGTGTTCGGACGCACGTGCAGGTGGCTCAGCAGGTGCAGACGCAGGTACGCGTCCTCGGTGCTGGTCGGGGCGGCGTCGATGGTGACCTCGGTGGTGACGGCCTCGATCCGGACCTCGCGGCGGGGGTCGTCGCCGACGTGCGCCTGCAGTGCTGCCGGGAACACCGCGTCGGTCGGCAGCGGGCCGAGGTGGGTCTCCGGGTACCAGGTGTCGAGCGTCGTGCCGTCGGCGGCGATCGCCGCGAGGCCGTGGCCCCAGGCGTGCGTCGGGCGGTCGGCGGTGGCGGTCGGGTCGGTGGCAGCGGTCGTGTCGGTCACCGCACCAGGGTACCGACGCACTGGACGGGAGCACCGGACCGACCGGACGGACGCTGCGGAACCGCACCGTGCCTCCCGGCCGCCGTGCCGTGGGCCAGCGCGACGGGAGCGACGGCAGATAAGGTGACCGCATGCCGGAGCAGCTCGACCTCACCGCCTCGTCCATCGACATCACCCGTGCCATCTGCGACATCGAATCGGTGTCGGGGAACGAGCAGGCCCTCGCTGACGCGATCGAGGCGGTGCTCGCACCGCTGCCGCACCTCGAGGTGATCCGGGACGGCGACGCGATCGTCGCCCGCACGAACCTCGGCCGCGACCGCCGCGTCGTGATCGCCGGGCACATCGACACCGTGCCGCTCAACGACAACCTGCCGACCGAGTTCCGCACCGCCGAGGACGGCACCGAGATCCTGTGGGGTCGCGGCACCGTCGACATGAAGGCGGGCTGTGCAGTGCAGCTCAAGCTCGCGTACGACCTGGTCGAGCCCTCGGTCGACGTCACGTGGGTCTGGTACGACCACGAAGAGGTCAGCGACCTGCTCAACGGCCTCGGTCGTCTCGCCCGGACCCGTCCGGAACTGCTGGCCGCCGACTTCGCCATCCTGGGGGAGCCGTCCGGCGCGCAGATCGAGGGTGGCTGCAACGGCAACCTCCGCGCCGAGATCCGCACGTTCGGCAAGCGTTCGCACAGCGCCCGCAGCTGGATCGGCGACAACGCGATCCACAAGACGGCACCGATCCTCGCCACGCTGGCCGCCTACGAGCCCCGCACCGTCACGGTCGACGGGCTCGAGTACCGCGAGGGCCTCAACGCCGTCGGGATCAGCGGCGGCATCGCGGGCAACATCATCCCGGACGAGGCGATGGTGCACGTGAACTACCGCTTCGCGCCGTCGCGTTCGGCCGACGAGGCCGTGGCGCACATCCGCGAACTCTTCGACGGCTACGACGTGACCATCGTCGACCTCGCCGCCGGTGCCCGCCCCGGCCTCGACGCCCCGCTCGCGCAGGACTTCGTGTCGGCGGTCGGTGGCCCGGAGCCCCGCCCGAAGTACGGCTGGACCGACGTCGCCCGCTTCTCGGCGCTCGGGGTGCCCGCGGTCAACTACGGACCCGGCGAACCCGTCTTCGCCCACCACGACGACGAGCAGGTCCCGGTCGCGCAGATCACCGCGGTCGAGGCCGGCCTCCGTCGGTGGCTGACGGCCTGACGACGGCCGGGGCCACCCGGCCGACCCCTGCACGCACCCGTTGGCGCGCCCGCTACCGGGTGGTGCCGTGGTGGGTCCGCATCACGGTCGTCTACGTGCTCGCCCGGTTCGTCACCGGACTGATGATGCAGGCCTTCGCGAGCGTGCAGGCGGCGAACTCGTTCACCGTCCAGCACCCGGCGTACCTGTCGTTCGCGTCGATCTGGGACGGTGCCTGGTACCGCGTGATCGCGACCGGCGGCTACCCGTCGACCCTGCCCGTGGACGCGGCAGGGCACGTGACCGAGAACGCGTGGGCGTTCATGCCCGCGTACCCGTTCCTGGTGCGTGGCCTGATGCTGCTCACCGGAGCGTCGTTCGAGTTCGTCGCGGTGGTGGTCTCGCTGCTCGCCGGACTCGGCGCTGCACTCGTGTTCCGTCGCCTGATGGGGCGCTTCCTCGACCCGGCGCGGGCGACCTTCGCCACGGTGCTGTTCTGCGTCGCGCCCGTGTCGGCGATGTTCCAGGTGGCGTACGCCGAGTCGATGGGGCTGTTCCTGCTGCTCGTCGCGCTGCTGCTCATGGTCGACCGGCGGTGGTGGACGATGCTGCCCGTCGTGCTGCTGCTCGGTATGACCCGGCCGACCGGGCTCGCGTTCGCGCTGCTCGTCGTGCTGTTCGTCGGCGCCTGGGCGATCCGGCCAGCGTGGGTGCGGTCGTCGGAGCCGCTCACCCTGCGCCGCCTCGTGCCGCCCGCCGTGGTCGCGGTCGTGTCCGGACTGGTCGGCCTGGCGTGGCCGGCGATCGCCTGGGCCGTCACCGGGGTGCCCAAGGCGTACACCGACACCGAGCTCGCCTGGCGGTCGTCCTACGTCGGGTGGCAGGAGCTCGTGCCGTTCGCGCCGTGGATCCAGGGCTTCGGGTGGTGGTTCCACCAGCCCGCCGGCGGGGTCCTGCTGGCCGTCGTGGTCGTCGGCTTCGTGGCGTTCGTCTGCATGCCCGCAGCCCGGGTGATCGGGATCGAGCTGCGCCTCTGGGGCATCGCCTACGTCGTGTACCTGCTCGCCGTGTTCTTCCCGCAGTCGAGCACCTGGCGGATCCTGGTGCCGATCGCGCCGCTGCTCGGCATCGTGGCGCTGCCGCGGTCCCGCGTGTACCGGGTGGCCGTCGTGGTGGCGTTCGTCGGGCTGCAGTGGGTCTGGCTGTACTACTGCTGGTGGATCGACGGCTACGACTGGACCCCGCCGTGATCGGCACGGCGCTCACGGGCCTGGGCGCGGGCCAGGAGCCGTGCGGCGGGACCGCTCCGCTCGCGCTTCGGCACCGTCGCTGACATCGGCTCCGGGTCACCCGGCCGCCAGTTCGCCGCCGCCACGACCATCGCGTTGACGGTGGCGATGAACGGCACCGCGAAGAACGCGCCGACGACACCCGCGATCGTCGTGCCCGCGGTCACCCCGAGGACGACTCCGAGCGGGTGGACCTTGACGGCCGTGCCGGTCAGGAACGGGTGCAGGACGTGGCTCTCGAGCTGCTGCACGACCACCACGATGCCGAGCATCACGAGCGCCGGCACCCAGCCGTTGAAGACCAGGGCGATGAGCACCGCGACCGCACCGGCGACGATCGCCCCGACGACGGGGACGAACGCGCCGAAGAAGACGATCACGCCGATCGGGATCGCCAGCGGGATCTGCAGGGCGAGCGCGCCGATGGTCACGCCGAGGGCATCGGTGACGGCGACGACCAGCTGGACGCGGATGAAGCTCGTCAGCGTCTTCCAGCCGGCGTGCCCCGCGACGTCGATGCGAGCACGTGCCCGGCGCGGGAAGAGCCGGACGACCCACCCCCAGATGCGCGGGCCGTCGATGAGCACGAACAGCGTCGTGAACACGATGATGAACAGCCCCTCGAGCACGTGCACGGCGCCGGTGCCGGCGGCCTGGAACCCGGACAGGATCGTCGCGGCGTGCGCCTGCAGGTAGTCGAAGCCGTTCGACACCCACGAGTCGACGTCCTTCGCCGTGATCCCGAACGGCTCGCTGTCGAGCAGGGTCCGCAGGGACTGCACGCTGTGGTGGAGCCGGCGTTCGAGCGACGGCAGGTCGGACCGCACCTGCTCGGTGACGAGCAGCGCCAGCCCGCCGAGCGCCAGCACCAGCGCGACGAGGCTCGACAGCACCGCCGTCCACTTCGGCCACCGGTGCCGCTGCAGGAACGACGACATCGGCATGAGCAGTGCGCACACGAGCAGCGCGATGAGGAACGGCACCACGATGTCCTGCAGCAGCACGACCAGCGCCACCAGGACGGCGAGGCCGGCACCGACGACGAGGATGCGCCAGGTGAACGCCGCGCCGATCCGAAGGCCAGCGGGCACTGCGTCGTCGGACCTGCCGGTCGGCTCGGACCGGTCGGGTCGTCCGCTGGGGGACTGACGGCGCATGGAGCGGATGTTCGGCATCCGCCAAGGTTACGAACGGAACCCGCGAAGAACCGCCGATCCGACACCCCCAACCTGGGCGGTTTCGCAGTTGCCCCATCAATACGAGATAATGAGCGGGCATGTACTGCACGAAAGGGGACATCTGATGGCAGCCATGAAGCCGAGGACCGGTGACGGGCCGATGGAGGCTGTTAAGGAGGGTCGACTCATCATCGTGCGGGTTCCGCTCGAAGGAGGAGGCCGCCTGGTCGTCTCGGTCAACGATGCCGAGGCCAAGGAACTCCATGACGCACTCGCTGAGGTCGTCTCGGCCTCGTAGTCGAAAGCACCAGAACGACGGGTCCGGAGCGTGTACGCGCCGGGCCCGTCGTCTGCGTCCGGGGCGCCGCGCCGTCGGCGTGCGCGCCCGTCGCGCTGTCGGTCGCGTCCGACAGGATGGCCTCGTGCCGAGGACCTACATGCCGATCCGCCGCGTCGAGGAGTACCGCGACCCGGACCCGATGCCGCGCGACGTCTGGCCGGCGACGCTGCCCCCGGTGCGGCAGCTGCTCGACGAGGGACTCGACCTCGACCCGGTAACGGTGTTCGTCGGCGACAACGGTGCGGGCAAGTCCACCCTGATCGAGGCCATCGCGCTCCGGTTCGGCATGTCACCCGAGGGCGGCTCCACCCTGGCGAACCACTCGACGCGTCCGTCCGAGTCGTCGCTGTGGCAGCACATCGTCCTCCGCCGTGACTTCGGTGCGCCCCGCGGTGGGTTCTTCCTGCGTGCCGAGACCATGCACGGCTTCTTCACTTACCTCGAGGACAATCCCAACCACTCCCGCCCCGAGCCGGTGTTCCACGAGCGGAGCCATGGCGAGTCGTTCCTCGACTTCGTCATCGACCGCGCGCAGTGGCCGGGGCTCTGGATCCTCGACGAACCGGAGTCGGCGCTGTCCTTCTCCGGCTGTCTGACGCTCATCGCGCTGCTGCGGTCGATCGTCGACAGCGGGGTCGGGCAGGTCGTGCTCTCGACGCACTCACCGGTCCTGGCGGCGTTCCCGGGCGCGACGATCCACGAGGTCGGCGACTGGGGGTTCCGGCGCACCGAGTGGGAGGACCTCGACCTGGTGCGCAACCAGCGGTCGTTCCTCGAGTCCCCGGAGCGGTACCTGCGGCACCTCGAGTAACCGGCTACGCGTTCTTTCGGTTCTTTCGTTTAGGCTGGTCGCATGACCGTCACGACCGAGCCCGCTGACCGCCGCGCGGCATCCCGCACGTACTTCCCGGGCGATGACCGCGACGACCTCGTCGGGCTGGCGAAACTCCTGCACGAGATCGAGCGCGAGGCCCTCGCCGGTGGCGTGGCCGAGCTCCGAGCGCCGGACGGACGGGTCCGGACGATCCCTGCCGAGGTCTTCGAGGTCCTCGAGCAGGTCGCCGATGCGCTCGCGAGTGGGAGCGGGGTCACGGTCGCTCGGAACGACACGCAGATGACCACGCAGCAGGCGGCTGAATTCCTCGGGGTGTCGCGTCCGACGCTCGTGAAGTACCTCGAGGACGGCGCGATCTCCTTCGAGCGGCGCGGGCGGCACCGGCGCGTCCTGCTCCGGGACCTGGTGTCGTTCCAGGACCACTTCCGCAATCGACGCCGCAGCGCGCTGCGCGAGGCCGCGCGGGAAGGCCAAGCGCTCGAACGTCAGCAGCGCGGTGACGGGCCGGCGGAGCGCTGACCGTGGCGTTCCCCGCGTTCTTCGACGCGTGCGCGATCTACGGGATCACCCTCTCGGACCTCCTGCTCCGACTGGCCGATGACGGGGTCTTCCGGCCGCTGTGGTCTGAGCCGGTCCTTGACGAGGTCCGGCGGAACGCCGTCGAGGCGGGTGTCTCGCCGAGCGGGATCGACCGACGGTTGTCGATGATGCGGAAGTACTTCCCGGATGCGCTCGTCACTGGCCACGAGGATCTGGCTGAGGGGCTGACGTGTGACCCGAAGGACCGCCACGTGCTCGCAGCCGCGGTGCGTGCCGGCGCGGACGTGCTCGTGACCTTCAACCTGCGGGACTTCCCGCCGGCATCACTCGCTGTACTCGACGTCGAGACGGTCCACCCGGACGACTTCCTGCTCGACCAACTCGACCTGTTCCCCGGCGTCGTGACCCGGGTCCTCCGCGAGCTCGCCGAGGACTACGTGGACCCGCCGCAGTCGGTCGAGGACATCCTGGACACCCTCCGTCGCGCGGGCGTCCCACGCTTCGCCGACGACGTCCGACGGTACCTCTGACGCTACGCGGTGACCTTCGTCAGCTGCAGCAGCCCGTCACCAGCCGGCGAGAGCGCACTGCGCACCGCACCCGACGTCGACACCTCGGTGAGCAGCAGCCGGAAGTCGGTCGTCGCCCGGTCGCGCTTGACCGGGTCGGCGACGCGTCCGCGCCACAGGGCGTGCGGCACCAGGACGGTCCCGCCGAGGCGTGCGAGCCGCAGCCCGTGCTCGACGTACTCGATGACGTGCTCGGGGTCGGCATCGACCAGGACGACGTCGTACGACGCCTCGTTCATCCGGGGGAGCACCTGGTTCGCGCGGCCCGGGATGAGCCGGATCCGAGCGGGGGCGGTGCCGGCGCTGATGTAGGCGTCGCGGGCGAACTGCTGGTGGTCGACCTCGACGTCGATCGTGGTCAGGGTCGCGTCCGGCGCGCCGCCGAGCAGGTACAGCCCGGAGACTCCCAGGCCCGTCCCGATCTCGATGATGCTCGTTGCTCGGGAGGCTGCGGCGATGACGCCGATCTGCGCGCCGATCGCGGGCGAGATCGCCTCGACACCGAGCTCCAGGGAGTGCTCACGAGCGCGGGCGATCGCCTCGGACTCCGAGACGATGTCCTCGGCGAACTTCCAGTTCGACTCTTTCTCTGACACGCACACTCCGTTCGGTTGACAACTCTAGGGGTGCATCGGAGCCGTACGGGTTAGGCTCGCTCACGTGAACATCCCGCTCGACAAGATCCTGATCATCGGGATCATTGCCGTGCTCCTGCTCGGGCCGCAGCGCCTGCCGATGTACGCCCAGAAGTTGGCCGAGTTCGTGAAGGCCGTCCGCCGGTTCGCCGACACCGCGAAGGAGCGGATGCGCGACGAGATGGGCCCCGAGTTCGACGACATCGAGTGGCAGAAGCTCGACCCGCGACAGTACGACCCCCGCCGGATCATCCGCGATGCGCTCCTCGACTCCGGCGGCGCCAGCAGCGCCGCCGCGGTCCAGACCGCGCAGGTGACCGCCTCCAAGGTGCGCGCGACGGCTCCCGTCGTGCCGCTGGCCGCGGGAGAAGCGCCACCGTTCGACGCGGAAGCGACCTGACGCCCGTCACGTGACCACCTGACGGACGGGAGGCCCGGTGCCAGCTGGCACCGGGCCTCCCGTCGTCGGTATGGTGACGACTACTTCAGGTCGACTACTTCAGGTCGGCGAGGAAACGATCTGTCCAGGCGAGTGCCGCTGCGCTCGGGACGGAGCTGCAGGTGGACGACGCCGTCGTCGAGGCGCAGGGCGTGTCGCGGTCGAGCGACCAGTAGTGGATCCCGGCGAGGCCGTTCGCCTTCGCGTAGGCGGACAGGGTGTCGACGTCGGCGAGGGTGAAGACCTCGTCGGTGGTGTCGTTGACGCCGATCATCGGGGTGACCTCGATCTTCGACGACGCGATGCCGTACGTGTGCTGCAGGTTCGTGACGGCCTGGATCGAGGACTTGCCCATCTGGCAGGTGGAGCCGGAGAGCACGCAGTTCGCGGTGGTCGCGCGGCCGAAGTCCATCGTCATGAGGTTGATCGTGTAGTTCGTCAGGGTCGACGCCTTGATCGCCTTCACGGTGGCGTCGCCGGTGCTGTTCAGCCCGCCGTACGAGCCGTCGCTGGCGGCCAGGGTCGCGAGCGTGAACGAGAAGCGCATGCCCGGGTACTTCGCCTGGGCGAGGGCTGCGGCGCTCACGAGGTTCTGCACGTCGGCGGCCGACTGACCGCTCTCGATGTCGAAGTCGACGCCGATCATGTGCGGGGTCGCGTACCGGGCGATGAACGACTGCAGTGCGGCGCCCGAGCACTTGAACGAACCGGCGGCTCCACCGGTGCTGATGATGTAGTTCACCCCGGCGGCGTCGAGCTTCGGGATGTTGGCGTTCGCGAAGGCATCCGCCGCGACGCCACCCCAGTTCTCGCTGCCGCACGTGCCGGTCGCGAAGGCGAGGGTGATCGCCTTGAGGCCGGGCTCCCGGGTCGACACCAGGCTGTTGCTCGAGCCGACCACCGGGATCCGCGTCCCGGTGACCGCGGTGTTCATGACGTTCGTGTTCCAGTCGAGGTTCACGGTGATGTCCTTGTACGGGCTGAACACCAGTCCGCTGGCCGTGCCGCCGCTCCCGCCCGTGCCGGGGGTCGTCGTCCCCCCACCGGGAGGAGTGGTGCCGCCGCCCGTGCCGGAGCAGGCGCCGGTCGACGTCCACGGCTGGCCGCTGCCCGTTGCCCCGGCGTGCGTCGCGGGGTCATCGCCCTGCGTCCACCAGTTCGCGGTGTAGTTCGATCCGTTCTCGCTGACGGTGGCACCGCCGGAGTACGCGGTGCCGGCGGTCCACGCGGTCGCGCACGACGGTGTCGCGGCGATGGCCGGTGCTGCGGCGAGGGATCCGCCGGCGATCACTGCGGCGACGGTGGCCACGAGGCCGATCCGTACTCGGGTGTTCTGGTTCACACGGTTCTCCTGTCCTCGGCCGGACGTCGTCGTCCGGCGGGTGGAGCCCAGGCGGTCACATTCCGCAAGGGCATTGTGCAATGCCCTTGCATAATGCTCCGGGGTGGAACGACCTGTCCATGAACGAACGTACAGGCGTGCGCCGAGCGGATGGCAGGCGCCCGTCGTCAATCGCGGGTGGCGACGATCGTGTACGTCAGGGGAACACGGTCGCGGTCAGCGTCGGGCCACGCCCACGAGCCGTCGCCGGTGTCCTCCATGCGGGGAGTGAAGCGCCAGGGCAGGGTGCGCCCCTCGTCCAGGCGGCGGAGTCGGAGTCCGGCGCCGAGCAGCGCGTTCACGATCTCGGACAGCGGGTGCGGCCATTCGAACGTGCGGGTGTTCGCCACGGTGCCGTCGCCGGCGTAGGTGCCGGCGTCGTCCCACTGCTGCGCGGTGCCGTCCGGGAAGTACCGGTACCGGGGGACGAGCTCGTCGGCGGTCTCGTCGAGGCCGTAGAGCGCGGGGTGGCCGTCGCGGATGAAGAACACCCCGCCCGGGCGCAGCAAGCCGGCGACCTGTGCGGCCCAGCGGTCGAGGTCGGGGAGCCAGCAGATCGTGCCGATGCTCGTGTAGACGACGTCGAAGTCGCCGGAGACGGCAGCGCGGGCGTCGAGCACGTCGGTCTCCACCCAGGTGACGTCGAGGCCGAGCCGCGTCGCGAGGCCGGCGGCGGAGGCGAGCGCCGCGGGGGAGAAGTCGACGCCGGTGAGCCGGGCTCCCTCGCGGGCGAGCGAAACGGTGTCGGTGCCGATGTGGCACTGCAGGTGGCAGACGTCGAGGCCGGCGAGCGAGCCGTTCGGCAGCCACGGCGTCAGGGCCGGCAGGTCGTCGCGCACGACGTCCGAGCGGTGCGCCGGGTCGGACAGCTCGTCGACGGCGTAGGCGCCCTCGTGGATCGGCACCCGGTCGTCCCAGTTCGCCCGGTTCGTGTCGCGGGCGCGGTCCCAGTCGACGCTGACGTGATCCATGCTCATGCTGACGAGCCTAGGACAGCGACAGCCCCAGCTTCCGCCCGGCCAGTCCGCGCCCCATCGTCGTGATGCCGTCGGCGATCGCGGCGAGGGCGACTGCCGCGGGGTCCTCCGGCGCGCCGAGCACGACCGGCAGGCCGGTGTCCCCG
The DNA here is from genome assembly GCF_004346515.1 of Curtobacterium sp. PhB191. Classification (NCBI taxonomy): domain Bacteria; kingdom Bacillati; phylum Actinomycetota; class Actinomycetes; order Micrococcales; family Microbacteriaceae; genus Curtobacterium; species Curtobacterium sp. PhB191. The sequence goes on from NZ_SMBV01000002.1 coordinate 219,648, forward strand.
CCCTCGCGGAGCGGCACGGACAGCGGCACGCTGCCGAGCACCGGCACGGGGGCGTCCTGGCCGCGGGAGAGCCGTGCGGCGGTCTCGGCGCCACCGCCCTCGCCGAACAGGTGCAGGACCGAGCCGTCGGGCTGCACGAGCCCGGCCATGTTCTCGATGACCCCGATCACCCGCTGGCCCGTCTGGCGTGCGACGATCCCGCTGCGCTCGGCGACGTCGGCCGCAGCGGCCTGGGGTGTGGTGACGACCAGGACCTCGGCGTGGGGGAGGAGCTGGCCGACCGAGATCGCGACGTCGCCGGTACCGGGCGGCAGGTCGAGCAGGAGCACGTCCAGGTCGCCGAAGAACACGTCGGTCAGGAACTGGTTCACGGTGCGGTGCAGCATCGGGCCACGCCAGGAGACCGCGGTGGAGGCGTCGTCGACGAACATCCCGATCGACACGACCTTCACGTCGTGGGCGACGGGCGGCAGGATCATGCTGTCCACCCGGGTCGGCCGCGGCGCGACGCCGTGCTCGTCGGTCAGTCCCATCAGCCCGGGGATGCTGAAGCCGTGCACGTCGACGTCGACGATCCCGACCCGCAGGCCCCGGCGGGCGAGCGCGACGGCGAGGTTGGCGGTGACCGTCGACTTGCCGACACCACCCTTGCCGCTCGTGACGGCGATCACCCGGGTGAGCGAGTCCGCCGTGAACTGGATGCCGTTCGGCCGGCCGGCCCGCAGGCGTTCGGTCAGCGCGGCACGCGTCGCGGGGGCCATCACCGACACGTCGACGTCGACCGACGACACCCCGTCCACGGAACCGGCGGCGACGCGCACGTCGCGCTCGATGGTGTCGGCGGCGGGGCACCCCACGATCGTGAGCTGCAGGTCGACGCGCACAGCGCCTCCTGGCTGCACGTCGACCCCACGGATCATGTCGAGCTCCGTGACGGGCCGACGGATCTCGGGGTCGATCACGCGGCCGAGCGCAGCGAGGACCGCCGTGCCCAGCTGCTCGTCGGCGGGAGCCGCGTCAGCCACGGGTGGAGCTGCCGGGCTCGTTCGCGTAGCCGGCGTCGTCGGCGTCGCGCCGGTCGAGTTCCTCGAGCAGCGACCGCAACTCGGCACGGATGAAGTCCTTCGACGCCATGTCGCGCATCGCCAGCCGGAGCGCGACGACCTCGCGCGCCAGGTACTCGGTGTCCGCCAGGTTGCGCTCCGCACGCTGCCGGTCCTGCTCGAACTGCACGCGGTCGCGGTCGTCCTGCCGGTTCTGCGCGAGCAGGATGAGCGGGGCGGCGTACGAGGCCTGCAGCGACAGCACCAGGGTCAGTGCGGTGAAGCCGATCGCGGCGGAGTCGAACTGCCACGGCTTCGGCGCGAGGGTGTTGTACCCCATCCAGACCACACAGAACAGGGTGAGGCCGATGAGGAACCACGGCGTTCCCATGCCCCGTGCGATGCCCTCGGTCGCGCGACCGAACGTGTCACCGCGTCCGCCACGACGGCGGGTCGGGAGCACGCGCGTGCGCATGCCCTTGGGGGAGTCGAGGCGGACGTCCGAGCGCTCGCGATCACGACGGTTCTCATCCGTTCGGGCCACGGGTGGTCCTCCTTCCCGTCGTCACGGGTGTCTTGCGCGGGCGTTGGCGTGGAAGCGGTGAGGGTTCCCCCTCGCCCTGACTTCGCCAGTCGTCCGGCAGGACGTGGTCGAGGACATCGTCGATCGTCACCACCCCGACGAGGCGGTGGGCGTCGTCGACCACGGGGACGGACAGCAGGTTGTAGGTCGCCATCACGCGGGTGACCTCGGCGGCGCTCGCGTCGACCCGGACCGGCTCGGTCTGCTGGTCGATGAGCGTGCCGAGCCGTTCGTTCGGCGGGTAGCGGAGCATGCGCTGGAAGTGCACCAGCCCGAGGAACCGACCGGTCGGCGGCTCGTACGGCGGCAGCGTGACGCACACCGCGGCGCCGAGCACCGGGGCGAGGTCGTGTCGGCGGACGAGTGCGAGCCCCTCGGCGACGGTCGCGTCGGCGGAGACGATGACGGGCTCGGTGGTCATCAGACCACCGGCGGTGTCCGGCTCGTACTCCAGGAGCATGCGGACGTCCTGCGCCTCCTCCGGCTCCATGAGCTGCAGGAGCGCTTCGCTCCGTTCGTCGGAGAACTGCGCGAGCACGTCGGCGGCGTCGTCCGGTTGCATCTGGTCGAGGACGTCGGCCGCGCGTGAGTCCTCGAGCCGCGACAAGATCTCGACGCGCTCCTGGTCGGGCATCTCCTCGAGCACGTCGGCCAGCCGGTCGTCGGGGAGTTCCTCGGCGACCTCGAACCGGCGTTCCTCCGGCAGGTCGAGCAGCGTGCTCGCCAGGTCCGCGGGGACGAGGTCGGAGTACGCCGCGATGACGTGCTCGGCGGACTGGGCCTCGCCGGGGAGCTCGTCCTCGGTGACCTCGTTCCACGTCGCAAACGTCGTCGGGCCCTTGCCGAACGGCGACGGCGTGGTCTTCGGCTTGCGGAGGAAGAGCTGCGCGACCTCCCAGTCGCCCTGCCCGCGGTCCTCGATCGCGACGTCCTCGATGGTGGCGCGGATGCGCTGGTTCTTGATGAGCACCTTGCGACCGAGCATCTCGGCGATCACCCGGACCTCGCCGCCGCGCTGCTCGAAGCGGCGCATGTTGACGAGCCCGGTGGTGATGACCTGGCCGGCGCCGATCGAGGTGATGCGGCCGACGCTGACGAAGATGCGGCGCTTGCCCGGCACCTCGACGATCAACCCCACGACGTGCGGGGGATCGGCCCGGCGGTAGACCACCAGGACGTCCCGGACCTTGCCCACGCGGTCGCCCGCGGGGTCGAAGACGGAGCACCCGGCGAGGCGGGCGACGAAGACCTTCGTGGCGCTCACCCGACCCAGCGTAGTCGGTTGCGTGCTGGCGCTTCCCCGGCGGTGCACGTGCGATTGCAAGGTGCGCGGTGAATGATGGCTGTGTGAGCAATCAGAGTCCCTTCGCCGGCAGGACCGCCCAGGCCTTCCCGACGCTGCCCAAGGGCGACGTCCTCGGCACGTACGACAGCTACCCCGATGCGCAGCGCGTCGTGGCGAAGCTCGCCGACGCCGACTTCCCGGTCAACCAGCTCTCGATCGTGGGCAACGACCTGAAGACCGTCGAGCGCGTCACCGGCAAGATGACCTACGGCCGTGCGGCGATCGCCGGAGCACTGTCCGGTCTCTGGCTCGGCATCTTCTTCGGCATCGTGCTCACCCTGTTCTCGCCGAGCTCCGGCGGCCTGATCCTCGCCGCCGCGATCATCGGCGCCGCGTTCGGCATGCTCTACGGCATCGTCTCGTTCGCGATCACCAAGCGACAGCGCGACTTCACGAGCGTCCACCAGGTGCTCGCCACGAACTACCAGATCGTCGTCAACCCGCAGCTGACCGGTCAGGCGCAGCGGATCCTGGGTGAGCACGGTGCGACGCCGTCCACGCACTGGAACGAGCAGCCCCAGCAGGGCGCTCCCGGCGCACCGGTGCAGGGACAGCAGCCGTGGCGTCCCGCCCCGCCGCAGCAGCAGTCGCCGTACGGCGGACACGCCACACCCCACCAGCAGCCAGGAGGCCCGCAGCAGCCCGGCACGTCGGCTCCCGGCGCGCAGACGGATGCGCCCACGGCGCCGGGTGCGTCGAGCGCGCCGCGGTACGGCACGAACGACGGGCCCCGGTACGGCGAGAACGCGGACCCGTCCGCTGCCGCCCCCGCCGACCGACCCACCTCGGGTGGGCCGGCGATCCCCGAGCGTCGTCCGCAGGACCCGCCGCAGTACGGCGAGCGGGTGCCCGGTGCGACGCCGCCGGCACCGTCGTCTTCGTCGACCCCGTCGTCCCCGAAGGGCGACGAGCGCGCCTGACGCCTGCGTGCTCGGGGCCGGTGTGCTCGGGCTACAGCACCTTCGAGTAGCAGATCGACAGCGGGGCGCCGACGTACGGGCCGAAGTTGGCGATGCGCGTGAAGCCCTCGCGCTCGTAGAACCCGACGGCGCGCTTCTGCTCGTTCCCCGTCTCGAGCACGAGCGCCGGTGACCCGAGGTCCAGCGCGGCCTCTTCGAGCCGACGCAGCAGCGCGGCCGCCACACCCGAGCCGCGGGACTCCGGCCGGACGTACATGCGCTTGATCTCGGTGATGCCGTCGTCGACGACCCGCAGTCCGCCGCAGGCCAGCGGAGTGCCGGCCTCGTCGCGCGCCAGGAAGAACACCGCGATGGAGTCTGCCGTCGGCTTCTCGCCGGGTTCGGTGTCGCCGCCGTAGGCACGGTCGATCTCCAGGCGCTGCGCGGCTCGGAGTCGCTGCGCGTCGGGGGAGTCGAAGTGCTCGACCTCGATCGAGAACTGCGGCGTGCGGGAGTCGGTGGAGGCGTCGGGCGTCGTCACCCGCTCAGGCTAGCGGCCGGAGCGGGCGATCCACCCCTCCACTTCCGAGGGGGTCCGGGGGATGCCGATCGACAGGTTCTCGGCCCCGTCCTCGGTGACCAGGATGTCGTCCTCGATCCGGACACCGATGCCGCGGAACTCCTCGGGCACCGTCAGGTCGTCCTGCTGGAAGTACAGACCGGGCTCGATCGTGAACACCATGCCGGGCTGCACGACGCCGTCGATGTACATCTCGCGACGGGCCTTCGCGCAGTCGTGCACGTCGAGGCCGAGGTGGTGGCTCGTGCCGTGCACCATGTAGCGGCGGTGGAACTGGTTGTCCGGCTCGAGCGACTCTTCCGCCGAGACGGGCAGGAAGCCCCACTCGGCGGTCTTGCGGGCGATGACCTCCATCGCGGTGGCGTGCACCTGGCGGAACGTGATGCCCGGCTTGACGATGGCGAACGCGGCGTCGGCCGCCTCGAGCACGGCGTCGTAGACCATGCGCTGCACGGGGGAGAACGTGCCGCTGACCGGCAGCGTGCGGGTGATGTCGGCCGTGTAGAACGAGTCGACCTCGACCCCGGCGTCGATGAGGATCAGGTCACCCGGCTGCACGGCGCCGTCGTTCCGGGTCCAGTGCAGGATGCAGGCGTGGTGGCCCGAGGCGGCGATCGTGTCGTAGCCGACCGTGTTGCCGTCTGCACGAGCCCGGCGGTTGAAGGTGCCCTCGACGATGCGCTCGCCCCGCTGGTGTGCCAGGACGGCGTCGAAGTCGGCGATCACGTCGTCGAAGCCGTGCTTCGTCGCGTCGACGGCCTTGCGGAGCTCGCCCACCTCGTACGCGTCCTTCACCAGGCGCTGCTCGGACAGGTCGCGGGCGAGGACGTCGTCGGTCGCCGGTGCGTCGTCGGTCTCCGGCGCGCCGCCGACGGCGCTGCCGAGTCGTGCGTCGAGGGTGCGGGTCAGGTCGTCGTCGGCCTCGCGCACGAGCAGCGCCGAGGCGTCGAGCCCGTCGGCGACGTCCGAGAAGGAGCCGAGGTCGGCCGTGGCCAGCCCGAGGTCGGCGGCGACGGCGTCGAGCGAGGGACGCGGGCCGACCCAGAACTCGCCGATCTCGGGGTTCGCGTAGAACTCTTCCGACTCACGACCGGCCGTGGCGCGGAAGTAGAGCGTGGCGTCGTGCCCGGAGCCGTTCGGCGTCATCACGAGGACGGAGCCGACGACCGTGTCGGTGCCCCACCCGGTCAGGTGCGCGAACGTGGAGTGCGGGCGGAAGGGGTAGTCGCAGTCGTTCGAGCGGACCTTGGCCTGCCCGGCGGGGACGACGATCGTGCGGCCCGGGTGCAGCTCGGAGATGCGGGCCCGACGCTCGGCGGCGAAGGCGGCCTGCTCGCGGGGCTCGGGGATCGTCTGCTCGCGGTCGGCCCACTGCGACCCGATGAAGTCCTTGAAGGTCGAGGACCCGGGGGTCGTGGATCGGTTGCTCGTCGCGCGGGGAGTCGTGTCGGCCATGCCCCCATCATCGCACCGCGCTGCACCGGCGTCCTGTGCGGCCCCTCACCTGTGGATAGCATTGTCGACGTGCCCGACCCGTTCATCGACCTGCACGCGCACTCGAGTGTCTCCGACGGCACCGAGCGACCCGCGGAGCTCGTCCGAGCGGCCGCGGCCGCCGGCCTGGACGCCGTCGCGCTGACCGACCACGACACGACCGCCGGCTGGGCCGACGCGTCCGGGTCCGCGCACGAGCTGCCGTTGACGCTCCTGCCGGGTCTCGAGCTCAGCACGCGCATCGGCTTCCGCAGCGTGCACGTCCTCGGCTACCTGGTCGATCCACACGACCCGGGCCTCGTCGAGGAGACCGACCGCATCCGCTCCGGCCGCCTCTCCCGCGCGCACCGCATGGTCGACCGCATCGGCGAGGACCACCCGATCACCTGGGCCGACGTCCTGGCGCAGGCGAGCCCCGGGGCCACCATCGGCCGCCCGCACATCGCCGACGCGCTCGTCGCGCGGGGCCTCGAGTCCGACCGGAGCGCGGCGTTCCGCGGCATCCTGCACCCGGCGTCCGGCTACTACGAACCGCACGAGGCGCCGTCGCCCCTGCGCGGCGTCGAACTCATCCGACAGGCGGGTGGTGTGCCGGTCATCGCGCACCCGGCAGCCTCGTCGCGGGGGATCGTCATCGACGAGCCGATGCTCCGCGACCTCGTCGACGCCGGGCTCGGCGGGCTCGAGGTCGACCACCGCGAGAACATCGCGCACGGCAAGCGCACCCTGCTCGACTGGGCGTCGCGCTACGGCCTGTTCGTCACCGGTTCGAGCGACTACCACGGCACGGGCAAGCCGAACCGGCTCGGCGAGCACCGGACGGCTCGGGTCGCGTTCGACGCCATCCTGTCCGAGGCCACCGGCAGCGCCCCCGTGGTCGGCCCCGGCTCGCGCCTGTCCTGACGCAGTCCTGACCCGTCGCGCTGTCTCACCGAAGCGACAGATCTCGCTCGGCGCGGCCTGACCCCTTCGCGAAAGCGACAGATTCCCGCCGACGGTTCGCGGCAATCTGTCGCTTTCGCGGGGGCAGTCGGCAGGTGAGGACGACGAAGGGCCCGTCGCGTCAGCGACGGACCCTTCGGTCTGGAGGCGCTACTCGCCGTCCGACGAACCCTGCGGTGCCGAGGCGGTCGCCGAGGCATCGCCGGTGCCGGCTCCGCGACGGCGGCGACGGCGGCGACGCTTCGCGGCGCCGTCGGTGGTCCCGCCCTCGGTGGCCGACGAGTCGTCGGTGGGCGCGGAGGTCGGAGCCGCGGACTCGGTGGCGGGAGCCTGCGAGGCGGGCTGCTCCGAGCCTCCTGACCGGGTGCGGCTGCGCGACCGCGAACGCGACGCGTCACGCGGACCGGAGGCCGGACGGTCGCTGCTGCGCTTCTCGGCGGGGGCACCGGCCGACGCGGCGTGCGACGAGGCACCGGGCAGACGGCCCTTGGTGCCCTTCGGGATGTCGAGTTCCTCGAACAGGTGCGGCGACGACGAGTAGGTCTCGACGGGCTCGGGGATACCGAACTCGAGGGCCTTGTCGATCAGCGTCCACTTGTGCAGGTCGTCCCAGTCGACGAACGTGACCGCGATGCCGGTCTTGCCGGCACGGCCGGTACGACCGGCGCGGTGCAGGTAGGTGTCCGGGTCGTCCGGGATCGTGTGGTTGATGACGTGCGTGACGTCGTCCACGTCGATGCCGCGGGCGGCGACGTCGGTGGCGATGAGCACATCACGCTTGCCGGCCTTGAAGGCGGCCATCGCGCGCTCGCGCTGCTCCTGGTTGAGGTCACCGTGCACCGCTGCGGCGTTGAACCCGCGGTCCTTGAGCTCCTCGACGAGCTTCGCCGCCGCACGCTTGGTGCGGGTGAAGATCACGGTCTTGCCGCGGCCCTCGGCCTGGAGGATGCGGGCGATGACCTCGTCCTTGTCCAGGGAGTGCGCGCGGTAGATGAGGTGCTTGATGTTGGCCTGCATGAGGCCCTCGTCCGGGTCGGTCGCCCGGATGTGCACCGGACGGCTCATGAACCGGCGGGCGAGGGCGACGATCGGCGCGGGCATCGTGGCCGAGAACAGCATCGTGTGCCGCACCTCGGGGATGGCCTGGAAGATGCGCTCGATGTCCGACAGGAAGCCCAGGTCGAGCATGCGGTCGGCCTCGTCGAGGACGACTTCCTGCACGTGGGACAGGTCGAGGAGTCGCTGGCGCTGCAGGTCGATGAGGCGCCCGGGCGTGCCGACGACGATCTGGGCGCCGGCCTTGAGCTGCTCGATCTGGCCCTCGTACGCCTTGCCGCCGTAGATCGCCGCGACGGTGGTCGGGCGGTTCGAGGTGGCGACCTCGAGGTCCTCGGTCACCTGGACCGCGAGTTCGCGGGTCGGGACGACGACGAGGGCCTTGACGCCGGGCGCCGGGTCGGCACCGAGGCGCTGGATGAGGGGGAGGCCGAACCCGAAGGTCTTGCCGGTACCGGTCTTGGCCTGGCCGATGATGTCCTGGCCGGTGAGGGCGAGCGGGATCGTCTGCTGCTGGATCGGGAAGGGCTCGAGGATGCCCTTGCCCGCGAGCGCGTCGACGATGTCCTGCTCGATGGAGAGGTCTGCGAAAGTCAAAGAATCACCTTAGTTCTGGTGGAAGTCCGGGCCAGTCTACCGATGGGCGGGTGGAGCGGGGCGCGAGGCGGTTCCCGCTATGCTCTCCGGGTGGTGTCGTGGTGGAACCGGAAGCGCGCGGCGCAGCTCGCAGCAGCGTGGCTCGCGTCGCGGAACCCGCGCAACGCAAGCCAGGTCAAGCGTCTGGCGCTCGACGACGTCACCCCCGAGCTCGACGTCTACCTGGGCCAGGCCGCGTACCTGCAGCTCTCCGTCTACGAGACGATGGGTCGTGCCGGTGCCTCGGCGCCGACGCTGTCCGGTCGCCTGGTGACGGGTGTGCTCGCGACGACGGCGCTCGACCGGCACCGCACGATCGTCGCCGAGATCGAACGCAACGGGTCGGACCCGGCGGAACTGATGGCGCCGCACCGCGAGGCGATCGACCGGTTCCTCGAGCGCACGAGCGGCGCCGACTGGTACGAGTCGATGCTGACCGGCTACGTCACGGCCGGCATCCTGAACGACCTGTTCGGCAACCTGCTGCGGTCGCTGCCGAACGACGTGCGGCAGCGGTTGCGCTCCGTGTTCGACGCGCGTGAGGAACCCGCGGTCGTCGAGGAACTGACCGCCCGCATCGAGGACGACCCCGAGGTCGGTTCGCGCTTGGCGATGTGGGGCCGGCGTCTGGTCGGCGACACCCTGCTCGTGGCGCGGTCGGCACTGGCGTCGCACGCGCGCGAGGACCAGGAGCGGCTCGAGCCGGTCTGGACCGAACTGATCGCGGCGCACACCCGTCGGATGGACGCGCTCGGCCTGACGGCTTAGGCCCCGCGGGCCTTGAGTCGTTCGTAGTACTCGAGGTCGCTCTTGTCGCGGCGCGTCCCGAGCAGCCACTCGACGACCAGGGCGACGACGCCCGCACCGACCAGGGCCACGACCCAGATCCAGGTGGCGTCGTACCGCCACCCGGCCCAGGTCAGCGCCTCCCACAGCACGGCAGCGGCGATGCCGCCCACGGCGGGCCCGATCAGGACGCCACGACTGGCGCGCCAGGGCAGGACCACGTGCGCGATCCCGCCGATGATCAGGCCGCCGAGGACGGCGAAGAGCAGTTCCACGTCGTCAGGCGACGAAGCCGATGCGGCGTGCCTCTTCCGCGCCGACCTCGACGTACGCCAGGGCGGCGACCGGAACGATGAAGCGACGGCCCTTCTCGTCCTGGAGCGACAGGTGCGTCGCCTTCGACGCGAGGGCCTCAGACACGGCCTTCTCGATCTCGTCGGCGGTCTGGGCGGTCTCGAACGCGATCTCGCGCGGGCTGTTGATGATGCCGATCTTGATGTCCACGAGCACAGCGTATCCGAGCGGTCGCGGAGGACATCGGACGTTCGCCGCGGGCGCACTCTGCGGCCCGGGTGCGCGCCGCGCCCGCGTCAGGCCGGGTGGTGTCGGCGGTCGTGGGTACCGTACGAGCGTGCCGCAGACCACGCTGACGCCAGCCCCCGCAGACGTCGGCGTCGCACGCGCCCTGGTCGACGACCCGTCCCAGACCGCCGTGCTCGCGCTGCCCGACGGCCGGCACGCGGCGGTCATCGGCGCTCCCGGCACGGGCAAGACGACCACGCTCGCCCGGCTCGTCGCCGACCGGTTGCGCCGACCGGACGCGATCAGCCCCGACGGGCACGCCACCGTGCTCGCGCTGACCTCGTCGCGGACCGCTGCCACCGCCCTGCGTGACCGCCTCGCCGCCGCCGTCGACCGCGTGGTGCCCGGAGCCCTCGCCCGGACCGTGAACTCGTTGGCCTTCCAGATCGTCGCGCACGCCGCCGCGGTCCAGGGGCAGGAAGCGCCCACGCTGCTGACCGGTGGCGAGCAGGACCGCATCATCGCCGACCTGCTCGCCGGTCACGAGCTCGACGGCACCGGTCCGGCCTGGCCCGAACCCATCACCGCGGTGGTGCGCGAGCGCGCCGGGTTCCGGACCGCGCTGCGCGACGTCATGATGCGTGCGGTCGCGGCGGGCGTCGAGCCCGAGGACATGCGCGAGCTCGGCGACGAGGGCGGTCGACCCGAGTGGCGGGCCGTCGGTGACTTCGTCGACGAGTACCGGGCCTCGGTCACCGCGTTCCGCGCGACCAGCCTCGACTCCGGCGAGCTCGTCGCGTTCGCCACCGCCGCCGTGCTGCGCGGGGAACTCCCGGCGAGCATCGCCGCCCTCGGACTCATCGTGGTCGACGACACCCAGGAACTCGTCGAGGGCGAGGTGGCACTGCTCGGTGCGCTCGCCCGGTCCGGCGTGCAGGTCGTCGCGTTCGGCGACCCGGACATCGCCGCCTCGGCGTTCCGCGGGGCCGAACCGGACGTGCTCGGGCGCCTGGCCGTGCGGCTCGGCGTGGACCGCGTCGACGAACTCTTCCTCGGCACCGTGCACCGGTACCCCGCGCCGATCCGGTCGTTGGTCTCCGGGATCACGGGGCGCATCGGCACGGCAGCGGCCGGTCGGCAGCGCGCGGCGGCGGCGAGTGACGAGGACGCCCGAGCCGACGCCGTCGTGCACCTCGAGGCGGCGAGCCGGTCGGCGCTGCTGGTGGCCGTCGCCCGACGGCTCCGGGAGCACCGCCTGCTCGACGGTGTGCCGTGGCACCGGATGGCCGTCGTCACCCGCAGCGGCGCCGCGATCCCCGAGCTCGTGCGTGCGCTCTCGGTGGCCGAGGTCCCTGCGACCGCCGGTGCCGCGCCCGTCCGCCCCCGTGACGACTCCGCGGCACGGGCGCTGCTCGACGCCGCGGCGGTCGCCCTCGGGGTCCTGCCCCTCGACGCCGCCCTGGCCACGGCGTTCGCCACCGGGCCGCTCGGCGGACTCGACACCCTGGCGATGCGCCGCCTGCGGCTCGCCCTGCGGCGCGAAGAGCTCGCCGGCGACGGCACCCGCACGGCCGACGAACTCCTGATCGACGCGCTCGGTGCCCCGGAGCGTCTGGCCACGGTCGACGCCGGCTTCGCCAGACGGGCGACCCGTCTCGCACGCAGTCTGGTGCAGGCACACGCCGACGCCGAGGGCGGATCGAGCATCGAGGAGATCCTCTGGGGCCTGTGGGAGCGCAGCGGCCTCGCGAAGTCGTGGGGTGGGCAGTCCGCAGCCGGCGGGGTCGGAGCCGGCGAAGCGGACCGGCACCTCGACGCCGTCGTCGGCCTGTTCACCGCCGCCAAGCGGTTCGTCGAACGCACCCCGGACGCCCCGGCCCGGGTGTTCGTCGACGACCTGCTCGGCGCCGACCTGCCCGAGGACTCCATCGGCCCCGACCGCACCGCCGGCCGGGTCCGGGTGCTCACCCCCTCGGCGACGATCGGACTCGAGTGCGACGTCGTCGTGGTGCTCGGACTGCAGGACGGCGTGTGGCCCAACACCCGGGTGCGCGGCAGTCTGCTCGACCCGGACGGCCTGGTCCGTGCGGCGTCGGGGGCCGAGCGTTCGCCGATCGACGACCGCGCCGCGGTGGTCGCCGACGAGCTCCGCCTGTTCGCCCGCGCCGTCTCCCGCGCGACCACGCAGGTCGTGATCGGCACCGTCGCCAACGACGACGAGTCCCCGTCGCCGTTCGTCCGCCTGGTGCCGGTGCCGCCGGACCGGCAGCCGACCGTGCACCCGCTGTCCCTGCGCGGACTGGCCGGGTCCCTGCGACGTCGGGTCGTCCTGTCCGGCGACCACGATGCCGCCTCGGCGCTCGCCCGACTGGCCGAGGCCGAGGTCCCCGGGGCCGCACCGGACGACTGGTACGGCCTCGCCGAGCCCACCACCGACGAGCCGCTGGTCGACCTCGACGCCGAGCCGGTGCCCGAGGTCGAGGGCGGCGAACCCGTCGCCCCGACCGTGTCCGTCTCGCCGTCGCGCATCGGCACGTTCGAGGATTGCCCGGTGCACTGGTTCGTGCAGACCTTCGGCGGCGGTGCGCCGAGTCCGGCGATGGGGATCGGCACGATCGTGCACGAGGCGATGGAGCACGCGACCGAGATCGACGTCGAGTCGCTGTGGGAACGGGTCGAGGCCCGGTGGGACGAACTGACCTTCGAGTCGCCGTGGGTGGCCGATCGGGAACGCGCGCGCACCCGCCGCATGATCGAGGGGCTCAGCGACTACCTGCGGACCTTCGCGGGCGCTGGCCGCCGGTTGCTCGGCGCCGAGACCTCGTTCGCCCTGGTCACCGGCCCCGCCCGGATGCGCGGCAGCATCGACCGCATCGAGGTCGACCCCGAGGGCCGTGTCAGCGTCGTGGACCTCAAGACCGGACGCTCGATGCCGAGCGAGAAGAACGACATGCCGGAGCACCCGCAGCTCGGTGCGTACCAGCTGGCGATCGAGGACGGCGCGGTCGAGGGCGTTCCAGCCGGCTCGGCCATGACGGACGCCCGACTCGTGTTCGTGCAGAACCCCCGCGGCGGGCAGGCCTACTCGGAGCGCACCCAGCACGCGTTCGACGCCGAGGCGCGCGACGCCTACCGGGAGCGCCTGCACGGGGTCGCGCGCGGCATGGCCGGACGGACCTTCCTGGCGAACGTGGACGACCACTGCGAGAAGGCCCGGACCGGCGTCGAGTGCCGCATCCACGTGGTCTCGGAGGTGACCTGGTGACCGACACGACCGACACGACTGACGTCCTCGTTGCGCCTGTGGTCCGGCACGACGCCGACGCCATCGCCGACGCCCTCGGCCGCCCGCGCCCGACCGCACAGCAGCGCGCCGTCATCGAGTCCCCGCTCACCCCCGCCCTGGTCGTCGCCGGAGCCGGCAGCGGCAAGACCGAGACGATGGCGTCGCGGGTGGTCTGGCTGCTCGCGAACGGCATGGTCCGCCCCGACGAGGTCCTCGGCCTGACCTTCACCCGCAAGGCCGCCGGCGAGCTCTCGGTGCGCATCAACGACCGCATCCGTGCACTCGAGGACGTCGGTCTGATCACCCCGGGCGACGCCTTCGAAGCGCCCACCGTGTCGACCTACAACGCGTTCGCGAACGCCGTCTTCCGCGAGAACGCCCTGCTCGTCGGCCGCGACGGGGAGTCCCAGGTCCTGACCGAACCGTCCGCCTGGCAGCTGGCCCGCCGCGTCGTGGTGGCCGCGCGTGACGACCGACTGGCCGGACTCGACCGCGACGTCGACACGCTCACGGCGGCCGTCGTGGCGCTCGCCGGGGCCACGTCCGAGCACCTCGTCGAACCCGAGGACCTCCGCCGGTTCGCCGTCGAGTTCTCCGACCTGCTCGAACTGCCCGGCAACCGTGGCAAGCCGTACAAGGCGATCACCGACGCCGTCGCTGCGATCGGTGCGCTGGAGCCCCTGGCCGACCTGGTCGCGGAGTTCCGGCGGCAGAAGGTCGACCGCGGCTTCGTCGAGTTCTCCGACCAGATCGCCCTGGCGCTCGCCGCGGCCGAGTCCGCGCCGCGGGTGGTCACGGACCTGCGGCAGCGGTTCGGCGTCGTGCTGCTCGACGAGTACCAGGACACCTCGGTGGTGCAGACCCGGTTCCTCGCCCGGCTGTTCCGCGGGCACTCGGTGATGGCCGTGGGCGACCCGCACCAGTCGATCTACGGGTTCCGCGGTGCGAGCGCCGCGAACCTCGCACGCTTCCCGCACGACTTCGGCGGCACCGAGCCGGATGCGGTCCGGCCCGTGACGTTCGTGCTGTCGACGAGCTGGCGGAACCCGGTCGACGTCCTCGCGGGGGCGAACGCGATCGTGGCGCCGCTGTCCGAGGCATCCGAGGTCGACGTCGAGCGCCTGTCACCGCGACCCGGTGCGGACGCCGGGTCGGTCCGAGCGGTGTTCCCGGAGACCCTGCCGGAAGAGGCCGACGAGGTCGCCGCGTGGTTCCAGGGCCACCGGAAGCGGAACCCGACCGGGTCGATGGCCCTGCTGCTCCGTGCCCGCAAGGACCTGGCGTCGTTCACCGCGGCGCTCGGGGCGCGTGCTGTGCCCTTCCACGTGCTCGGCACCGGCGGCCTGCTGCAGCGCCCCGAGATCGTGGACCTGGTCGCGTGCCTCCGGGTGCTGCACGACCCGGCTGCCGGCAACGACCTCATCCGGTTGCTCGCGGGTGCCCGGTGGCGGGTGGGCGCGGCGGACGTCGTCGCCCTCCACCACCTCGCGCGGTGGCTGTTCCAGCGCGACCACACCCAGCAGCGGCTCGACGACGAACTGACGGCGGCGTTCCGCGCCTCGGTGGCCGCGGGGGAGCACGGTTCGATCGTCGACGCCCTGGACTTCGTGGCGACCGCACCGGACGAGCACGGCGCGCTCGAGGGCATCACGCCCGCCGGCCGGAGCCGGATGCGGGCGCTCGGCACGCAGCTCGCGATGCTGCGGTCGCGGGCCGGCAGCGACCTGGTCGACTTCGTGACGCTCGTGGTGCAGGAGATGCGGCTCGACATCGAGGTCGCGGCGCACGAGCAGGGCAGCGGGGCGTACCTCGACGCCTTCATCGACGAGCTCGCCGGGTTCGTGTCCACCGACGACCGTGCCGACCTCGGGTCGTTCCTGGGGTGGATCGACGCAGCCGCCCGTCGTGACGACATGGGCCCGCGCTCCGAGGAACCCGAAGCCGGCACGGTCCAGATCCTGACGATCCACGGGTCGAAGGGCCTCGAGTGGGACGCCGTCGCGGTGCCGCGCATGGTCGAGGGCGGCCTGCCCGCGCGGCCGCAGGAGGGCTCGTCCGGGTGGCTCGGCTTCGGCCGTCTGCCGTACGAGTTCCGGGGGGACGGCGCCGAGCTGCCGAGCCTGGCGTGGCGCGGGCAGGAGACTCAGAAGGACGTCACGACCGCGATCGACGCCTTCAAGGAGCAGGTGAAGGCCCGCAACGAGGACGAGGAACGCCGACTCACGTACGTCGCGCTGACCCGTGCCCGCCACGACCTGCTCGTGTCCGGTTCGTTCTGGGCCGGCGGCGTGCGCCCCACCGAGCCGAGCCGGTACCTGCACGACCTGGTCGAGGCCGGGGTCGTCGACGGCACCGCGATCCCGGAGACCACCGTGCACGACGAGAACCCCCTCGGCGAGGACGGCGCCCAGCAGCTCTGGCCGCACGTGCCGTTCGGGCAGCGGGCGCCCCGGGTGCTGGCGGCGGCCGAGCGGGTCCGGAACGCCAACCCCGGTGCCTCCGGCCGGTACGCGGCCGACATCGACCTGCTGCTCGCCGAACGACGCGCGACCCGGAACGCGAAGCACGCGGTCGTGGTCCCGCACCGCGTGCCGGCCTCCGGCTTCAAGGACTACCTCACCGAGCCGGACAAGGTGGCCGAACGCCTGCGGCGGCCGATGCCGGAGCGTCCGTACCGAGCGACCCGGCTCGGCACGCTCTTCCACCAGTGGGTGGAGCAGCGTGCCCGGACGGGCGGGTCGCTCGAGACGCTCGACGTGTGGGGCGACGAGCTCGACCTCGACGCCGACGACCTGGTCGACGCCTCGCCGGACGCTGTGGTCACGGACGACGACGCCCGACGGCTGGCGGACTTCCAGGCCACCTTCGCCCGCTCACGGTGGGCCGGCCGCACGCCGGTCGAGGTCGAGCGGGAGATCCACATCCCGTTCCTCGGGCACAGCGTCGTCTGCAAGCTCGACGCCGTCTACGAGATCGACGGGCGTGCCGAGGTCGTCGACTGGAAGACGGGCAAGGCACCGTCCGGTGCCGACGACCTGGCCCGACGGACGCTGCAGCTCGCCCTGTACCGGGTGGCGTACGCCGAGTTCACCGGTCGACCGCTCGACCAGGTCGACGCCGTGTTCTACTTCGTCGCGGACGACCTCGAGGTCCGTCCGACCGAGCTGCTGGACCGTGCTGGACTCGAGCGCGCCTGGACGGCCGCGATCGGCTGACGGACGAGGGGTCGCGACACCCCGCGGCGTGCACGGCGCACCGGTCACAGGCCGTCAGTGCGCGGCTCGACGGCCGACGGCTCGCGGCCGGTCGGTGCTCGGAGGGCGGGGAGTCGTGACGGCTCGGGGCCGGACGCGGGCGGGGAGCGCGCCGCGCCCCAGCCGGCCACCCGGGAGGCCCGGTGCCGGTCTCGCGGACCGGCACCGGGCCTCCAGGCAGTCGCGCCCACCGCCCAGCGCGACCGCCACTGGTCACGACAGCCCGTCGGCGGCTGCGGACCGGTCGTGGACGGTCGCTCGAACGCGGGGCGGACGACGTTGCGTGACCGCTCGGCAGAGGTCAGCGCGGCGCACGAGCCGGAACGTCGGAGCGGAGATCAGCCGTGTCGGCGTTCGGTCGACGACAGCAACTGCTCGACCTCGCCGATCTCCATCGTCTCGGGGGACACCGACTGCAGCGGCTCCGCGCTCGGCGCGTGCACCGCGTCGACCAGCCGGTGCATCATCGCGACCGCGTCGTCGACGACCTCGGTGCTCTTCGCCTGGACGCCGTGCAGCAGCCAGTGCGCCGTCTCGAGTTCGTGGTGCACCCGGGCGCGCTGTGCGAGCTGACGGTCGCGTCCGCCGCCGTTCGCCTCGTAGGCGCTCAGGACGGTGTCGAAGGCGTCGCGTCGGCCGGCGAGCACCCAGGCGAGGTCCTTCGCCGGGTCTCCGAGTCGGAGCTCGCCCCAGTCGAGGATCCCGCTGACGGAGTCGCCGTCGACGAGCAGCACGCCGGTGCCGATCGATCCGTGCACGACGGTGGGGGTGAACTGCCACAGCTGCTGGTCGCGCGCGGCACCCTCCCACCGTTCGACCAGGGCGGCGGGCACGAGCTTGGTGGCGACGGCGCGGTCCATCACGGACACGGCGGAGCGCAGCACCTCGAACGGGGTGAGCGACGGCAGGCCGGCGTCCGAGACGAAGCTCGTCGGCAGCTGGTGGATCGCGGCGAGGGCGCGGCCGACGCTCGTGGCGAGCTCGGGGCGCTCGGCGAACGACGCGAGCGTCGGGTGCGCGCCCGGCAGCCGGGTGGTGACGATGGCGCGGGTCGATCCGATCGGCGCCTGACCGCGGTACTCGGCCACACCGAACGGGAGGCGCGTGCGGATCCCGGCGCTCAGCGCACGGATCGCGACGAGGTCGGCCGACTGCCGGGCTTCCGCCCGCTGGTTCCGGGGACGTCGGATGACCGTCAGGGCGCCGTCGGCGTCGCGGAGGAGAGCCGACTCGTAGTCGCCGGCCGCGGCCGAGCCGAGCGTGCGCGTGCCCGTGACGACGAGACCGGGCACGGCCGTCGTCGCCAACGCGGCTAGAGTGAACTGGGATCCCGCCATGCCCCTCAGGGTAGGTGCGTGACGCCTGCACCGGTGCACGCCACGCTGTTCCCGAAGCCTTCCCAGTACGCCTTGCCGCACGCCCCGCCCGCAGGCCTCGCCTGCACCTGAACCGAGGAGCCCTCTGCCGTGACCGTCGAGTTCGCCTCCCGGCTCCCGCTGTCCCGCAACGAACTCGACCGCGACGCCGAGTTCCGCACGACGCCGGACCTCGACCGGGTCCTGCGCGAGGACTCCGCGACCCGGTACCTGCCGGTGCACGGCTCGGAGATGCTCCGGAACGCCGACGGCACCCTGCGGTTCGTGACCGCGGCCGACGTGCCGGACGGCACCGTGACGCTGTACCTCGGCCGCGCCGTGTCCGACGGTGCAGACGCCCCCGCCGGCACCCGCTTCGTCGCGGCCCTCGTCGACGACGCCACCGCGTCGGCCATCGAACCGTCCGACGACGCGTGGGAGAGCCTGCGCATGTTCGGCACCGAGCTGTCCCCGCGCGACCAGGGCCTGGCGGTCGAGGCCGTGGCGATGGCGAACTGGCACGCCGTCCACGGCTTCTCGCCCCGCACCGGGTCCGCGACCGACGTCGTCACCGGCGGGTGGGTGCGCCGCGACCCTGAAGGACACGAGCACTTCCCGCGTACCGACGCCGCGATCATCGTCGGTGTCGTCGACGCCGACGACCGCATCCTGCTCGGCTCGAACGCCGCGTGGGACGCCAACCGCTACTCGCTGCTCGCCGGGTTCGTCGAACCGGGGGAGTCGCTCGAGGACGCCGTCCGCCGCGAGGTCTTCGAGGAGTCCGGCGTGCACGTCGAGGAGCCCGAGTACCTCGGCTCGCAGCCGTGGCCGTTCCCCGCGTCGCTGATGGTCGGCTTCCGTGCCCGCGCAGTGGACGGCGACCCGTCCACTGCCCGGCCCGACGGCGTCGAGATCCTCGACGTGCGCTGGTTCTCGCGCGAGGACATCCGGGAGCGCGCGGGGGACACCCTGCTGCTGCCCGGTCGGACCTCGATCGCCCGCGCCATCATCGAGGAGTGGTACGGCGGGCCGCTGGACCTGCCGTGAGCAGTGCTGGTGGTGGGCCGGTGCCGGCTGGCGCTGGTCCGGGCGGTTCGGCCGGTTCGGCCGGTTCTGCCGGTTCGGCCGGTTCGGCCGAGGTCCGTCCGCCGTCGCCCGATGAACTCCTCGCCGCCCTCGACACCGAGCAGCGCACCGTCGCCCGGACCCTGCTGGGCCCCGTCGTGGTCCTGGCGGGCGCCGGCACCGGTAAGACCCGTGCGATCACCCACCGCATCGCCTACGGCGTCGCGACCGGCACCTACGCACCGAACCACGTCCTCGCGCTGACGTTCACCACCCGCGCCGCCGGGGAGCTGCGGTCGCGGCTGCGCTCGCTCGGCGCCGGCACGGTGCAGGCGCGGACCTTCCACGCCGCGGCGATGGCGCAGCTCAGCTACTTCTGGCCGGACACCGTCGGCGGGCACGCGCCGAAGATCGTCGAGTCCAAGGGCCGGATGATCGCGCACGCCGCGGACACCGTCGGGATGTCGGTCGACACCCCGGTGCTGCGCGACCTGGCCGCCGAGGTCGAGTGGCGCAAGGTGCAGATGCTCTCGCTCGAGGAGTACGAGGCCGCCGCCGCCGAACGGGTGATGCCGCGCGACACCTCGCCCCGCCGGGTGATCGACCTGATGAAGGCCTACGAGCGCCTGAAGGACGACCGCCGACAGCTCGACTTCGAGGACGTCCTGCTCGCCACGCTCGGCATGGTCGAGTCGGAGCCGCGGGTGGCGTCCTACGTGCGGCAGCAGTACCGGTTCTTCGTGGTCGACGAGTACCAGGACGTCTCGCCCGTGCAGCACGACCTGCTGCGGGCCTGGCTCGGTGGCCGCGACGACCTGTGCGTCGTCGGCGACGCCAGCCAGACGATCTACTCGTTCGCCGGTGCGTCGAGCGACTACCTGCTCGGCTTCGGCTCGGAGTTCCCCCGCGGATCGGTCGTGCGACTCGAGCGGAACTACCGCTCCACCCGCGAGGTCGTGCACGCCGCCAACGCCCTGATGCGCGGGCAACCGGGTGCGCTCGACCTGGTCGCGCAGACGCAGGAGCCCGGTCCGGACCCGGTCGTCGTGCCGTGCGTGCACGACGGCGACGAGGCCCAGACCATCGCCCGGCGCATCGCGGAACTCGTCGCCGGCGGAGCGTCGTACGGCGACTGCGCGGTGCTGTTCCGCGTCGGCGCCCAGTCCGCGGCCCTCGAGTCCGCGCTCGGCCGCAACGGCATCCCCTACCGGGTGCAGGGCGGCACGCGCTTCTTCAACCGGCCCGAGGTCAAGCTCGCGGTGCACCACATGCGCGGCGAGGCGATCCGGCAGACCGACGACGAACTGACCCGCCGTGTCCGCCTCGTGCTGCAGGTCAGCGGGTGGACGTCGACCGCCCCCGAGGGCACCGGCGCCGTCCGCGAGCAGTGGGAAGCCCTGCAGGCGATCATGGGCCTGGCCGAGGACGCCCCTGCCGGCACGACCATGCAGCAGTTCACCCAGGACCTGGTGGACCGTGCCGCGACCCACCACGAGCCCGAGGTCGACGCCGTGACCCTGGCGACCCTGCACTCGTCCAAGGGGCTCGAGTGGCCGAACGTGGTCATCGCCGGTGCCGCCGAGGGACTCCTGCCGATCTCACACGCCACCACCGACACCGAGGTGGACGAGGAACGTCGCCTGTTCTACGTCGGCCTGACCCGCGCCCGGCGGACCGTGACGATCACGTGGTCGAGACAGGGTTCCACGCGTGGGGGAGCCCGCGCTCCGAGTCGGTTCCTGGCAGCGCTCGGCACGCGCACCGCGGATGGAGCGGCACCGACCACCGGCTGACGGCCAGGTCGTCGCGGTCGAACACCACCTGGTCCGGGTCGGCGCGTTGCGACCGGAGCGGCAGGCGCCGCACGAGCAGCCGGGTGGTGGCCGCGGCCACCGCGGCGGACCGCCACGGTGACAGCGGCGACGGTGGTCGTCCCCACAGCTGCGACGCGATCGCCGGCCACGCCGGGTCGTCGTCCACGCGTGCGAACTCGGCGCACTGGAGGCACGGGCCGGCCCCCGGGACCACGAACGGCCCGAGGCGGATGCGGCCGTCGCCCACCACGACCGCCAGGTGCGGCACGCCCCTGCGGGTCCAGGCGGCGCGGAGCGCCGGGTCGACGACGTGGTCGGCGACCACCACGGCGAGCCGGGGTTCGTGCTCCGGCAGGTCGACGGGGCCGCCCGGCGGGGACGAGGTCCGGGCGACGGTCACGCCCTCGCCGGACAGGTGTGCCGCGATCGTGTCCGCCAACCCGCCGGCGCCGTGCACCTCGACCCGTTCGAGCGGTTCGGGCAGGACGTCGATCACGGCGGGGGATGCCGCACCGAGCACGCGCGCGGCGACGTCCGGTGGGCAGCCCGAGGTGACGGCGAGGCCGCTCAGCGCTTCGCGCCCCGTCTCACGCCGCAGTGCACTGAGGAACCGTTCCTCGCCCGTGGTCGGGACGTCGACGACGGCACGAGGCGGATCGACCCCGAGCTGCACCGTCGTCGGGTCGCGCCAGACGAACTCGAGTGTCGGATCGATGCGGATGCCCATGACCCCACGGTGCCCGAGTCGGGGGCACGCGTGGGGCCGGGTGGTGGATCTGTGGAGAACTCGGCGGTGCCGGACTCAGCGGGGCTGGTCGCCGGGGTGGTCCTCGTCGGTGCCTGTCTCGTCGGTGCCCGTTCCGTCGGTGGCCGTCTTGCCGGTGCCCGTTCCGTCGGTGCCCGGGGCGCCGTCGTCGATCCGGCCGGACTCGTCCTCGTGCGGACGGGCGCCGGTGGCGTCGTTGAGCAGGTCCTCGAGCGCCTTGTCGAACGCGTCGTCCTCCTCGGTCTGCGCGGGGTTCCGCAGACGGGCGACCAGAGCGTCCGGTGCGTCGACGTCGTCGGACGTGGGGACCAGGTCGAAGTGCGACCAGAGTGCGTCACGCTGCTCGGCACCGAGCTCGTCCGTCACCCGCTGCCACATCGCGGCGGCCTCGCGCAGACGGCGGGGTCGCAGTTCGAGGCCGACGAGCGTCGCGAACGCGGACTCGGCGGGTCCTCCGGCTGCACGGCGACGACGGACCATCTCGGCGATGGCACCGCTCTTCGGCAGCCGGACGGTGGCGGCGGCGGTCACCGTGTCGACCCAGCCCTCGACGAGCGCGAGCATGGTCTCGAGTCGTGCCAGCGCAGCATCCTGCTCGGGCGTGCGCGGCGGGATGAGCGCACCGGAGGCGAGCGCGTCCCGCAGCTGCTCCTGGTTGGTCGGGTCGATGTCCGCGGCGAGCTCCTCGACGCGGTCGAAGGGGATGTGGATGCCCCGTGCGTAGTCCGTGATCGACGAGATGATGTGCAGTCGCAGCCACCGCGCCGAGCGGAAGAGCCGTGCGTGGGCGAGTTCGCGGACCGCCAGGTAGATGCGGACCTCGTCCTCGGAGACGTCGAGGCCCTCGGCGAACTCGGCCACGTTCTGCGGCAGGAGTGCGGCCACCTGCTCGTCCAGCAGCGGGACACCCACGTCGCCGCCGGACACGACCTCCTTCGACAGCTGGCCGACGACCTGGCCGAGCTGGATGGCGAAGAGGGCACCGCCGACGCCGCGCATCGCCTTCGAGACGTCACCGAGCATCGCCTTGAGTTCTTCGGGAGCACGCTGGTCGATGGCCTCGGTCAGCGCATCGGCGATGCTGAACGCGACGGGCTCGGCGATCTGGGTCCACACCGGAACCGTCGCCTTCGCCCACTGCTCCCGCGTGTACAGGCTCGGGGTCGCGGTGAGCTCGGCCACGGTCGTGACCTCGTCCAACCAGAGGGCGGCGACCTGGAACGCCTGGTCGGCCGCCTGCGAGGCCACCGGGTCGACGGCGTGGCCGCCCTCGCGGGCGATCGCGGTGGCGCGCTCGGCGGTCGCGGAGAAGTCGATGCCGTCGCCGCCGGACTGCGCGGCACGCTGCAGCTGGCTCATCAGGTTCGCGACGAAGGCCGGGTCGTTCGGCAGGCCGGCTGCACCGGCGAGCTGCGACGGGTCGATCTGGCCCTCGCCCGAGAGCAGCTTGCGCAGCATCTCCTGGAAGTCGTCGTCCGGCCCCGGCTGTGGTTCATCAGGCATGCCGACTACGCTAATCGCTGCTCACGGGGCCGCACCTGGGATGCCCCCGTGGGAACGCCCGAACCGCTGCGCCGAGGGCGAACAGTCCCGCCGCACGGCGCGGACGACCGCCCCGCCGTCAGGCCCGGCGACCGCCCCTGGAAGGACCCCGCGTGACCCTCTTCACCCCCGCGCCCCGTCGTCGTTCGCGTGCCAGGACCGTCGGGTGGGCGTTCGTGATCGGTGCCGTCGTGCTGGGGATCCTGGCGAGCGTGCTGCCGAGCCCGTACCTGATCGAGGTCCCCGGACCGGTCTACAACACCATCGGGACCCAGAAGCAGGGGACGGGCAAGGACGCGAAGGACGTCAAGCTGATCCAGGTCTCCGGGCACGAGACCTACCCCACCGCCGGTGCGCTCGACATGCTGACGGTCGGCATCCAGGGCGACGCGACGAACCGTCCGTCGTGGACCAGCGTCGTCCGGGCGATCTTCACGAAGTCCGAGGCCGTGATCCCGGTCGAGGCGATCTACCCGACCGGCACCACGACCGAGCAGGTGAACCAGCAGGACTCCGCCGACATGCAGGCGTCGCAGCAGTCCGCGGTGGCCGCAGCACTGATCCAGCAGGGGAACGACCTGCCGACCGAACTCGAGGTCGGAACCGTGCAGCCCGGCTCGGCTGCCGACGGTCCGATCGAGAAGGGCGACGTCATCACGGCCTTCGACGGCACCCCGCTCACGACGAACGCCGACGCCACCTCGCTGCGCGAGCTCGTCGCGAAGCACGGCACGTCGACCCCGGCCACCGTCACCATCGAGCGCGACGGTGCGACGAAGGACGTCCGGGTGACCCCGCGCGACGAGCAGGGCACCGCGCTCCTGGGCGTCGGCGTCACGGAGAAGTACGACTTCCCGTTCGACGTCTCGATCAAGCTGCAGGACGTCGGTGGACCCTCGGCCGGCATGATGTTCGCGCTCGGGATCATCGACGAGATCACACCAGGCAAGCTCAACGGCGGCAAGCACGTCGCGGGGACGGGCACGATCACCGCCGACGGCGAGGTCGGAGCCATCGGCGGCATCCGGCAGAAGCTCTACGGCGCGCGGGAAGCGGGGGCGACGGTGTTCCTCGCCCCGGCCGACAACTGCGGCGAGGTCGTCGGGCACGTGCCGGACGGGCTCGACGTCTACAAGGTG
This sequence comes from Curtobacterium sp. PhB191, assembly GCF_004346515.1. NCBI lineage: Bacteria > Bacillati > Actinomycetota > Actinomycetes > Micrococcales > Microbacteriaceae > Curtobacterium > Curtobacterium sp. PhB191. Next base: position 243,755 of record NZ_SMBV01000002.1, read on the forward strand.
TCGACGCTCGACCAGGCCGTCACCGACCTGCAGACCATCGCCGACGGGAAGAGCACCGCGAAGCTCGCCCGCTGCGGTTCCTGACCGAGTTCCTGAGTCCTCGCACAGTTTCACAGTCCGCCCGGTCCAATAGGATCAGTGCACTGACGGCCCGCCGCGAGCCGGGCCCGCCGGTCCGACACGTCTGGAGCACATCAAGTGACGACAACCTCGTCCACCTCGGGGCGGCGTTCGCCGCGGGTCCCGATCGTGGTCACGATCATCGTGCTGGCCGCACTGGTGATCGGCTTCTTCATCTTCGCCAGCCTGTACACCGACTACGCGTGGTTCGCGCAGCTCGGGTTCCAGCAGGTCCTCACGACGCGGTGGATCGCAGGGACCCTGATGTTCCTCGCGGGCTTCCTGGGAATGGCGATCCCGGTCTTCCTGAGCATCGGACTGGCCTTCCGGTACCGCCCGGTCTACGCGAAGCTCAACTCGCAGCTGGACCGGTACCAGCAGGTCATCGAACCGCTGCGCCGCGCCGTCATGATCGGCATCCCGGTGGTGCTCGGCATCTTCGCCGGGCTGTCGACCTCGGGGCGCTGGAGCATGGTGCTCGAGTACTTCAACCGGACCCCGTTCGGCAAGACGGACCCGCAGTTCGGCCTGGACATCGGCTTCTACGTCTTCGAGCTGCCGTTCTGGCGCTCGATCGTGGCGTACTCGTCGGCCGTGGTGCTGATCGCGGGGCTCGCCGCCCTCGCCGCCTGCTACCTGTACGGCGCGTTGCGCTTCGGGGGACGTGAAGTCCGGATCTCCCGTGCCGCGCGCATCCAGCTCGCCGTCACCGCTGCGCTCTACATCGCGCTGCAGGCCGTCAGCCTGTGGCTCGACCAGTACGCGGCGCTCACCAAGTCGAACTCGCTCATCACCGGTGCGCAGTACACCGAGGTCAACGCGGTCATCCCGGGTCGCGAGATCATGGCGGGCATCGCGGCGATCGTCGCGATCCTGTTCATCGTCACCGCGGTGATCGGCCGCTGGCGCATCTCGATCGTCGGCACCGGCCTGCTGCTCGTCGCCGCGATCGTCATCGGGGGCATCTACCCCTGGATCGTCCAGCGCCTGCAGGTCAAGCCCTCGGAGCGTACCTACGAGTCCGCGTACATCGAGCGGAACATCAAGGCCACGCGTGACGCCTACGGTGTCTCCGACGTCAAGGAACAGAACTACGACGCCACGACCGAGGCCAGCTCCGGCGCCCTCGCGCAGGACGCCCAGACGACGGCGAACATCCGCCTCATCGACCCGAAGATCGTCTCCGACACCTTCAGCCAGCTGCAGCAGTACCGGCAGTACTACCAGTTCCCGGACGAGCTCGACGTCGACCGGTACGACGTCAAGGGCGAGACCGAGGACACCGTCATCGCGGTGCGCGACATCGACCTCGACGGTCTGAGCTCGGCCGCGAACACCCAGTACAACCGGGCGTTCGTGTACACCCACGGCTACGGCGTCACCGCGGCCTTCGGCAACCAGCGCGCGAGCGACGGCAAGCCGGTGTTCCTCGAGTCGGGCATCCCCTCGAACGGTGCGCTGGGTGACTTCCAGCAGCGCGTGTACTTCGGCGAGACCTCGCCGGCGTACTCGATCGTCGGGGCGCCGAAGGGCTCGAAGGACGTCGAGCTCGACTACCCGTCCGGATCCGACGACGACAACGGCGGCAACGCCACCACGACGTACTCCGGCGACGGCGGACCGAGTGTGGGCAACTTCTTCAACCGACTCGTCTACGCGGCGAAGTTCCAGTCGGAGCAGGTCCTGCTGTCGGACGCGGTCAACAAGGACTCGCAGATCCTCTACGACCGCGACCCGATCACGCGTGTCCAGAAGGTCGCGCCGTACCTGACGGTCGACAGCGACGCCTACCCGGCGATCGTCGACCACCGCATCCAGTGGGTCGTCGACGGCTACACGACGAGCGACGCCTACCCGTACTCGCAGAGCCAGAGCCTGTCGGACAGCATCGCCGGTTCGGAGTCCTCGGCGTACCGCACCGACCAGGTCAACTACATCCGCAACTCGGTGAAGGCCACGGTCGACGCCTACACGGGCAAGGTGACCCTCTACGCGTGGGACACCAAGGACCCGGTGCTGAAGACGTGGGAGAAGATCTTCCCGACGTCGGTCAAGTCGGTGTCGAGCATGAGCGCCGAGCTGCTGGACCACGTCCGCTACCCGACGGACCTGTTCAAGGTGCAGCGGTCGATCCTCGGCACCTACCACGTGACGAACGCGAACTCGTTCTACTCGGGTGACGACGCGTGGAACACACCACAGGAGCCCACCACCACGGGGTCGACCGACACGGATGCGAGCGCCGCCGACACGTCGACGACCACCAACGCCCTGGGCGCGCAGACGACGACGACCGCGAGCAAGGCGAACCTGCAGGATCCGTACTACCTGACGATGAAGGTGCCGGGGCAGGAGACCGCGTACAACCTGTACACGACCTACATCCCCCAGCAGTCCGCCGGTGCGAACAACCGCAACGTGCTGACCGGCTACCTGGCCGCCGACTCCGACGCGGGAGGTGCGGGCAAGGGCAAGAAGGCGTCGGGCTACGGCAAGCTCACGTTGTTGACGATGCCGAAGACCGACAACATCCCGGGCCCGGCGCAGGTGCAGAACCTGTTCAACTCGGACACCACGGTGTCGCAGGAGCTGAACATCCTGAAGCGCGGCAACTCGACGGTGAAGCAGGGCAACCTGCTCACCCTTCCGGTCGGCGGCGGCTTCCTGTACGTGCAGCCCGTGTACGTGCAGTCGACGTCGAGCGGTTCGTACCCGCTGCTGCAGAAGGTGCTCGTCGCGTTCGGCGACAAGATCGCGTTCGAGGACACCCTCGACGAGGCACTCAACTCGCTGTTCGGCGGTGACTCGGGTGCTGCTGCCGGAGACTCCGATGCCAGTGGTTCGGGGAGCGACTCCGGTTCGTCTGGGTCGGGCTCGTCCGACTCTGGTTCCGACTCGGGCTCCGGGTCGACCGACGGCTCGACCGGTTCGGGCACCACGGACAACGACGCACTGCAGCAGGCGCTGTCCGACGCGAACGACGCCCTGCAGGACCGTCAGCAGGCCTACGCCGACAACGACCTGGTCGCTGCAGCCGAGGCCGACAAGCGCCTGCAAGAGGCGATCGAGGCCGCGACCGCAGCCGAAGACGGCAGCTGACACGCCGTGGCGGGGCACACGATTTGTGCCCCGCCACGACCGTGTGTAGGCTATTCAATGTGCCGCGGGGTGGAGCAGTTCGGTAGCTCGCTGGGCTCATAACCCAGAGGTCGTAGGTTCAAATCCTGCCCCCGCAACCAAGCGTCACACGAAAGCCCCGGTCCGGAAGGACCGGGGCTTTCCTCGTTCCCGGGATCCTCCACGCCGGAACGCTCCGCAGTGCGCCGGTACGCTCGGCGGATGGGCACCCTCACGATCGCCGCCGCGCAGTTCGCTCCCGTGGACGACCCGGTGGCCAACCTCGAGACCGTCCGGACCGCGGCGGTCGACGCAGCGGCGCGGGGAGCGGCGCTGCTCGTCACGCCGGAGTACTCGTCGTACTTCACCGCCGACATCGACGACCGGTTCGTCGCCGCAGCGCAGCCGCTCGACGGCCCCTTCGTGTCAGGGCTGCAGGACATCGCCCGCGACACCGGACTCGCGCTCGTCGTCGGGATCGCCGAGACGACCGACGTATCAACGTCCGACGCAGCGACCCCGGCAGGCCCCACGCGCTTCCGCAACACCCTGGTGGCAGTGCTCCCCACCGGCGAGCTCGCGGCGACCTACCGGAAGGTGCACCTCTACGACGCCTTCGGGTCGCGGGAGTCCGACCGCATCGAGTCCGGAGACCCGGAGCAGCTGCCGGTCTTCGAGTTCGAAGGCCTCCGGATCGGGCTCGAGACCTGTTACGACCTGCGTTTCCCCGAGGTCACCCGCCGGCTGGCAGCGCCCGAGCACGGTGCGGCCGACGTCGTCGTGCTGCCGGCCGAGTGGGTGCGCGGCCCCGGCAAGGAGCACCACTGGCGGACCCTGCTCACCGCGCGGGCGATCGAGAACACCGTGTGGGTCGTCGGTGTCGGCCAGACGCCGCCGATCGGCATCGGCGCCTCGGTGGTGCTCGACCCCTCCGGTGTCGCCGTGGCGTCGGCCGGCTCTGCGCCCGGCACGCTCGTCGCGACGGTCGACACCGCCGTGACCGAGGCGGTCCGGCAGGTCAACCCGTCGCTGGCACTCCGCCGGTACGACGTCGCGCTGCGCGCCCGGCCTGGAGGCGCGGCTCGCCCCTGACCGGCAGGTCCCGTCCGATCCGTGGTCGCGACTGCGCCGGTGGCGGGATCGGGCTCAGGACGGCGCGTGGAGGCGTGCCAGGCGGCCGGCGGCGTCCTCGAGGACGGAACGCCGCTTGCAGAACGCGAAGCGCACGAGGGACCGGTAGCCCGCGGCGTGCTCCGGCCGGACGAAGGCCGACACCGGCACGCCGACGACCCCGGCCAGGGTGGGCAGCTCGAGGCAGAAGGCCCGTGCGTCGTCGTACCCGAGCGGCGCGGTGTCGGCGATGACGAAGTACCCGCCGTCCGGCCGCATGACGTCGAAGCCCGCTGACCGGAGCCCCGAGGCGAGCAGTTCGTGCTTGGCGGCGAGTTCGGCGGCGATCCCGGCGAAGACGGCGTCGGGCAACCGCAGTCCGACGGCGACGGCCGGCTGGAACGGTGCGCCGTTGACGAAGGTCAGGTACTGCTTCACCGTCGTGATCGCGTCGACGAGCGTCGGGGGAGCGGTGAGCCAGCCGATCTTCCAGCCGGTGGTGCTGAAGGTCTTGCCGGCGCTCGAGATCGAGACCGTCCGCTCGGCGGCTCCGGGCATTGTCGCGATCGGCGTGTGCGGGACGGTGAACGTCAGGTGCTCGTAGACCTCGTCGGTGACGATGAGGGCGTCGTACTGCGTCGCGAGTTCCACGATCGTGCGCAGGACCTCGTCGGGCAGGACCCGGCCGGTCGGGTTGTGCGGCGTGTTGACGAGCACGACGCGGGTGCGGTCGGTGAACGCGGCGCGCAGCGTGTCCTCGTCCGGCAGGAAGTCCGGAGCGGTGAGGGGCACGGTGACGTGGGTGCCGCCGGCGAGCCGGACGAGCGCACCGTAGGCGTCGTAGAACGGTTCGAACGTGATGACCTCGTCGCCCGGTTCGACCAGGGCGAGGAGCGTCGCGGAGAGCGCTTCGGTGGCGCCGGCGGTGACCAGGACCTGCCGGTCGGGATCGACCTCGAGGCCGTACCACCGCTGCTGGTGTTCGGCCACGGCGGTGCGGAGGTCGACCGTCCCGCGTCCGGGCGGGTACTGGTTGACGCCGTCCCGGATGGCGCGGACCGCGGCTTCGAGCACCTCGGCGGGGCCGTCCTGGTCGGGGAAGCCCTGCCCGAGGTTGATCGCGCCGGTGCTCGCGGCGAGGGCGCTCATCTCGGCGAAGACGGTGGGCGCCGGGACGCCGTCGGGTCCCAGGAGCATCGCTCCCTCGGCTGCTCGCAACCAGGGTCCTGCCTGCCGCATGTGGTTCCCTCCGGTGACGGCGACGACGTGTCGCGCTGAACGGACCCCAACCTAGCTGGCCGTCCGACGGCGATCCGGGGACGGACCCACAGCCCACGCATAAGATCGGCAGAGGATGCTTCCAGCGTCGCCAGAAGCACCGCTCAGGTGGTTGCGACAGACTGCACGAGCTTGAAAGGAGCACGTCCAGCATGACCGACACCACGCCCAACGGGCAGGGCGACGACCGCCGTCCGGACGATGCGGCATCGCCTGCCGCCAGTGAGGACGCCGCCGCAGCGGCCACGAAGGGGAACACGTCGATGCCGAACGACTCCGAGCAGTTCAACGACTCCGAGCAGTCCAACGACGCCGAGCAGCCCGAGAACGCCGAGCGGTCCGACGACGCCACGAGCGCCGACCACACCGACGTGATCCCGTCGGCGACCGACCACCCCACGGACCGCTACACGGCCCCGTACCCGACGCTCTCGGGCGACCAGCAGCGCGATGCCGGCCAGCAGCCGGCCGGGTACGGCCAGCAGACCTCCCCGTACGGGCAGGCGTCCCAGTACGGCCAGCAGCCCGCCGCAGACCAGACGAGCCAGTACGGGCAGGCCCAGCAGAGCCAGTACGGGCAGAACCAGCAGCCGCAGTACGGGCAGGCCCAGCAGAGCCCGTACGGCCAGCAGTCGCAGTACGGCCAGGGCCAGCAGTCCCAGTACGGCCAGAGCCAGCAGTCCCAGTACGGTCAAAACCAGCCGAACCAGCAGTCCCAGTACGGTCAGCAGTCGCAGTACGGCCAGCAGGGCCAGTACGGCCAGGCCCAGCAGCCGCCGTACGGCCAGCAGCCGACCGCGGGCCAGCCGCGGTACGGCGAGTACGCCCAGCCGGCCTCCGCCGCTGCCCCCGCGTCCTCGTCGGAGTACGCGACGGCGTCGGCGCAGGCACCGCAGTCCGCCACGAGCGCCTTCGGCGACGTGGACGGCGCGAACCAGCGCAACGGCCACTACTTCGCCGACGGAACAGCGGGTGCCGCTGCCACCACGACCACCACCCGTTCCGGGCGCAGCAAGCTCGTCCTGCCGATCATCGCCGGACTGGTCGTCGCGGGTCTGGTCGGCGGCGGCGCCGGGTGGCTCGCCGGGTCGTCGCAGGGCGGCACCGTCACGTCGTCCTCCGGTTCGTCGCAGGGCGGCAACCTCACGGTCAACGACTACGACTCCGCGACGGTCGTCACCGCGGTCGCTGCTCAGGCGACGCCGTCGGTCGTGACGATCAACGTGTCGTCCAGCAACGAGGCCGGCACCGGTTCGGGTGTCGTGATGAGCAAGGACGGCTACATCGTCACGAACACCCACGTGGTGACGCTCGACGGCGACAGCTCGAACGGTTCGATCACCGTGACGACCTCGAACGGCAAGATCTACGAGGGCAAGCTCATCGGCACCGACCCGACGGTCGACCTCGCGGTCATCAAGATCGACGCGACCGACCTCAAGCCGATGGAGTTCGCCGACTCCACGAAGCTCAACGTCGGTGACACCGCGGTCGCGATCGGTGCGCCCCTGGGCCTGTCGAACACGGTCACGGACGGCATCGTCTCGACCCTGAACCGCAGCATCCAGGTCACGTCGAGCGCTCCCAGCGAGGGCGGCGACTCGAACGAGGGCGGCAACGGCGGCAGCGGCCCGTTCGACTTCTGGGGCAACGGCGACAACGGCAGCAGCTCGTCCGCGAACACCACGGTCTCGCTGCCCGTCATCCAGACCGACGCGTCGATCAACCCGGGCAACTCCGGTGGTGCCCTGCTCGACGCGAAGGGCAAGCTGATCGGCATCAACGTGGCCATCGCCTCGGCCGGCAGCTCGTCGTCGTCGGACTCGGCGGCCGGCAGCATCGGCGTCGGCTTCTCGATCCCGTCGAACCTGGTGAAGCGCGTCGCGAACGAGATCAAGGACAAGGGCTCGGCCACGCACGGCCTGCTCGGTGCCACGGTCGGCGACGCCTCGGAGAACGCGAGCGCGACCCAGATGGGTGCGCTCATCAAGTCGGTCTCGTCCGGCGGTGCGGCGGCCAAGGCCGGTCTGCAGAAGGGTGACGTCGTCACGAAGATCGGTTCGGCGACCGTCTCGGACGCCACCGACCTGACGGCGCAGGTCCGCTACTTCGCAGGCGGTGCGTCGACGACGATCAGCTACCTCCGGAACGGGCAGTCCCGCGAGGCGGACGTGACCCTGGGCACGTACGACAGCAAGGGCTGACGCCACCACGGACAGGACGGGAGGCCCGGTGCACGACGTGCGCCGGGCCTCCCGTCCGTCTGCGGGTCGCGTCGCGGGCGCCCCGCAGGTTCCGGGTTCGGGTCTTGATAGGCTCATGGTCGCTCTGCGGGGCGGCACCGCCCCGGTGCGTCCCGTGCACCCAGCCAGCACCCCGAGGTACGCATGCAGACAGACGGACAGCCCCTGCCGGGCGTCTCGTACGTGATGCCCGTGCTCAACGAGGTCACCGAGGTCCGCGCTGCGGTCGCCAGCCTGCTCGACCAGGACTACACCGGCGTGTTCGAGGTCATCCTCGCGCTCGGCCCCTCGATCGACGGCACGAACGAACTCGTGGCCGAGATGAGCGCGGCCGACCCACGCATCCGGGCGATCGACAACCCGGTCGGGTCCACGCCGGCCGGCCTGAACGTCGCGATCACGGCGTCGGTGCACCCCGTGGTGGTCCGCGTCGACGCGCACTCGGTGCTGCCACCGGACTACACGCGCATCGCCGTCCGCACCCTGCTCGAGTCCGGTGCGGACAACGTCGGCGGCATCATGCGCGCCGAGGGCCGCAGCCCGTTCGAGCGGGCCGTCGCGTTGGCGTACGGCAGCCGCGTCGGCCTCGGCGGCACCCCGCACCACGTCGGTGGGACCGCCGGCCCGGCCGAGACCGCGTACCTCGGCGTCTTCCGCCGCGACCGCCTGTTCGAGGTCGGCCTGTTCGACGAGGGCATCAAGCGCGGCCAGGACTGGGAACTGAACCGACGCCTGCGCCAGACCGGCGGCACGGTGTGGTTCACGCCCGAGCTGGTCGTCACCTACCGCCCGCGACCGAGCCTGAAGCGCCTGGTGCGGCAGTTCGTCGCCACCGGGTTGTGGCGAGGCGAGCTCGCCCGTCGGTTCCCCGCGAACAACGGCCTGCGGTACTTCGTGCCGCCCGCGATGGTCGCCGCCATGGCCGTCGGAATCCTCGCCGGCGTCGTCGGTGTCGTCGGCGCAGCCCTCGGCAGCCCGGTCGCCTGGGCGCTCCTCGGGTTCGCCGTGCCCGCCGTGTACCTGCTCTTCGTCGTCCTCGGGTCGGTCGCCGTCGCGCGCCGGTCCGGGGTGGCGACCTTCCTCTGGTTGCTCGTGGTGCTGCCCTGCATCCACGTGGGATGGGGGCTCGGTTTCATCATCGGGTTCCTCACCCGTACCTCCGAGCTGACCACCCACACCGGACGGTGACCCCATGACCGACCCCGCCACCCACGGCCGCGGATCCGCACGCCCGACGTCGATCGCCGAGCTGCGGGCCGTCGCCCAGCCGGACGAGGTCCGCGCCCGCGCCAACGCCGAGCACTGGACGGCGTCGCTGTACCTGCGCGACGTCTCGCCGTACCTGACCTGGGTGCTGCTGAAGACCCGCGTCAGCGCCAACCAGGTGACCGGCCTGATGATCCTGGTCGGGTGGAGCATCGCCGCGGCCCTGCTCATCCCCGGCATCTGGGGCGCAGCGCTCGCCCTGGTGCTCGGACAGCTGCAGATGCTCGTGGACTGCTGCGACGGCGAGGTCGCACGGTGGCGTGGCACCCGCTCGCCCGCCGGGGTGTTCCTGGACAAGGTCGGGCACTACACGACCGAGGGACTGATCCCGGTGGCGCTGGGCATCCGAGCCGCCACCTGGCCGATCCACGGCGCCGACTGGATGTGGACCACGATCGGCTGCGCACTCGGCCTGGTGATCGTGCTGAACAAGGCCCTCAACGACATGGTGCACGTCGCCCGGGCGAACGCGGGGCTCGACAAGCTCGTCGACCGACGCGACGCCTCGACCGCGCCGTCCGGCCGGAAGCTCGCCTCGCTCCGCCGCCTGGCGCGGTTCCTGCCGTTCCACCGCCTGTACCACTCGGTCGAGCTGAGCATGCTCGCGTTCCTGTTCGCGCTCATCGGACTGGCGATCGGCGACACGCTCGCCAGCCGGATCCTGGTCGGGGCGCTGCTGCCGCTGGCCGTGCTGGCGACCGTCGGACACTTCCTGGCGATCATCGCGTCCAAGCGGGTCAAGGCGTGACCGACGACGCGGTGCCCCACGACGCGGTGCCCCACGACGCGGTGCCCGACGGCGCGGTGACCGATGGCACCGTGACCCCGAGCACCGTTCGTCGCCACGCGGTCGCGCACCCGAAGCGACCCCGTGTCGCCGTCGTGAGCCTGTCGCAGGGCACCCGGCCCGACGACCTGCGCCGCGGGCTCGACAGCGTGCTCGCGCAGCAGGGCGTCGAACTCGACGTGGTCTGCGTCGGCAACGGCTGGGAGCCGACCGGCCTGCCGGACGGGGTGCGGACGCTGGCGCTGCCGGAGAACCTCGGGATCCCGGCCGGCCGCAACGCCGGTGCCGAGGTCGTCGACGGGGACTACGTGTTCTTCCTGGACGACGACGCCTCGATCCCCTCGGTGACGTTCCTGCAGGACGCCGTCGGCCGCTTCGAACGCGACCCCTCGCTCGGACTGCTCCAGCCCCGCGTGGTCGACCCGACCGGCGCTGCCAACCCGCGGCGCTGGGTCCCGCGCATCCGCAAGGGCGAGCCGGACCACTCGTCGCCGGTGTTCTCGGTGTGGGAGGGCGCCGTCGTGCTGCCGATGGACGTGTACCGGATCGTCGGGGGCTGGGGAGCGGAGTACTTCTACGCGCACGAGGGCATCGAACTCGCGTGGCGCGTGTGGGACGCCGGTCGACGTGCTTGGTACGCCGGCGACCTGGTCGCCCACCACCCGGCCATCGACCCGGCGCGGCACACCGAGTACTACCGCCTGAACGCCCGCAACCGGGTGTGGCTGGCCCGACGGAACCTGCCGGCACCGCTCCGACCGCTCTACGTCGGTTCGTGGGCCGCGATCCAGGTCGCGCGCTGGTGGCGACACCCGCGACGCCTGACGACGTGGTTCGCCGGCATCCGCGAAGGACGGACCACCGACTGCGGACCGACCCGACCGATGAGCTGGCTGACCGTCGCCCGGATGACGCTCGCCGGGCGCCCGCCCGTCGTCTGACCACCCCGAACCCCACCGCCACCGCCACCGCCACCGCAGAACGGGAGACAGTCCATGCCGATCACCAGTGACGTGCGGACCGCCGTGCGCCTGGCCCAGCGCCTGCTCGCCTCGCGCCGGAGCCGCCGGGAGCTCGCCCGTCGCCTGCCGTCGGTCGCGGCGCCGGCGCCCGGCACGATCGAGATCGCGGTCTACTTCGCCGACGGCCCCGTGAACATGTACCAGGTGCGCCAGTGGTACGCGCCGCTGGCCGAACTGGCGAAGACGCACCCGGTCGCGATCATCGCGCGCAGCCCGGGCACGATGACCACGCTCATCGACGAGTCGCCGGTCCCCGCCGTGTACGCCCGTCAGGTGGTCGACCTGGAGCAGTTCGTCGAGACCCAGGCGCCGAAGGTGGTGCTCTACGTCAACCAGAACGCCCGCAACTTCCAGATGATGCGGTACGGGCGCATGTGGCACGTCTTCGTCAACCACGGCGAGAGCGACAAGATGTACATGACGACGAACCAGTTCAAGGCGTACGACTACGCGTTGATCGCTGGGGACGCCGCACGTGGCCGGCTCGCCGAGGCGCTGTGGGACTACGACCTCGACGCCAGGACCATCGCGATCGGCCGCCCCCAGGCCGACCACTTCGCCGGCGCGGCACCGTACCCCGCCGACGACCGGACCGTCGTGCTGTACGCACCGACGTGGGAGGGCGACCGCGGCGCCGCGGCGTACGGCTCGATCGCGTCCCACGGCACCACCATCGCCGAGCAGGTGCTCGCGTCGCCCCGCCACCGCCTGGTGTACCGCCCGCACCCGCGGAGCGGCGTGCTCGACCCGGCGTACCGAACGGCACACGAGCGGATCGTCGCGGCGATCACGGCGGCGAACGCGGCCGACCCCACCGCGCACCACGTCCACGACGAGGGCGGCGAGCTCGGCTGGCAGCTGGCCGACGCCGACGTGGCGATCACCGACATCAGCGCGATGATCTACGACCGCCTGGCGGTCGGGAAGCCCCTGATCGTGACCCGCCCGGTGTCGCCGGAGGCCGATGTGGACGAACGCGGCTACCTGAGCGACGCCAACTGGCTGACCGCGGCCGACGCGCCGACTGTGCTCGCGCGGATCGACGCCTCCGTGGGGGACGCCGCCGAGCTCGCCAAGCTGCAGCAGTGGGTGGCGCGCTACTTCGGCGACACCACGCCCGGTGCCGCGACGGCCAGGTTCCACGCTGCCGTCGAGTGGCTGCTGGAGCGCTGGCGCACCGTCGCTGCCGAGCGCGGCGAACGCTGAGCCCCGTCCGGACACGGTCACGGGTGCAGCCCCTGACCGACCAGTGACATCCGCCACACGTACTCGGAGCGGTCCGGACGGCGCCAGCGGACGATCACGACGCCGGTGTCCTGCGGATCCGCGCCGAACACGGCGACGGACAGACGTCGACCCGGTTCGAGCCGGTGCACCGCCAGCGGCGGGCTGTAGCCGTTGCCGAGGTGGGTGAGGGTCAGGCCGTCGACCGGTTCGTCCCCGGTGTTGACGAGGTCGTACCGGCGCGGGGCCTGCGAGCGGTCGATGGTGAACGGGACGGCGTACGCGGGTGCTGGGTGGTGCATGGCGAGAACGCTAGGGGGAGGGTCCGACGGTGGGGCCCCGGCGCAGCACCCGGGAACCCGTCGCTGTGGAGGGGGCACGGTGGTGCCCTGGTTGTGGAGGGGGAGTACCCGACCGGTCAGACGCCGTAGTCGGCGGAGTACTGCGCCAGCGCTTCCTCGATGGTGCCGTCGAGCTGCAGCCGGCCCTTGTCGAGGTACAGACCGCGGTCGCAGAAGCGGCGCAGGTCCTTGTCGCTGTGGGACACGAAGAAGAGCGTCCGACCGCCGGCCAGGAGCTCCTCGATCCGCTTGTAGCACTTCTCGCGGAAGGCCTTGTCGCCGACGGCGAGGACCTCGTCCACCAGGATGACGGGCTCGTCGAGCCGCGAGATCACCGCGAACGCGATGCGCACCTTCATGCCGCTCGACAGGTGCTTGTACGGGGTGTCGACGAAGTCCGCGATCTCGGCGAAGTCGATGATCTCGTCGAAGGCGCCACGGATCTCGGCGCGCGACATGCCGTGCAGGCCGGCGGTCAGGTAGACGTTGTCGCGGACGGACAGGTCGCCGACGAACCCACCGGTGATCTCGATGAGCGGCGCGACGCCGGCCCCGACGTCGATCCGGCCCTCGTCCGGCAGCATCACCTGCGCCACGAGCTTCAGGAGCGTGGACTTGCCCTGACCGTTGCGACCGACGACGCCGATCGCCTCGCCCGGACGGACGTCGAACGACACGTTGCGGAGCGCCCAGAACTCGTCGGCACGCTTGCGGCGGCCGCGTCCGGCGAAGAGGTCCTTGAAGTTCCGGCTCGCCCGTCGGTTGCGCTTGAAGCAGATGCCGGCGTCGCGCACGGAGATCACCGGCGCGACGGTCTCGGTGCGTCGGGTCTGGTCGGTGGCGGTCATCACAGCTCCTTCAGCACGCGGTGCTCGCTGCGTCGGAACACCGCGAAGCCGATGACCAGGACGACGCCCGTGATGACCACCGACGCCCCGACCTCGAGCCAGTCGAGCTGGCTCGGGAAGAACGCGGCGCGGTACATCCCGAAGATGCCGGTGAGCGGGTTGACCGCAGCGATGGGGCGCAGGGCGTCGGGCAGCGCGTGCGTGCCGTAGATGATCGGCGATGCGTAGAACAGGAAGCGCAGGACGAGCTTGGTCGCCCGCTCGAGGTCGCGGAAGAAGACGACGAGCGGCGCGACGATCAGGCCGAGGCCGTACACCAGCGCGCACTGCAGCACGATCGCCAGCGGGAAGAAGACGACCTGCCAGTGCAGGTGCGCACCCGTCGCGATCGCGAACGCCGCCAGCACCGGCAGGCTCAGCAGGAACTCGATGCCCTTCGACGCGTCGATCCGCGCGACCCAGATGGTGCGGGGGATCGTCGTCGAGCGGATGAGCTTCGACTCCTTGATGAACGCCCGCGTGGAGTCCGAGACGCCCCCGGTGAACCACATCCACGGCAGCAGCGCGGAGAGCAGGAAGACGATGTACGGGTCTTCACCGACCGAACCGCGGTGGAACACCTGGGTGAAGACGAACCAGTAGATCGCCGACATCACGAGCGGGTCGAGGATCGACCAGACGTACCCGAGCGCCGACGTCGAGTACCGGACCCGGAGGTCGCGGACGGTCAGCAGCCAGAGGGCATGACGATAGCGCCGACCGGCGCTCCGGGTCGCCGCTGGTGCGGCAGCCGCGGGCACGGTCGGCGCGCTCGCTGTGGTCACGGTTTCCCTTCGGGCGGAACCGCCGAAGGGGTCCTGACGGAGGTTCAGGCGAACAGGTTGTTCGCGCGCTCGAGGTCCTCGGCGAAGTCGATCTCGACCGCGTACAGGTCGGAGATGTCGATCGGGGACCAGCGTAGCCCGTCCTCGGCGATGGCAGCCTCGATGCCGCCCTCGAAGTACTCCTGGTCGTCGACGCGACCGAGCTGGCGGATGAGGGCCTGCTTGTCGTTCGCCGACACGTAGTTGATGCCGACGGCTTCGCCGAGCCCGCCGACGACCTGCTTGGAGAGCTTGTGGATGAAGCCCTCGGCGTCGACGGTGTACTTGACCTCTTCGTCGGAGACCTTGTCGGTGTTGACGCTGACGAACGAGTGGTCCTCGTCGATCATGTCGGCCGCACGGACGAGCGCCATCGGGTCGAAGACCACGTCGCCGTTCATCCAGAGGACACCGCTCTTGCCGGTCGCCTTGAGGGCGCGCAGCAGGCTCTTCGAGGTGTTGGTGGAGTCGTAGGACTCGTTGTAGACGAAGGACGCGTCGGGGAAGGCCTCGACGATGTGCTCCGACTTGTAGCCGACGACGATCGTCACGCGGGCGCTCGAACCGAACGCGGCGCGGATGTTGTCGAACTGCTGCTGCATGATGGTGCGGCCGTCACTGAGCTCCGTGAGCGGCTTCGGCAGGCTGCGGCCGAGCCGGCTGCCCATCCCCGCTGCGAGGATCACGATCTGCGTGGTCATGCTGGTCCCTTCTGGTGTCCGCCCGCGCGCCCTGGGGCACGGGCGGGCCTCGTCGAGTCTGCTCGCGGAACGTCCGAGTTCGCCGAGAACCGGACGCCGCGGGCCACGAGGGCGGCCGCTGCACGGTGTCGGAGAGCCCGCCGGAGCAGGTTTCCAAGTGGTGAACACTTCTTCGTGCCCTGGTGAATGATACGGAAACACCCGCTCAAGGGGTAGGTCCGCCGCGCTTCGTACTCATTTCGTGACACTGGAGCCGGCGGTTCCCCGCTGTCCGGAGAGCGTTGGTACGGTTGGGCGATGGCCGCCAGAGCAGAGAACGAGGACGTGTACGCCACGACCGACGCTGCCTGGATGACCGAAGCGAGTGACACCGACGAGCAGGACGCCGACGAGCGTGCCGCCGACCGGGTGGACGCCGCGGCGGGGGACGACGCCGACGACGACGACATGGGGGAACCGGATGCGCGCGACGCCTCCGTTGATGACGAGATGACCGACGACACCACGGCTGCCGACACCACGGCCGCCGACACCGATCCGGTCACCGAGCCGCAGTCGGACGCAGTGCCCGGTCCCGCGGCCCGTGCCGCGGCAGCGGCCCCGACGACGACCACCGGTGCCCGACCCGCCAAGGCGCGCACCACGAAGCAACGCACCAAGCGACCGGCGAAGGCCGCCGGCACGACCGGCACCGTGCCTCCCGGCCCCACCGCGAGCGACGCGACGTCCGCGACGGACGCGACCGCGCACGCAGCGCAGGGCGCACCGGAGACCGACGCACCGGAGGCGGACGCCGCGACGAGCCCCGCCGCGAAGAAGCGTGCTCCCCGGGCCACCGCGCCCAAGGCCCCGCAGAAGCTGCAGCCCGTCGTGCTCGCCGCCGACGGCCTCGTCAAGCGGTACGGGCAGACCCTCGCCGTCGACGAGGTCGACCTCGAGATCCGTCAGGGCTCGATCTTCGGCGTGGTCGGCCCGAACGGCGCCGGCAAGACGACCACCCTGTCGATGATCACCGGTCTGCTGCGTCCCGACGCCGGGTCCGTGACGGTCCTGGACCACGACGTCTGGGCCGACCCCACGGCCGCCAAGCGCAGCCTCGGCGTGCTGCCGGACCGCCTGCGGCTGTTCGACCGCCTCACCGGTGCGCAGCTGCTCTACTACTCGGCCACCCTGCGCGGTCTCGACGGTGCCACGGCTCGTGAGCGCAGCACCGACCTGGCCGAGGCGTTCGGGCTCGGCGAGGCGCTCGGTCGCCAGGTCGCCGACTACTCGGTGGGCATGGCGAAGAAGATCGCCCTGGCCGCCACGCTCATCCACTCGCCGCGGGTCCTCGTGCTCGACGAACCGTTCGAGTCGGTCGACCCCGTGAGCGCTGCGACCATCACCGACATCCTGCGCCGCTACACGCGCGGTGGCGGCACCGTCGTGCTCTCCAGCCACTCCATGGAGCTCGTGCAGCGCACCTGCGACTCCGTCGCCATCATCGTCGGCGGCAAGGTCCTCGCCTCGGGGACCATGGCCCAGGTGCGCGGTCGCAAGAGCCTCGAGGACAAGTTCGTCGAACTCGCGGGCGGCCGCGTCGTGGCAGAGAGCATGGAATGGTTGCACAGCTTCTCCGGCTGAGGGCCGATCTGCTCGCGGGCGAGGTCCGCGGCAGCGCCCGCCGGTCCGTGCTCGTGGTGCTCGGCAGCCTCGTGGGGCTCCTCGCCGCCGTGTTCGTCGCGACGCAGACGGTCGCGCTGCGCTCCGCCGACCCCGATACGGCCCGGGCGGTCACCGTGCCGGTCGGCACGCTCATCGCGTTCGCGTTCACCGTCGTCCCGCTCGTCGTCGGACGGAGCGACCAGCTCGACCCGCGGCGCTTCGCGGTGTTCGGCATCGGCCGTCGCGGGCTCGCGATCGGCCTCGTCGTCGCAGGGCTGATCGGCGTCCCGGTGATCGGGGTCGTCGTCGTGGCCGTCGCCCAGTCGATCGCCTGGGCGCGTGACGCCGGCACCGGTGTGCTCGCGGTGATCGGCGGCCTGCTCGCGATCGCCACCTGCGCGCTCCTGGTCCGCGTGTGCTGCACCGTCGGCTCGCGGCTGATCGGTCCGCACCGGTCCCGCGACGCCGGGTGGCTCGTCGCGCTCGTGATCATCGTGCTCGCGATCCCGGCGATCTCGCTGCTGCTCCGCGTCGACTGGCTCGACCCCGAGGGCACCGAGATGCAACGCGTCGCGGACGTCGCGGGGTGGACGCCGTGGGGCGCCGCCTGGGCCGTGCCCGCCGAGGTCGCCAGCGGCCACGTCGGCACCGGGTTCCTCAAGCTGCTCGTCGCGATCGCCGTCGTCGCCCTGCTCACCTGGGCGTGGTGGGCGCTCGTCGGTCGGGCGCTCGACACCGTCGACGGTCGCACCCGGACCCGGCGCTACCAGGGGCTCGGCTGGTTCGACCGGCTCGGCTCGACACCGGTCGCCGCCGTCGCCGCGCGCGCCCTGACCTACTGGGTGCGCGACCCGCGGTACCGCACCTCGTACCTGATCATCCTGTTCGTCCCGCTCGTCGTCATCCCGCTCGGGGTCGCCGGGGTGCCGTGGCACTGGACCGCGCTCGTGCCGTTGCCGCTCATGGCGCTGATCGCCGGGTTCCTGCCGCACAACGACGTCTCGTACGACAACACCGCGGTGTGGCTGCACGTCGCCTCCGGGGCTCCCGGGTGGAGCGACCGTCTCGGCCGTGTCGTCCCGGTCCTCGTCGTCGGTGCGCCGGCGATCGTGGCCGGCTCGGCGGTGTCCGCCTGGTTGTTCGACGACTGGACGGTGTTCCCGCTGCTGATCGGCGTGAGTGCCAGCGCCCTGCTGTCCGGACTCGGGCTGTCGAGCGTCGTGTCCGTGCTGCTGCCCTACCCGACCGTGCGGCCGGGCGACCACCCGTTCCAGCAGCCGCAGGCCGCGGGGGTGACGGCGACGGTCGCGCAGTCGATGATGGTGATCGGCATCGTGCTCTGCACCGTCCCGGCGGCGTGGCTCGCGGTGCTGGCCTTCGTCCGCGGCGCTGAGCCGTGGTCGATGCTGACGCTCGCGGTGGGCATCGGGGTCGGCGCGGTCGTGCTCGTCATCGGGATCTTCGCGGGCGGGCGGCTGTTCGACCGGCGCGGCCCGGACCTGCTGGCCGCGGCGCAGCGCAACTAGCGTTCCGGAACGAACTCGAGGTGCGCAGACCAACGTGCGCAGACCGTCGTACCCTGGACCCATGAGCATGACGGAACCAGGCGGCGGCCTCGACGTGATGGACCGGGAGCTCGAGAAGCTCCTCGAAGACGAAGCGATCGAACCCGGCGACCACGAGCGGTTCTCGCACTACGTCAAGAAGGACAAGATCCTGCAGTCCGCCCTGTCCGGCAAGCCGGTCAAGGCGCTGTGCGGCAAGAAGTGGATCCCGGGCCGCGACCCGGAGAAGTTCCCGGTGTGCCCGGACTGCAAGGCGATCTACGAGAAGATGAAGTCCGAGTAGACGCAGCCTGCGCATCGTGAGCAGAAATGGTCGGGTCGCCTTCGGGGACCCGACCATTTCTGCTCACCAAGCGATGCGCAGCGGCGCGCTAGATCACCAGGGTGGGGATCGCGGGGTCGCCGCGACCGATGCGCGCGGCGTCCGCCGGCAGCTCGGCCTTCGCCCGCTTGTGGTGCGCCCGCGCGACCTCGACGCCCTGTGCTCCGAGGAACGCCGGATCGACCACGCCGCCGGTGACCACGGGCACGAGCAGGGCGCGCTCGTCGGGGCCGACCTGTCCGGCGGTGAGCACGACCTCGGCCGTGGCGACACCGTTGCGCAGGCGTCGGCCGGCTTCCTTGCGCCCGCCGATCGAGGCCTTGTCCGCCGACTTCTTCGCCACGGCGACCCAGTCGTCGCCGTCGGCGGACTGGTGCGCCACGAGCTTGAAGACCATGCCGGCGGCCGGGTGCCCCGAGCCGGAGACGACCGAGGTGCCGACGCCGTACGAGTCGACCGGGGCCGCACGGAGGGCCGCGATCGTGTACTCGTCCAGGTCGTTCGTGACCGTGATCTTGGTGTCGGTCGCGCCGAGCCGGTCGAGCTGCGCCCGGACGGCCGCGACGACCGAGGGCAGGTCGCCGCTGTCGATGCGGACACCGCCGAGCTTGCCGTCGGTCAGCCGGACGGCGGTCTCGACGGCCTGCTCGATGTCGTAGGTGTCGACGAGCAGCGTCGTGCCGTTGCCGAGGGCGTCGAGCTGCGACCGGAACGCCGCTTCCTCGGAGTCGTGCAGCAGGGTGAACGCGTGCGCCGCGGTGCCCATCGTCGGGATGCCCCAGGTGCGGCCGGCCTCGAGGTTGCTCGTCGCGCCGAACCCGGCGATGTACGCGGCCCGTGCTGCGGCGACGGCGTTCCACTCGCCGGTGCGGCGGGAGCCCATCTCGGCGAGCGGACGCCCGTCGGCGGCGGAGACCATGCGCGCGGCGGCCGAGGCGATGGCGGAGTCGGCGTTGAAGACCGACAGGGCGAGCGTCTCGAGCACGACGGCCTCGGCGAACGTGCCCTCGACCTGCAGGATCGGGGAGTTGGGGAAGTACACCTCGCCCTCGCGGTACGCCCGGATGTCCCCGGTGAACCGGTAGTCGGCGAGGAAGGCTGCGGTGCCCTCGTCGATGACCCCGCGGTCGCGCAGGAACCCGATCTCGTCGTCGCCGAAGCGGAAGTCGCCGAGGGCGGTCAGGAACCGGCCGAGGCCGGCCGCGACGCCGTAGCGACGACCGTCGGGCAGCCGCCGGGCGAACACCTCGAAGACGCACCGCCGGTGGGCGGTGCCGTCCTTCAGGGCCGCGTCGACCATGGTGAGTTCGTACTGGTCCGTCAGGAGCGCGCTGGTCACGCTGTCGACACTAGTGTCGTGACCTCCGGGAGGCCCGGATCGCCTCGGGCGTGCGGCCCGCGGCGCGCAGGCGGTCGGTCCCGACGTCCGCAGCGCGCGTCGGTACGCTGGTCACCGTGACGGATGCACCGATCGGAGTCTTCGACAGCGGGGTCGGCGGGCTCACGGTGGCCCGCGCGATCATCGACCAGCTGCCGCGCGAGAGCATCCGGTACGTCGGCGACACCGTGCACTCGCCGTACGGCCCGAAGCCCATCGCCGACGTCCGCCGCTACGCGCTCGAGGTCATGGACGACCTGGTCGAACTCGGCGTCAAGGCCCTCGTCATCGCCTGCAACACCGCGTCGTCGGCCGTGCTCCGCGACGCCCGCGAACGGTACGAGCAGGCGTACGGCATCCCGGTGGTCGAGGTCATCCAGCCCGCCGCCCGCGCCGCCGTGAAGCAGACCCGGACCGGGCGCATCGGCGTCATCGGCACGGTCGGCACCATCACCTCGCGCGCCTACGAGGACGCCTTCGCGGTGGCCTCCGACGTCGGCCTGACCCTGGCGGCGTGCCCGCGGTTCGTCGAGTTCGTCGAGGCGGGGGACACCTCGTCGCCGGAGCTGCGCGAGGTCGCCGCCGGCTACCTCGACCCGATCCGCGCCGCCGACGTCGACACCCTCGTGCTCGGCTGCACCCACTACCCGCTGATGTCCGCCGCCATCCAGTACGTGATGGGCCCGGACGTCACCCTGGTGTCGAGTGCCGAGGAGACCGCCAACGACGTGTACCGGCGGCTCGTCGAACACGGCCTCGAACGCACCTCCACCACCGCCCCGACGTACTCGTTCGAGTCGACCGGCGACGACGAGGACGGGTTCCTGCGGCTCGCCCGCCGGTTCCTCGGCCCCGAGATCGTCCGCGTCGGCCACCTCGAGACCGGCGCCATCACGCTGCCCCGTGGGCGGGCCTGAGCGGCGACCAGCCGCCAGCCGCCGCCCGCCCCGATGACCCGCACCGCGCCTCCAGGCCGGACCGAAAGGACACCATGACCACCCGCATCGACGGCCGCCAGGCCGAGGAACACCGTCCCGTCACCATCGAGCGGGGGTGGAGCACGCAGGCCGAGGGCAGCGCGCTCATCTCGTTCGGCAACACCAAGGTGCTCTGCACCGCCTCGTTCACGAACGGCGTGCCCCGTTGGCTCGCCGGCAAGGGCACCGGCTGGGTCACCGCCGAGTACTCGATGCTGCCGCGGTCGACGAACGAGCGCATGCAGCGCGAGTCGATCAAGGGCAAGGTCGGCGGCCGCACCCACGAGATCTCCCGGTTGATCGGGCGTTCGCTCCGCGCCGTGGTCGACACGAAGGCCCTCGGCGAGAACACCCTGGTCATCGACTGCGACGTGCTGCAGGCCGACGGCGGCACCCGCACGGCGTCGATCACCGGCGCCTACGTGGCCATGGTCGACGCGATCGAGTGGGGCCGGGGCAAGGGCTTCATCGGCAAGAAGGCCACCCCGCTCACCGACAGCGTGCAGGCGATCTCGGTCGGCATCGTCACGGGCGAGCCGATGCTCGACCTGGCGTACACCGAGGACTCCGCCGCCGACACCGACATGAACATCGTCACGACCGGGTCGGGCAAGTTCATCGAGGTGCAGGGGACCGCCGAGCACGCGCCCTTCGACCGCGACGAGCTGAACGTCCTGCTCGACCTGGGCCTGGCCGGCAACCAGTCGCTCGCGGCGATCCAGAAGACCGTGCTGGGGCTGGCGTGACCGGGACCGTCGTCCTGGCCACCCACAACCAGGGCAAGGTCGTGGAACTGCGCGAGATCCTCGGGTCGGCGCTGGGCGAGGGGGTCGAGCTGGTCGGTTACGACGGCCCCGAGCCGGTCGAGGACGGCGACACCTACGCCGCGAACGCCCTGATCAAGGCCCGTGCCGCGGTCGCCCACACGGGGCTGCCGGCGCTCGCCGACGACTCCGGCATCGCGGTCGACGCGCTCGACGGCGCCCCGGGCATCCACTCGGCGCGGTACGCGGGCACACGGTCGGACGCCGACAACATCGCGCTGCTGCTGCAGAACCTCGACGGCGTCGTGGAGCGTACCGCCGCCTTCGTGTGCGCGGCCGCGTTCGTCACGCCCGACGGGTTCGAGCACGTGGTCGAGGCGGTGTGGAACGGCGAGGTGCTGACCGCGCCGGTCGGCGACGGCGGACACGGCTACGACCCGGTGTTCCGGCCGGACGACGCCGACCGCTCGTCGGCAGAGCTCACCCGCGACGAGAAGAACGCCCTGTCGCACCGCAGCAAGGCGTTCCGGGCCATCGCGCCGGTCGTGCGGGAGCACTTCGGGCTCTGAACTGCCCACCTGCAACGACAACAGGCCCACACCGAACGGTGTGGGCCTGTTGTGTTCGGTCCCGCTACAGCTGCGGGTCGACGGCCGTCGACTCGGCCTGGTGCTCGTGCTTCTTCGCCTTGCGGGCGTTCCGGATGTACGTCAGCGCCATCGGCACGACGGTGACCAGGACGGCGGCGAGCAGGATGATGTCGATGTACTCGCGCACGATGTGGGCGACGAAGGGGATGTGCCCGATGAAGTACCCGAGGAACGTCACACCGACACCCCAGACGACGGCGCCGATCGCGTTGTAGAGCGAGTACTTCTTGTAGTCCATGCGGCCGACGCCGGCGGCGATCGGCGCGAAGGTGCGGACGACCGGCACGAAGCGCGCCAGGATCACCGCGAGCGGGCCGAACCGGTGGAAGAACGCGTTGGTCCGCTCGACGTTCGCCTTGGAGAACAGACCGCTCTCCTTGCGCTCGAAGATCGGCGGGCCGGCTTTCTTGCCGATGTAGTAGCCGAGCTCCCCACCGAGGAACGCGGCAGCGCCGATCATCAGGGCCGCGACCCAGATCGGGATGCCGCCGATCTCGCCGCCGCGGTCGAACGCGAACAGGCCGGTGATGACGAGCAGGCTGTCGCCCGGGAAGATGAAGCCGATCAGCAGACCGGTCTCGGCGAAGACGATCGCACAGACGACGAGCACTGCGACCGCCCCGAAGTGGTCGAGGATGTACTGCGGATCCAGCCATGGGATCAGGGCGAGTGCGACGGAGTGCATGTCTCTTCCGGTCGTGCAGATGCGGTGACGGGAGGGTCACCCGCACGACGAGGGTACCGTCCGCCCGTGACCGGAACGTCCCTCGGTGGTATGAGATGCGCGAGCACGCAACGGTCGGTGCGGAAGGAGGGACTCGAACCCTCACGCCTGGGGCACAGGAACCTAAATCCTGCGTGTCTACCGATTCCACCACTCCCGCGAGCAGCGGCAGTCTACCGAGCGGCGCCTGGTCGGCGGACGTCGGCCGGCGTCGGCGGACGTCGGTGGACGTCGGTGGTGCGAGGTTGATCACTCCGTGCGGCGCAGAAAGCGCGCACCGAGTGGGCAACCTCGCACCGAGTCGTGGGAAACGGCTGCGCGCAGCGCGCGGCGCGCGCGTCAGCGCAGCTGGCGCGGCAGGTACCGCGGCACGTACCGCAGCAGCACTCCGGCACCGATCAGGCCGAGCACGCCCATCACGCCGCTGGCCACCGCGATCGTCGCGACGGCCGTCACCCCGGAGATCACGAGCGGTGCCGCTGCCGACCCGAAGTCGCCGGTGAACCGCCAGGCCCCGAGGAACGGCGCCGGGTCGTCGCGCGGGGCGAGGTCGGCGCCGAGCGTCATGAGGATGCCGGAGCCGACGCCGTTGGCGAGCGACATCCCCATCGCGATCCCCACGAACCAGCCGACCCGCGCGTCGAGGTGCCCGCTCCAGGCGAGCAGGAAGTAGCTGATGCTCAGCCCGAGCATGCAGGGGAGTGCGCTCGCCAACCGCCCCCAGCGGTCCATGATCTGGCCGCTCGTGTAGAACAGCGCGAAGTCGACGGCACCGGCGATGCCGATGATCAACGCGGCCGTCGAGTCGTTCAGCCCGACACTGACCGCCCACAGCGGCAGGATCACCTGGCGTCCGGCGCGCATCGCGCCGATGAGCGCGGCGCCGCTGCCGAGCCGCAGCAGCACGGCCCGGTTCGTGCGCAGGGTCCGGAAGAGGCCGTGCGCCTCCTTGCCGACGAAGACCGCTCCGGTGTCGGTGGACGGCTCCGTCACGCCGGTCGCGTCCGACCCCGACCGGGAGGCCCGTGGCGGCAACCGCAGACCGCGTGCGCCCGTCGCCGGGTCGCGCAGCACCAGGAGCACGGTCGCCGCCGCCAGGCAGCACACGACGTGGATCCAGAAGGCGCTCGCGGTGGTGCCGGTCAGGTGGATCACGCCGGCGGCGAGGAACGGCCCGACGAAGTACCCGAAGCGGAAGACCCCGCCCAGGCTCGACAGTGCCCGGGCACGGATGCGGACGGGGATCGCGGTGGTCATGTAGGCGTGCCGTGCCAGGGCGAACACCGCGGTCGAGACGCCGACCAGGAACACCCCGAGCGCGAGCACCCACGCGTTCGCCGCGGTCGTGCAGACGACCAGGCCGCCGACCGACACCAGGGCGGCGCCGATCATCGCGTTCCGCTCGCCGATCCGCGCGACGACGATGCCCGACGGCACGTCGCCGATGAGTTCGCCGACCAGGATGAGCGACGCGACGAAGCCCGCGAACGCCAGGGTCGCGCCGAGGGAGTCCGCGGCGATCGGGATGATCGGGATGATCGCGCCCTCGCCGATGGCGAACAGTGCCGCGGGCAGGAACCCGGACAACAGGACGGACCGGAAGTCGAATGAGTCGTTCCCCGTCGTGGCCATCGCTCGACCAACGGTACGCCAGCGGTACGGGTTCGTCGGCGGGTTACCCTGGAGGCATGCGTGTTCTGGCGGCGATGAGCGGTGGGGTCGACTCGGCGGTGGCTGCTGCCCGGGCGGTCGACGCCGGGCACGACGTGGTCGGCGTGCACCTGGCGTTGAGCCGGATGCCGGGCACGCTCCGCACCGGCAGTCGCGGGTGCTGCACGATCGAGGACTCGATGGACGCCCAGCGCGCCGCGTCCGCCCTCGGCATCCCCTACTACGTGTGGGACTTCTCGGCCCGGTTCAAGGAGGACGTCGTCGACGACTTCGTCGCCGAGTACCAGGCCGGCCGCACCCCGAACCCCTGCATGCGGTGCAACGAGCGGATCAAGTTCGCGGCGCTGCTCGAGAAGGCGCTGGCCCTGGGCTTCGACGCCGTCGCGACCGGGCACTACGCCTCGATCGTCACCGGCCCGGACGGCTCCCGCGAACTCCACCGGTCGGCCGCGTGGGCGAAGGACCAGTCCTACGTGCTCGGGGTCCTGACCGCCGAGCAGCTGCAGCACGCGATGTTCCCGCTCGGGGCGACCCCGTCGAAGGACGCGGTCCGTGCCGAGGCCGCCGAGCGTGGGCTGACGGTCGCGCAGAAGCCCGACTCCTACGACATCTGCTTCATCCCCGACGGCGACACCCGCGGCTGGCTCGCCGACCGTGTCGGCAGCGAGACCGGTGACGTCGTCGAGCGCGACGGCACCGTCGTCGGTTCGCACGACGGCGCGCACGGCTACACGGTCGGGCAGCGCCGCGGACTGTCGCTCGGGCGCCCCGCCGCCGACGGCAAGCCCCGGTTCGTGCTCGAGATCCGCCCGAAGGACAACACCGTCGTGGTCGGTCCGAAGGAGGCCCTGGCCGTGACGTCGATGTCGGGCTCCCGCTTCACGTGGGCCGGCACCGCACCGGCCGACCCGCAGACGCCGTTCGCGTGCGACGTGCAGATCCGGGCGCACGCCGACCCGGTGCCGGCGACCGCGCGGGTGCAGGACGACGTGCTCGTGATCGACGTCGACGAGCCGCTGCACGGGGTCGCCCCCGGGCAGACGGCCGTGGTCTACGTCGGCACCCGGGTGCTCGGACAGTGCACGATCGACAGCACCGTCAGCGCCGTCCCCGTCGACGCCTGAGACCGCCGCTCCCGGGCGGTGGGTCCGCTGCACGCGCCGTCGGTGGCACACGGTAGAACTGATGGCATGAGCGAGACCGACGCCACGTTCGAGACCATCGACCCCGACGGGCTCGACGCCGCCCAGGCCGGGCGCGAGGTCGACCGGCTGCGGGCCCGCATCAACGAGCTGCGACAGGCGTACTACCAGGGCGACAACGGATCACCGGAAGCCGATGCCGACTACGACGTGCTGGTCCGACGGCTCGCCGCGATCGAGCAGCGGTTCCCGGAGCTCCTGACCGAGGACAGCCCGACCCAGACCGTCGGCGGGCAGGCGCAGACCACGCAGTTCGCGCCGGTCGAGCACGCCGAGCGGATGCTCTCGCTCGACAACGTGTTCAGCCCGGACGAGCTCACCGAGTGGGCCGTCAAGGTGCAGCGCGACGCCGGTGCCGAGCGTGTCCGGTTCCTGACCGAGCTGAAGATCGACGGCCTCGCGATCAACC
The DNA here is from genome assembly GCF_004346515.1 of Curtobacterium sp. PhB191. Classification (NCBI taxonomy): domain Bacteria; kingdom Bacillati; phylum Actinomycetota; class Actinomycetes; order Micrococcales; family Microbacteriaceae; genus Curtobacterium; species Curtobacterium sp. PhB191. The sequence goes on from NZ_SMBV01000002.1 coordinate 269,981, forward strand.
TGCGCTACGAGCACGGCCGGTTGGTGTCGGCGGCGACTCGTGGTGACGGTGTCGTGGGCGAGGACGTCACCGGCAACGTCCGGACGATGGGCACGATCCCGGACCGGCTGTCGGGGACGGGCCACCCGCCGCTGGTCGAGGTCCGCGGCGAGATCTTCTTCCCGGTCGCCGAGTTCGACGAGCTCAACGCGAACCAGCGCGAGGCGGGGGAGCGCGTCTTCGCCAACCCGCGCAACGCCGCCGCCGGGTCCCTCCGCCAGAAGGAAGAGGGCAAGTCCGAGGCGAAGCGCGCACTCATGGTCGACCGGCTCCGGCGCTTGCGGATGCTCGTGCACGGCATCGGCGCGTGGCCCGTGCGCGAGCTCGAACAGGAGACCGACGTCCGCTCGCAGTCCGAGGTCTACGAGCTGCTCGAGACCTGGGGCCTGCCGACGAGCAGCCACTACCGGGTCTTCGACACCATCGACGAGGTGAACGCCTTCGTCCGCTCCACGGGCGACCGCCGTGCCTCGGTCGAGCACCAGATCGACGGCGTCGTCATCAAGGTCGACGACCTCGCCCTGCACGAGGAACTCGGCTCGACGTCTCGTGCACCCCGGTGGGCGATCGCGTACAAGTACCCGCCGGAAGAAGTCCACACAAAGCTCGTCGACATCGTGGTCAGCGTCGGGCGGACCGGGCGTGCGACCCCGTTCGCGGTGATGGCCCCGGCCGAGGTCGCCGGGTCGGTCGTCCGCCAGGCCACCCTGCACAACCAGCAGGTGGTCAAGGCGAAGGGCGTCCTGATCGGCGACACCGTGGTGCTGCGGAAGGCCGGCGACGTCATCCCCGAGGTCCTGGGACCGGTCGTCGACCTGCGCGACGGCACGGAGCGCGAGTTCGTGATGCCGACGCACTGCCCGGAGTGCGGCACCGAGCTCGCCCCCGCGAAGGAAGGCGACATCGACCTCCGCTGCCCGAACGCGAAGAGCTGCCCCGCGCAGGTCCGCGGTCGTGTCGAGCACATCGCATCGCGCGGTTCCCTCGACATCGAGGGCCTCGGCGAGGTCGCAGCCGCAGCGCTCACGCAGCCGCTGCACCCGGAGACCCCGCCGCTCGTGACCGAGGCCGGGTTGTTCGACCTGACGATGCATGACATCGTCCCGATCGAGGTGATCGTCCGCGACGCCGAGACCGGCATGGAGAAGGTCGACGACGCCGGTGCCCCGAAGCGCGTGACCCCGTTCAGCCGCGCGCGCAAGAAGACCGACCCGCCGTTCGACCCCGAAGCACGCGGTGCGGACTACACCGGCGAGCCGAGCCGCTTCCCGTCGAAGAACGCGTTCGAGATGCTCGCGAACATCGACGCGGCGAAGACGAAACCGCTCTGGCGCATCATGGTGGGGCTGAGCATCCGCCACGTCGGACCAGTCGCGGCGTGGGCGCTCGCGAACCACTTCGGGTCGCTCGACCGAATCCGCAGCGCCTCGCGCGAGGAACTCGCGGCGGTCGACGGGGTCGGCGGGATCATCGCCGACGCCCTGCTCGCGTGGTTCGAGGTCGACTGGCACCTTGAGATCATCGACCGCTGGACGACGGCGGGCGTGCAGTTCACCACGCCGGACCACCCCGGCCCCGGGGGCGCGGCGATCGAGGGCGGTGTCCTGAGCGGTGTCACGGTCGTGGCGACCGGGTCCCTCGAGGGGTACACGCGCGAGGGCGCGCTCGAGGCGATCATCACCGCCGGCGGCAAGGCGGCGTCGAGCGTCAGCAAGAAGACCGACTTCGTGGCCGCGGGTCCCGGGGCCGGGTCGAAGCTCACGAAGGCCGAGCAGCTGGGGCTCCGGATCATCGATGCCGAGCAGTTCCACCTGCTCGTGACCGAGGGGCCGAGCGCGCTCCCCGAGCCGGAGGTGCCCGCGCCCGAGGGCTGAGCCGGGGCGACGAGCACGCCGTCGACGTGGGCGCACACTGCGGCGCGCCGTGCGACGCACCCAGTTCGGGGGACAAGTTGCATCGCGCATGACCGATCCTCGGGCATTCTCCTTACACTCGACAGAGCATCACCCGTCGTCTGCAGGGAGGCGACGGGACGGCCTTCCAGGGGGAGACCCGATTGCTGCTCATCGCCGCGGCTCTGCTCACCGCCTCGATGCACTCGCTCGGAGTGATCGAGGCCCCCGTCGCGCCTCCGACCCATGCCGCCACGGCCACCGTGACGGTCGCGCTCGTCTCCGAGCGCCACGCGGTGCCCCAGCCGGTCATGACCGGGGGACAGATCGACGTCGACACCGTCGCCGACGCGCACGGTCGGGCGTTCCTCGACGACCTCGGGGTCCTCGACGCCGGTGACCTGCGCCGCGCCGCCGACGACCGCCGTGTCGTGGCGACCGCGCAGGACGACCCGCCCGCAGCGGCCGTCGTCGCGCAGTGGTGGGCGGGACTCGGCGCCGACGAACAGGGCACGCTCCTGGTCCACGCGCCGTCGATCATCGGCAACCTCGAGGGCGTGCCGTACGCCGTCCGCGACCGCGCGAACCGGTCGACCCTGACCACCGGACTCGCCGACCCCGACACCGGAGCCGCGCACGCCGCGATGCTCGGACAGGTGCGGGACTCGCTGCGGCGCGAACCCGGTGACCCGCAGCGGTTCCTCATCACGCTCGACACCCGAGCGGCGGGCCGAGCGGCGATCAGCATCGGAGACCTCGACACCGCGGCGGACGTGACCGTCATCGTCCCCGGGATGTTCTTCACCGTGACCGGGCAGATGGCCGACTTCACGAACACCGCCAACGACCTGGCGAGCGAACAAGCGACCCTCGCGCCGCTGGCGGCCGGTGGCTCCGGCGACGGGACGGGCGTCGCCGTCGTGGCGTGGATGGGCTACCGCACGCCCGACCTGTCGAACATCATGTCGCTCAGCCTCGCCGACTCCGGGGCGCAGCGACTCGAGCGCACCGTCGACGGCCTGCGGCAGATCCGCGACGGCGACCAGCCCCGGCTGAACATCGTGGCGCACTCGTACGGGTCGACGACGGCGCTCATGGCGCTCGCCTCCGGACGGATGAGCGCCGACACCCTCACCGTGCTCGGGTCACCGGGCAGTGACGTCCGGTCGGCGGCGGACCTGGACGTCGCCTCGGACGAGGTGTTCGTCGGTGTCGCGCACAGCGACCCGATCGCGGGGTCCGGGTACTACGGCACGGACCCGGGTGGTTCGTCGTTCGGCGCCACCGTGATGAACCTGGCCGGCGGTGCCGACGCGCTGGCCGCCGGCGACCTGTTCCGCCGTCCGGTCGGGCACAACGACTACCTCAAGCCGGGGACCGCATCGCTGCACGACGTCGCCCTGATCGGGATCGGCCGCGGTGACCTCGTCCGCGAGCAGGTCCGACGCGGCAGCACCGGTGACGACGGCGTCGTCGGTGCGTCGGTCGACATGTACCTGGTCCGTCCGCAGGACCTGCAGCCGCGCGACTGACAGGGTGGGGCCCTGGGCGTGACCGGATCGTGACCGGCGGCCGACGTGCCGGGGCCGCACCGGGCCTCCCGGCCGGATCCGCGACCCCGCGCGGATCGCGACCCGCGACAGGTGGTGCCTGAGCGGCAACCTGAGCGACGGCGCAGCCTCAGTCGGTTCCACGGCAGAACCAGTACAGCCCGCCTCCCTACGGTTCGGGGCATGCGTGTGGTGCGATGGCCTGGTGCTCTCCTGATGTTCGTGGTGATGTCCGTGCTCGCCGGCATGCTCGTCGCCGTCGCGGTGACGCCCGCGGTCGCCGTCGCGGGCGAGAGCACCTCGGGTGCGGTCGCGTTCTTCGAGGACCTGCCGAGCTACCTCGACGTGCAGACGCCGCAGCAGGTGTCGTCGGTGTACGCGACGAAGGGCGGCAAGCAGGTCAAGATCGCGTCGTTCTACGCCGAGAACCGGACGAACGTCACAGCCGACCAGATGGCGGACACGCTCAAGCAGGCCGCCATCGACACCGAGGACCCCCGCTACTACGACGAGGGCGGCATCGACGTCCTCGGCACGCTGCGCGGAGTCGCCGCGACCGTCGTCGGCGGCGACGTCCAGGGCGGATCGAGCATCACGCAGCAGTACGTCAAGAACGTCCTCGTGCAGCAGTGCGAGGAGCTCACCGGCAAGGACCAGGCCGCCACGGCGAAGAAGGTGGAGGCCTGCTACGAGGACGCAGCCGGCGTCACCCCGCAGCGGAAGCTGCAGGAGATGCGGTACGCGATCGCGGTGAACAAGAAGTACTCGAAGGACGACATCCTGACCGGGTACCTGAACATCGTCGGGCTCGGCGGTCGGGTGTACGGCGCCGAGGCCGGTGCCGAGTACTACTTCGGCGTGCACGCGAAGGACCTGTCGCTGGTGCAGTCGGCCACGCTCGTGGCGATCCTCAACAACCCCTCGAACCTGCGCATCGACGTGCCCGGTGACAAGGCGAACGGGCAGGCGAACGGCTACGCGCTCACCAAGGAGCGACGCGACTACGTGCTCCGCCGCATGCAGGCGCACGGGTCGATCACGAAGGCCGAGATGACGAAGGCCATCGCGACCCCGGTCACGCCGAAGATCACCGAGACCGCGAACGGCTGCTCGACCGCGGCGACGAACTACGACGCCGGCTACTTCTGCGACTACGTCCGCGACCAGGTGCTGCAGGACCCGGCGTTCGGCAAGACCGCCGCGGCGCGCATCGCGACGCTCGACACCAAGGGCCTGCAGATCCACACCTCGCTCGACCTCGACCTGCAGGGCCAGGCGCAGACCGCACTGTCGACCTACGTGCCGGCCACGATGGCCGGCGTCGACGTCGGTGGCTCCAACGTCACCGTCGAGCCCGGCACCGGACGCATCATGTCGATGGTGCAGAACACGTCGTACACGCAGGGCGACAACGCCGCAGCGGGGTCGACCGCGGTGGACTACAGCGCGGACTCCGGCTACGGCAACTCCGGCGGGTTCCAGACCGGCTCCACCTACAAGGTGTTCACCCTGGCCGAGTGGCTCGCGACCGGCCACACCCTGTCCGAATCGGTGTCGACCACCGAGCACACGTTCCAGAACTCGGAGTTCACGAACTCCTGCCAGAACGTCAGCGGCGGGACGTGGCCGGTCGCGAACGCCGAGTCCGTGCCGGCGTCGATGACCGTGCAGGCCGCCACCGTCGAGTCGATCAACACCGCCTTCGGCGCGATGGGCAAGCAGCTCGACCTCTGCAAGATCGCGCAGCTCGCGCAGTCGATGGGGATCCACCGCGCCGACGGCGGTGCCCTCGGGCAGACCCCCTCGTCGATCCTCGGCGTCAACGAGCTGTCGCCGATCGACCTGGCCGAGGCCTACGCGGGCTTCGCGAACGGCGGCGTCGTCTGCACGCCGACCGCGATCGACTCGGTCACCGAGTCGGACGGCACGAAGATCACCCCGACGCCGTCGTCCTGCACGCAGGGGGTCTCGGCGGACGTCGCCGGCACCGTCGACTACGCGCTGCAGGGCGTGCTGTCCGGCTCCGGCACCGCCGCCAGTGCGAACCCCGGCGACAGCGTGCCGAAGTTCGCGAAGACCGGCACCACCGACGGCGACGTGCAGAACTGGCTCGTCGCGTCGTCGACGAAGTACACGAACGCCACCTGGATCGGGAACGTGCAGGGGAGCGTGAGCTTGGCGAACTGGCCGTTCCTGCAGGGCACCACCGGGTACAGCGCGAAGTTCGGGGTCGGGAAGTCGATGATGGCGTACCTGGACCAGACGGTCGGCGGGGACGCCCTGCCCACGCCGAGCCAGGCGATGATCGGGCAGGCGAGCCACTCGTCGCAGTCGTCGCAGTCGCAGTCCTCGGCGTCGTCGGGATCCGGTGCGTCGCAGGCCGACCAGTCGACGCCGACCACGCCGACGCAGACCGCTGCACCCGCTGCACCCGCTGCACCGGCTGCTCCGGCGGCGCCGGCGGAACCGGCTGCGCCCGCCGCCACGGCGGCTCCGGCAGCGGGTGACCAGAACGGGAAGTGACGGCTCGGGTCCACGCCGCCTGGAGGCCCGTCACCGGTCCGCCGGACCGGTGACGGGCCTCCAGGCAGCCGTCCACAGCCGCGCCTGCGTGATCGACCGCAGCCAATAGACTGTCGGACGTCCACGAACCGATCGACGGAGCACCATGCCTGACATCACGAGCGAGCAGGTCGCGCACCTGGCGAACCTCGCACGTATCGCACTCACGCCCGACGAGATCGAGAAGCTGACCGGGGAGCTGTCGCACATCGTCGAGAGCGTCGCCAAGGTCGCCGAGGTCGCGACCGACGACGTCCCGCTGACGAGCCACCCCGTGCCGCTCGGCAACGTCACCCGACCCGACGTCGTCGGCCAGACGCTGACGCAGGAGCAGGCGCTCTCCGGAGCGCCGGACTCCGACGGCGAACGGTTCCGAGTGACCGCCATCCTGGGAGAAGAACAGTGACCGACATCACGCGCATGAGCGCCGCGGCGCTCGCCGACGCCCTGGTGGCGCGCGACGTCTCGAGCGTCGAGGCCACGCAGGCCCACCTCGACCGCATCGCCGCCGTCGACGGCGACGTACACGCCTTCCTGCACGTCAACCAGAACGCCATCGCCGTCGCGAAGTCGATCGACTCGCGTCGCTCGGCCGGCGACGACCTCGGGCCCCTCGCCGGTGTCCCGATCGCGATCAAGGACGTCCTGTGCACGCAGGACATGCCGACCACCTCGGGCTCGAAGATCCTCGAAGGGTGGATGCCGCCGTACGACGCCACCCCGGTCGCGAAGCTCCGCGCCGCCGGCCTCGTGCCGCTCGGCAAGACCAACATGGACGAGTTCGCGATGGGCTCGACCACCGAGTTCTCGGCGTACGGACCGACCCACAACCCGTGGGACCTCGACCGCATCCCCGGCGGGTCCGGCGGTGGCTCGGCCGCTGCCGTCGCCGCGCACGAGGCACCCATCGCCCTCGGCTCCGACACCGGTGGCTCGATCCGTCAGCCCGGCGCCGTCACCGGCACCGTCGGTGTGAAGCCGACCTACGGCGGGGTCAGCCGCTACGGCGCGATCGCCCTGGCGTCCAGCCTCGACCAGATCGGCCCGGTCGCCCGCACCGTCCTCGACGCCGCGCTCCTGCACGACGTCATCGGCGGGCACGACCCGCGCGACTCCACCTCGATCCCCGACGCCTGGCCCTCGATGGCCGCCGCCGCCCGCGAAGGACTGCAGGCGGACACGCTGCGCGGCCTGCGCGTCGGCGTGGTGAAGGAGCTCGCCGGTGGCGACGGCTTCCAGGCCGGCGTCACGCAGCGCTTCCAGGAGACCGTCGCGCTGCTCGAGTCGGCCGGTGCGGTCGTCGTCGAGATCGACGCCCCGTCGTTCGCCTACGCGATCAGCGCCTACTACCTGATCCTGCCGGCCGAGGCCTCGTCGAACCTGGCGAAGTTCGACTCGGTGCGCTTCGGCCTGCGCGTCACGCCGGACAACGGTGCGACGGTCGAGGACGTCATGGCCGCCACGCGCGAAGCCGGGTTCGGTCCCGAGGTGAAGCGTCGCATCATCCTCGGCACCTACGCCCTGAGCGCCGGGTACTACGACGCCTACTACGGCTCGGCGCAGAAGGTCCGCACGCTCGTGCAGCGCGACTTCCAGGCCGCGTTCGACCAGGTCGACCTGCTCATCAGCCCGTCGGCCCCGACGACCGCGTTCCCGATCGGTGAGCGCATCGACGACCCGCTCGCGATGTACCTCAACGACCTCACCACGATCCCGGCGAACCTGGCGGGCGTGCCCGGGATGAGCATCCCGAACGGCCTCGCACCCGAGGACGGCCTGCCCGTCGGCGTCCAGCTGATGGCCCCGCAGCGCGAGGACGCCCGCCTGTACCGCTACGGTGCGGCACTCGAGCGTCTGCTCGAACAGCAGTGGGGAGCCCCGCTCATCGACCGGATCCCGGACCTCGACCAAAGTCAGCAGTCGGCTGCGCAGGAAGGTGTGATCTGATGGCGCAGAAGGACGCGCTCATGGACTTCGACGAGGCACTGGAGCGCTACGAGCCGGTGCTCGGCTTCGAGGTGCACGTCGAGCTCGCGACGAAGACCAAGATGTTCTCGGACGCGCCGAACTTCTTCGGTGGCGAGCCGAACACGAACGTGACGCCGGTCGACCTCGGGCTGCCCGGGTCGCTGCCCGTCGTCAACGCGCAGGCCGTCCGGTACTCGATCCAGCTCGGGCTCGCGCTCGGCTGCTCGATCGCCGAGTCGTCGCGGTTCGCCCGGAAGAACTACTTCTACCCGGACAACCCGAAGAACTACCAGGTCTCGCAGTTCGACGAGCCGATCGCGTTCGAGGGCGAGGTCGAGGTCGAACTGGCCGACGGCACGATCTTCAACATCCCGATCGAACGCGCCCACATGGAAGAGGACGCCGGCAAGCTGACGCACGTCGGTGGTGCCACCGGCCGCATCCAGGGTGCCGAGTACTCGCTCGTCGACTACAACCGCGCCGGTGTGCCGCTCGTCGAGATCGTCACGAAGCCGATCTTCGGTGCCGAGCACCGTGCCCCCGAGCTCGGTGCCGCGTACGTGCAGGTCATCCGCGACCTCGTGCGCGCACTCGGTGTCTCCGAGGCCCGCATGGAGCGCGGCAACCTGCGCTGCGACGCCAACATCTCGCTGCGCCCCCGCGGCCAGGAGAAGCTCGGCACCCGCACCGAGACGAAGAACGTCAACTCGTTCCGTGCCGTCGAGCGTGCGATCCGCTACGAGATCCAGCGCCAGGCCGCGATCCTGGCCGACGGCGGCTCGATCACGCAGGAGACCCGTCACTGGCACGAGGACACCGGCCGCACCTCGGCCGGCCGTCCGAAGTCGGATGCCGACGACTACCGCTACTTCCCCGAGCCCGACCTGCTGCCGGTCGTGCCGGACCCCGCGGTCGTCGAGGAGCTCCGTGCGTCCCTGCCCGAGGCCCCGGTGGCTCGCCGCCGTCGCCTGAAGGGCGACTGGGGCTTCGCCGACCTGGAGTTCCAGGACGTCGTGAACGGTGGGTTGCTCGACCAGGTCGAGGGCACCGTCGCCGCCGGAGCCGCGCCGCAGGCGGCCCGCAAGTGGTGGACCGGCGAGATCAGCCGTGTCGCGAACGCGCAGGACGCCGAGCCCGGCGACCTCGTGTCGCCGCAGCACGTCGCCGAGGTCATCGCGCTCGTCGAGTCCGGCGACCTGACCGACCGCCTGGCACGCCAGGTGCTCGAGGGCGTCATCGCCGGCGAGGGCTCGCCGGCCCAGGTCGTCGAGGCCCGCGGGCTCAAGGTCGTGTCCGACGACTCGGCGCTCACCGCCGCGGTCGACGAGGCACTCGCCGGCCAGCCGGACGTGCTCGCGAAGATCAAGGACGGCAAGGTCCAGGCCGCCGGCGCCATCATCGGTGCCGTCATGAAGGCCATGAAGGGCCAGGCGGACGCCGCCCGCGTCCGTGAGCTGGTGCTGGAGCGCGCGCAGCAGGCGTAGTCGCCGTTCCGTGCAGTTCCGTTCCGCGGAACCAGGTTCCGGACACAGCACCGTGGGAAACCACGGTGCTGTGTCCGTTCCGCGGTGTGGGAGAACCTGGGGACGCGTCAGCGACCCGGTGACAGGATGAGTCGTGTCCGCAACGATCCGCGCCATCGGAACCGCCGTCCCGGAGACGACGCTCGAGCAGGCTGCCGTGCGAGACCTCTTCGCTGCGCAGCCCGAGCTCGGTCGTCTCGGCCGGCGGCTCGTCCCCGCAGCCTTCGACGCCTCGGCGGTCGAGCACCGGCACACCGTGCTGGCCGAACTCGACCGGAGCCGTCCAGCGGGCGCGTTCCGCGACACGGACGGCGCGCTGCACTCGCCCTCGACGGGCACCCGCAACGACCGCTACCGCGAGCTCGCGCCGCCGCTCTTCGTCGAGGCTGCTCGTGACGCGTTGGCCCGCGCAGACGTCGACGCGGCCGCGGTCACGCACGTCGTCACGGTGTCGTGCACCGGCTTCACGCAGCCCGGCCCGGACCTGGACATCGTGACCGAGCTCCGCCTGCGCCGTGACGTCTTCCGCCACCACATCGGGTTCATGGGGTGCTGCGCGGCGTTCCCGGCGCTCCGGATCGCGGCCGCGTTCGCCGAGGCCGACCCGGCCGCGGTCGTGCTGGTCGTCTGCGCCGAGCTCTGCACCCTGCACGTCCGCGCGAGCGACGACCCGGACCAGATCGTCGCGAACAGCGTCTTCGGGGACGGTGCCGCCGCCGTCGTGGTCACCGCCGACGGCCCCGGCCTGCGCCTCGACGCGTTCGCCACCGCCGTCGTGCCCGAGAGCGCCGGCGAGATGGCCTGGAACATCGGCGACGAGGGCTTCGAGATGGTCCTGAGCACCACGGTCCCCAAGCTCGTCGGCAGCAGCGTCGCCGAGGCCGTCGCGTCACTTCTGGACGGACCGGCCGCCGACGTGCCGGTGTGGGCCGTGCACCCCGGAGGGCGTGCGATCCTCGACCGCACGCAGCAGGCGCTCGACCTGCCGGACACGGCGATCGCTGCGAGCCGGACGGTGCTGCGCGACCACGGGAACATGTCGAGCGCGACCGTGCTGTTCGTGCTCCGCGAGGCACTCGACGCCGGGACCCCGGACGGTGCTGCCGTCGTGGCGCTCGCCTTCGGCCCCGGTCTCACGGTCGAGAGTGCGCGACTGACCATGGTGCGCACGTGAGCCGTCCCGACGGCGGCTCCACGGGCCTCCCGGTCCTCGACCTGCGCACGCGCGCGGTCGACCTGACCGAACTCATGGACGACCCGGACTGCGACCCGCGCGCGCTCGCGCGGACCTTCCGGCGCTTCGCGCTCGTCAACGCCCTGGTGAGCGGCTGGCGTTCGGCGTGGCGGACCCACGTCGTACCGGCCCTGCCGGTGAACGGCCGCGCCCGGGTCCTCGACCTCGGGTGCGGCGGCGGCGACCTGGCCCGTGCCGTCGTGCGGTGGGCGGCGAGCGACGGGTTCGACGTCGAGGTCGTCGGGGTCGACCCGGACCCGCGGGCTATCGACGCGGCGAACCGACGGGCACCGCGGGGTGTCACCTTCCGGCAGCAGTCGAGCGGTGACCTGGTGACGGCGGGCGAGCGGTTCGACGTCGTGGTGTCGAACCACGTCCTGCACCACCTGGGCGACGACGAGCGGAACGGGTTCCTGGCGGACTCGGAGGCGCTCGCGTCGGGTCGCAGCGTGCACTCGGACATCCGTCGGTCGCGCGAGGCCTACCGGGCGTACGCGCTGGCGTCGCCGCTGGTGTCCGCGGGGACCTTCGTCCGGGTCGACGGCCTGCGGTCGATCCGCCGGTCCTTCACGCTGGCGGAACTGCGGGACACGCTGCCGACCGGGTGGCGAGCGGAACGGGCATCGCCGCACCGGGTGCTGGCCGTCCGCGACGCCTGACGGTCAGGACGGCTCGGCCGCCCGGCGCAGGAGCTCGGCGTGGAGTTCGGCAGCGCCGGCGGGTCCGAGATCGAGGATCTCCGACTCGGGCACACCGAGGTCGTGGAGTGCCCGCACCAGGTACAGCGGGAGGGCGTTCGCGGGCGCCTGGTGCACGGGGCTGCCCCGGTCCGGCAGCGTGCCGTCGTCGACGCAGCGCCAGAAGGCCGGTGCATCGACCTGCAGCTGGTGGCGCAGGACGTGCGCCCACATGCGCGCACCGTAGGTCGACCGGTCGACGGGCTTCGAGATCCGGGTGCGCAGGACGCGTGCGTCCCAGAGCACGAGCTCGTAGGTGCGATGGTGCCGGACGGGCTGACCGGTGGCGCCGCGCACCAGTGTCCAGCGCTCGGTCGTGCAGAACGTGTCGTGGTGCTCGCGGTTCGGAGCAGGGTGCCTCGGGCTACTCACCGCCGCGCTCCAACCAGTCGCGCAGTTCGGCGTCCGTGGACAGCTTGACCAGCTGGACGAGCGCCCACGCGTCGTGGTGGTTCGGGGCGTGCTGGAGACGGTCTTCCCAGTCGACCGCGTACTCCCGAAGCGACAGGGCGAGGTCGTCGAGTGCGTCGTCGACGTCCGTTCCCTGGGCGACGAACGGGCGCCCCTCCATGAGGGCGACGACCGCGCCGGCCTCGCGGAAGACACTGACCCGCGGGGAGACGGTCCGGAAGAAGTAGTCGCGAAGCCGGTCGACGGGCAGCATCGCGGAGACGGCGCCGTCGCGGGCGACCGTCACGGTGCGGCCGGTCGCGGTGGCGTCGAGCATGTCCTTGAAGTGCTCGCGGGCGCGCGAGTACGTGGGGTAGTCGGCTGCGATGGGCACGAGGGCCTCCGGTGAGTACGGCACGTACGGAGCGTACGTGGTGTGCTGATCCTAGGGGAGGGGGCTGACAGATCTGTGGAGAACGCGAGGGTGACGTGTTCGGCTAGCGTCGCCGGTATGGCCCGGACCCCACTGCACCGCGTCGCGGTCCTGGTGCTCGACGGCGCGAAACCGCTCGACGTCGGGATCCCCGCGCAGGTGTTCTCGAACCGGCCGAGCATGCCCTACGAGGTACGGGTCTGCGGCCCCCGGGTCGGTCGGATCACCGGCGGCGACGGGTTGGCCTACGCGGTCGACCACGGGCTGGAGGCACTGGACTGGGCGGAGACCGTCTTCGTGCCCGGCTACCGCCGCCCGTCGGACTCGGCGCCGCCGGCCGACGTCGTCACGGCACTCGCGCGGGCCCACGAGCGCGGCGTCCGCATCGCGGCGATCTCCACCGGGGCGTTCGCGCTCGCGGCAGCCGGGCTGCTCGACGGCCGCCGCGCGACGACGCACTGGCACTACACGCGGGTGCTCCGTGAGCGGTACCCCGAGGTGGACGTCGACGAGGACGTGCTGTTCGTCGACGCGGGCTCGGTGCTGACCAGTGCCGGCGCCGCGAGCGGGATCGACCTGTGCCTGCACATCGTCCGACAGGACCACGGCGTGGCGCTGTCGAACCACGTCGCCCGACGGCTCGTCAGTGCCCCGTACCGCAGCGGCGGCCAGGCGCAGTACGTACCGCGGAGCGTTCCCGAACCGCTCGGCGACGTGTTCGCCGACACCCGGGAGTGGGCGCTCCGGCACCTCGCCGAGCCGCTCACGCTCGAAGCGCTCGCGCGCAATGCCACGGTGTCGACCCGGACGTTCTCACGCCGGTTCGTGGAGGACACCGGGTACACGCCGATGCAGTGGGTGCTGCGGGCGCGCGTCGACCTCGCCCGGGAGCTCCTGGAGCAGTCCGACCTCGGCGTCGACCAGGTGGCCGAACGAGCGGGCCTCGGTTCCGACGCGAACCTGCGGACGCACTTCCGGCGGATCCTCGGGACCTCGCCCACCGAGTACCGCCGGACGTTCCAGGACTGACCGCGCCGACGCGGCGGTGGTGGCGACATCCTTTCGGACGCTGGCTTCCCTGCCACTGGAGCCGTGCCTCCCGGCCCGTGAGCATGGACCACGGAACGAAAGGAACTCCACATGACCCGCATCGCCATCAACGGCTTCGGCCGCATCGGCCGCAACACGCTCCGCGCCCTGCTCGCACGGGGCGGTGACGACCTCGAGGTCGTCGCCGTGAACGACCTGACCGCCCCCGACACACTCGCGCACCTGTTCCGCTACGACTCCGCCCTCGGGCCGTTCGACGGCACCGTCGAGGTCGACGGCGACACGCTCGTCATCGACGGCCGCCGCGTCCGCGTGCTCGCATCGACGTCGCCGGCGGACCTGCCCTGGGCCGAACTCGGCGTCGAGGTCGTCCTCGAGTCCACCGGACGCTTCACCGCACGCGACGCGGCAGCCGGGCACCTGACCGCCGGCGCCCGACGGGTCCTCATCAGTGCGCCGGCCACCGGAGCGGACGCCACCATCGCGTACGGCGTGAACTCGGACACGTTCGACCCGGCCGTGCACACGGTGATCTCGAACGCGTCGTGCACGACCAACGCGCTCGCACCCCTGGCGTCGGTGCTCGACGACCTGGCGGGCATCGAGCACGGGTTCATGACCACCGTGCACGCGTACACGCAGGAGCAGAACCTGCAGGACGGGCCGCACCGCGACCTGCGTCGGGCCCGCGCTGCCGGCGTGAACATCGTGCCGACGACGACCGGGGCGGCCAAGGCCATCGGGCTGGTGCTGCCCCGCCTGGAGGGCAAGCTGTCCGGTGACGCCATCCGCGTGCCGGTGCCCGTCGGGTCGATCGTCGAGCTGAACACCGTCGTGTCGCGGGACGTGACCGTGGACGAGGTGAACGAGGCCTACCGCGCCGCGGCTGCCGGTCCGCTCGCCGGGGTCCTGGCGTTCACGGTGGACCCGCTCGTGTCGACGGACATCACCGGGCGGCCGGAGTCGAGCATCTTCGACTCGCTGCTCACCCGCGTCGACGAGGGCCGGCACGTGAAGGTCGTCGCCTGGTACGACAACGAGTGGGGCTTCTCGAACCGCGTGGTCGACACGCTCGAGATGCTGGCGCGGGCGTAGGCCGCGGGGCCGCCGCCGGAGCCGGCGGTCGGTCCGCGCGCGGTTCGTGCCGCAAGAGCGACAGTCTGCGGCGAATGTTCGGCGGCAGACTGTCGCTTTCGCGAGGGGGTCGTGCGGGCGGGCGGGCGACGCCGCGCCCGCCGCGCCCGCGCCCGCGCCCGCGCGCGCGTCAGCGGATCAGCGCGGTCGTGCTCACGAAGGCACGGGAGCGCACGGCCTCGCGGTACCGCTCGAGCGCCGCGTCGTCGGCACCGACCGACTCCAGCGCCGCCAGCCCCGCGCCGAGCACCGGGGGATCGGTCACCCAGGTCGGCACCGCTCCGGGGACCCGGGCAGCGAGCCCGTCGACGACACCGTCCACGAGCAACGGGTGCCGAGCAGCGAGCACCCCGCCCCCGAGCACGACGGGCACCGGGTCGGCCACCGAACCTCCGAGGCCCAACCGCTCGAGCGCGACCGCGGCGAGCAGGACGATCTCCTCCGCCTGCCGCTCCACGACGCCCCGGGCCACCGCGTCGCCGGCTCCGGCCACGTCGAACAGCACCGGGCAGAGCCGGTTGAACACGCGCTGGTCCAAGCGGCCGAAGTGGATGGCCTCGGTGACCTCGCGGACGCTGCGCAGGCCCACCGCCGCCGGCACCGCGCCGACCAACGCCGTCGCCGGGCCGCGACCGTCGTCGGCCCGAGCCGCGTGCCAGAGCGCCCGGTTGCCGAGCCACGCGCCGCCACCCCAGTCGCCGGAGACGTCCCCGATGGCCGGGAACCGTGCGGTCGTGCCGTCGGCCCGCACCGCGAGGGCGTTGATCCCGGTGCCGCACACCACGGCCGCTGCGTCGGGGGACAGGGTGCCGGCCCGCAGCAGGGCGAACAGGTCGTTGTCCAGGACGTGTGGTTCGCCGCCGTCCTCGGCCCAGTGCGCGAGGGCCGCGGTCGCGGCGACGAGCTCGTCGTGCAGGTCGAGCCCGGCCAGGTACACGTGCGTCGTCCGGATGCGCCGGTCGCCCAGCTCGCTGACGACGCGCGCGCGGACGTCGTCGAGGATCGGGCCGGCGAGGTCCCAGCCCCGCGTCTGCGGGTTCGACCCCGGACCGCGCGCGTGCCCGACGATGGTCCCGTCGAGTGCGATCGCGACGACGTCGGTCTTGCTCCCGCCGCCGTCGACCGCGAGCACGACGTCGGTCGCGTCCGGTGGGACCGGCGCGGGCGGACGGGAGGCTCGGGCCGGGCCCGCCGCGCCGGTCCGGCTCAGCCCGCCCACGTCACCTGCTCCGATCGCGCCCACGGGATGTGTTCCGCGTTCGCGGCCAGGAGCAGGTCGGTGAGCTGCTCCGCCTTGTCCACCTGCCCGACGAGCGGGTGCGCCCACATCGCACGGAGCACCCGGTCGCGGCCACCGTGCACCGCGGCGTCGAGCGCGAGCCGCTCGTACCCGGCGACGTGCGATACGAGACCGACCATGTCCGGGTCGAGCGGGGAGACCGGCAACGGCGTGATCGCCTGGCGGGTGACGCGCGACGGCACCTCGATGACGTGGTCGTCCGGCAGGAACGGGAACGTGCCGTCGTTCCGCACGTTGAGGACCTGCACGTCGCCGCGGTCGCCGAGGATCGAGGACAGCACGTCGATCGCCGCCTCGGAGTAGTAGGCGCCGCCGCGCTGCTCGAGTTCGGCGGGCTTCGTCGCGACGGACTCGTCGGCGTACTTCGCGAGCAGGGCCCGCTCGGTCTCCATGACGGCCTCGGCACGGGTGGGCTCGTGCAGCTGCTCCTGCAGCACGATGTCGTGCGAGTAGAAGTACCGCAGGTAGTACGAGGGGATCGCGTGCTGCAGGCGGAGGAGGTCCGGGTGCATGTGCACGCTCTCCGCCGTCCGGCCGAGGGCACCGTCCGACTCGGCGAGCAGGTCCGCCATGACGTCGCGCTCGACGCCGTCCGCGCCCGTGACGTGCACGCCGCGCTCCCACGTCAGGTGGTTCAGGCCGACGTGGTCGAGCCGGACGTGGTCGGGGGCGACGCCGAACTCCTTCGCGAAGCGTCGCTGGAACCCGATCGCGACGTTGCACAGGCCGACGGCGCGGTGTCCGGCTTCGAGCAGGGCGCGGGTGACGATGCCGACGGGGTTGGTGAAGTCGACGATCCAGGCGTCCGGCTTGGCGTGCTTCCGGACGAGTTCGGCGTACTCCAGGACCACGGGCACGGTGCGGAGCGCCTTCGCGAACCCGCCCGGACCGGTGGTCTCCTGGCCGATGCAGCACGCTTCGTGCGGCCACGTCTCGTCCTGCTGGCGTGCGGCCTGCCCGCCGATGCGGAGCTGGAACATGACGGCATCGGCGTCGGTGACCCCGGCGACGACGTCGTCGGTGACGTGGATCGTGCCGGGGTGGCCGGCGTGCGCGAACATCCGCTTGGCGACACCGCCGACGAGTTCGCGGCGCACCGGGTCGGGGTCGACGAGCCAGAGCTCGTCGATGGGGAGCTGGTCGCGGAGCCGGGCGAAGCCGTCCACGAGTTCGGGGGTGTAGGTGGATCCGCCACCGACGACTGTGAGTTTCACTGGAGCTGCTATCCCTTCACGCCGGTGAGCGCGATGCCCTCGACGAATGCCTTCTGTGCGAAGAAGAAGATGATGACGACGGGGACCATGACGACGACGGTCATCGCCATCGTCATCGACCAGTCGGTGCCGTGCTGCCCGCGGAACGTGGCGAGCCCGTACGCCACCGGCCAGGCGGCCTGGTTCTCGGACGCGTACAGGAGCGGGCCGTAGTAGTCGTTCCACGAGTGGAAGAACATGAAGATCGCCGCCGACGCGATGCCCGGGCGGGCCATCGGGACGACCACGCGCCAGAGCACGCCCCACTCGCTGCAGCCGTCCATGCGGGCGGCGTCGCCGTACTCCTTGGGGATGGTCATGAAGAACTGGCGGAGCAGGAAGATGCTGAACGCGTCGCCGAGCAGGTTCGGCAGGATGAGCGGCCACAGGGTGCCGGTCAGGTGCAGGTGCGACCACATCACGTAGACCGGCACCGCGGTGACCTGCGGGGGCAGGAGCATCGCGACGATGATCACCGTGAAGATCAGGTTCGCGCCCCTGAACTTGATCTGGGCGAGCGCGTAGGCCGCGGGCACCGAGCTGATGAGCATGAACGCGGTGGCGAGGACGGCGTACATCGACGAGTTGCCGAACCACTGCGTGAGCGGCAGCTCGGTGAACACCCGCGCGTAGTTCGAGAAGTCGAACGGCCGGGGCACGATCGACGCCGTGAGGGCCTGGTTGCTCGACATCAGCGAGGTCAGGATGACGAACACGATCGGGGCGATGGTCAGGACGCCGAGGGCCACCAGAGCGGCGTGCTCGGCGATCCAAACCAGGGAGCGACCACGCGGCCTGCCGGTGCGGGGCGCTGGACCCCGGGGCGCCCGGGCGAGCGGGGACTGGGAGACGGCGGTCATCAGGACTCCTCCGGCCGGAACACACTGATCCGGCGCATCGTGAAGACGAGCACCACCGCGGTGATCACGAACAGGACCACGGCCATGGCGGACGCGTAGCCGAACTGGAAGTTCGCGAACCCGTGCTGGTAGAGCAGCTCGGTGTAGGTGAGCAGCGAGGTGCCCGGATAGCCGAGCTGGGCGGCGGTCCCGCCACCGATCGTCGCCTTGCCGCTCGCGACGCCCGAGGCGACGGCCGCCTCGGTGAAGTACTGCAGCGCGGCGATCACCCCCGTCACGGCGGCGAACCCGATCACCGGGGCGATCGTCGGCAGGGTGATGTGCCGGACCTGCTGGACGCCGTTCGCACCGTCGAGCGACGCGGCCTCGTACAGGTCGCGCGGCACGTCGAGCAGTGAGGCCAGGAAGATGATCATGATGTCGCCCATCACCCAGACGCCCAGGATCACCAGCGAGGGCTTCGACCACGCCGGGTCGTTGAACCACAGCGGGCCGTCGATGCCGAAGACCCGGAGGATCTGGTTCACCGGCCCGGTGCCCGGGTTGAAGAGGAACACGAACGCCACGACGCTCGCGACCGGCGGGACCAGGGCGGGCAGGTAGAACAGCGTCCGCCAGAACCCGGTGGCCGTCTTGGCCCGGCTGAGCAGCCCGGCCACCAGGAGTCCGCACACGATCCGGACCGGCACCAGGATGACGACGAACCACAGCGTGTTCACCACCGCGGGCCCGATCTGCGGGTCCTGGGTGAACAGGAACTTGTAGTTCAGGAACCCGACGAACTCGGGCTCCTGCAGCTGGTTGTAGCGCGTGAACGAGTAGAAGATCGACGCGACGAGCGGGTAGGCGAAGAAGATCACCAGGCCCGCCAGGGCCGGCGCGAGCATCGTCAGGGCGACGAGGCGGCGCCGGGACTCTGCGGAACGGGGCCGACGTCGCGGAGCCGTCGGGGGCACCGGACCGGACCCCGTCGGGCCCGTGGGCCGGGCGGCGCGGGCGAGCCGCGCCTCCCGGCCGGTCGTCTTGGTGGTGAGGCTCATCACGGACCAGCCAGCTGGTTCGCGTTGTCGATGTCGGAGTCCAGCTTCTTCAGCTTCGCGTCGAGGTCGCCGCCGTTCTGCTGGTAGGCCTGCCAGAACTTCGTGAAGGTGCCGATGTAGGCGGCACCGTCCGCGGTGCCCGGCGAGGTCATCGTGTCCTTGTTGCCCGCGACGTCGACGAAGGTCTTGTAGTTCTCGTCGACCTCGAGGTCGGGGGACTCCAGCGCCGAGGTGAGCGTCGGGATGTTCTTCAGACCGTTGCCCATCGTGACCTGCGCGTCGGTGTTGGTGGACAGGTACTTCAGGAGCGCCCACGACAGCTCGGGGTTCTTGGACCCCTTCGCGATGCCCGCGACGTTGCCCGCGATGTACGTCGAGCCGTAGTTGCCGAGGCCGTCCATCACCGGTGTCGGGGACGTGCCGTAGTCGAGGTCCGGCTTCTGGTCCTTGAGGAACGCCGTGCGGTACTCGCCGTCGATCTGCATCGCGACCTGACCGGTCTGGAACGCGTTGTCGGCCGCGAACTCCTGCCCGAGGCCGGACGTGAAGGCCTTGAGCTTGTCGTAGCCGATCTCGTCGACGAAGCCCTTCTGCCAGGTGATGAGCTTCTTCCACGCGTCGGACGTACCGATCACGCTGTTGCCGTCCTTGTCGAGCCACGAGCCGTCGACCATCGGCGCCCAGTGCTCGGGCGAGTTCTCGTAGAAGTCGATGAGCGGGTTGAAGCCGAGCTGCTTGATGGAGCCGTCGGCGTTGTACGTCGTCAGCTTCAGTGCGTCGGTCTTCAGCTCGTCGAGCGTCTTCGGCGGAGTCGTGATGCCCGCCTTCTCGAGCAGCGGCTTGTTGTACATGAGCGCGCTGACGTCGGCGAGGGCCGGCAGGGTGCAGCGCGTGCCCTTGTACTGCGTGTACGACTGCACCGCCTTCGGGATGTCGGACAGGTCGACCTTGTCGCGCTTGATGTACGGCGACAGGTCGCGGAAGGCACCCGAGGAGCAGAAGCTGCCGACGATCGCGGTCGAGTACGACAGGCCCACGTCGATGTTCTGGCCGGACGAGATCGCCTTCTGCAGCTTCTCGTCGTCCTGGCCGGCGTGGATGTCGACGGTGACGTCGGGGTTGGCCTTCTCGAAGCCCGCGACGGCGGTCTTCACGACGCCGGCTTCACGGCCGGTGAAGAAGTGCCACAGGGACACGGTGCCCTTGAGCTCCTTCGGGGCGCTCTTCTCGATCGAGTCGGCGCTGCTGCCGGAGCTGCAGCCGGCGACGACGAGGGCGCCGGCCGCGGCGACGGCGGTGGCGGTGGCGATGCGGCGGAACACCCGGCGGCGCGGGACGTTCGGTTCGGGGAGGGACAAGGCGGTACTCGCTCTCTGGTCTCGCTCCGTCGCCGTCCGTTTCCGGGCGCCGCCCGTTTCCGGGCGCCGCCCGTTTCCGGGCGCGACGAAGAGCCCTGTGACAGGGCTGGGTGATGGTGCCTCGAGTGGTGCGGGTGGAACGTTCAGGGGCGCTCGACGGGGTCCGGCGTCGGGGCATCGTCACTGATGCGCTCGAGCCGGTCCGCGAGCGCGGTGCGGACGACGTCGATGAGGACGTGCCGCGCACCGTGCAGGACGGGGGTGTCGGGGACGCCGGGCGCGACCACGGCGGTGGACCAGCGCGAGCGGGTCCGGAGCCAGGCGGTCACGGCGGCGGCCAGGGCGGGGCCACCGGCGATCCCGGTCGGGCCGTGCAGGACGACCGTCTCGGGATCGGCCACGGCGAGGGCGGGGAGCACGTTGTGCCCGACGCGCTCGCCGAGGGCGACGGTGAAGGGGTGCTGCTCGGGCAGGCCGGGCAGTTGCGGGAGCACCTGGCGCCAGTCGGCTGCGGTGCCGTCCGGTGCCGTGATCCCGTGCTCGGCGGCCAGGGCGATGATCGCGGACTCGGAGATGAGGTCCGCGACGATCGTGGCCGTCGGGTCGATGGAGCGTGCGTCGGCGGGCACGCTGAGGTAGCCGATCTCCCCCGCGGCACCGGAGGCGCCGGTGTGCAGGTGACCGTGCAGGTCGAGGGCCATGCCGAGGCCCTCGGCCATCCAGAAGAGCGCGAACGACCCGGGTGCTCGACCGGCCCCCATGTTGCGTTCGGCGATGGCGGCGAGGTTGGCGTCGTTCTCGACGACGACGTGGACCCCGAGCTCGGCGGAGAGGGTCGCGCTGACCTGCTCGCGGGGCCAGCCGGGCAGTCCGTCGGTGAAGATGAGGGTGTCGGTGGCGTGGTCGACACTCGCCTGCACACCCACCGCGACGGCGGTGACGAGCTCGGGGTCCACACCGGCCGCGGCGGCTGCGCGGGAGATCGCGGCGGCGACGATGTCGGCGCCGGGGGAGCGCACCTCGGCCTCGGACATCCGGTGCGTGGCGACCGGGAACGTGCGACCGGCGGCGTCCACCACGGTCGACCGGACGTCGACGAGCTGGACGTCCACCGCGACACCGAGGTCGCGGTCGGTGATCGCTTCGTACACGACGGCGCTCGGCCCGCGGCGCCCGGCATGCGTGTCCGTGCCGGCCTGGCGGATGAGCGCAGTCGACTCGAGCCGACGGATGATCTCAGCGGCGGTGGGCTTGCTGAGCCCGGTGCGCTGCGCGATCTCGTTGCGGGTGAGCGGGCCGTCGTCGAGCAGCAGCTCGAGGGCCGCCCGGTCGTTCAGGACGCGCAGCAGACCGGGCTGGCCGGGGGTGCGTCCTCGTGTGGTCATGTCGAGGACTGTAACGGACAACTTTCTTTACTGAAAGGTTTGTTTACCGATTCGAAACACGCGTTCTGCTGCGCGAAACGTGCCGCCCCGACGGAGGTGCGCCGGACGCCGGCCGGGTGCCCGCGAGCGACCGGCGCCTACGGCCGCAGCAGCACCTTGATCGCCCGACGCTCGTCCATCGCCCGGTACGCCTCGGCGGCCTCGTCGAGCGGCAGCTCGAGGTCGAACACGCGCCCGGGGTCGATCGCTCCGGACAGCACGTCGGGCAGCAGCTCCGGGATGTACTTCCGTGCCGGCGCCATCCCGCCCGCGACGGCGATGTTCGTGTCGAAGAGGTAGCGCGTCCCGATGGTCGGCACGCCGTGCGGGACCCCGACGAAGCCGAGGTTGCCGCCCGCGCGCACCGAGTGCAGCGCCTGGTCCATGCTCTCCTCGGTGCCGACGGCCTCGACCGCGCAGTCAGCCAGGTCGCCGCCGAGCAGCTCGCGGATCGCCGCGACGCCCTCCTCGCCGCGCTCGGACACGATGTCCGTCGCGCCGAACTCGCGTGCCAGCGCCTGGCGATCGGCGTGCCGGCTCATTGCGATGATGCGCTCGGCGCCGAGTCGCTTCGACGCGAGCACGGCGGACAGGCCGACCGCGCCGTCGCCGACCACCACGACGGTCTTGCCCGGACCGACCGCCGCCGACACCGCGGCGTGGTGCCCGGTGGAGAAGACGTCGGACAGGGTCAGCAGCGACGGCACGAGCGCCGGGTCGACGGGGCCGGGCACCGCGACGAGGGTCGCCGACGCGTCCGGGATGCGGACGTACTCGGCCTGCGCGCCGCCGACCGGGTCGCCGTACGCGTCCTTCCCGCCGAAGCCGGACAGGTGGTCGCAGCCGCTGGTCATCCCGTGGCGGCAGGCCTGGCAGGTGCCGTCGTTCATGGTGAAGGGGGAGATCACGAAGTCGCCCTCGTGCAGGTCGGTGACCGCGTCGCCGACGGCGACGACCTCGCCGACGAGTTCGTGCCCGATCGGCCGGGGCTCCTTCGTCTTCGTGACGCCGCGGCACGGCCACAGGTCCGAGCCGCACACGCACGCGGCGACGACCTTGACGACGACGTCCTTCGGGGTGAGCACCGAGGGACGGTCGCGCTCCTCGACGCGGATGTCGTTCGGGGCGTGGATGATCGCTGCGCGCACGGGAGGCCTTCCGTCGAGATGGTGGGTGTCGGCGCGGTCGACGTCGTCCGGGCCGACGTCGACAGTACCCTCGTGCGGGTGGACGACGACCGGTACGGCGGGGACGTGCTCTCGGGAGACTGGCGCTCCCGCGGGGTGAAGAAGGTGCGGCAGGTGCCGCTCGAACGCGACATGGTGCTCGAGGACCCGGACTCCGGGTGGGCCGGTGCCGTCGTCGGACTCGAGGCGGGCAACATCGCACTCGAGGACTGGAAGGGCCGCACCCGTTCCTTCCCCTTCACCGGGCAGTTCCTGCTCGAGGGCGAGCTCGTCACACTGGGCCGCCCGCAGGCGCCGGTCGGCCGGTCTGCCGCAGCTGCTGCCGGCTCGCCGGGTTCGCTGGGTTCCGTTCACTCGGACTGGAGGCCCGGGGCCGCGCCCGCCGTGCGGCAGGCGTCCGACGGCGGTCGCCTCCGCACCGCGTCCGGATCCTTCGCGGTGGAGTCGCAGCGTGCCCGGGTGGCTCTGCCCTCGCGCATCATGGTCGAGGGCAAGCACGACGCTGAGCTCGTCGAGAAGGTCTGGGGAACCGACCTGCGCGTCGAGGGCGTCGTCGTCGAGGAGCTCTCCGGCGTCGACAACCTCGCTTCGGTGCTCGATGAGTTCCAGCCCTCGCGAGACCGACGCGTCGGCGTGCTCGTCGACCACCTGGTGCCCGGGTCGAAGGAGTCCCGCTTCGCCGAGGCAGTGATGCGCGGCAAGTGGGGCGCGCACGTGCTCGTCGTCGGGCACCCGTTCGTCGACGTCTGGCAGTCCGTGAAGCCCGCCCGCGTCGGACTGCAGGCCTGGCCGACGATCCCGCGGTCGATCGAGTGGAAGAAGGGGATCTGCCAGGCGCTCGGGTGGCCGAACGCCGAGCAGGCCGACATCGCGCGGGCGTGGCAGCGGATCCTCGGGCAGGTGCGCACCTTCGCCGATCTCGAGCCGCAGCTGCTCGGCCGTGTCGAGGAGCTCATCGACTTCGTGACGGAACCGAAGGCCTGAGAACCCGGCCGTTCTGGGCAGGCGCGCGGAATGAGCGGGTGATCCGCGCCTCCGCTCCGTATCGTTGGGGCATGGACGGCATCGACGGACGCGTGCGCAGCGCTGTCGACGTCTGGCTGCGCTGGCTGCCGCGCTGGCAGATCGGCACCGCCCGCCCGCGCACCCGCATCTGCCGGAAGTGCACCGGATCCCCGATCGCGAGTGCCGCCGGCTTCGGGCAGGACGTCCCGCACGCCGTCCAGCACGCGCTCATCGGCCGGATCTCGACCATCGTCGAGGACGCCGTCGACGACTACACCGCCAAGAACCTGCCGCTGCTGCAGCGCGAGCTCGAGCGTGCGGCGGCGCGGAAGCGGCACGCCGGCTACCAGCCGGCGGAGGGGCTGTCGCCCGAGTTCCAGGGCCTCGACGTCGATCCCGAGCCCTCGCCGGGTTCGCCGTTCCTCTTCACGCTCGGGGAGCTGGCGGGGACGGGCGCGGGGGAGCAGACACCACGCGAGCCGCTGTCGGACGAGGCGAAGGCGGCGCTCCGACACGAGATCGAGCTGTCCGACGAGTGCGCTCGCTCGACCGGGACGGCGGTGTGCCTGGCGCTCATCGACCACCGGCCGCGCATCGCCGAGGCGGTGGAGCGCCTGGTCGAACCGCAGATCGAGGCGCTCGTGTCCGACATGTTCCGCGGGTTCGACGGTCCGGACGAGGGTCCGCGCAGCGGGCTGTTCTAGCCGTGGCGGCGCGCGCGGGCGCGGGCTTCGCCCGGTGCGAGGTTGACCACGCCGTGCGCGCTTGTTGCGCTGCACCGAGTGGTCAACCTCGCACCGTGCGCGGTCCGTCGGTCAGCGGGGGAGCAGCGTGCGACCGGGCACGACGGTGCCCCGGAGTGAGCGGTGCTCGACGGCACGCGTCGGGTCGTCGATCCGGCCGATGACGAGGTCGATCGCCTCGCGGCCGATGCGTTCGATCGGCTGCTCGAGCGTCGTGAACCCGATCCAGTCGCTCGCGAGGGGGTACACGCCGTCGAACCCGGTGACCGACAGATCGTGCGGGACCCGGACACCGCGGCGTGCGAGCGCCTCGCACACGTCGAGCATGAGCCGGTCCGTCGGGCACATCACCGCGGTCACGTCCGACTCGTGCATCGCGTCGACCAGGTCGGCGGCGAGGTCGTCCGGTGGTCGCACGAAGCTGGCGTCGATGTCGATGACCCGGACACCACGTGCGCGGAGCCGTTCGACCATCGCCGTCGAGCGGGCGTGCTGCGTGATCGCGTTGTCGAGTGGGACGGTGAGTACGGCGACCGTGCTATGGCCGGCGTCGGCGACGGTGTCGGCGATGGTCGCGCCACCGTCCACCTCGTCGCAGTACACGCTGGACAGTGCCGGGTGGAGTTCGGGCCGGCCGGCGACCACGGTGGCGATCCGCGGGGCGAACTCGGCGATGTCGGCCGACGGCATCAAGCCGCTGCAGACCACGAGGCCGTCCACCCGCATCGACACGAGTGCGGCGAGTGCGGACTTCTCGTCCTCGACACGGCCGACACCCGTGGTGGTGACGACGCGGTAGCCCAGCTCGGACGCGCGGCGCTCCATCACGGCGTGCAGTGCGGTGTAGACCATCGACGACGCATCGCGGACGAGCATGCCGATGGTGTGCGTCCGACCGCTGACGAGCCCGCGTGCCATGGCGTTGGCGACGTACCCGAGCTCGGCTGCGGCGCGCTCGACCCGCTCGCGAGTCTCATCGGAGAACCGTCCGGTGCCGGAGAGGACACGGCTCACCGCGGACTTCGAGACGCCTGCTCGTGCGGCGACGTCGAGGATGGTCGGCTGGGACCCGCGGCTGGCGTTCACGCCTCGGTCGCGGCGGCGTCCTGCCGGGACCGCGACGCGGTGAAGCGCAGCACCCCGCGGGCGATCGCGCGCCAACCGAGCAGGAACACCCCGAGCACGATCGTGGCGACGATGACGAAGGAGATCGGCAGCGGGTTGCCGTCGACGTCGCCCTGACCCGTGGCGACGCGGATCGCCATGCCGACGAACACCGTGAGGATCCATACGACGACGCCGGTCGGCCAGAAGCGCAGCGGGCGGGCCCAGGCTCCACTCGTCACGTACCCGATCGCCCAGCCCGCCAGGAACGGGCAGACGGTGGTCCAGATCCCCAGTGCGGTGTTGCCCTCGCCGTGGGAGGAACGGCCGATGAGCGCGAAGACGACGATGAGGACGACGTCGATGACGGCTGCGAGCCAACCCCAGGTGCGTGTGTTCACCCGGACAGTCTCGCAGCCCGGACGGCTCCGGCCTCTCCACAGGCGGGCGTCGCCCTCGTCTTGTCCACAGATCCGCCGCCGTCCCGACGGCTCCCGTTCCCCGACCATCACCATCGTCGGGGTGAACCGTCAGATCGCCCTCGCCCCACTTCCCGCCGTCACCGTCCTCCGGACCTCGGCGCACCATCCAGCCGAGTCCGAGGTGATCAGGAGGCGGGCGGACGCGCAGGAGCTCGTCCGCATCGGGCGAGGGAAGTTCGTCGACGCTGCCGCTTGGGCAGCCCTCCGGCCAGCGGAACAGCACCTGGTCCGCGTCGGTGCGTCCGCCGATCGCATCGGACCCGACCAGGTCGTCTCACACGTCTCGGCGGCGGTCGTACTCGGTGTGCCGACGGTGTCGCCGCCGCCCGATCGAGTGCACGTGACCTCGGTCGGGAGTGATCGGCGGACCACGAATGCTTCCTTCGTCGTCCACGCCGACCTCGACCCGGTACCAGACCCGAACCGGATCAGCACGCCGGAAGGCCTGCAGCTGAGCGGACCTGTTCGGATCGCTGCCGACGTGGCCCTCACGCTCCCGTTCATGGACGCCGTCGTGGCGCTTGACGACCTGCTCCGTCGGGGTCTTCCCCGAGCAGCCGTGCGCGACACGATCGCGCGACGTGGCCCCAAGGGGCGCCGTCGCGCGCTCCGTGCGGTGGACTTCGCCGACTCCGCGTCGGACTCGCCGGGTGAGTCGATCGCGCGCACCCGGTTCGATCAGTTCGGCACGGAGGAGCCCGTCCTGCAGCACCGTTTCCGGTCGTCCGGGCAACCGGACATCGTGGTGGACTTCTGGTTCCCCTCGGCCGGCGTCGTGGTCGAGTTCGACGGCGAGGTGAAGTACCGGGACCCGACGATGCGGAACGGGCGTTCGGCGGAGGACGTGGTCATCGCCGAGAAGTACCGGGAGGACCGGCTGCGGTCCTTGCCCGGCGTCCGGCACGTCGTGCGGTTGCGATGGGCTGATCTCTGGGACGAGGCGACGTTGCGCGCGAAGCTGCGGCGGGCAGGCGTTCGGATGCGACGCTGAGCGCGCCGTGCGAAGTTCGCCACTCGGTGCGAGGTTGTTGCGGCGCACGGGGTGATCAACCTCGCACCAGAGCAGGCGCTGCGCCGGCCGCGGCCCCCGGAGTTCACCCGGCGGCGACGCCCGCGGCACCCGGCGTTCACCCGGTAGCGCCACACTCGACCTCGGCGCGGGAACGTTCCCACACGGCCCGCGCCACACCACCCCGCACGACCCGCACAACCCCCCCCCACCCCGCACCACCCCACCCCGGACGACCCCACCCCACGGAACAGGGAGATCATCGACGTGAAGACCCGAGTCCTCGCCGGCCTCGCCATCGCGGCGGCCGCGACCGTCGCACTGTCCGGCTGCGTCCAGAGCGCCAACGCCTCGAACGCCGCGGACACGAGCGGCGGCACCACGAA
Organism: Curtobacterium sp. PhB191; assembly: GCF_004346515.1. Classification (NCBI taxonomy): domain Bacteria; kingdom Bacillati; phylum Actinomycetota; class Actinomycetes; order Micrococcales; family Microbacteriaceae; genus Curtobacterium; species Curtobacterium sp. PhB191. The sequence goes on from NZ_SMBV01000002.1 coordinate 297,644, forward strand.
CCTCACCGTGTTCATCAGCGGCGACACGAACGTCCAGGACCTCTGGGACAAGTCGCTCATCCCCGCCTTCGAGAAGGCGAACCCGAAGATCCACGTCAGCACGAGCATCGACCTGCACGGCGAGCACGACGCGCAGACCCAGGCGAACCTGGCCACCGCGGTCAAGGCCGGCAAGTCCGTCGCGTACGACCTGGTCGACGCCGGCTTCGTCAGCACCGCGGGCAAGGCCGGACTGCTCAGCACGGTCAGCGACAGCACGATCCCGAACCTGAAGGACGTCCCCGAGGCCACGAAGCAGCAGGGCGGCGACAGCGCGATCCCGTACCGCGCCTCGAGCGTCCTGCTCGCCTACGACTCGAGCAAGGTGACGGACCCGCCGGAGAGCCTCGACGACCTCCTCGCCTGGATCAAGGCCAACCCCGGTCAGTTCGCGTACAACTCCCCGTCGTCCGGCGGCTCCGGCGGCTCGTTCGTCGCCACGGTGCTCGCGAAGTACCTGACCGCGGAGGAGCAGGCGACGATGCAGACGACGTACGACAAGTCGCTCGAGTCGAAGTGGGACAAGGGCTTCGCAGCGCTCAAGGACCTCGGCCCCTCGACGTACCAGAAGGGGGTCTACCCGAACGGCAACGACCAGGTCGTGCAGCTGCTCGGCAGCGGCCAGATCGCGATGGCGCCGGTGTGGAGCGACCAGTTCATCACCTCGCAGAAGACCGGCGTGATCCCGAAGACCGTCAAGGCGATCCAGATCACCGACCCGTCGTTCACCGGCAGCGCGAGCTTCCTCGGCATCCCGAAGACCGAGCCGAAGGCCAAGAAGGCCGCCGCCGAACAGCTCGCCGACTTCGTCCTGAGCTCCAAGGGGCAGCAACTCGTCGCGAGCGCCGTCTCCGGCTACCCGGTCATCCCGCTCGACAGCCTGCCGGCGTCGGTCGCGGAGCAGTTCGCCGACGCGAACCCCTCGCAGCTCCGCCTCGGGTTCCAGAGCGACTTCGCCGCCGACATGAACGCGGCGTGGGACGCGAAGGTCCCGCAGTGACCCAGACCGTCCAGGACGGCCCGGCAACTGACCGGGAGGCCCGTGGCGACTCCGCCACGGGCCTCCCGCCCGTCCCGTCGCCCTCCCACGGCACCGCGGACCCCGCAGGTCGGCTGTCCGTCCAGGAGCGGCTCGACCGCCGTCGGCGGTGGCAGGGCCTCGCCCTCGTCGCGGCGCCCGTCCTCGTCGTGGTCCTGTTCGTCGGCGTACCGGTGGTGAACGCCGCGCTGTTCAGCCTCGGGTTCACCGGCGGCCTGAACCAGGCACTCGCGGACATCGGCGGCGACACCGTGCGCGGCTTCTCGTTCGCGGTGTACGGCACCCTGCTCGGCAACGCCACGTTCCTGCGCGACCTCGTCGCGACGCTCGGGGTCACCGCGTTGTCGACCGGTCTGACCGTGGCGCTCGCCGTGGCGGTGGCGGTGATCCTCCGGCTCCGCGGTGGTTTCCTCGGCAAGAGCCTCAGCGTCCTGGCCGTGGTCCCGCTCTTCGTGCCGGTGGTCATCGCGAGCTGGTCGGTCCTGACGTTCACCGATGCGCAGGGCTTCCTCCGCAGCCTCGGTGCCCAGTTCGGCCTCGACGTCCCGGTGTGGGGCTACACCCTCGTCGCCGTGGTGTTCGGCAGCGTCTGGACGAGCCTGCCGTTCGCGGTGCTGATGATCGCCGGCGCGCTGCAGGGAACTCCGGACGCCCTGGTCGAGGCCGCGAAGGACGCCGGCGCGAGCACGTGGCGGGTGGTCTGGCAGGTGCTCCTGCCGATGGCGGCGACCCCGCTCGTCATCGCGACGACGTTCACCGTCATCGGGGTCCTCGGGTCGTTCACGGTGCCGTACTTCACCGGTCCGAACGCCCCGACGATGCTCGGTGTCGACATCTCGAAGTACTTCCAGGCCTACAACCGCCCGCAGCAGTCGACGGCGATGGCGTTCATCGTGTTCGCCTTCGCCGCGGCCGCGAGCGTGTTCTACCTGCGCTCGACGGTCCGGGCGAACGCCGGCGAGCTGCGGAAGCAGCAGCAGAAGCAGGAGCAGCCGTGATCAAGCGACTCACCGGGAACACCCTCGTCTGGGCCACCGCCGTCGTGCTGGCCGTCTTCGTGCTCGGTCCGCTCCTCTGGCTGGCGGCACGTGCCTTCGCCACGACCTGGACGTACCCGAACCTGTTGCCCGACGGCTGGACGCTGCAGTGGTGGGGCACCGTGTTCGAGGACCGGAGCCTGGCGGTCGCCGTCCAGAACTCGCTCGTCCTCGCCCCGCTGACCGTGCTCATCGCCGCCGTGGTCTGCCTGCCGGCCGCGTGGGCGATCAGCCGCATCGAGTTCCCCGGGCGACGGCTCGTCCTGGTCGGGCTGTTCGCCACGAACGCGTTCCCGAAGATGGGCCTCTTCGTCACGATGTCGGCGATGTTCACCGCGCTGAACCTCATGAACACGGTCACGGGCATCCTCATCGTGCACGTCCTGGGCTGCGTGGTGTTCATGACGTGGCTGCCCGCCGCCGCGTTCTCGGCCGTCCCGCGGTCCCTCGAGGAAGCAGCACGCGACGCCGGCGCGAGCCGCTGGCGGACCTTCTGGCGGGTGACGTTCCCGATCGCGTGGCCGGGGATCCTCGTCGCGATGGTGATGTCGTTCCTGGCGTCCTTCGACGAGGCGCAGGGCACGTACTTGGTCGGCGCGCCGACCTACATGACGATGCCGACGGCGATGTACTCGCTCGTCCTGAACTCCCCACGCCAGGTCTCCGCGGTGTTCGCGATCGCGTTGAGCATCCCGTCCGTGGTCCTGCTGCTCCTCGCCCGGAAGCACATCATGGGCGGCCGCCTGGCGGACGGCTTCCAGATCCGATGACGCGGCCGCAACCGACCGAGCTGACACCCGGACCGACACCGATGACCACCACCAGCACGAAAGGCGACCAGATGACGGACGCAACGCTCGTCGCGGAACGCGCACCGGGCCTCCAGGCCGACGGCAGCACGACCGACCGGTCCCGCACCGGCGGACTCACCATCCGCGGACTGCGCAAGACGCTCGGCGGACGCGACGTGGTCGCGGGCATCGACCTCGACGTCGCGAAGGGCGAGCTCGTCTCGCTGCTCGGCCCGTCCGGGTGCGGCAAGACGACGACGCTCCGGATGGTGGCGGGGTTCCTGCCCGCCGACGGCGGCGTCGTGACGATGGGGGACCGCGACGTCACGTCGATCGGTCCGGAGCGTCGTCCGAGCGCGATGGTGTTCCAGAACTACGCACTGTGGCCGCACATGACGGTGACGCAGAACGTGGCGTTCCCACTGCGGACCCGACGCGTGCCGAAGCAGCGGGTGGCGGAGCGGGTGCGCGAGGCGCTCGAACTCGTCGGTCTGAGCCACCACGCCGGGTCGAAACCGACCGCGATCTCGGGCGGTGAGCAGCAGCGGGTCGCCCTGGCGCGGGCGATCGTGCAGGAGCCCGACGTGCTGCTCCTCGACGAGCCGCTGTCGAACCTCGACGCGAAGCTCAGGGTGAGCGTCCGCGACGAGATCCGGCGCATCCAGCAGCGTCTCGGCATCACGACCGTGATCGTCACGCACGACCAGGACGAGGCGCTCAGCATCTCGGACCGGATCGCCGTCATGCACGACGGCCGCATCGAGCAGATCGCGACGCCGACCGAGCTGTACGCCCGCCCCGCCACCGGGTTCGTCGCGTCGTTCATCGGGTCGACGAGCGCCGTCACCGGCCGGTTCCTGGCCGGCACGTCGGTCAGCCCCACCGTGGCGGACACGGTCCTGATCCGACCCGAGCAGGTCGTGCTCACCGACGACTCGCCGATCCGTGCGACCGTCGCCCGCGTACTGATGCGCGGGCACTTCGCCGAGGTGGTGCTGGCCGCCGACGGCGCCGAGCTCCGCGCGTTCGTCACCGGAGCACCCCCGACGGTCGGCACCGAGACCGGCGTCCGCCTCGGCGAGGTGCTCGTGTACCGCGACGGCGCGCTGCTCGAGGGCACCCGATGAGCGCCCCGGTGTCGGCGCCCGCTGACCAGGTGGTCGCCACCAGCCCGACCGGGAGGCCCGGCGTGCGTCCGCCACGGCTCGTCGCCCACCGCGGTGCGCCGCGCGTCCGGCGCGAGAACACCCTGCCCGCCATCGCGGTCGCCGAGGCGCTCGGCGCCGAGGTCATCGAGGTCGACGTCCGTCGCACGGCCGACGACGTCGCCGTGCTGCTGCACGACGAGACCCTCGGTCGGATGTGGGGCGATGCCCGCCGGGTGTCCGACGTCGCCTGGTGCGACGTCGCCCGGCTCGGCAACGGCCTCGACCGGATCCCGCGGCTCGACGCCGCCCTCGAACGGCTCGACGGCTGCCACTCGGTGCTGCTGGTCGACCTGACGGACGCGGCCGACGGACTCGTCGCCGCCCGCACCGTCGCGGGGTCCACCGCGTCCACCACCGTGGCGTGGTGCGGAGCGCCGGCGGCGATGGCCGCGGTCCGCTCGGTGCTGCCCGACGCCGACGTCTGGCTCGCGTGGGAGTCGCTCGACCCGCCCACTCCGGCCGACCTGGAGGCGTTGACGCCGTCCACCCTGAACCTCGACATCGCGTTCCTCACCCCGCGGACGATCGAGGCCGCGCACGCCCTGGGGCTGCGGGTCGCCGTGTGGACCGTCGACGAGTCCGAACCGGCGCTCTGGGCGGCACGGCTCGGCGTCGACTCGATCACCACGAACGACGTCGGTGCGATCGGCGCCGCGCTGTCGTCGGCGGAGCGGGACGGCTGGCCGGAACGGGACCGCGAACCGACCGAGACCGAGGTCGCCTCGCGCGCCCAGGCCCTGGCGCACCGCATCGCGCACGAGGTCATCGCCTTCACCCGCGAGCACCCCGTCAGCGAGGTACGGACCAAGGCGAACCCCGCAGACCTCGTCACCGACGTGGACCGGCTGGTCGAACAGCACGTCCGGTCCCGCGTCCGGATGGCGTTCCCGACGCACGGGTTCACCGGAGAGGAGTACGGCGACGCACCCGGCGACCGCCACCGCTGGTACCTGGACCCCGTCGACGGCACCACGAACCTGGCGAACGGCGTGCCCTGGACGTCGATGTCGCTCTGCCTGACCCGCGGTGGACGCCCGCTCGTCGGCGTCGTGGCCGACCCGTGGCGGGGCGAGGTCCTCGAGGCGCGGCGCGGACGCGGTGCCACCCTGCGCGACCGTCCGCTCCAGCTGGACGACACCCCGCGACCGCTCGCCGGTGCGGTCGTCGGCACCGAGCTCGACGGACACCGGCCGTGGCCCGGGTTCGGCGCGTTCCTCGACGCCCTGGCCGACCGGTCGTGCACGCTGCGGGTGCAGGGCTCCGGCACGTTGACCATCGCGCAGGTGGCGGCCGGGCGGGGGATCGGCGGGTGCGTGTCGGCGTTCAACCCGGTCGACCACGGGGCCGCCGTGCTGCTCGTGCACGAGGCCGGCGGGATCGTGCTGACCCGCTCCGGTCCGGTCGAGGGCTTCCCGCCCGTGGGCGAACCGTTCCTGGTGGCGCACCCCGGGGCCGCCGACGAGCTGCACGGGGTGTGGACGGCCGCGCTCGCCGTGGGCGCCGCGGCGGGCTGAGCCGGCGCGTGCGCGCGGCAGGTGTGGCCGGCGCACGGTGCGGGGTCCGCGTTCTGGTGCGGGGTTGGCCGCTGGGTGCTGTGCTGTAGGCGCGCACGGTGCTGCCGACCCGGCACGGGTCGTGCAGGTGCGCACGGTGCGGACTGGAGGCGCGGGGCGGGTCGGGTACGGCCCTCCCGTCGGGTGGGTGGTGCGCACGGTGCGGGGTCCGCGTTCTGGTGCGGGGTCGGCCGCTGGGTGCGGTGCTGTAGGCGCGCACGGTGCTGCCGACCCGGCACGGGTCGTGCAGGTGCGCACGGTGCGCCTGCGGGCGCGGCGGCGCACGGCTGACTCTGAGCGGGCGCTCAGTCAGCGGCCGACCGCGCTCCATAGGGTGGCAGGCCACGGGCGGTCCGACCGGATCACCCGTGCACCCGAAGGAGCATCGACCATGGGATTCCTCGACCGCCTGCTCGGACGTCCGGACCGCGACCGCACCGGTGACGCGCAGCAGTACGACGCGCAGCAGAACCAGTGGGGGCAGCCGCAGCAACCGCAGCAGCAGGGCTACCGGTACGGCCAGCAGTCGTACCACCAGCCCGCGCCGACGGGGGTGCCGGCCGGGCAGCAGCAGGGCGGCCAGTACGGCGTGCCGCAGTGGGGCGGTGCACCCGCGCAGCAGCAGGGCGCGGCGACCGACGACGAGCGCGCGGTGGAGCGGTACCGCTACCTGCTCCGCACGGCGCCGCCCGAGCGCATCGAAGAGGTGCACGCCGAGGCGTTCGCGAAGCTGACCGACGAACAGCGCCGCATGGTCTACGACGAGTTCACCCGCACGGCGCCTCCCGGCGAGGCCCCGCGCGGCGACGACCCCCGCTCGCTCGCGCAGTCGGCGACGCGGTCCGAGATCCGCCAACCGGGCTTCATGGAGCGCTCGCTCGGTGGCGTCGGCGGCGGTGGCCGCTTCGGTGGGCAGCGCGGCGGACCGTCGTTCGGCAGCATGATCGGTGCCTCGGTCCTCGGCACCGTGGCCGGCTACGTCATCGGTTCGGCGATCATGAGCGCCTTCCTGCCGGACCCCGGATCGTTCGATGGCGGTACTGACGCTGCGGGTGACGGTGGTTCGGAGGACACTGGAGCCGACTCCGGTGACGGCGGTGCGTCCGACGGTGGCGCGTCCGACGGCGGCGGGTTCGAGAGTGCGGGCTGGGGTGACAGCGGATCCGACTTCGGCGGTGGCTCCAGTGACTTCGGTGGTGACTTCGGCATCTGAGTGACCGGTCACGAGTTCCCACCGACCCACTGATATTCTCCGTGGTCGACAAGGGAGCGGCATGGCCATCATCGAAGCCTCCGGGCTGACCAAGACCTACCGGTCGAAGTCCGGGCCGGTGCACGCACTGGCCGGACTCGACCTGTCCGTGCCGCAGGGCACCGTGAAGGCGCTGCTCGGGCCGAACGGCGCGGGCAAGACCACGACCGTGAAGGTGCTCACCACCCTCATCACCCCGGACTCCGGGACGGCTACGATCGACGGCATCGACGTGATCGCCGACCCGCAGGCCACCCGGCGGTCCATCGGGGTGTCCGGGCAGTACGCCGCGGTCGACGAGAACCTGACCGGCTTCGAGAACCTCGAGATGATCGGGCGGCTCTACCACCTGGGCCGGAAGACGTCGCGGGAGCGTGCCCGTGAGCTCATCGACGTGTTCGACCTGGCCGAGGCCGGGGACCGCCCGGTGAAGGGCTTCTCCGGTGGCATGCGGCGACGGATCGACCTCGCCGGGGCCCTCGTGATGAACCCGCGCGTGCTGTTCCTCGACGAGCCGACCACGGGCCTCGACCCCCGCAGCCGGCTGGCGCTCTGGGGCATCATCGAGGACCTGGTGGCCGAGGGCGCCACGGTCCTGCTCACCACGCAGTACCTCGAAGAAGCCGACCGGCTGGCCGACGACATCGCGGTCATCGACGACGGCCGGGTCATCGCCGAGGGCACCGCCGACCACCTCAAGGCGCAGGTCGGCGGCCACCGGGTGGTCGTGACCCTGGTGGACGAGACCGACGGTGACGCCGTGACGACCGTCCTGCGGCGCTACGGTGTCGGCGACGTCGAGGCCTCTGGTGACGGCCGCACCCACGCCATCGCGGTCGAGGCCGGCCCCACCGCGCTGCAGCGGGTGCTCGCCGACCTCGGCGACGCCGGTATCGAGCTGCACGACGCGGGCATGCGCCGACCGACGCTCGACGACGTGTTCCTGCGGCTCACCGGCCACGCCGCGACGGAGGACGAGGCCGACGAAGCCGCCGCCACCAAGCAGAAGGAGACGGCCCGATGACCGCCACCACCATCGCGCCGGGTCGGCAGCTGCCCGTCGTCGTCACCTCGCCGGTCGCCATCTGGTTCGAGGACGGCTGGACCGTCACCAAGCGGAACCTCATCAAGATCAAGCGGTCGCCGGACATGCTCGTCTTCGCCGTGCTCCAGCCGATCATGTTCGTCCTGCTCTTCAGCCAGGTCTACGGCGGCGCGATCGCGGTCGAGGGCACCGACTACACGCAGTTCCTGATGGCGGGGATCTTCGCGCAGACCGTCGTCTTCGGGGCGACCTTCTCGGGGTCGGCGATGGCGCAGGACCTGAAGGAAGGCCTGATCGACCGGTTCCGCACGCTGCCGATGTCGGCGTCCGCGGTGCTCGTCGGCCGGACCAACTCCGACCTCGTGCTCAACTCGATCTCGATGGCGATCATGATGCTCACCGGGTTGGCCGTCGGGTGGCGGGTGAACTCGTCGCCGCTCGAGTTCCTGGCCGGCATCGCCCTGCTGCTGCTGTTCAGCTACGCGTTCAGCTGGGTGATGGCGCTGCTCGGCATGAGCGTCAAGACGCCGGAGGTCATCAACAACGCCTCGTTCATGATCCTGTTCCCGCTGACGTTCATCTCGAACGCCTTCGTGCCGAGCGACACGCTGCCCCTGGTGCTGCGGGTGTTCGCGGAGTGGAACCCGGTGTCGTCGCTCGTGCAGGCGGCCCGTGAACTCTTCGGCAACGTCGGGTCGGCGCCGGTGCCGGACATCTGGACGATGCAGCACCCGATCGTGACGGTGCTGATCGGGATCGCCGTGATGCTCGTCGTGTTCGTGCCTTGGGCGGTCAACAAGTACACCCGCATCAGCGCGAAGTGAGACCGTCGGGGCGGTGAACAAGACTGCACCATCCACAGCCAGGATCAGCGCGAAGTGACCGCGTGGGCGCTCAGAGCAGCTTGCGCTGCAGCGCCCACGCCGTCAGCTCGTGCCGGTTCGACAGCTGCAGCTTCCGCAGCACGCTCGACACGTGGGTCTCGACGGTCTTCACCGAGATGAAGAGCTCCGCCGCCACCTCCTTGTAGGCGTACCCACGCGCGATGAGGCGCATCACCTCCTGCTCGCGCGCCGACAACCGGTCGAGTTCCGCGTCGTGCTGCGCGGTCTCGCCGCTCACCGCACCGAAGGCGTCGAGCACGAAGCCGGCCAGGCGGGGCGAGAACACCGCGTCGCCCTCCGCCACCCGTCGGACGGCCTCGGCCACCTCGGCGCTCGACGAACTCTTCGTGATGTACCCGCGGGCCCCGGCCCGGATCACCCGCACGACGTCGTCGGCCGCGTCGGACACGCTCAGCGCGAGGAACAGCGTGCCCGGGTGCTCGGCAGCGGACTGCGTGATCACCTCGGCGCCGCCACCGCCGGCTCCGCCGGGCAGGTGGACGTCGAGCAGGACGACACGGGGTGCGGTGGTCGCCACGAGCGTCACGGCTTCGTCGACGGTGGCGGCTTCACCCACGACCTGGAGGCCCGGTGGCAGTCCGGCGCGCACGCCGGCTCGGAAGATGGAGTGGTCGTCGACGACGGCGACGGTGAGCAGGTCGGGCTCGGTCATGCGTCCTCCTCGTGGTGGGGGGCGGTGGGCGCGAGCGGCAGCCGGAGCCGGACCTCGGTCCCGGTGCGACCGGGCCCCGGGGCGATGGTCGCCCGGCCGCCGAGCCGGTGCAGCCGCCCGGTGATCGACTCGCGCACGCCGTACCGTCCCTCGGGCACGGCGTCGGGGTCGAAGCCCGGCCCACGGTCGCGGATGCTGACCTCGACGACGTCCTGCGCGGTCTCGGCGTACACGCTGATCGTGCCGCCGGCGTGCCGGGCGGCGTTGAGCATCGCCTCGCGGGCAGCGGCGACGACACCGTCGGGCAGGTCGGTGCGCGACGGGCCGACCGCGATGACGTCGATGCGGACCGGGTACTCGGCCTCGATGTCGGCGGCGGCGTCGCGCAGTTCGGCGCCGAGGTCACGGGCCGGCTCGGTCTGCTCGGCGAACAACCACGACCGCAGTTCGCGTTCCTGCGCCCGGGCGAGCCGTGCGGCATCGGAGCCGGGCTCGGCCTTCTGCTGGATGAGCGCGAGCGTCTGCAGCACCGAGTCGTGCAGGTGCGCGGCGAGTTCGGCGCGCTCGAGGTCGCGGACCCGTGCCGCGCGCTCGTCGGCGAGGTCCCGGACGAGCCGGACGACCCAGGGCGCGACGACCACGGCGACGCCGAGCAGCACCGCGACCGCTGCGCTGAGCACCGTCCACACGTTCGGCCGGTCGCTCGTGGTGAAGAACAGCAGGATGCCGAGCACGACGAGCACCAGTGCACCGAGCGCCCGGACGACCAGGGTCGACGACGCCGCGGCCCGGACGGTGCGCAGGGCGTCGAACTGCCGCCAGGCCAGGGCAGCACCGGTGGCGACCACGACGCCGGGCACTACGACCTCGAGCGGGACCTGGGCGCCGAGGCGCACAGCGACGATCGCGCCCCCGGCGGCGAGCAGTGCGAGTCCGAGCAGGATCTCCACGACGGGTGCTCGACGGCTCACGGTCACGGTCGCGTCGCCGTCGCCGTCGGCGTCGCCGTCGCCGTTCGCACGGGGCGCCGTGAGGACGGCCTTGAGCGGTGACGTCGCGGCCGACGTCGCGCTCGGAGTGGTGGCCCACAGCCACGCGTAGAGCAGGACCCCGGCCCCGCCGCACACGGCCAGGACCGCCGTCGCCGCCCGGACGGCCCCGAGTGGCAGACCGGTGTGCGTCGCGAACCCGCTGCAGACACCGCCGAGGACCCTGGGGGTCGGGCGGGTCATCCGAGCGGTGGCCATGGGCCAATCCTGGCACTCGGGCGCCCGCACCAGCAGGGATCGGGGCAGGGATCAGGGACCGGTCAGGGGGAACCCCGATGGTGTCGGCCACCGCGGGCCGGGATGCTGGAGACCATGACCGATCACCAGCACGACACGGCTCCCGGCCCGGCTGCCGGGAACGCCGACTCGACGGCCCGGTTCTTCGACTGGATCCGCGGACTCGACGTCGCCCGCACCGACGACCGCTGGCTCGCCGGCGTCTGCGGTGCCGTGGCCCGACGCACCGGACTCGACCCGCTCGTGGTCCGCGGCGTCGCGATCGTCGTCGCCCTGCTCGGCGGTCCGGTCTTCCTGGCGTACGCCGTCGGGTGGGCGCTGCTGCCGGACACCACGGGACGGATCCACGTCGAGCGGATGATCCGCGGCGTGCTCGACCCGGCGCTCATCGGGATCGGCGTCTTCGTGGTGCTGACCTTCGTGCCCGCGGTCCAGGGGATCTGGTGGCAGGGCGTGCCCTCGGCGTGGGGGATGCCCGGCTGGCTCGAGGCGACCCTGCGCACGGCGTGGAGCATCGCGCTCGTCGGCGGGATCGTCTGGCTGGCCGTGGTGGTCGCGCGTCGTCGCACCGACGGGCCGGCGCCCGACGCTGACGCCGCCGCGGCAGCGGGGACACGGCGCGACTTCTGGACGAGCCCCGACGACCCGCGCCCGGCCGGTGGAGCCGCGTGGACGGCGGACGCGGGGGAGGCGTCGGACGCGGGCCGGGCCTCCTGGCAGTGGAACGCCCCCGGTACCCCGCAGGACCGACAGCGACGACACGACGAGCGGATGCGCGCCGAACGGGAGCGGGCGGCCGCGTGGCGCGCGACCCGCGCCGAGCGACGGTCGAGCGCGGCGTACGTCGCCGTGTCGCTCGGGCTGGCGCTCGTCGCCGGGGCCGGCGTCGCGGTCTGGGCGCAGGCGGAGGCCTGGCCGGTGGCGGTGCTCGGCATCGCCGCGGCGGTCGCCGTGCTGGCGATCGCGACCATCGTCGCCGGGATCCGGGGACGCGACGACGGTGCCCTCGGCCTGTTCTCGACGATCGGGGTCGTCGCCCTGGTCGTCACCGGGGTGCTGCCCGCCGGCACGCAGGTCTCGCTGATCGGCGGGACCACCTGGCGGGTCGACAGCGTCGCCGCCGGGTCGGAACGGAACTACGCGATGCTCGTCGGCGGGCCGACCCTCGACCTGCGCGGCCTCGACGAGACCGACGCCGGCGGGGACGTGAACCTGTGGCTCGGCGCCGGCGGGGCCGAGGTGCTGCTGCCGACCGACGTGCCGGTCCGGGTCGAGGTGAGCGGCGTTGGGTACGGCGTCGACACCGACACCGACGGCGACTCCGGCGACGACGGCAGCGGCGGGCTGTTCGGCACGACCACCGTCGAGAACCGGGCGGCACGGTCCGCCGGTACCGATGCGGTCGGGACGACGACCGTGCACCTGTGGATCCTCGGGGGCGCCGCCGACGTGCCCCGTGCGCTGACCGTCAACGAGTGAAGGACGAGACGATGACGAACGACGACGAGACGACCCAGACGTTCCCACCTGCGGCGCCGGTACCGGCACCGGCACCGGAACCTGCGCGGGCGCGCCGTGGTGCACGCTTCGGCACGATCTTCTGGGGTGTGGTGCTGCTCGTGTTCGCGATCGCGATGGCCGTGAGCGCGATCCCGGTGTTCTCGGTCGACCCGACCACCCTGTTGCTGGCGGCCTGCCTGGCGGCCGGGGCCCTGCTGGTGGTGGCGGGGCTGGTGGCGGTGTTCACCCGGCCCGCGCGGTAGCCGGACCGGGTTGTCCACAGGGGCCGTCCGGGTGCGCGCGTGCGTCACCCGGACGGCTTAGCATCGTCCACGTGACCGCGACAGACGCCGAGCGGGCCGCCCAGCGCGACGCCACGGAGCCACCCCTCGACCGCAGCACCCGACTGCGTCGCTGGATGCTGCAGGGCGCCCACCAAGGGGCATCCCACCAGGGTCCGCACCAGGTCGAGGTCGAGAAGACCCACCCGTGGTGGCGGGTCATGTGCCTGACCGGCGTCGACTACTTCTCGACCCTCGGGTACCAGCCGGCGATCGCGGCGCTCGCCGCCGGTCTGCTGTCGCCGATCGCCACGATCGTGCTCGTGCTCGTCACGCTGTTCGGCGCGCTGCCGGTGTACCGCCGGGTCGCGAGCGACAGCTTCCGCGGTGCCGGGTCGATCATGATGCTCGAGAAGCTCCTGCCGTGGTGGGCCGGCAAGCTCCTGGTGCTCGTCCTGCTCGGGTTCGCCGTCACCGACTTCATGATCACGATGACGCTGTCGGCGGCGGACGCCACGGCGCACATCGCCGAGAACCCGTACACGCCGCACTGGTTCACCGAGATCCCCGTCCCGCTCACCCTCGCGCTGCTGCTGTTGCTCGGCGTCGTGTTCCTCCGCGGCTTCAAGGAGGCGATCGGCATCGCGGTCGGACTCGTCGCGGTGTTCCTCGCGCTGAACGCCGTCGTCGTGGTGGTCGCGCTCTGGCACGTCTTCGAGCACCCGATGGTCGCCAGCGACTGGTGGTCGGGGCTCACCGCGCAGCACAGCAACCCCCTCGTCATGGTCGGCATCGCGCTCGTCGTGTTCCCGAAGCTCGCGCTCGGCCTGTCCGGGTTCGAGACCGGCGTCGCGGTGATGCCGCAGGTGCGCGGTGACGCGTCGGACGACACGAGTGCCCGGCCCGAGGGTCGGATCCGCGGCACGAAGCGGCTCCTGACCGTCGCGGCCGTGATCATGAGCTCGTTCCTGATCACCTCGTCGATCGCGACGACGTTCCTCATCCCGCAGCACGAGTTCCAGCCCGGCGGCGGTGCGAACGGGCGGGCCCTGGCCTTCCTGGCGCACCAGTACCTCGGTGGGGTGTTCGGATCGATCTACGACTTCTCGACCGTCGCGATCCTGTGGTTCGCCGGCGCGAGCGCGATGGCCGGCCTGCTCAACCTGGTGCCGCGGTTCCTGCCGCGCTACGGCATGGCGCCGCAGTGGGCGCGGGCGACGCGGCCGCTCGTCATCATCTTCACGCTCATCGCCTTCCTGATCACGGTCGTGTTCCGCGCGAACGTCGACGCCCAGGGCGGGGCCTACGCCACCGGTGTGCTCGTCCTGATCACGAGCGCCGCGGTCGCGGTCACCCTGTCGGCTCGTCGCCGGCAGCAGAAGAAGCGCACCATCGCGTTCGGCGTCATCTCGGTCGTGTTCGTCTACACGACGGTCGCGAACGTCATCGAGCGGCCCGACGGCGTCCGGATCGCGGCGATCTTCATCATCGCCATCGTCGTGGTGTCGCTCGTCTCGCGGGTGCGCCGGTCGTTCGAGCTCCGCGCGTCGTCGATCGAGCTGGACGCCACGGCCCGGCAGTTCGTCGAGGCCGACGCCGACCAGTTCAGCGCGGTCTGCATCATCGCGAACGAGCCGGGTGCTGGCACCGCCGAGGCGTACCGGGCGAAGGGACGCGAGGAACGGCGCGACTCCGGCATCCCGGCGCGCGTCCCGACGATGTTCCTCGAGGTGCTGCCCGCCGACTCGTCCGACTTCGAAGAGGACCTGCTGGTCGAGGGGCACGTCGTGCACGGACACCGTGTGCTCCGGGTCCGGTCCGGCAACGTGCCGAACACCATCGCCTCGACCCTGCTCGCGATCCGCGACACCGCCGGGGTCGTCCCGAGCATCTACTTCGAGTGGAACGAGGGCAGCCCGATCCGGAACGCCCTCCGGTTCGTGTTCACCGGTGCCGGTGACGTCGCGCCCGTCACGCGCGAGGTCCTGCGCGAAGCCGAGCCGGACGTCCACCGCCGGCCGTCCATCCACGTCTCGTGACGGGTCCCGCCAGCGCGCGCCGGGTCCCGACGCCCGCCGGTGGGCTCGCCGCGGTGGTCGTCGCCGCCGCGGTCTGGGGGACCACCGGCACCGCGACGCACTTCGCCCCGGGCGTCCCCGCCTTCGTCTTCGGCGCGGTCACCTTCGGGATCGGTGGACTCGTGCTCGCCGCCGTCGCCGGACGTGGCACGCTCCGCGCCGTCGCCGAGCGTCGCACGCGGGGGTGGGCGCTGCTCGGCGCAGGGGCGCTCGTCGTCTACGCGGTCGCCTTCTACGCGGCCCTCGCCGACGCGGGCGTCGCCCTCGGCACCACCATCGCCATCGGGTCGTCACCCGTGTTCGCCGGGCTCGTGGAGTGGGTGTCGGACAGGAGGCCCGTCACCGGCAGGTGGATCGTCGCCACGCTGGTGAGCGTGGCCGGCATGGTCGTCGTGACCCTGGCGCGGTCAGAGCACGACGGCGGTGGTGGTGCACTCGCGCTCGGGATCGCCAGTGCCCTGCTCGCCGGACTCACCTACGCGCTGTACTCGTGGGCGGTGGCGCGGGGACTGCACGCGGCGGCCGGGGCGGTGTCGGTGCCCGGCGGGCCCGGGGTCGAAGCCGTCGCGGCGGGGCTGCCGAACGGCCGCGGGCTCGTCGGCGCCGTGTTCGGCATCGCTGCCGTGCCGCTCGTCGTGCTGGTGGTCCTCGCCGGCGCACCGTACCTCGGCGAGGGCGGCAACTGGCCGGTGTTCCTGTACCTGGCCCTGGTGCCGACGGTGCTCGGGCACTCGCTGTACGCCGTGGGGTTGCGGTCCGTCGGTGCCTCGGTCGCGACCCTGGTGTCGTTGCTCGAGCCCGTGGTCGCAGCGGTGCTCGCCGTGCTCGTCGTCGGGGAGCACCTCGGCGCGACGGGGTGGGTCGGCATCGCACTCGTGGTGGCCGGGCTCGCCGTGCTCGCGGTGCCGGGGCGACGCCTGCGCTGACGCGCGTCAGGCACCGACGTCGTCAGTCGTCAGTCGTCGGCGAGGATCTGGTCCCGCACCTTCCGCCGCAGCACCTTGCCGATCATCGAGCGCGGCAGGTCCTCGACCACGACGACCCGACGCGGCACCTTGTACGCCGCCAGCTGGTCGCGCGCCCACACCCGCAGCGCCGCGGCGTCGAACGAGGACGGGTCCTTCGGCACGACGGCGGCGACGACCTGCTCGTTGCCGCCCTGCGTGATGCCGACGACCGCGACCTCCTTGACGCTCGGGTGCTTGAGCAGTGCGTCCTCGACCTCGGACGGCGACACGTTGAAGCCGCCCGTGATGATGAGCTCCTTCAGTCGGTCGACGATCCGGACGTAGCCGTCGGCGCCGATCGCCACGATGTCGCCGGTGCGGAACCAGCCGTCGGGGGTGAAGACCTCGTCCGTGGCCTCGGCCTTGCCCCAGTAGCCGCGGAACACCTGCGGCCCGCGGACCTGCAGTTCACCGGGCTCGTCGACGCCGAGCACCTTCGTGCTGTCGTCGGGGTCGACCACGCGGGCCTCGGTGGAGGACAACGGCAGCCCGATGGAGCCGAGGCGACGCTCCGGGGACACCGGGTTCGCCATCAGCACGGGGGAGCACTCGGACAGCCCGTAGCCCTCGACCAGGTACCCGCCGGTCCGGGCTTCCCACGGCTCGACGATGTCCTGCGACAGCGGCATGGCGCCCGAGATGCCGATCTCGATGCCCTCGAGCGAGACCTTCGCCGAGTCGGCGGCGTGCTGCAGTCGGGCGTAGATCGGCGGGACGGCCGGCAGGAACGTCGGCGGGTGCTTCTTGATCGCCGTGAGCACGAGCGCCGGGTCGAACGTCGGGAACAGCACGAGTCGCGAGGCCATGCTCATCGCGAAGGTCAGGCACAGCGTGAGGCCGTAGGCGTGGAACATCGGCAGCACCGCGTACACGACGTTGTCGCCGCGTCGGATCTGCGGGACCCAGGCGCGGGCCTGTGCGGCGTTGGCCAGCAGGTTCCGGTGCGTGAGGACCGCGCCCTTCGGCGTGCCGGTGGTGCCCGAGGTGTACTGGATCAGGGCGATGTCGTCCGTCGACGGGCGCGGGTGCCGCTTCGACAGCTTGCGGGTGTGGACCAGGTCGTCCCACTTCGTCGTGCCGCGCACCGCGGTGGTGAGCTTCGCGCGGGACTCGCGGGCCTTCGCCACCGGCAGGGCCAGGGCGAGCCGGGTGCTGCGGGGCATCGCGCGGGTCAGGTCGACCGACACGATCGCGTCGAGCTTCACGTCGGCAGGGAAGTCCTGCAGCGTCGCGACGGACTTGTCCCAGGCGATCGCGACCTTGGCGCCGTGGTCCTCGAACTGGTGGCGGAGCTCGCGCGGCGTGTACAGCGGGTTGTGCTCGACCACGATCGCGCCGAGGCGCAGGACCGCGTAGAACGCCACGATGTGCTGCGGGCAGTTCGGCAGCACGATCGCCACCCGGTCGCCGGCACCGACGCCGAGTTTGCGGAGACCGTTCGCCGCGCGGAGGATCTGCTCCTGCAGGTCGGCGTAGCTGGTCGTCCGCTTGAAGAACTCGAGCGCGACCCTGCCCGGGAACCGTCGCGCCGATTCCTCGACCAGGTCGATCAGGGAACCGTGCTGTTCCTCGATGTCGTGCGGGACCCCCGGGGCGTACGAGGCAAGCCAGGGACGAGGCGTGTCGATGCTCACGCGTCCCAACCTAGCGGGCCACCCCGGCGCCCGCTGGGAAGCATCGGCCGGCATCGGGCGGCATCGGGCGCCATCGGGGTGCACGAAGCCGAGCGCGCTCCCAGGGGACGGACGGACGATGACGCCATGCCCTCCGTCTCCGACGCCTTCCGCTCCCGCCTCAACGACACGTTCACCGGTGGGGCGACGAGCAAGCCGGAGTGGATCGACGAACTCGAGGACGGCACCGACGCCGGCTTCTTCGGCCCCGGTTCCGCGACGTGGGCGGTGCACGGCGGCAAGCAGACGATCGTCGCCGGGGTCCGCGCACTCCTCGTGCAGGCCCTGCACCCGGGAGCCCTCGCCGGCGTCGCCGACCACTCCCGCTACCGCGAGGACCCGTTCGGCCGACTGGCCGGCACCATCCGGTGGATCTACACGGTCTCGCACGGCGACACCGCGACCGCCCGTGGTGCGAGCGAGTGGGTGCTGCGCCTGCACGAGCGCGTTCGCGGCCAGTACGTCGACGGCCACGGCATCGCACGCGACTACGCGGCGAACGACCCCGACCTGGCGCGCTGGGTGCACCTCGCCTTCACCGACGCGTTCCTCCGCGCTGCGCAGCGCTGGGGCGGGCCGATCCCCGGCGGTGCCGACGCCTACGTCCGCGAGTGGGCCACCGCCGGCCGGCTCATGCGCGTCGAGGACGCCCCGGAGTCCGAGGCCGAGCTCCGCGCCCAGATGGACGGGTACCTCGACCGCGGCGAACTGGCCGTCACGGCCCGCACCCGCGACGTCGTCAAGTTCATCAAGAACCCGCCGCTCGCGCTGATGCTGCGGCCCGGCTACCGGGCGCTGTTCCAGGGCGCCGTCTCGACGCTCGACCCCCGCCACCGCTCGATGCTCGGCCTGCGGGCCCCCGCGATCGGGCCCGTCGAACTGCCCGTCGGCCGGGCGACCGGACTCGTGCTCGATGGGATCGGCGGCGTGCTCGGCAACCAGACGGGCACCGAGCGCGCTGCGCTCGTGCGCATCGCGCGCCTCGAGCGCGAGCGCGGCGCCGTCGCCTGAAACGTCCGCGTGTCACGTGTCGTGGACGTGACCGGAGACGGACGGGAGGCCCGTGGCCAGCTGGCCACGGGCCTCCCGTCCGCTTGTGGGTGCGTCAGAAACCGGACGGCACCCGGGGCGTGTACGCGGACTCGAGTCGCGTCACCTCGTCGTCGGTCAGCGTGATCGCGGCGGCCGCGACCGCGTCGTCGATGTGGTGCTCCTTCGTCGCACCGACGATCGGCGCGCTCACCGCGGGCTTGCCCGCGACCCAGGCGAGGGCGATCTGCGCCATGCTCACGCCGCGGTCACTCGCGATGGACTCGACGGCGCCGACGATCGCGCGGTTCGCGTCCTCGTCCTGGCGGTAGAGCGTCTTACCGAACTCGTCGGTGCTCGCGCGCGAACCGGAGCCCTCGGCGTCCCACGGCCGGGTGACCTTGCCGCGGGCGAGGGGGCTCCACGGGATCACGCCGACGCCGGTCGCGTGCGCGAAGGGGTGCATCTCGCGTTCTTCCTCGCGTTCGAGCAGGTTGTACTGGTCCTGCATGCTGACGAAGCGCGTCCAACCGTGCAGGTCGGCGACGTGCTGCATCTGCGCGAACTGCCACGTCCACATGCTGCTCGCGCCGAGGTAGCGGGCCTTGCCGGCCTTGACGACGTCGTGCAGGGCCTCCATCGTCTCCTCGATCGGGGTCACCGGGTCGAAGCGGTGGATCTGGTACAGGTCGACGTAGTCGGTGCCGAGTCGGGTCAGCGAGGCGTCGATCTCGTGCATGATCGCGGCGCGGGAGAGCCCGGCGCCGTTCCGACCGGGGCGCATCCGGTTGAACACCTTGGTGAGGACCTGGACGTCCTCACGCGGAGCGAGTTCCTTGAGGAGCGTGCCGGTGATCTCCTCGCTGGAGCCGTCGGAGTACACGTTCGCCGTGTCGAAGGTGGTGATGCCGGCGTCGAACGCGCGACGGACGAAGGGGCGGGCCTCGTCGATGCCGACGCTCCACGCGTGCGAGCCGCGGTCGGGGGCGCCGTAGGACATCATGCCGAGGACCACGGTGCTGATCTCGAGGCCGGAGGCGCCGAGGCGGGTGGTGTCGGTTGTCGCTGCGGTGCTCGGTGCTGCGTTGCTCGGCGCTGCGTTGGTCATGCGCTCACCTTGGCATCGCGGCCTG
Source organism: Curtobacterium sp. PhB191 (assembly GCF_004346515.1). Classification (NCBI taxonomy): domain Bacteria; kingdom Bacillati; phylum Actinomycetota; class Actinomycetes; order Micrococcales; family Microbacteriaceae; genus Curtobacterium; species Curtobacterium sp. PhB191. The sequence goes on from NZ_SMBV01000002.1 coordinate 317,152, forward strand.
TGACGGCGAGCAGGCGGACCTGGAGTGGGGCGTCCTCGTCGACGTCGACCGGGGCGGCGTACAAGCCGGTGGCCGCGAGGTCCTCGATCTGCGGCTCGAAGTACTCCCACACCGCCTGCACGAGCTCGTCCGGCAGGGACTCGTCCGTACCGGTCGCCCGCGCCAGGTCCCACGTGTGGATGGTGATGTCGCTGGTCTGCTCGGTGAGGTACTGGCCGGCCGGAACGACGTCGGTGCTGAGGTGGACGGGGGTGTCCTGCGGGGCGTTCCGCCAGGCATCGGTCGCCGCGGTCGCGAAGCGCTGCCACTCGGACACGAGGTCGTCGCCGATGGACTCGAGGTCGGCCTCGGCCTGGGCGTAGTCGCACCCGGTGAGGAGCTTCGGGATCCAGCGCTGCTCGTCGACCACGTGGGTCACGAGGTCGCGGGTGGTCCACTCGGAGTCGGGGGTGGCGGCGTCCCAGTCCGTCACGGCGGCGACGCGGCGGCCGAACTCGGCTGCCGCGAGGGCCTGCATCGCGATCCAGTCGGTGGCCATGGTGGTGCTCCTGTTCGTCGGGCTGGCGTGCGGTGTTTCGTGCGGGTGGTGCGTGTCGTGCGGGTGGTGCGTGTCGTGCGTGTCGTGCGTGTCGTGCGTGTCGTGCGTGTGTCGTTGTAACTCGGGGGCCGGTGTGCGGATTCCCGGGCGTGCGGGCGTGCCCCTGTCCGCTGCCCAACGCTACGCCGAGGAGCCCGGCCGAGCGGGCGAAATGCCGCGGTCGTGCGCGTACCCACCGGACGTTTCCGCCCGTTCACGCCGGCGCGGGGTCGGTGCGCACTGCACCCGCTGACACCGGAGGGGCGTGCCAGCGCGTGGTCCCTGAGCGAGCGGGCGGAATGCCGGGGTCGAGTTCGAGATGAGGCCGGCATTTCGCCCGTTCGCCCGGTTGCGCTCGCATGGAGCACCCGCTCGCGAGCGGCGAGCGGCGGCGAGCGGCGAGCGGCGGGCGGCGGGCGGCGGGCACGGACGCACCCCCGAAGCGCCGCGGGGACGACGAACGCCCCGGCTCCGTGGGGAGCCGGGGCGCGTGTCTCGGGTTCGGGTGGTGCTGTTCGGTGCCCTCAGTCAGGCAGCGAGTCCGAAGGGACTCAGGCCGCCTGGAGCACGAACTGGACGTCGAGGTTGATCGTCACGTCGTTGCCGAGGGTGAAGCCACCGGCCTCGAGCGCTGCGTTCCAGTTCACGCCGAACTCGGTGCGGTCGATCTTCGTGGTCGCCTCGGCGCCGAACTTGACCTGGCCGTAGCCGTCGGTCGTGAAGCCACCGAGCTCGGCCTTGAGGACGACGGGCTTGGTGACGCCGCGCAGGGTCAGGTCGCCAGCGATGTGCAGGTCGTCGCCCTTGGCCTCGATGCTCGTCGAGCGGAAGGTGAGCTGCGGGTGCTCCTCGGTGAGGAAGAAGTCGCTCGTCTTCAGGTGCTGGTCGCGCTGCTCCTGGCCGGTGTTGATCGACGCGACGTCGATGTTCGCCTCGACGGTCGACTCGAGGGGGTTCTCGGCGGTGACGACGGTGGCGTCGAACGTCTCGAACTTGCCCTTGACCTTGCTGATGGCGAGGTGGCGGACCGAGAAGGTGACCTCGGAGTGGGTGGGGTCGATCTTCCAGGTGCCGGTCTGGTAGCCGGGGATGGTCGTGGCGGTGAGCGTCATGGTGGTCCTTCTTCCGAACGAGAGTCTGTGGTGCGACGCGATCCATGCGCCTGCATCAACCTGATACTACGCCAGTGTGCACCCTTTTGGTTGAAGCGTCAACCATTGTTCACCGAAGCGTCGCGAAGCGGTGGTCGTGCGGTGCGCTGAGCCCGGCCTGCAGGAGGCGTCTCACACGCTGTACGAATCGATCGACACCTCGGCCGACGTCGTCCGCCGTGGCCCGGACCAACCACCAGTCCACGTCCTTCAAGTGCTCACCGCGGGTGAGGTCCTTCCGGAAGGTGGCCGGGTCGGTGCGGTGGAGATCGCTCTCGTACTCGATCGCCACCCGTGCTGCGGGGTAGGCGAGGTCCACGCACGCGATCCACCTGCCGTCCACGATCACGTCGTGGTTCAGGGCGGGTTCCGGGAGTCCCTGGCGGACGAGGGTCAGCCGTGCCCTGGTCTCACCCGGGGAACGAGAACCCGGCCTGATCTCGGCGAGAGCGTGGCGCAGCTTCACGACGCCCCGGAGCCCGCGCCGCCGGCCGACTGCCAGGAGCAGCTCGTCGAGGGTCGCCCATCCGAGCCACCCGACGAGGGCGTCACCCGCGATGATCAGTTCGTCGAGCGTCAACATCGTGCTCAGCGCGACGAACGTGTCCGCTGGCGTCGTCAGACGCACACCTCGGCAGGTGGTCGCACGGACCCTGCCGAGGTGGGCGCGGTGTCCGACGGCGCCGCGGACGCGAAGCGCCTGATCGACCCCGATCGTCGTGACGTGGAGCCGCGGCGAGCCCTCGAGCCGGCGGGGGAGCGGGATGCCGAGGATCGCGGCGGCCGTGACGTGGCTGAACACCTGGTCGGGGCGCAGCCGGGGAGCCAGTGCGCGGGCGCGTTCGTCGACGGTTCGCGGTGGAACCGCGGATCGGGTGCCGTGGAACGGGCGGACGAGGTCACGTGCCTCGAGGCGGCCGCGGGACACCCCTCGATGCAGTGCGTCACGGACGCGGAACGAGGCGTCCCGCAGCGCCAACGGGAGTCGGCGTCTGGCGGTCATCTCCACATCGTGGAGCCGAGCGGGCGCGACGGTGGCGAGTCGTGCCTCCAGTGTGGACGGCCCGCGATCCTGGCGCCCCTGTGGAGGAATCGCGCCGCGGTCGAGCGGGCGAAACACCGGGGTCCGGCTGCGTGGCGACCGCGGCATTTCGCCCGCTCGCGGGGGCGCCCGCCGGCGCGGACCGCAGCGCTGCCCGCCCGGCTGGTCCGCGCAGCGGTCGGGACCGCGGCGACGGCGTCAGCCCGTCCGTCGGGGGGAGGTTGCCGCGGTCGCGACATCGTCGACGGCGCGAACGGGCGTATTGCCAGGGTGTCGCCGTCGGGCACGCCGGCATTTCGCCCGCTCGCGGGACGGGATCCACCCTCGCGAGATCCGCGCTCGCGGCGGCCGACCGCACCGCACGCCCCCCCCCCCCACCCCCGCCCCGCCCCGCCCCGCGGCGGGCGGCAGGCACTCGCGGGGCCCCTCACGTGTCGGCGGGCTCCAGTAGCGTCGGGACCATGGAATTCAGGTACCTGGGCAACTCCGGACTCAAGATCTCCGAGATCACCTACGGCAACTGGCTGACGCACGGCTCGCAGGTCGAGAACGACGTCGCCTCCCAGTGCGTGCGGGCAGCGCTCGACGCCGGCATCACCACGTTCGACACCGCGGACACGTACGCCAACACCGCCGCCGAGACCGTCCTCGGCGAAGCACTCAAGGGCGAGCGGCGTGCGGGGCTCGAGGTCTTCACGAAGGTCTACTGGCCCACCGGCCCCAAGCAGCACAACGACGTCGGACTCTCCCGCAAGCACATCCTCGAGTCGATCAACGGCTCGCTGACGCGACTGCAGACCGACTACGTCGACCTCTACCAGGCGCACCGCTACGACCACGAGACCCCCCTCGAAGAGACCATGCAGGCCTTCGCGGACGTCGTCCGCCAGGGCAAGGCGCTCTACATCGGCGTCAGCGAGTGGAACGCCGAGCAGATCCGCGCCGGCGCCGCGCTCGCGAAGGAGCTCGGCTTCCAGCTCATCTCGAACCAGCCGCAGTACTCGATGCTGTGGCGGGTCATCGAGGGCGAGGTCGTCCCCGCCTCGAAGCAGCTCGGCCTGTCGCAGATCGTCTGGTCGCCCATCGCGCAGGGCGTGCTGACCGGCAAGTACAAGCCGGGTCAGCCGCTGCCCGAGGGCTCACGGGCCACGGACGAGAAGGGCGGCGCCGACATGATCAAGCGGTTCATGCGCGACGAGGTCCTCGAGGCCGTGCAGCGCCTGCAGCCCGTCGCCGACCAGGCCGGCCTCACGCTCGCGCAGCTCGCGATCGCGTGGACGCTGCAGAACGACAACGTCGCCAGCGCCATCGTCGGCGCGTCGCGTCCGGAGCAGGTCACCGACAACGTCAAGGCCGCGGGCGTCACGCTCGATGCCGACGCGCTCGCCGCCATCGACGAGGCGCTGGGTGACCTCCCGGAGCGCGACGCGGCCAAGACCGTGTCCCCGGCGCAGCGTCCCGCCTGAGACGCGACCCACCATCGGACGGGAGGCCCGTGGCGACGCCGCCACGGGCCTCCCGTCCGCTTTTCGGTCGGCCGCACAGCCCTGTTGGCCTGCACAGACCGGTCCGGTCTGCACAGACCGGCCGTCCGTACCCCGGATGAACGGCACGTGTCGTGGAACTGGCAGACACCTGGGTAAGCCCGTACCCCACCCAAACCGCAGTCGCGTTACCCCCGAATCGGGGGCATGACCCGAACTGATACCCCCGTTCTGGTGTCACCCGACACCGGTACGGTGCCGACCGTGCGACCCGGCACGGTCTCGCGCCTGCTCGCCACCGCGAGGCAACTCGCGTCGTTCGGCACGATCGGTGCCGTCTGCTTCGTCATCGACCTGGGCATCTACAACCTGCTGCGCGCCACCGTCATGCCCGACGGTCCCATCGCCGCGAAGATCGTGTCGGCCGTCGTGGCGACCGCCGTGGCGTGGATCGGCAACCGCTTCATCACGTTCCGCGCCGAGCGCCAGACCGGCCGCCGCGAGACTGTGCGCGAGGGGCTGCTCTTCGCTGCCACGAACCTGATCGGGCTCGGCATCGCCGCGGCCTGCCTGTTCGTCTCGCACTACGTCCTCGGGTTCACCTCGACCCTCGCCGACAACGTCGCCGGCAACGGCGTCGGCCTCGTGCTCGGAACCGCCTTCCGGTTCGCCGCGTACAAGGCCCTCGTCTTCCGTTCCACCGATGCTCGTCGCACGAAGGGGCTCGCCGCATGACCATCTCCGCCACGCTGCTGACGGCCGCAGGGCCGCTGCTCCAGCCGAACGAGGGGACTGCTCCGTCGAGCGTCCCGAACCGAGGGACCACCGACGTCCCGACCGGAGGCTCCGGTGCCGTCCAGCAGGCCGCGTGGTCGCTGGGTGAGTGGATCGGCTACTCCGCGCTCATCGCGATCTCCGTGCTGCTCACGATCGTCGCGCTGACGACGCTCTGGTGGATGCTGCACGCCTGGCGCTCGCGGGACGCGCTGAAGTCGACGAGCTTCAGCCAGACCCCGCGCCCGGCCGCGCACCGCTTCACCCTGCTGGTGCCCGGGCGGCACGAGCAGGAGGTCATGGGCCAGACGCTCGACATGCTCGCGAAGCAGGACCACCCCGACTTCGAGATCATCGCGATCGTCGGTGAGGACGACCCGGAGACGGATGCCGTCGTGCGCGCCGCCGCAGCCCGCCACCCCGAGCTGATCCGGGTGGTCGTCGACGACACCCTGCCGAAGAACAAGCCGAAGGCGATGAACCTGGCGCTGCAGTACGCGACCGGTGACGTCGTCGGCGTGTTCGACGCCGAGGACGAGGTCTACCCGCACCTGCTCACCCTGGTGGACTCGCGGTTCCAGGAGACCGGCGCCGACGTCGTGCAGGGCGGCGTGCAGCTGATGAACTTCAAGTCCAGCTGGTGGTCGCTCCGGAACGTCCTGGAGTACTACTTCTGGTTCCGCTCGCGCCTGCACTTCCACGCCGGCTCGAAGTTCATCCCGCTCGGCGGCAACACCGTCTTCGTGACGAAGGAGCGCCTCGACTGGTCGAACGGCTGGGACGCGCACTGCCTCGCCGAGGACTGCGAGCTCGGCGTCCGGCTGTCCGCCGACGGCGCGAAGGTCGTCGTCGCGTACAGCCCCGAGGCCGTCACCCGCGAGGAGACCCCGCCGACCTTCGCCTCGCTGCTCAAGCAGCGGACGCGCTGGAACCAGGGCTTCCTCCAGGTGCTCGGCAAGGGGGAGTGGAAGAAGCTGCCGTCGTTCCGTCAGCGCTTCTTCGCCCGGTACATGCTGACGATGCCGTTCATCCAGGCGGCCACCGGTCTGCTCATCCCGCTCAGCGTCCTGATGATCCTGTTCGTCAAGGTGCCGACGGCGATCGCCCTGGTGTCGTTCATCCCGGTGGCACCGACGCTCATGCTGCTGGCCGTCGAGGTCGTCGGCCTCAACGAGTTCGGTCGCATCTACAAGGAGAAGGTCCGGCTCCGCGACTACGTGAAGCTCGTGCTCGGTCTCGTGCCGTACCAGATCTTCCTCGCCGCAGCAGCCGTCCGAGCCGTCGTCCGCCACGCCAAGGGGCAGAACGGCTGGGAGAAGACGGAGCACACGGGCCAGCACCGGAACGCCGAGCAGCCCGCCGAGGTCGTCGGCTTCGCGTCGGAGTTGACCGGGTCCGGGTCCGCGGGCGCGACGTCTTCGTCTTCTTCGTCTTCGTCTTCGTCTTCGTCTTCCGAGCGTGAGCTCGCCGGCACGACCACAGGAGGGACCCGATGACCGCCAGCATCACCAACACCACCGGCATCCCGATCCGCGGTGCCGTCGCGGGGAACCACACCGGCATCGGCGCCTGGTTCCGCCGGCACGCCGCGAGCCTGACGTGGCTGCTGCCCGTCGTCGCCGTCACCGTCATCGTGCAAGCGTGGAACATGTCCGGCACCCCGCAGCGGATCGATGATGAGGGCACGTACACGGCGCAGGCCTGGGCGATCATGCACCTCGGCGAGATCACGCACTACACGTACTGGTACGACCACCCGCCACTCGGCTGGATCCAGATCGCCGGCTACACCGGTCTGACCGGAGCGTTCGCGCGCTACCCGTTCGCCGTCGAGGCCGGCCGCGAGGCGATGGTCTTCTTCTCCGCCGTCTCGAGCATCCTGCTGTTCGTCCTGGCCCGCCGCCTCGGTGCCAGCCGGATCGCCGCTGCCGCAGCCGGACTCGTCTTCGCGCTGTCGCCGCTCGCCCTGCAGTACCACCGCACGGTCTACATCGACAACGTCGCGACGCCGTGGTTGCTCGCCGCGTTCGTCCTCGTGCTGAGCCGTCGCCAGCAACTCGCCGGGTTCGCCGGCGCCGCTGCGTGCCTCGGCATCGCGGTGCTCTCCAAGGAGACGTACCTGCTCGCCCTGCCGTTCCTCATCTGGATGGCGATCCGTCGCGCCGACAAGAGCACCCGCCGGTACACGCTGAGCGTCGCCGGGGCCGTCCTCGTCATCATCGGCGGCGGGTACCTGCTGCTCGCCGCGGTCAAGGGCGAGCTGTTGCCGAGCAGCGGTCGGGTCAGCCTGTTCGAGGGCATCACCTACCAGCTCGGCTCGCGCTCGGCATCGGGTTCGCTGTTCGACCCGGGCAGCCTGGCCAACGCCGCCGCGTCGCAGTGGTGGGCGCTCGACCCGGTGTTCATCGTGCTCGGCTCGGCCGCCGCGGTCGTCGGGCTCTTCATGCGACGGGTCCGTCCGATCGCCGCGATGCTCGTCTTCCTGCTCGCGATGATGTTCCGCCCGAACGGGTACCTGCCGGTGCCGTACGTCATCATGCTCATCCCCTTCGCCGCCCTGCTGGTCGCCTACACGGCCGAGCGTGCCGTCCTGGCGATCGCCGGTCGGGTCCGCACCCGTACCCGCCTCGGCGCCGGGACCCGTCGTGGTCTCGGCATCACCTGGGCCGTCACGACCGCTGTCGCACTCGTCGTGGCGGTGCCGCTCTGGGGAACACAGCTGCGCGGCTTCGTCCTGGGCAACCTCGACCTGCCGATGCAGCAGGCCGAGCAGTGGGTCGGGGACAACGTCTCGAAGTCCTCCCGACTGCTGGTGGACGACGCCATGTGGGTCGACCTCGTCGAGGACGGCTTCGCCCGGAACAACGTGGTCTGGTACTACAAGCTCGACACTGACGGAGCCGTGGAGCGGCAGTCGCCCAACGGGTGGAAGGACTCGGACTACGTCATCACGACGGACTCCATGCGGACCGGCGGCAACTCGTCGTCCGACATCCGCCAGGCGATCGAGAACTCGACGGCCGTCGCGACCTTCGGGTCCGGTGACCAGCAGGTCGAGGTCCGACGCATCCACGCCGAGGGATCGACGGCCGCACAGACCGCGATCACCCGGGCCAGCGACCTGCGGAAGACCATGGGCACCGAGCTGGCGTCGAACCCGGCGCTCCGGGCCGATGACGGCACGAAGTCCCAGTTCCGTGCGGGTCAGGTCGACTCGCGAGCGATGATCGCGCTCGGCCAGGTGCTCGCCGACCAGGACGTCCGCGTCGACCGGTTCACCCCGCTCACGGGCGAGACCGGGCAGCCGTTCCGCACCGCCGTCCTGCACACGAGCGACGCTGCCTCGGCGGAGCGCGTGGCCTCCACCCTCGAGGCGATGCCCGATTCGTTCCGGCCGGCGTCGGTCGAGCGTGAGGGCGAACGCCTCACCGTCACGTACACCCCGGCGGACCCGACCACGACCGCGACGAGCGCCTCGTGACCCGCCGCCCCGCCGAGCAGAGCGCTGCCCGGATCGCCGAGCGGGCGAAACACCCGGGTGCTCCGGGCGCCGACCCCGGCATTTCGCCCGCTCGCGGGGGCGCTCGCATCCACGGCCCCGGGGCGGCCCGTAGCACCACCGCAGACCACTCGACCAGCACCACGACCCGAAGGAGCACGACCATGACCGCACACACCCAGCGACGCCGCACCGTCGTCGTCGGCGCACTCGCAGCGACCCTCGTCGCCGCGACCGTCGGACTCGCAGCACCCCAGACCGCCTCCGCCGCGACCGCCGACGAGGGCTGGCTCCGCGTCGGCCACCTCTCACCCGACACCAAGGGCGTCGACGTCGAACTGTCCAGCCTGTCCGGCGGCAAGACGATCTTCGAGCTCGACGACGTCACGTACGGCCAGGTCAGCAAGTACCAGGAGCTCCCGGTCGGCACCTACGTGCTGTCGATGCGGGCCTCGGACGCGCCGGACTCCACGCCCGTGATCTCCACCGACGTCAAGGTCGACAAGGGCGACGCGAGCACGGTCGTCGCGTACGGCAAGAACACCGACCTCAAGACGACGGCGTTCACCGACGACCTGCAGCAGCCCGGCGACGGCAAGGCGAAGCTCCGGCTGGTCCAGGCCGCCACCACGGCGAAGCAGGTCGACGTGAGCACCTCCGAGGGCACCGCCATCGCCGAGGGCGCGAAGTTCGGCACCGCCACCAAGTACGCCACCGTCGACTCCGGCAAGTGGACGCTCGACGTCTCCGGCAGCGGCCAGCAGGGCACCGCCAGTGTCGACCTCGCGGGCAACACGGTCTCCACCCTGTTCGTCCTCGACGACAGCAAGGGCGACCTGACGGTCGTGCCGGTCACGGACGCCGCAGCCACGGCCGCGACGCCGACCGGCGGCGTGCAGACGGGTGGCGGCGGCGCAGCCGCCGACCGACCGATGACGGAGGCCGTCCACACGGCCATCGCAGCGCTCCGCTCGCTGTACCGCTGACGCCCTGGCCGGGAGGCACGGATCACGTGCGCCGACACGCTCACGTGATCCGCCCCTCCCGTCCAGATCCATCGTCACCATCCACGGAAAGGCAGGCCAGCATGACCCGCAGGACCTGGATACCCGTCACCGCCGCCGCAGCGGCGGTGGTCGTCGCCGTCGGCGTCGCGCTCATCGCGGTTCGCCCGTGGGGGCAGGACACCGAGGCCTCGAGCGGCTCGGTCGCCACCCCGACCTCGACCAGCGCGCCCGACGCGGCACGCTCCCCGAAGGAGCTCCGCACGGAGTTCCTCGACCGGTACGTGCAGGACGGCCGCGTCGTCCGCACCGACCAGGGCGACGACACCGTCAGCGAGGGACAGGCCTACGGGCTGCTTATCGCCTTCGCGAACGGTGACCGCGACCGGTTCGACGACATCTGGAAGTGGACGAAGACGCACATGCTGACCGACGACGACCTGCTCGCCTGGCGTTGGACGCCCGACGACGGTGTCGCCGACGAGCAGCCGGCCAGTGACGCCGACCTCGACGCCGCGCGGGCCCTGGTGCTCGCCGGAGACGCGTGGGGCGAGGACCGTTACACGGCAGCCGGCAAGCGCATCGCCTCGGCGATCCTGGAACACGAGACCGCGACCACGGAACTCGGCACGATCCTGCTGCCCGGGCCGTGGGCGGACTCCGAGCCGTACCGGTACAACGCCTCGTACGCGTCCCCGGCAGCCTTCGCGGTGCTGGCGAAGGCCACGGGCGACGACCGCTGGACCGCGCTGAACCGTGGGTCCCGCGCGGCGACCGCGGCAGTGCTCGACGAGTCGCAGCTGCCGAGCGACTGGTCGCAGGTGCACGCCGACGGCACCGTCGACCCGATGCCCGCCACCGGTGGGGACCAGCGCGTGCTGTACGGATACGACGCGATGCGGACGCCCGTCCGCTACGCCGAGGCCTGCTCCGCCGACGACCGCGCCCTGGCCGGCTCGCTCGCCCCGACCCTGCGTCGGACGACGCAGCTCGCGGCGCAGCTCGACCTGGGCGGCACGGCCGTGACCGGGGACACGAACGCCTTGGCGTACACCGCCCGGGCCGCCGCCGAGTACGCGGCCGGTTCGTCCGGTGCGGCTGCCGACGACCTGGAGCGGGCCGACCGGACGGCTGCCACCACGCCGACCTACTACGGGGACGCCTGGGCCGCCCTCGGTTCGACCATGCTCACCTCGGACGTGCTCGGCGGCTGCGCGACGACGGCCGGAGGGGCATCGTGACCGGCCGACGGTCCGCCGGGCGCGGTTCGGTGTTCGGACGCCGTGGCGTGGTGATCGGGGTCGTGCTGGCCGCGGTCGTCGTGGGCGGCGGCGTCACCGGTGTGGCGCTCGCGTCGACCGTCGGCAGTGACGGGTCGGACGGGCGGGCCGGTTCGGCGCCGTCGAGTTCGGCGTCGGCTTCTGCTTCTGCTTCTGCTTCTGCAGGGTCGGGCATCGAGGGGTTCCAGGACCCGGCCGTACCCACTGCCCGATCCGAGGCGACCCCCGTCAGCGTCTCGATCCCCGCGATCGGCGTGCAGTCGAACCTCGAGGACCTGCACCGCGGCTCCGCCGGAGAACTCGACCCGCCTGTCGACTGGGACAGCGCCGGATGGTTCAGCGACGGCATCGTCCCCGGTGAGGTCGGCCCGGCAGTCATCGCCGGCCACGTCGACAGCCCGACGAGCGCCGCCGTGTTCTTCCGGCTCGACGAACTGGTCGCCGGCGACGAGATCCACGTCGCGATGTCCGACGGCAGCACCCGCACCTTCACCGTCGACCGCTCGGAACGCGCCGCCAAGTCGGCGTTCCCGACGAGCGACGTCTACGGCACCACCCCGACCCCCCAGCTCCGACTGATCACCTGCGACGGCGTGTTCGACACCGCCACCGGGCACTACACGGACAATCTGATCGTGTTCGCAGACCTCTCGTCGGACTGACCCAAACACCGACCGATACATTCGATGTGGAGCACGAGGAGCACCATGAGCGAGACCCTGGTCATCATCCCGACCTACGACGAGGCGGAGAACGTCCGTCCCATCGTCGAGCGCACGCTCGCCGCCACCGACGAGAACGTCCACGTGCTGGTCGTCGACGACAACTCGCCGGACGGCACCGGTGACATCGCCGACGCCATCGCCCGTGAGACCGACCGCGTGCACGTCATGCACCGCACGGTGAAGGACGGTCTCGGCGGCGCGTACCTGTCCGGGTTCGCCTGGGGCCTCGAGCACGGCTACGCCAAGCTCGTCGAGATGGACGCCGACGGCTCGCACCACCCCGAGTACCTGCCGTGGATGCTCGAGCTCGCGGACACGAACGACCTCGTCCTCGGGTCCCGCTGGATCAAGGGCGGCAAGGTCGAGAACTGGCCCTGGTACCGCGAGCTGCTCTCCCGCGGCGGCAACCTCTACACGCGCCTGGCCCTCGGCATCGCCGTCCGCGACGCCACCGGCGGGTTCCGGGTCTTCACCTCGCGGGCGTTCGAGCGGATCGACCTGGCCGGCGTCGCGTCGAAGGGCTACTGCTTCCAGGTCGACCTGTGCTGGCGTGCCCTCGAGGCCGGGCTGCGCGTCGTCGAGACCCCGATCACGTTCACCGAGCGGGAGTTCGGCGTCTCGAAGATGAGCGGCAACATCGTGCGCGAGAGCCTGGCCCTCGTGACGAAGTGGGGCATCGACCGCCGCATCCGCGAGACCCGTTCCCTGGTCAAGGACCACCGGAAGCTGCCGTCCGTTCGCACCAACGCGCACGCGGTGGCCGACCACGCGGCCTGACCCGCTGGGTCGGGGTCGGCGCTCGGGGTCGGCGGTCGGCCCGCGGCGTCGGTACCGCGAAAGCGACAGTGTCCCGCGAACTGTTCGCGGGACACTGTCGCTTTCGCGGATCGGCCGCCCGTGGGCAAGCCCGGGCCCGCCCGTGGGTAAGCCCGGCCCGCCCGGACGGCAGCGCAGCGACTAGCGCAGCACCACCACGCCCCGCCCGCGGAACCGCACGCAGTCCGTCGCGACCTCGGCCGCTCCGAACCGGTAGAGCTCTTCGCCGGTGGCACCAGGGACCGGCACCTCGGCTGCGTCGTCGAGGAAGTTCACCACGACGTGCACGGGTGCCGCGTCCGGTCCGAGCAGCCCACGCGTGAGCACCAGCCACCGGCGGTCCTCGCTGAACCGCACGGCGTTCGCCTCGTACCGGTGGTCGACGAAGGCCTGGTCGGTCCGGCGCAGGGCGACGAGCACCCGGTAGGCACGCAGGATCGCCGCACCCCGCTCGGAACTGACGTCGGCCCAGTCGAGCTTCGAGTTCGTGAACGTCGTCGGGTCCTGCGGGTCCGGCACGGCCGACTCGTCCCAGCCGTGCTCCGCGAACTCGCGGATGCGGCCCTCGGCCGTCGCCTTGCCGAGCTCGGGCTCCGGGTGCGACGTGAAGAACTGCCACGGTGTCGTCGCGGCGAACTCCTCACCCATGAACAGCATGGGCGTGAACGGGCCCAGCAGCGTCAGTGCCGCGGCGATGACGAGGCCTTCGTCGTCGAGCGTCGCCGCCAGACGGTCGCCCGCCGCGCGGTTGCCGATCTGGTCGTGGTTCTGGTTCGTGACGACCAGGGCCGTCGCCGGGGAAGTCCCACGGTCGATCGGTTGCCCGTGGCGCCGGCCACGGAACGACGACCACGTGCCGTCGTGGAAGAACCCGCGGTCGAGCACCTTCGCGAGCGCCGACAGCGGTGCGAAGTCGGCGTAGTAACCGTTCGTCTCGCCCGTCAGCGCCACGTGCACGGCGTGGTGGAAGTCGTCGGACCACTGTCCGGCGAGCCCGTACCCGGCGGCTTCCCGCGGGCGGAACATCACCGGGTCGTTGAGGTCCGACTCGGCGATCAGGGACAGCGGACGACCGACGAAGGAACCGTGGGCGTCCGTCTCGTCGGCCATCTCGGCCAGGACGTGCGGCCGCGTGGTGTCGCGGATCGCGTGCACGGCGTCGAGCCGGAGCCCGTCGACGTGGTGGTCGCGGAACCACATGCGCACGTTGTCGAGCACGTACCGACGCACCTCGGGGTGCTCGACGTTCACCGAGTCGCCCCACGTGTTCGCGAGCCCCTGCACCAGGTACGGCCCGAACAGCGGCAGGTAGTTGCCGCTCGGCCCGAGGTGGTTGTAGACGACGTCCTGGATGACGCCCAGGCCGAGTGAGTGCGCCGTGTCGACGAAGCGGTCGTAGGCGTCGGGGCCGCCGTACGGGGCGTGCACCGCGTACCAGGCGACCCCGTCGTAGCCCCAGTTCCACTCACCGTTCACACCGTTCACGGGCAGCAGTTCGACGAACTCGACGCCGAGTTCGACCAGGTGGTCGAGCTTCTGCGCCGCCGCGTCGAGGGTCCCCTCCGGCGTGTAGGTGCCGACGTGCATCTCGTAGATGACGGCACCGCGGGCTGGACGCCCGGTCCACGACTCGTCGGTCCACGCGAAGCGCGCGGGGTCGACGACGGCGGACGTGCCGTGCACCCCGTCCGGCTGGAAGCGACTGCGGGGGTCGGGTCGGACCGCGTCGTCGTCGCCGAGGCGGAACCCGTAGCGGGCACCGACGACCGGCATGATCGCGTCGGTCGACCACCAGTCGTCGTCGCCCCGGGTCAGCGGGTACTCGACGTCGTCGACGACCAGCCGGACGCGGTCCGGCTCGGGCGCCCAGACGGCGTAACGGTCGGGTGCGGTCATGCGTGACCCTCCAGGATGTCGATCTCCGCTTGCGCGTCGGACTCGGTCGCCGGGGTGGTCCGGGCGGTCGACCGGGAGGCCCGTCCCGCGTCGGACGCGTCGGTCACCGTGTCGGCGTGGCCGGGTTCCCCGACCGTGGCGGCCGGCACGAGCAGCGCGACCGGGTAGGTGGTGAGCAGATCCGCGAGGGCGATGCCCCGGCTGGCCGGGAAGGTCCTGCCGGTGAGCAGGTCGACCCGGTCGACGGGGACGGCGTGCACGAGGGTGTCACCCCAGCCACCGACCCGTTCGAGCCCGATCGGCAGTCGCGTGGCGATCGTCACGGCACCGCCGCGGTCGAACGCGACGACGTGGTCCGCCGCGCTGCCCGTGGCCTCGAGCGCGAGGTACCGCGTGAAGAGCTCCGGGTGGTCGCGCCGGAGACGGAGTGCACGGGCGGTCACGAGGAGCTTCGCGGCGCCGTCGATCCCGATCGCCGGGAGGTCCTCGGGGCCGTCGTCGTCCGGACCGTCGATCTCGGCGAGGACGTGGCGCCGTTCGGCGTAGTCCACGGCTCGGCGGTTGTCGGGGTCGACGAGGGACCGGTCCCAGAACTCGGTGCCCTGGTAGACGTCGGGGACGCCGGGAGCCGTGAGCTGCACGAGCTTCTGCGCGAGCCCGTTCGACCACCCCGCCGCGTCGATCCGTTCGTCGAGGGCATCGAGCACGGCCACCACGGCGGGCTCGTCGAACGCCGCGTCGACGAGGGCGTGCATGCGCTCCTCGAACGCCGTGTCCGGCTCCGTCCAGGTGGTGCTGTCGCCGGCTTCGCGTGATGCCTTCTCGGCGTAGGCGTGCAGCCGCTCACGACTCGCGGGTCGGGCACCGACGATCGCCTGCCAGAGCAGGTCGGCGAACACGCGGTCCTCGAGCGGGACGAGGGACTGCAACCGGTCGAGCGTTTCGGCCCACTCGCTGCCGAGCTCGGCCAGGACCGCGATGCGTGCGCGGGTGTCCTCGCTGCGCTTCGTGTCGTGGGTGGTGAGCGTCGTCATGGTGTGCGGCCAGCTGCCGAGCCGGTCGCGCTGCGCCTGGTGGAAGTCGGCCACGGACACCGCGAACACGCTCGGGTCACCACCGACCTCGCTCAAGGACGTCAAGCGGGACGTGCGGTAGAACGCGGTGTCCTCGACGCCCTTGGCCATCACCATGCCGCTCGTCTGCTGCAGGCGGATCGCGGCGGCGTTGTCCGGGTCGACGAGCGCCGGGGCGATCCGGTCGATGACGTCGTCGAGGTCGGGACGGGCCTCTGCCGCGCGTTCGAGCGCCGCGATGAGATGGTGGGCGCCCTCGGGCAGGTAGGTGCGGTACACGTCGAACGACGCCACGACCTCGGCGAGGGCGTCGACGAGCCGTTCGTGCGTGATCGCGTCCGCTCCGGCGGTGACCGGCGCGAGCAGTCGGGCGAGTCGCTCGACCTCGCTGCCGAGGATCCCGTCGGCGATGCCGCGGCGGGTGTCGTGCGTCAGCTGCTGCCACTCGGCGGGCTCCGCGCCCGATGCCGCGGTCAGCGAGGGTTCGCCCGCGGGGTCGACGAGCACACGGTCCAGGACGCCGAGCGCGTCGTACCCGGTCGTGCCGTCGACCGGCCAGGAGCTCGGGAGTTCCTCGCCGGGTTCGAGGATCTTCTCGACGAGGGTGTACGCACCGCCGGTCAGCTCGGCGAGGTCCTGCAGGTAGCCGGCGGGGTCGTACAGTCCGTCCGGGTGGTCGATGCGCAGTCCGTCGACGAGGCCGTCGCGGAACCAGCCGCCGATGACGCCGTGCGACGCCGCGAACACCTCGGGTTCCTCGACCCGGATGGCCGCGAGCGTGTTCACCGCGAAGAACCGGCGGTAGTTCAGCTCGTGGTCCGCACGCTTCCAGTGCACGAACGCGTAGTGCTGCAGCGCGTGCACGGCCTCGACCGAGTCGCCCGGGTGGGCGGTGCCCGGCGCGGTCGGGTACGCGGTGTCGCCGACCCGGAGCACCGGGTGCTCGGCGTCGGACGTGTCGAGCGTGACCGCGTCGAGCAGCCGGTCGTCGAGGACCGGCACCCGGACCTTGCCGTCGCCGGCGTCCCAGTCGACGTCGAACGCCCAGGCGACGGGGGAGCCCTGGCCGAGTTCGAGCAGGGACCACCACCACGGGTTGACCGCCGGGGTGGCGACCCCGACGTGGTTCGGGACGACGTCGACCAGCACGCCGAGCCCGACCGCGTGCGCGGCCTCGGCGAGGACCCGGAGGGCCTCGTCACCGCCGCGGTCGGTGTCGACGTGCGTGTGGTCGACGACGTCGTAGCCGTGGTTCGAGCCGGGTTCCGACTGCAGGACCGGCGACAGGTACAGCCAGTCGGCCCCGAGGTCGTGCACGTAGTCGACGAGGTCGCGTGCGGCGGCCAGGTCGAAGTCCGCCGAGACCTGCAGCCGGTACGTCGAGACGGGCGCGCGACGCCCGGCCACCGTCGTGCCGGTCGTCATCGCGCGGTGCCGCTCGGTGCGGTGGAACCGGCCGGGTTGGCCGGGGTGACGGCGTCCTGCGGGGACCGGGGCTCGGGGGCGCCGTCGTGGTGCTGGACCTCGACCGGGGTGACCGAGACCTCGTGGTTCGGCTCGGCACGCAGGACGATCATCGAGCGCGCGGGCACGTCGAGCGGGGTGCCCGCCTCGACGATCTCGTCGCGGGCACCGGGCTCGGCGGTGTCGATGCGGACCGTCCAGCCGGGTGCGTACTCCTCGGGCGGCAGCGTGAACGTCACGACGTCGTCGTGGGCGTTGAAGTACGTGATGAACGCCACGTCGGTGACGCGCTCACCGCGGGAGTCGCGCCCGCGGATGCCGTCGCCGTTCAGGTACATGCCGACGCTCTTGCCGAAACCGGAGTCCCAGTCCTCCGGCGACATCGCGTCGCCCTCGGGCGTGAGCCAGACCACGTCGGGCAGCGGCTCGTCCTGACCACGGCGCACCGGGCGCCCGTTGAAGTACCGGGTGCGGCGGAACGTCGGGTGGTCGTGGCGCAGCTTGACCACGTCGGCCGTGAACTGGACGAGGTCGTCGTCCGCGGTGTCCCAGTCGATCCAGCTGAGCTCGGAGTCCTGTGCGTAGACGTTGTTGTTGCCGGACTGCGAACGGCCGAGCTCGTCACCGTGGGCGATCATCGGCACGCCCTGGCTGAGGAGCAGCGTCGCCAGGAAGTTCCGGCGTCGCTGGAGTCGCAGGGCGTTCACGGACTCGTCGTCCGTCGGACCCTCGGCGCCGGAGTTCCAGGACCGGTTGTGGCTCTCGCCGTCGTTGTTGTCCTCGCCGTTGGCGTCGTTGTGCTTCTCGTTGTAGGCCACGAGGTCGTACAGCGTGAAGCCGTCGTGGGCGGTGATGAAGTTGATGCTCGCCTTGGGCGTCCGGCCATCGTGCTCGTACAGGTCGGCCGAGCCGGAGATGCGCGACGCGAACTCGCCGAGGGTCGACGACTCGCCGCGCCAGAAGTCGCGCACCGTGTCGCGGTACTTGCCGTTCCACTCGGACCACTGGGGCGGGAAGTTGCCGACCTGGTAGCCGCCGGGGCCGACGTCCCACGGCTCGGCGATGAGCTTGACCTGCGACACGATCGGGTCCTGCTGCACGAGCTCGAAGAACGCGGACAGTCGGTCCACCTCGTAGAACTCGCGGGCGAGCGCCGAGGCGAGGTCGAAGCGGAAGCCGTCGACGTGCATCTCGGTCACCCAGTAGCGCAGCGAGTCGAGGATGAGCTGCAGCGAGTGCGGGTGCCCGACGTTGAGCGAGTTCCCGGTGCCCGTGTAGTCCATGTAGAACTTCTTGTCGTCGTCCACCAGGCGGTAGTACGCCGCGTTGTCGATGCCGCGGAACGACAGCGTCGGCCCGAGGTGGTTGCCCTCGGCGGTGTGGTTGTAGACGACGTCGAGCACGACCTCGATGCCGGCGCGGTGGAGCTCCCGCACCATCGTCTTGAACTCCTGCACCTGCTGCCCCTGGTCGCCCGAGGACGAGTACGAGGAGTGCGGCGCGAAGAAGCCGATGGTGTTGTAGCCCCAGTAGTTCGACAGCCCCTTGTCCTGCAGGGTCGAGTCGTTCACGAACTGGTGCACCGGCATGAGCTCGAGCGTCGTGATGCCGAGTCGCTTCAGGTGCTCGATGACCGCGGGGTGCGAGACGCCGGCGTAGGTGCCGCGCTGCTCCTCGGGCACGTCGGGGTGGGTCTCGGTGAGGCCCTTGACGTGCGCTTCGTAGATGACCGTCTCGCCGTAGGGCGTGCGCGGTGCGCGGTCGCCCTGCCAGTCGAAGAACGGGTTGATCACGACGCCCTTCATCATGTGCGCCGCGGAGTCGTCGTCGTTCGTCGAGTCCGGGTCGCCGAACGTGTAGGCGAAGAGCGACTGGTCCCAGTCGATCTCGCCGCTCGTCGCCTTGGCGTAGGGGTCGAGCAGGAGCTTCGACGGGTTGCAGCGTGCACCGTTGTCGGGGTCGTACGGGCCGTGGACACGGAAGCCGTACTCCTGGCCGGGGCCGACGTTCGGCAGGTACGCGTGCCAGACGTAGGCGTCGACCTCGACGAGGGGGATGCACTCTTCGTTGCCGTCGGTGTCGAACAGACAGAGTTCGACGCGCTCGGCGACCTCACTGAAGAGCGCGAAGTTCGTGCCGCTTCCGTCGTAGGTCGCCCCGAGCGGGTACGGGTTGCCGGGCCAGGTGTGCAAACGGTCCTCCAGGTGATGGTCGCGCCAACATATCGGTGACACCCGTCCGCGTCCGCAGACAAGCACCAGCTGTGTACCCGTGCGCGCGTGGCCCGCCCTGTGGAGGAACGGACGAGTAGCGTCGCGCGCATGGCCAACATCGTCACGCAGATCGCAGACAAGGTACGCCCGATCGGCGTCTCCACGAACTACGGAGACCCCGTCGAGGTCGGCGACCAGACCCTCATCCCGGTGTCCCTCGGCTGGTTCGGCTTCGGGGGCGGCGGGGACGACGAGAACGGCGGCGGCGGTGGCGGCGGCGCGTCGATCCCGGTCGGCGCGTACATCCGTCGCCCCGGCAAGGACCTCGAGTTCGAGCCGAACCTCATCTCGCTCGTCGCGGTGAGCATCCCGCTCGTCTGGGTGACCGGCACCGTGCTCCGCAAACTGGTGCGCGTCCTGAAGAAGTAGCGACACACCGGACGGGAGGCCCGTGGCGGACCCGCCACGGGCCTCCCGTCCGATGTGTGGTCGCGACCCGTCACGTGGTCGCGACCACGTCTAGACTGCTGGGACACACACGGGAGTCCGGGACCGCCGGGCTGAGAGGGAGCGAGTGGCGCTCCGACCGTCGAACCTGATCCGGATCATGCCGGCGCAGGGAGGAGTCCAGCACCATGTCTTCTGGCACGTCATCAACCGTCCACACCGCCCCGCGGCGATCGCTGCGCTGGCGGGTCGTCGACATCGTCGTCGCGAGCGTGCTCGCGGTGGCACTCGGCGTCGTCTTCCGGCTGTGGGAATTCGGCTACGAACCCATCAGCGCCGTCATGGACCTCGTCCTCCCGGGCACGAAGGCCCTGTTCGGCGGAGTCTGGTTGCTCGCCGGGCCGCTCGTCGCGATCGTCGTCCGCAAGCCCGGCGCCGCGCTCTACGGCGAGATGGTCGCCGCGTCCGTCGAGGCACTGTTCGGCACGCAGTGGGGGTGGCTGACGCTCGAGGCCGGACTGGTCCAGGGACTCGGCGCCGAGATCGTCCTCGCACTCTTCCTGTACCGCGTGTACCGGCTGCCGGTCGTCGTCCTGGCGGGGGCCGCAGCCGGTCTCGCGCTCGGCATCAACGACACCGTGCTGTGGTACCCGGGTCTCGACGCCGCGTTCAAGGTCGTCTACGTCGTGTGCGCGATCGTGTCGGGTGCCGTCATCGCGGGCGCCGGCTCATGGCTGGTCGTCCGGGCGCTCGCACGCACCGGCGTGCTCTCGTCGTTCGCGGCCGGCCGGGAGCACAGCCGGCGTCGGCCGCGCGAACTGGTGTGACGGTGTCCGCTCCGTCGTCGACGTCCCCGGACGTCGTCGGCGTGCGCGCCGCGCGCATCGCGTTCCGCGACTGGGGATGGCGTTACCCCGAACGTGCCGAGTGGGCCGTCCGTGGCGTGGACCTGACCGTCGAGCCGGGGGAGCGGGTCGCGATCGTCGGGCCGTCCGGCTCCGGCAAGTCGACGCTGCTCCGGGCAGTGGCCGCCGTGCTGCCCGACGAACCCGACCCTACCGACGACACCGCTGCTTCCGTGCAGGGTTCGGTCCTGGTCGACGGTGCCGACCCCCGCGCGGTCCGCGGGCGTGTCGGCCTCGTCATGCAGGACCCCGAGGCGCACACCGTGATGTCGCGGATCGGCGACGACGTGGCCTTCGGGTGCGAGAACCTCGGCGTCCCGCGCGACGAGACCTGGACACGGGTGCGGTCGGCGCTCGCGGTCGTCGGGCTCGACCTGCCCCTCGACCGTTCGACCGCGATGCTCTCCGGCGGCCAGCGGCAACGACTGGCGCTCGCCGGGGTGCTCGCGATGCGTCCGGGAGCCCTCGTGCTCGACGAACCCTGCGCGAACCTCGACCCGGCCGGCGTGGCCCAGGTGCACGACGCCGTCCGCGCACTGCTCGACGAGACGGGGGCGACCCTGCTCGTGGTGGAGCACCGGATCGGCACCTGGCTCGACCTGGTCGACCGCCTCGTGCTGCTCGAGCCCGGCGGCGGGGTCGTCGCGGACGGCGCGCCTGCCGAGGTGCTCGCCCGCCACGGCGCCGCGCTCACCGCGGCCGGGGTGTGGGTGCCCGGCGCCGAGCCGGAGCGTGGCGCGGCCCGCGGGCGGCCTGCTGCGGCTGCGGCTGCGGCTGCGCGAACGGGCGAAATGCCCGGGTCGGCTGCCGAGGGGACCGAGGCATTTCACCCGCTCGGCGAGGGGGCGGGCGAGGGAGCGGGCGCGCTGCTCGAAGCGCGGGACCTCGGGACTGCCCGGGGCAAGCGACAGCGGGTGGGCAGCGGGATCGACCTCGAACTCCGAGCCGGACAGGTCCTGGCGATCACGGGGCCGAACGGGATCGGCAAGTCGACGCTCGGCCTCACGCTCGCGGGGCTCCTGCCTCCGGTCGCGGGGGAGCTCGCAGCCACGACGGACCTCGCCGCTGGCCTCCCGCCGGCACCGCACACGTGGTCGAGCCGCGGACTCGCCGCCCGCATCGGCACCGTCTTCCAGGACCCCGAGCACCAGTTCGTCGCCGGCTCCGTCCGCGAGGAGGTCGAGGCCGGCCCCCGCGCGATCGGCGCTCCGGACGCTGCGGGTCGGGCGGACGTGCTCCTCGGCGAGTTCGGCCTCGCCCACCTCGCCGACGCCAACCCGTTCACGCTCTCCGGCGGCGAGCAGCGACGGCTCGCCATCGCCGCGGTCGTCGCCGCGCGGCCGCCGGTCATCGTGCTCGACGAACCGACCTCCGGGCAAGACCGGTCCACGTGGGACGCCGTCGTCCGGCACCTCGGAGCACTCGCCGACGACGGCACCACCGTCGTCGCCGTCACGCACGACCGCGACCTGATCCGGGCGCTCGACGCCGACGAGGTCGTGCTCGCGGCGGACGGCGCCCGGCGCGTGGACCGCGACCAAGGGGGTGTGACGGCGACCACCCCGGAGACGGGGCCGACGTCGACGGGCCGAGCCGCGCCTCCAGGCCGAACCGACCGAGCCGACCGAGCCGCCGTCCAACCGGTGGCCTCGCTCGTCGGCGTCCTCGCGCTCGGCGTGTGCCTCGTGCTGAGCCTGGACGTCGTGTCCGCAGCCGTCGCCCTCGCGGTCGAGCTCGCGCTGCTGCCCCTCCTGCGGCTGCCGGTGCGGACCCTGCTGCTGCGGGTGTCACCGATCCTGGTGGCCGTGCCGCTCACGGCGGTGAGCATCGCGCTGTACGGGCGGCCCTCCGGACGGGAGTGGTTCGACTTCGGCTTCGCCCACGTCACCGACGGGTCGCTCACGCTCGCGTTGGCGACGGCGCTCCGCGTGCTCGCGGTGGGGCTGCCCGCGGTCGCGTTGTTCATCCGCGTCGACCCGACCGACCTGGCCGACGGGCTCGCGCAGGTGCTGCGGTTGCCGGCGCGGTTCGTGCTCGGGGCCCTCGCGGCCATCCGGATGATGACGCTGCTGGTGGACGACTGGCGGCAGCTCGCGATGGCGCGGCGTGCGCGGGGTGTTGCCGACACCGGACGGCTGCGGCGCGGGGCGTCGATGGCGTTCGCGCTGCTGGTCCTGGCGCTGCGACGGGCGACGACGTTGGCGGTGGCGATGGAGTCGCGCGGGTTCGGGGCTCCCGGGCGACGCACGTGGGCGCGGGTCGCCCGGTTCGCGTGGCCGGAGTGGGCGATGGTGGCGGTGCTCGTCGGGATCGGTGTCGCGTCGATCGCGGTCGCCGTGGCAGCGGGGACCTGGCGTGCGTGAGTCGGCGGGCCCGGTGGACCCGGTGGACCCGGTGGACCCGGCAGACGGCGGAGGCCTCGCCGCAGGCGTCGCCGCAGCCGCTGCCGGTGTTGCGGCGGCATCGGGCGGGCGCCTCGTGGTCCTCGTCGACGGCCGCTCCGGCACCGGCAAGACGACCCTCGGCGACCAGCTCGCGCAGCTGCTGGGGGCGCAGGTCGTGCACCTCGACGACGTCTACCCGGGGTGGGACGGACTCCGCGCGGCGGCCGACGCCGTGGCCCGCGACGTGCTCGGGCCTCCCGGCGGGTACCGCCGTTGGGACTGGGTGGCCGACGGCCCGGCGGAGTGGACCGCGGTCGACCCCGACCTGCCGATCGTGATCGAGGGCTGCGGGGCGGTGTCCCGGGCGTCGGCGCCGCTGGCTTCGTTGGCAGTGTGGCTCGAGGCCGACGACGCAGTCCGCTGGGACCGGGCGATCGGCCGCGACGGCGACACCTTCGCGCGCGAGTGGGACCGGTGGGCGGCGCAGGAGCAGGACTTCATCGCCGCCGAGGACCCGGCGTCCCTGGCCGACGTGGTGCTGCGGACGTAGCGGGTCGCCGCGAGTCTCGGGCTGGCCGCGCCGAGTCTCGGGCTGGCCGCGCCGAGTCTCGGGCTGGCCGCGCCGAGTCTCGGGCAGGCCGCGCCGAGCCTCGGGCTGCGCGACAGTTCACGGACGCCCGAGCGCGAGAACTGTCGCTCACCGCGAGACTCGGCCCCGCACGCGGCCCCGCGCAGCAGCGCCGCCCCGCGCCCGCGCGACCGGGTCCACCGCGAACACCGCCGCCACGATGGTCAGCACCGCGTACACCCCGAGGTACCCGCACAGGATCCACGGCGAGCCCCCACCGAGCTCCACGAACACCGCAGCGAGCAGCGGCGTCAGCCCGACGGAGAAGATCGACCCGATCTGGTACCCGAGCGACATCCCCGAGTACCGCCGACCGGTCGGGAACTGCTCCGCGAACCAGGCTGCCTGCGGCCCGTAGATGCTGTCGTGGAAGACGCACATCCCGATCAGGGCCACGAGCGGCAGCAGCACGAGCGGCCCGGCGTCGAGGAACGCGAAGAACGGCCAGATGAGCACGGCGATGCCGACGGCCGACCAGATCGTGAGCACGCGGCGTCCCACCCGGTCGGACAGCCACCCCCAGAACGGCGTCGACACGAGCGACACCGCCGAGATGACGAGCACCGCCTGCAGCCCGGCGTCCGAGCCCGACGGCCCCCGTGCGGCTGCGAGGTAGGTCAGCGAGTACGTCGTCAGGATCGAGTAGAGCGCGGGTTGCACCAGGCGCAGTCCGGCGGTCACCAGGATCGCGCGCGGGTGGTGTCGGATCGCCTGCCAGACCGGGAACCGTTCGACCCCGCCGGAGGCCCGCAGCTCCTGGAACACCGGAGCGTCCTGCACGCCGAGCCGCATCACCAGGCCGACGGCCACGATCACCGCGGAGAACAGGAACGGCAGCCGCCAGCCCCAGGCCAGGAACACCTCGTTGCCGAGCAGGGACCGCACCAGGGTGAACACGCCGGTCGCGAGCAGCATCCCACCCGCCGACCCCATCTGCGTGAACGCCCCGAACAGCCCGCGGTGCCGTTCGGGTGCGTGCTCGACGGACAGCAGCGCGGACCCGCCCCACTCCGCGCCGGCGGCGACGCCCTGCAGCAGCCGCAGGAACACCAGCGCGACGACCGCACCGACCCCGATGGTCGCCGCCGACGGCACGACCCCGGTCAGGGTCGACGCGATGCCCATCAGCACCAGGGAGGCGACGAGCAGCTTCTTCCGTCCGATGCGGTCACCCAGGTGCCCGGCGATCACCCCGCCGAGCGGCCGCGCGACGAAGCCGACCCCGTAGGTCGCGAACGACGCGATCACGCCGACCGCCGGCGTCACCGACGGGAAGAACGTGGGCGCGAACACCAGGGCGGACGCCGTCGCGTACAGGTAGAAGTCGTAGTACTCGACCGTCGTGCCGACGAACGAGGCGAGGGCGACCCGACGACGGGTCGCGGTGGTCGACGGTGCGGCGGGACGGCCGGGAGGCGCGGTGACGGTGCTCGGGGTCGGCATGCCTCAGGAGCATGGTCGCCTCCAGGGCCGGGGGGAACACCGCGCGTAACGGAAGGTCACGTCGCTGTCGTCGGGCGGTGCCCGCCGACCACGATGGGGTGCATGAGCGATGCATCGAACCGACCGCTGCGCTTCGCGGCCTTCGTCATGAACACGACGTCGCACATCCAGCACGGCCTCTGGCGGCACCCGGACGCCCGCCAGGCCGACTTCGACGACGTCACGCTCTGGACCGACCTGGCGAGGACCCTCGAGCGCGGCAAGTTCGACGCGATGTTCTTCGCCGACGTCGTCGGGACCTACGGGCCGGGGCGCGGCGACTACTCGACCAACCTGCGCGAGGGGCTGCAGATCCCCTCGAACGACCCCTCGGTGCTGCTCTCCGCGCTCGCCGTGTCGACCGAGCACCTCGGCCTGGCGTTCACGTCGAGCGTCATCCAGTCCCACCCGTTCGACTTCGCCCGCAAGGTCTCCACCCTCGACCACATCACCCGGGGCCGGATCGGCTGGAACGTCGTCACGAGCGCCCTCGACAGCGCCGCCCGGAACTTCGGCGCCGACCGGCTCGAGGAGCACGACGAGCGGTACGTCTGGGCCGAGGAGTACCTCGAGGTCTGCGCGAAGCTCTGGGAGGGCTCGTGGGAGGACGGCGCCGTCCTGAAGGACCCGGTGCGTGGCTACGCCGACCCCGACAAGGTGCACCGCATCGACCACCACGGGAAGCGCTACGACGTGCAGGGGCCGCACCTGAGCGCACCGAGCCCGCAGCGGACGCCCGTGCTGTTCCAGGCCGGCTCCTCGCCCGCCGGTCGGGCCTTCGCCGCGCGGAACGCCGAGGCCCAGTTCATCCTGACCTCGAACCGCGACGCCACCGAGCAGCTCATCCGCGAGACCCGCGACCTCGCCCAGGCCGCGGGGCGTCGGCGGGAGGACATCGCGTTCTTCCTCGGGCTGACCTTCGTCACCGGGTCCACCGAGGCCGAGGCGAAGGCGAAGGAAGCGGAGATCGACGAGTACCTGGCCGCCGACGGCTTCCTGGTGCACTCGAACCTCGGCTTCGACCCGGACACCGGCGAGGCCCTCGACCCGGACACCCCGCTGTCCGAGGTCCGCACCCACGCCGGGCAGTCGCACCTGCAGTGGCTCCGCGAGGCCGCCGGCGACCGCGAACCCACGATCGCCGACCTCGCCCGCCTGTCCGCCAAGCTCCGTGCCCGGGTCGTCGGCACGCCCGACCAGATCGCCGACGAACTCGCGGACTGGCAGCGCGTCGGCGTCGACGGGGTGAACGTCATCAACTGGACCTTGCCCGGTTCGTACGAGGAGTTCGTCGACCACATCGCGCCCACCCTGCAGGAGCGTGGGCTGATGCAGTCCGAGTACCGCGAGGGCACCCTGCGCGAGAAGCTCTTCGGGCACCCGCAGCTGCCGGACTCGCACCCCGCCCGGCAGTGGCGCGGCGCGTTCACGGGCGGCGCGAGCGCGACCGTGACGGCGCCTGCGGACGCGGCAAGTGCCGTGGAGGTGACCGCATGACGGACGCGACGACGACCGACGGACGGGTGACGGGCTTCCCGGCCGATCGTCTGGCGACCCTGCGCGAACGCTTCGCACCCGTGTTCGCGACCATCCGCGAGGGCGCGGTCGAGCGTGAGCTCGCGTCCGGCACCCCCGGCGACCGGCCGATGCCGCACGCCGAGGTCCGCGCACTCGCCGACGCCGGGTTCGGCCGGCTACGCGTGCCCGAGGACCGCGGCGGCTTCGGCGTGACCCTGGTCGAACTCGTGCACCTGGTGGCGGACCTGGCGGCGGCGGACTCGAACATCGCGCACCTGTGGCGTGGGCACTTCGGGTACACCGAACTCGTGCTGCTCCGGCCCTCGTCAGCCGGACGGGACGAGTGGCTCCAGCGGATCGTCGACGGGGCGATCGTGGGGAACGCGACCTCGGAGCGGACCGGCACGACACTGGCCGACATCTCGACGACGGTGACGACTGCTGGCGAGTCCTTTCGTCTGGACGGGACGAAGTTCTACTCGACCGGCACGCTCTACGCCGACTGGATCTACCTGGCCGCGGACCGCTCGGGCGACCGCGTGACGTTCGCCGTGCCGGTCGACGCGCCGGGCGTGACGAGCGTCGACGACTGGGACGGGTTCGGCCAGCGGCTGACCGCATCCGGCACCACCGTGTTCGAGGGGGTGCCCGTCGACCCCGCCGTGGTGTCGGCGTACAAGGACGCGCCGCTGTCGCACATCCAGGCCTTCTTCCAGCTGTACCTGTTGGCCGTGTTGGCCGGGATCGGACAGGCGGTGTCCGACGATGCGGTCGCCTTCGTGCGGCCGCGGACCCGGACGTACATCCACGCGAACGCGGCGACGCCAGGGGAGGATCCGCAGGTGCTGGCGGTCCTCGGTCGGTTGTCCGCCGGGGCGTTCACCGCCCGTTCGCTCGTCGTCGCTGCCGCGGGGCTGCTCGACCAGGTCGTCGCGACGAACGAGCCCGGGGTCGGGGTCGACCGCGTACTGCTCGACGCCGCCGAGAACGCCGTGTACCAGGCGCAGGTCGAGATCGGGCCGCGGGTACTCCGGTCGTGCTCCGAGCTGTTCGAGGTCGGTGGGGCGTCTGCTGCCGACCGGACGCGCGCGCTGGACCGGCACTGGCGGAACGCCCGCGTCGTGGCGTCGCACAACCCGGCGGTCTACAAGGAGCGGCTCGTGGGGGAGTACGCGCTGCACGGGCGGGGGCCGGTGGACGCGTGGGAGAAGTACCACGAGGTGGGGCCGACGCGGTTCTGAGGGGGCGGGGGCTGCTGCGGCTGCGGGCGCGGCGCGCGCGCGGCGCGGGCACGTCGCGACCTTTCGCGGGGAGCGACAGTTCTCGCGCTCGTGCGCCCGAGGAGTGTCGCTGAGCCCGAAACTCGGGTGCCGGGTGCCGGGTGCCGGGTGCCGGTCGGGCGCCTACGCCCAGCCGAGCTCGTGCAGGCGCTCGTCGTCGATGCCGTAGAAGTGCCCGATCTCGTGCACGAGGGTGGTGTGCACCTCGTCCTTGAGCTCCTCGACGGTGTCGCACTCGGCCAGGTGCTGCTTGCGGAAGACGACGATCCGATCGGGTAGCTCACCGAAGCCGTACTGCCCGCGCTCGGTCGCCGCGATGCCGTCGTACACACCGAAGAGCTCTTCGCCGTTCTCCGGTTCGTCCTCGACGACGAACACCACGTTGTCGAGCCCGTCGACCATCTCGTCGGGGAGCAGGTCGAGTTCGTCGGTCACGAGCTGCTCGAAGTCGTCGGCGGACATCTCCATCACGCAGGGATCGTCCCACACCGCCCTGACCGCTCGCGGCGAAGCCGCACGGCGCCGGAGGCGTCCAGACAAACACTGAGGGAGAGCCCCGGTTGCGTCACACGCAACAGGACTCTCCCTCGACTGGGGTGAATAACGGGTCTCGAACCCGCGACCTCCTAGACCACAACCAGGCGCTCTACCAACTGAGCTATATCCACCATGCACACACCGGCGGACCGGCGCGACCACTCAATAGTAGTACATGCTGCGGGCGGTGCCGACCACCCGTGTCGTCACTCGGCCGCAGGCTGGGTCAGGCGCGGTTCCCACTTCTCGACGACCTCGGCCTGGACGGCACGCACCTCGTCGGTGGTCGGCCCCGGCTCGGCGACGAAGCCCGCGCGGCGGTAGTACTCGAGCTCGCGGATCGACTCGAGGATGTCCGCGAGGGCCCGGTGCCCGCCGTGCTTCTCCGGCGAGTTGAAGTACACGCGCGGGAACCAGCGGCGGCAGAGCTCCTTGATGCTCGACACGTCGACGCTGCGGTAGTGCAGGTGGCCGTCGACGCGGGGCATGTACTTGGACAGGAACGCGCGGTCGGTGCCGATGGTGTTGCCGGCCAGGGGAGCGGTGCCCTCGGCCGGGACGTGCTCGAGGATGTACTCGAGCACCTGGTACTCGGCGTCCGCCAGGCTGACGCCGTTCGGGATCTCCTCGATGAGTCCCGACGTGACGTGCATGTTCGTCACGAACTCGTTCATGTTGTCGAGCGCGGACTGGTCCGGCTTGATCACGATGTCGAATCCGGGGTGCACGGGCTCGAGGTCGAAGTCGGTGATGACCACGGCCACCTCGACGAGTTCGTCGACCTCGAGGTCGAGGCCGGTCATCTCGCAGTCGATCCAGACGAGGCGGTCATTCGCGGTTGCCATGTGCACGATCCTATTCCCGGCCCGCGCGCGCCCCGTGCGCAGGTGGTGCGCGGCCGGTGCGCGGCCGCGTCCGCGGCTGGTGCGCGCTGGTGCGCGGTCGCGTCCCCGAACCCGCGAGCGGGCGAAATACCCGTGTCGCGTCGCGAGGCACCCTGGTGTTTCGCCCGCTCGCGGGCGCGGCGGTGCCGGAGGTGCGTGAGGCGGTGGTGATGACGGCCTGGAGGCCCGGTGCCGGTCCGCCGGGCGCGTGTCGGGCCTCCCGGCTGGTCGCGTCCAGCGCGCGCACCGCGAGCGGGCGAAATGCCGGGGTTGCGCGGCGGGGTGGCGGGGTATTTCGCCCGCTCGGCGAGACGCTCGGGAGGGGGCTGCGCTCCGGCCACTCCGCGCTTCCGCGAGCGGGCGGAATGCCACGGCCACGGCGGGAGGCACCCGGGCATTTCGCCCGCTCGCGGAGGCGGAGGCGGAGGCGGAGGCGGGCGCACGCCGGGTGGTGACTGCCTGGAGGCCCGGTGGCGGTCCGTCGGACTGGCGCCGCGCCTCCAGGCTGGTCGCGCCCAGTGCGCAGAGCGCGAGCGGGCGAAATACCCGGGACGCGTCCGGAGACACCCGGGTGTTTCGCCCGCTCGCGGACAGCTGGGCGGACGACGGCAAGCGGACGTGGTCGCGCCCAGTGCGCACAGCGCGAGCGGGCGAAATGCCCGGGCCGCGTCTGGAGGCACCCGGGTGTTTCGCCCGCTCGCGCAGGAGGGGGGCGGGGCGGGAAGGTGTGCGGCTAGGACATCTCGCCCGCGCCGATGGCCTC
The DNA here is from genome assembly GCF_004346515.1 of Curtobacterium sp. PhB191. Taxonomy (NCBI): domain Bacteria; kingdom Bacillati; phylum Actinomycetota; class Actinomycetes; order Micrococcales; family Microbacteriaceae; genus Curtobacterium; species Curtobacterium sp. PhB191. The sequence goes on from NZ_SMBV01000002.1 coordinate 346,978, forward strand.
GGCCTCGACGCGCTCCGGCTCGGCACCGTCGTCCACGCGGCGCAGGACCTTCGTGGTGCAGAGGATGACGACGAACGCGACGGCGACGGACGCTCCGGCGAAGACGTACGCGGCCGAGGGGGCGTACGCGTCGGCGAGCAGGGTCGCGACGGGCGGGGCGATGGCGCCGCCGATGAAGCGGACGGCCGAGTACGCGCTCGAGGCGACCGAGCGGGGCAGGTCCGTGGCCTCCATGACGCACTCCGTGAGCACCGTGTTCAGCACACCGAGCACGAGTCCACCGATGATGACGCAGATGATGAGGCCGACCTGCGAGTCCACGACGACGGCCGCGGCGAAGAGGTCGAGTGCCAGCAGGGGCAGCGCGATCTTCAGCACCGTCGTCCTGCGGAGACGGGCGGTGAGCATCGGGGCGACCCAGACGGAGGTGATCGCGAGACCGAGCCCCCAGCCGAAGAACGTGAAGCCGATCCCGAGCGCACCGAAGCCGAGCGGGAACGGCGTGTAGGCGAGCAGGACGAAGAAGCCGATGTTGTAGAAGAGCGCGGTCGCGGCGAGTGCGGCGAGTGCGGGACGGCCGAGGGCGCGGAACGGCGCCGAGAGCTTCGTGGGCGTGGGCTTCTCGAGGCTGCCGGTCTTGAGGAGCGCCACGATCGCGATGAACGCGACGGCCATCAGCGTGGTGACACCGAAGAACGGGCCGCGCCAGCTCACCGACCCGAGCAGGCCGCCGACGAGTGGGCCGACGGCGATGCCGAGGCCGAGCGCTGCCTCGTACAGGATGATCGCCGAGGCGGTCCCGCCCGACGCTGCACCGACGATGGTCGCCAGGGCGGTGGAGATGAAGAGCGCGTTGCCGAGGCCCCATCCGGCACGGAAGTCGATGATGCTCCACACGCTGTTCGACGTCGCGGCGAGGACCGAGAACACGACGATGAGCGCCAGACCGATGAGCAGGGTGCGCTTCGCGCCGATGCGGCTCGAGACCCAGCTCGTGAAGAACATCGCGACGCCGGTGACGGCCAGGTAGCTCGTGAAGAGCAGCTCGGTCTGCGCCGGGGTCGCCTTGAGCGATCCAGCGATCGCGGGGAGGATCGGGTCGACGAGGCCGATGCCCATGAAGGCGACGACGCAGGCGAAGGCGATCGCCCAGACCGCTGAGGACTGCTTGAGGATGGAGCCGGACTGGCCGGCAGGTGCGTGGGCGTTCACGCGGTGGTCTCCGTTCTGGTGGTCGTGCGCTGGGCGATCAGGACGGACGCGTGGTGCAGCACGTCCCAGTCGTCGTCGGTGAGGTCGGCGAACAACGGGCCGGCCGTGTCGGTGAGCGTGGCGCGCCAGGCGGTGAGCCGGGCGCGGCCCGCGTCGGTGATCTCGATGAGCTGGCCACGGGAGTCGTCGGGGTCGACGCTCCGCGTGACCAGGCCGTCGGCGAGCATGCCCGTGACGAGCCGGGTCATCGTGGGCTGCGCCACGCGCGAGGCCGCAGCGAGTTCACCGAGCCGGAGCGGCTCGTCGGACTCGAGGATGCCGAGCGTGCGCCAGACCGCGGCCGACGTGGTGTTACCCGTCGACTGCGCGGCGCTGCGGATCAGGCGGTTGACGGAGACGAGGAGCGTCTCGATCGTCTGCGCACGCGTTGTTTCCATAGCTGAACTATATAGCGATGCTATGCATTGCGCAACAGGCCGCACCAGGCCGCAACAGGCACCGCCTGGTAGAAGGGACGCATGAGCGACATCACCATCCACGAAGGCGACGAGTACACCGCGATCTTCCACGGCGGACCCTTCGACGGCACGACCGACACCCGCACCGCGACGAGCGACGCGCTGGACGACGAGGTCACGGTGTTCGCCGACGTCGAGGGCCTGCAGACGGCCTTCACCTACCGCGCCACCAAGTCCCGTCAGGTCCTCGACCAGACCTCGGTCGAGTTCACCTACGAGCCGGGGGAGTCCGACCCGGTGGACGACCTCGCCGACCGTGGCGACCGCAGCGGCGAGTTCGACCGGGAGTAGAACCCCGCGCCGCCGCGTTGCACGGTCACATGCAGCTCGACCTCTGGACGTCCGCCTTCTGTGCGCCGTGCGCCGCCGCCCGCCGGGTGTCGGCCGAGGCGTCGGCGCTCGTCCCCGGGCTCGCCATGACCGAACGCGACGTGGCGTCGTACCCCGATGACGCAGAGGACCTCGGCATCCGTTCCACGCCCACGATCATCGTGCGGCGGGAGGACGGGGCCGAGGTCTTCCGTTCACCCGGGGTCCCTACCCGCGACCAGCTCCTGCTGGCGATCGCCAAGGCCCTCTGACCCGGCTGCGCCCGCCGCGCTGCCGGCGGCCGCCACGCGCTCGCCGCCCGCGCCGCCCGCCACGCGCTGCGACGTCGGCGCCGCGACCACGACCGGCTCCGGCGGGTCGACCAGCGCCCTGGCCTTCCGCGCCAGCCGCTTCGTCGTCCGGATCGGCGCCCCGATCAGGAGCGCGAGCCAGCCCAGCGCTGAGCGATCCGCTCCGCCCAGGGCGTTCTTCCGCTCCCAGGCCCGGCGCAGCACCCCGCCTCGGCTGCGGCGTGCGGGTTCCCGGTCGACGAGCGTCCCGGCGTCCCGCCGCGCCATGAGCTCGGTGAGCCGGCGCTGCCAGTCGTCGTCCGAGGCCGGGTGGAAGTAGTTGTCCTGCATCCAGCTCGGTCGGACCGTGCCGAACCGGCCGTCCACCAGGTCGACCGAGTCGCCCTCGAGGCCGCTCGACACGAACACCTCGTTGATGAGGTGGCGGCCGATGCCGAAGTCCGTCAGCGTCAGCGCCGGCACACCACGTGCGGCCGCTTCGAGTACCGCCGTCGAGCTGATCGTCACGAGGGCCACCGCACGGTCGAGGTGTTCGGCCATCGGCCCGCTCTCGACCACCAGGTTCGCCGGTGCGTCGGCCGGCACGAGGTCGGGGTAGGGGTGTTCCTCGCGGTGCGTCTGGTGTTCGCCGGCGGCCGCGCGGGTCTTGATCACGACGCGCCACTCCGGGTGCTGCCGTGCGGTCGCGACGAGCCACTCCACGACGAGGGCCCGGTCGACGCGCTCCAGCGGGACGCTCGGCTGGGCAGCGAAGACGACGGCGTCGCGGACGGGCTCATCGGGCGCGCCGGTGCTGGCGCTGGCGGGCGCGCCCGTGCTGGCGCTCGCAGTCGCGCCCGTGCTGGCGCTGGCGCTCGCGCTCCGGACGAAGGGCAGGGTGGCGAGCGCGAAGTGCGGCTCGACACCGCCCTCGATCGCCATCTCCTCGTACGCCCGCACCTCGCGGTGGCTGTGCAGCACGAACAGGTCGGCCCGCGCACGGAAGAAGATGCCCTTCCACTTCGCCGGGAACGAGATGCCCGGCAGGCCGGACACCAGCACCGGCCGGTCCGGGATCCGGCGGTGCACCTCGTCGATGACGAGTTCGGCGACCGGGCCGATCAGGGACACGAGGACGGCGTCGGGCGGATCGACGCGGAGCTCCTCGACGACGGCATCGACGTCCTTCGGCGACGGCGGAGCCGTCCGCAGGTGCGCGAGTCGTGCGTCGAGCCCGCGGAACGCCGAGCGCAGCTGCTTCGCGCTGGCCGAACGCGGCGTCGCGACGGTCCGCAGGTCGAGGTCCCAGCCGGCCGGTGCCGCCGCGAGCAGGTGGGCGCCCCACTTGGCGAACGAGTCGGTGTCGACCAGGGCGACCACACGTCGGCCGCGGGGTGACGGGCCGGACGGGAGGCGCGCCTCCCGTCCGACGGTCGACGCACCCCCGTCAGCCGGCACGTCCAGGGCGCCGGTCTCGTCGACCGGGCCGCTCACGCGCCGACGCGGCGCAGCTTGGCGAGCGGCGCCCGCTCGCCGGGGAAGATCCGCTTCACCCCGTCACCGAGCGCGGTCTCGATGATCCGGATGTCCCGCGCCAGGGTCTTCAGGCCGTGCGGCTCGAGCGAGGCCGCGTGGTCCGAGCCCCACATCGTGCGGTCGAGCGTGATGTGCCGTTCGACCGCGGTGGCGCCGAGGGCGACGGCGGCGATCGAGATCTGCAGGCCCGGCTCGTGGCCGGAGTACCCGACGGGCACGCCCGAGTACCGGTGCGCGAGGGTGTCGATCATGCGCAGGTTGGCCTCCTCGGCGGGGAGCGGGTACGTCGACGTGGCGTGCATGAGCACGAGGCGGTCGGTTCCGAGGGCGTCGACGGCGGCGTCGATCTGCTCGAGCGTCGACATGCCCGTCGACAGGATGACGGGCTTGCCGGTCGCGGCGACGGCGGCGAGCATCCCGAGGTCGGTCACCGACGCCGAGGCGATCTTGTACGCGACGACGTTGAGGTCCTCGAGGAAGTCCACCGACGGCTCGTCCCAGGGCGAGGCGAACCAGTCCAGGCCGCGCAGCGTCGCGTGGTCGCCGATCTCGATGTACTGGTCGCGGTCGAACTCGACGCGGTAGCGGTACTCCAGGTAGGTCATCTCGCCCCACGGGGTGCTGCGGGGCGTGTTCTTCATGTGCTCGGGCGTGGAGATGGCCGGGGTGCGCTTCTGGAACTTGACGGCCTGCAGTCCGGCGTCGGCGGCGACGTCGATGAGCTGCTTGGCGATGTCGACGTCACCGTTGTGGTTGAGGCCGATCTCGCCGATGAGGTACGCGGGGTGGCCCGCGCCGATCGTGGACGTGCCGATGGTGACGGTCATGGTGCTCCGTTCAGTGCGGGGGCTGCCCGCGTCGGGGATGGGTCGTGGTCCGGGATCTGGGGAGCGACGGCGTCGGCTGTGGCGTCGGCTGCGATTTCGGCCGTGGCGTCGGCCGCGATCAGGTCGGTCTCGTCGTCGATGTCGATCGCGCCGGCGGGGTCGACGGCGATGAGCTCGACGCGGCCGTGGAAGCGGTGCCGGTGCTGCCGGAAGCCGTCGGTCCGCATGACGTACGAGGCGCCGGTCTCGCGGTACTCGGCCGCGCGGTCCTGGCGACGCGGACGGGTGGCCGCGTCGTGGTTCACGGCGACGGCGGAACCGTCGTCGACGATGCGCCACAGGAACGCGTGCGACGGCGCTGCGGCGAACACGACGTCGGCGTGCCCCTCTGCGACGCGCCGGATCGCCGTGTCGAGGTCGTCCGGGTCGATGAACGGCGAGGTCGCCTGCAGGAACACCAGGACCTCGGGCAGCGCATCGCCGGCGGCCTCGAGTTCGTCGAGCACGTGGAGCAGCGCGGACTCCGATGACGCCTGGTCGCCCGCGAGGTCGGCCGGCCGTCGGACCACGTCGGCACCGGCGGCGCGGGCCTCGGCGGCGATGGCGTCACCGTCGGTCGTGACGACCACGGCGTCGATCAGTGCTGCGCTGCGTGCCGACTCCACTGCCCGACGGACGAGCGATCGACCTCCGACCGTCCGGAGGTTCTTGCCCGGGATGCCCTTCGAGCCGGCGCGTGCGGGGACGACGGCGAGGACGGTGGCAGAGGAGTGCATCCCCCGCACGGTACGAAGCACGGGTGTCCCGGAGGCGAACTGTGGGCAGACGACGGCCGAACCGTTCCGGAACCGCTCGAGCGGCGGGTCCCGGTTAGAATCGACGTCGCTCGCCTCCGTAGCTCAGTGGATAGAGCAGGTGGTTTCTACCCACCGTGCCGCGGGTTCGATTCCTGCCGGGGGCACGACGCGAACGGGCCGCCATCCGATCGGATGGCGGCCCGTTGCTCGTTCGTGGGGGTGCTGGGTGCTGGGTGTCCGTGCCCGTTACTCGTCGTCGTCCGCGGCGCGGCGACGGAGTTCGGAGGCGCTGATCGGCTGCGTGTACGGCGCCTCGGACGTCTCGCTCGCGTCGGTGGGCTCTGCCGGGGCCTGGGTGATGCGGGTCGGGATCGACGTCGTGTTCGTCGTGCCCGGCGTCTCGACCTTCGGAGCCGGAGCGGACGCCGGGGTCGTCGGTGCACCCGGGGTGGTCGGTGTCCCCGGGTTCGTCGGGACGTCGTTGGCGGGCGTCCGGTTGACGTGGGCGTCGGCCGAGGTCGGCGCAGGTGTCGCGACGGTGGACGGTGCGGGACGGTCGGTGCCGCGGGCCGGGGTCACCCGGTCGGAGGTCACCCGGTCGGTGTCGCCGAAGGCCTTGGTGACGGCGTCGTCGTCCACCACCTCGGTGTCGTCGGTGCCGCGGCTCGGGGTCGAGCGTGCGGGTGACGTGGGGGTTCCGAGTGCCGGGCGCACGGGCGGTGCGGCGTCGTCGCCGTAGACGCGGGTGGTGTTCTCGCCGTACGAGCGGGTGGCGTTGGCGTCCGACCCACCGCGGTTCACCGAGAACCCGGGTCCTGCGGCGGGAGCGGCGGCAGCGGGGGCGGCAGCTGCGGCAGTGGGAGTGCCACCGGCGGGCGCCGACCCGGCGTTGGCCGGGGCCGACGGCGCGGAGGCGGGCGTGGTTCCCGGACGCTGTGCCGGACGCAGGGAAGTCGTCGTCGGCGTCGGGCGCTCGACGGGAGCCGCCGGGGCGGGAGCAGCCTGGGTCGGGGTCTGCGGTCGGGCGGCGCCGTTCTGGTCGGCGTTCCAGTCCTGCTGGCGCTTGATCAGATCGGCGTCCGGGTCAGGGGACTCGAACTTCCAGCGCTCGAGGTCGGCCTTGAAGAGCTTGCGTGCGCGGCCCGGACGGGCCTGCCACTCGAGCAGGCGGTCGCGGAACTCGGCGAGCGACTGGTCAGCCTGGAAGCTGAAGGTCGACGAGTTCTTCTTGATGTCGGCGATCTCGTGCTGCGCCCAGCTGGCGGCGAGGGGCGCACCCTGCACGGGGAGCAACCGGAGCCGGATGTCGGCGTCCTCCGCCAGGTGGTCCGCGTAGCCGCGTTCGTCGTGCCCGAGCGAGCCCCAGGCAGCGGCCTTGCGCGCCGCGGAGATGATCGCCGCGACGGCGGCGTTCTTCGACTCGCGCTCCTGCAGGGCGACGACCCGCTTGGTCGCACCCCGTCCGATGAGTGCCGCGATGACGCCGGCGACGACGATGGCGACGAAGGGGATCACGGCACCCGAGATCACCCGCCACCCGTCGTCGGACGAAGTCCAGTCGGTCAGGTCGTTCCACCAGTCCATGCGCGCACCATACTCACGAAACGGTCAGGCCCCGGGGAGGACGAACGGCGTTCCGCGCATCCGACCCGAGATGATTCCAATCTGGAACATCATGACCAACGAAGGCAGTCCACGGCGTCGTCGGCGGACCACACGTTCGGCAGCTCGACGAACCGACGCTCGGTGGCGACGTAGCGACGGGCGCGGTAGGCGGTGTCACCGGCGACGTCGATGCGGTCGACGTAGCCGACGATCTCGCCGTTGGCTCGGGTCACGCGGCTCAGGTCATCGCGGACGTCGAGGATGCGGTAGTCGCCGCGCGACCGGGAGAGCGGGACGGTGCGGATCCGCAGTGCGGGTTCGGTCGTGGTCTGCATCGTGGCCTCCTGGTCGGTGTGGTCTCGACGCTACGGGCCACGACCGACACGCCGGGGCTCTGTCGACGCATCGTGGACGGCGGGACGAGCGGTGCGTGCTGTGGAGGGGGTGTCCCCTGTCCAACCCCGCACGGATGTCGGGGAGGTAGGTTGTGGCCATGACCACATTCGTGCTCGCAGGTGGGTGTTTCTGGTGTCTCGATGCCGTGTACCGCACGCTCCAGGGCGTGCAGGACGTGGAGTCCGGCTACATCGGCGGTCGGGTGGAGAACCCGTCGTACGAGTTGGTGTGCACGGGCTCGACCGGTCACGCCGAGGCCGTCGCGGTTACCTTCGACGAGACGGTGATCCCGGCCGAGGTCATCCTCGACGTCTTCTTCACGCTGCACGACCCGCGGCAGCTGAACCGGCAGGGCGCTGACGTCGGCACGCAGTACCGCTCGGCGATGTTCCCGGCGGACGACGCGCAGCGCGCGCTCTTCGAGCAGGCGATCCAGCGCGCATCCGACATCTGGGACGGCGGGATCGTCACCACGATCGAGCCGCTCACGACGTTCTACGCGGCGGAGGAGTACCACCAGGACTTCTTCGCGAAGAACCCCGGTCAGGGCTACTGCCTCGCAGTGGCGCTGCCGAAGGTGAACAAGGTCCGCAAGGCCTACAGTCAGTACATCCTGGCGTCCTGATCCTCGGGCGTCGGGGCCACGAGGAGGTGGTCGAACGATGACGAACAACACCGGGACCTGGGTCGCGATCGGTCCGGCGGGTGCGGTGGGCAGCATCCACCGTGCCGCGGACGGCTTCCAGGTCGAGCTCTACGGACGAGGGCGCGCCGGCGGGCTCTACCCGTCGCTCGAGTCGGCGAAGGGCGCGGTCCACGCTGCGCTCGGCCCGCTCGCGGCGCGGCCCGAGTTCCGAGCGCACTAGCGGTCCAGGGCCGGACAGGAGGCCCGGGGGACTCGTCCTCCACGGGTCGCCTGATCGGGTCCACTCGCCACAGATCGAGCCCGGGGCTGCTTCGACAGCCCCGGGCTCGATGACGATCGACGCATGAACGACATCATCACCGTCTGCGGAATCGTCGCCACGGAACCCCGTCACCTCGTCACCGAGACCGGCATCGCCATCACGAGCCTCCGGCTCGCCTCACCGTCACGTCGATGGGACCGGGCCAGCGCGGCCTGGGTCAACGGTGCGACCAACTGGTACACCGTCACCGCGTTCCGCTCCCTCGCGTCGAACGTGTTCAAGTCCCTGAAGAAGGGCGACCGCATCGTCGTCTCCGGCCGCGTCCGGATCCGCACCTGGGAGCGCGACGGCCGGGGCGGTACGTCGGTCGAGATCGACGCCGACGGCATCGGGCACGACCTGGCGTGGGGCATCAGCAACTGGGTCCGGGTGCCGCGGCAGGTGAACGACACGACGTCGGGGCACGGCGGGGTGCGGGGCGTCGATCCCCGGACCGGCGAGGTGCACGGCGGCGGGCTGGGCGCCGCTCCTGCGCTCGACGGTCAGGCGCACGAGCACGATTCCGACCACGGGGGCGTGCCCGACCGCGAAGACGAGGACGAGGACGAGGACGAGTCCGGGAGCGACCACCGGCTCGACCACGCGGACCCGGTCGGGCCGTCAGAGCGCATGCTCGAACAGGACGGCGCCGCGTTCGACCCCGACGCGCCGGACCACGACGCGCCCCTCGACCGGGTCGCGGCGTGAACCGGGCTGCGGCGTGAACCGGGCCGCCGCGTGAACCGGGTCAGACGCGCCGGACGGTCACCACTTCTGCGCGATCATCGCGATGCCGGACACCTGCTCGGTGTCCCAGTTCCCACCGCGCGGCAACCCGGCGACCCGGCCGTCGATCTTGAAGGTCGCACCCTGGATCCGCGGCTTGTTCGTCTGCGTCGCCTTCAGCCCGCGGAACGAGAAGCTCGTGTTCCACGTGCCGTTCAGGCCGGTCTGGCCCTTCCGGTCGCCGACGGTGATGCGCGTGTTCTGCACGGTCGAGTGCACGACGTCGCCGTTGAGTCGGGCGTTCGCCTCGGCGTTGAAGAACAGCCGGCCGTCCAGGTTGAGCTTGAGGGTGCCGATCGTCTTGTGGTTCACGATCATCGTCGCGACGTCGTTCTTGTACCAGCGCATCCCGATCGGCGTGAGCTTGTTCGTCGCCGGACCGAGGTAGCCGTAGGTGAACTTGCCGTTCTGCACGCGCTCCCAGATGTAGCGCGGCTTGCCCTTGCTCTCGGGGGACCCCTTGTCCGACTGGATGCCGAAGGAGTAGGCGTTGTTGTGGGCGTCGTGGACGTTGATGTACGACGAGTAGCCCGTGCCGGACCCGTTGGCGCTGATGCTCGCCGTGTAGAGCAGGTACGGGTTCCCCTTCGGGACGGCACCGGCGGCCGATGCCGGCGCGGCCGGTGCGACGAGGGCGACGGTGAGCGCGATCGCTCCGACGAAGGGGAGCGCGAGTCGGCGCAGTCGTGTGGCGTGCCTGGTCATGGTTGTCATCCCGTCCGTGATCCTGGATCGGTCCGCGTCGTGGTGAGCGACGGTCCCCGAGGTGGTTGGCGAGGACAACCTACGTCGTCGCCAGGGATCCCGACAGACCCCCGTCCCGCCGGTTGCGCGAAGCGGCGATCCCGTTCCGGGCGCGCGACGCACCGACGGGGTCACTACACTTGGGGCCGATATGGCTGAGTACATCTACCAGATGGTCCGCGCCCGCAAGGCGGTCGGCGACAAGCTGATCCTCGACGACGTCACGATGTCGTTCCTCCCCGGCGCCAAGATCGGCGTCGTGGGACCGAACGGTGCGGGCAAGTCGACGATCCTGAAGATCATGGCCGGTCTCGACCAGCCGTCGAACGGTGAGGCGAAGCTCACGCCGGGCTTCACCGTCGGCATCCTCATGCAGGAGCCGGAGCTCGACGAGACGAAGACCGTCCTCGAGAACGTCCAGGAAGGCGTCGGCGAGATCCACGCGAAGCTCGCCCGCTTCAACGAGATCTCCGCGCTGATGGCCGAGCCCGACGCCGACTTCGACGCGCTCCTCGCCGAGATGGGCACGCTGCAGGAAGAGATCGACGCCGCCGACGCGTGGGACCTCGACTCGCAGCTCGAGCAGGCCATGGCCGCGCTCCAGTGCCCCCCGGGGGACGAGCTCGTCACGCACCTGTCCGGCGGTGAGAAGCGTCGCGTCGCGCTCTGCAAGCTCCTGCTCCAGAAGCCCGACCTGCTCCTGCTCGACGAGCCCACCAACCACCTGGACGCCGAGAGCGTGCAGTGGCTCGAGCAGCACCTGCAGCAGTACCACGGTGCCGTCCTCGCCGTGACCCACGACCGGTACTTCCTGGACCACGTCGCCCAGTGGATCGCCGAGGTCGACCGTGGTCGCCTCTACCCGTACGAGGGCAACTACTCGACGTACCTCGAGAAGAAGCGTGCGCGCCTCGAGGTGCAGGGCAAGAAGGACGCGAAGCTCGCGAAGCGCCTGTCCTCCGAGCTCGACTGGGTCCGCAGCAACACCAAGGGTCGTCAGGCGAAGTCGAAGGCCCGTCTCGCCCGGTACGAAGAGATGGTCACCGAGGCCGAGCGCACCCGCAAGCTCGACTTCGAGGAGATCGTGATCCCCGTGGGTCCTCGTCTGGGCTCGCAGGTCATCGACGCCGAGAAGCTGCACAAGCAGTTCGGTGAGCGCGTCATCATCGGTGACCTGTCGTTCACGCTGCCCCGCAACGGCATCGTCGGCGTCATCGGCCCGAACGGTGTCGGCAAGACGACGCTGTTCAAGACGATCGTCGGGCTCGAACCCCTCGACGGCGGCACGCTGAAGATCGGCGACACCGTCGACATCTCGTACGTCGACCAGAGCCGTGGCGGCATCGACCCGAACAAGAACCTGTGGGAGGTCGTGTCCGACGGGCTCGACTACATCCAGGTCGGCAAGACCGAGATCCCGTCCCGCGCCTACGTCTCGCAGTTCGGGTTCAAGGGCCCGGACCAGCAGAAGCGTGCTGGCATCCTGTCCGGTGGCGAGCGCAACCGCCTGAACCTCGCGCTGACGCTCAAGCAGGGCGGCAACTTGCTGCTGCTCGACGAGCCGACGAACGACCTGGACGTCGAGACCCTCGGCAGCCTCGAGAACGCCCTGCTCGAGTACCCCGGTTGCGCCGTTGTCATCACTCACGACCGGTGGTTCCTCGACCGCATCGCGACCCACATCCTGGCGTGGGAAGGCCTCAACGAGGACGGCACGCCGAACTGGTACTGGTTCGAGGGCAACTTCGAGGCGTACGAGGAGAACAAGATCGAGCGCCTCGGTGCCGATGCCGCGAAGCCCGGGCGCGCGACGTACCGCAAGCTCACCCGCGACTGACCCGCGTGGCGAGACTGCACGCTCCCATCCGCATGCGGTGGAGCGACATCGACGCCTACGGCCACGTCAACAACTCCGCGATGCTGCGCCTGCTCGAAGAGGCGCGCATCGTGGGGTTCTGGGGTCCGGACGCGGGTGAGCTGACGGCGGACGGCAGCCTGCCCGAGCCGATCATCGACGGTCGGCCGGGCTCCGGCACGATGACGGTGATCGCCGGACAGCGCCTCGAGTACCTCGCGTCGATCCCGTACCTGCGCCAGCCGCTCGACATCCAGATGTGGATCGGGCGGCTCGGTGGGGCGAGCGTCGACGTGTCGTACGAGGTCTGGTCGCCGGTCGGGCAGCAGCCGGCGGAGCTCTACACCCGGGCGACGACCGCGCTCGTCATGGTGGACGCCGCCACGAACCGACCTCGGCGGCTGACCGCGGCCGAGCGTGCGGCGTGCGAGCAGTACCTCGAGGCCCCGGTGGAGTTCAGCCGCCCGTAGGGACCCGCATCATGCCCTCCTGCGCCACGGTCGCCAGCAGGCGTCCGTCGCGGGAGAACATCCGGCCGAACGCGAGCCCCCGGCCGCCCTGCGCGCTGGGGGACTCCTGCGTGTACAGGATCCACTCGTCGGCCCGACCGTCGCGGTGCCACCACATCGCGTGGTCGAGGCTGGCGCTCTTCACGCCGGGCGTACCCCAGGCGACGCCGTGCCGCCGCATGATCGGTTCGAGGATCGACAGGTCGCTGGCGTACCCGAGGACCGCACGGTGCAGCGCCGGGTCGTCCGGCAGGTCGCCCTGCACACGGAACCAGACCGCCTGGTGCGGCACGTGCTCGCCCTGCACGTCGACGAACACCGGTCCCTCGACGTGCCGCAGGTCGATCGAGCGCTCGGCCCAGGCCTTGGCGACGGGGTGGTCGATGGTGGACAGGATGGACGCGGCGGACGGCAACGACTCCGGTGACGGCGTGTCCACCGGGTACGGGTCCTGGTGCTCGACCCCCGTGTCCGGCACCTGGAACGACGCGATCATCGAGAAGATCGGAACTCCGCGCTGGTAGGCCTGCACGCGCCGTGTCGCGAAGGACCGACCGTCGTGGATGCGTTCGACGCCGAAGGTGATCGGCACGTCGATGTCGCCGGGGCGCAGGAAGTACCCGTGCATCGAGTGGATGTCACGCCCCTCGATGGTGGCCTGCGCAGCGACGATGCACTGGGCGAGCACCTGGCCGCCGAACACCCGCCCGCCGGGGGACCAGTGGTTCGCGCCGGTGAGGATCGTCTCACCCGTGCTCGCACCGGTGTCCTCGAGTCGGAGTGTCCGCAGGAAGTCGGGTTCGCCGTTCACGTGGTGCAGTCTACGAACACAGGGTGCGCCGGTAGGATCGGTTCGACATGGGCACCTCGTTCACGCTTCCCGACGCCGCCTCCCTCGGGGACCTCCGCACGTACCTCGGACGTGCCGCTCGGATCGAGGACGGTTCGGTCCGGTTCATCGCCGACTCCGGTGTCCTCGCGGTCTACACGGCGATCCTGTACCCCCTCGGACTCCTCGACGAGCTGCCGACGGTGCTCGGCCTCCGCACGTTCTCGCTCACCGAGCCCGCGACGATCGACGCCGTGGTGCCGCTGCAGTCCCTGCTCGAGCGGCTCCGGCTCCTCGCCGAGGAACAGGACGCCGAGCACGCCGACGGCGCCGACCCGACGCGGGCCACCCCGATCGAGGTCGAGCTCCCGCACGAGGTCCACACCGTGACGTGGGCGGCGATCTCCCCGCCCCGTGGCGGATGGGTGCCGCTGCCCGACGTCTCGCCGGAGCTGCTGCGCCGCGCCACCCGTGACGGCATCGCCGAGGTCGCCGACGCCGTCCCGACCAACGCGGGTGAGGCGATCATCCGCAAGGTGCGATCCGAGGTCTGGGGCCGTCCGGTGCCGGGCATCGAGCACCTGCCCGCTGGTGCAGGCTTCGCGGGGGAGAGCCTCGGCTTCCTCGGGCACGACCCGGTCCGCCTGTTCGAGACCGGTCCGTGGAGCCGTCTGACGACGTCGCGCGGGCACGTGCTCGTCAAACGCCGCGCCTGGACCCTGAACCTGTAGCGAACGTCACGTCCTGGCCAGGTGGTTGGCTGGCCGCATGCAGGTCTTGCTCACCGGTGCGTCCGGGTACATCGGCTCTTCCGTCCTCCGCGCCCTCGTCGCCCACGGGCACGAGGTGACCGCCATCGTCCGCTCCGACGAGAAGGCGCAGCACGTGCGTGACGCCGGTGGGCACGCCATCGTCGGGGACGTCACCGACACCGAGGTCGTCGAACGACTGGTGCACGAGACCGATGGCGTCGTCCACACGGCGTCCGCGCCCGACGTCGACCCGGACTTCACCGCGACAGTCCTGCGCGCGTCCGCCGGCACACCGAAGCCGTTCGTGCACACCGGCGGCATCTTCACGTTCGGCAACTCGACGGACATCTCCGAGCAGTCGCCGATCGATCCGCCCGAGCTGACGTCGTGGCGCACGGCGAACGAGGCTGCCGTGCGGGCGAGCGACGTGCGGACCACGATCGTCGCCCCGGGCATCGTGTACGGGCGAGGTGCCGGCATCCCCGCGATGTTCGTCAGCGACGGCACCCAGCCGGTCACGCTGGTCGGTGACGGCTCGCAGCGCTGGACCACGGTGCACGTCGACGACCTCGGCGAGCTCTACGTCCTCGCGCTGGAGCGTGCCGAGCAGGACGGGTACATCGTCGCCGCGACCGGGGACAACCCGACGGTGCGCGAACTCGCCGAAGCGGGAGCGCACGGCGCACCGGTCGTCGCCGAGAGCGTCGATGCTTCGCGCGAGCGACTCGGCGGGGCCTTCGCCGACGCGCTGCTCCTGCACCAGGAGGCGTCCGGAGCCCACGCCCGCTCCGCCTTCGGCTGGAACCCGACGCACCCGTCCTTGGTCCAGGACCTCGCCACCGGCTCGTACGCGCGCTGAGGACGACGAACGGCCCTCGACGACGGCGTCAGCGCCGCCGAGGTTCCACAACATGCCGCGCACCGTTCGCCGAGGTTCCACGAACGGGACGAGGCGGCGCCGAGATGTGCAGATTTCGGAACCTGAACGGCAGTCGGAACCTGGACGACAGCCGGAACCTGGGCGGCTGAAGGGCAGGCGTCAGTCGAAGGTGTTCGTCATGGCGTGCGCGGCGCGGTCGAGGTACGCCCAGAGCTCGGCCTCGTCGAGGGGTGCGAGCTGCAGGGACTCGACGGCCTCACGCATGTGGTGCAGCCAGCGCTCGCGGGCCTCGGACGTGATGCGGAACGGGTTGTGCCGCATCCGGAGCCGGGGGTGTCCGCGCTCCTCGCTGTAGGTGCCCGGCCCGCCCCAGTACTGCTGCAGGAAGGCCGACAGGCGCCAGATCGCGCCCTCGAGGTCGTCGGCCGGGTACATCGGCCAGATGACGTCGTCCTGCTGCACGCCCTCGTAGAACCGGCGGACGAGCCGGTCGAAGGTCGGGGCGCCGCCAATGCGGTCGAAGAGCGAGCCGGTGGCCGAGACGCCGTGCTCGCCGACGCGAAGCGTGATGGGCTGCGCCGGAACACCCGGCACGCCAGGCACGCCGAGACCAGCCCCGCCGGGACCGCTGCTCGGAGGTGTGGGATCGGTCACTGGGGGTCCTTCCCGCCGTCGTGGTGGTCGTCGGTCCGGATGGGTTGCCCGAGCACGTTGCGCTTGGGGCGGCGCGGCTTGGTCGGCGCCGGGGTGGGACGCGTCTGCACCGACCGCAGCCCGTTGATCGAGGTCGCGTTCTCCCAGCCCTCGGGCATGATCATCGCCATCGCCGGCAGGGTGACTCCGATCTCGTCGACGGCGTGCTTCAGGCGGGCGCGGAGTTCGCGGCCGACGACGTCGAGTTCGGAGGCGCGGGTCTTCACGACGAGCCGGAACACCATGCCGTCGGGGGAGACCGACTGCAGCCCCCAGATCTCCGGCTTCTCGACGATGCGCTGGCGCCAGCGGGGCTCCTGCGACATGGTGACGGCGGCCGCGAGCAGGGCGTCCTGCACGGCGTCGATGTCGGTGTCGTAGGGGACGGTGATGTCGACGAGGACCCGCGACCAGCCCTGGGACAGGTTGCCGACGCGCAGGATCTGCCCGTTCGGCACGAACCACAGGATCCCGTTGACGTCGCGCACCTGCATGACACGGAGCCCGACGTTCTCGACGACGCCCGTGGCCTGCCCGGTGTCGACGACGTCGCCGACGCCGGCCTGGTCCTCGAGGATCATGAAGATGCCGGAGAGCAGGTCCTTCACGATCGACTGTGCGCCGACGGCGAGGCCCGCGGCGACGAGCGACGCGCCACCGACGATGCCGACGGCGGCGTTCGGCACCAGGAGCGGGATGATCACGACCAGGGCGATCACCACGACGATGACCGTGGCCAGGTTCTGCAGGACGCTCCCGAGTGTGCGGGTGCGCTGCACGACGCGTGCGGTCTGCACCGGCGACGCGATGAGCGCCTGCGTGTCGGTCGCTCCCTGTCGCTTCTTGACGCCGGAGACGACGCGGTCGACGACCTGACGGATCACTCGGCGCAGGATCAGCCGGAGGATGATCGCGACGAGGATCGTGATCACGATGACGATCGCGTCGTGCCAGGTGGTGACGAAGTCGGTGAAGGCGTTGGAGACGGCCTTCGTGGTCTCATCGGTGGTTGCAGCGAGGCTCATGATCCGGTCGATGCTAGAGGGCGGGGCCTCGGCGTTCCATGAGGAACGCCGAGGCCCCGCCCGTGTTCACGAGCGACTCAGGCGTCGGCAGCCTGCACACGGAGCGCACGCTCCGTGCCCGCGACGCTCTCGGACACGATGCGACGCAGCGCCGGGGTCTCCGGGTGCGCCTCGAGCCACGCGTGGGCGGCGTCGCGGAGCTCGGCCGACGCGAGCGGCGCCGGGTACAGGCCCGAGACGATGGTGTCGGCCATGTGGTAGCTGCGCTCGGCCCAGATGCGGGTGAGTACCTCGAAGTACTTCGGCACGAGGCCTTCGAGCACGACGGGGCTGTTCACGTGCTGGAACCCGACCGTGGTCTGGCGCACGATCGCGTTCGGCAGCTCGGAGGAGTCGACGAGCGACGCGAAGGCGGCCAGCTTGCCCTCGGCGGTCGGGATCGTCGCACGGGCGCGGGCCGCGGCCTGCTCACCCGACGCGGTCTTGTCGGCCGCGAGTTCGGCGTCGACCTCGGCATCGGAGGCGGCACCGGCGAGCACGAGGCCCTCGAGCAGCTCCCAGCGCAGGTCGGTGTCGATCTCGAGCCCGTTCAGTGTGACCGAACCGTCGCGCAGCCCCTGCAGGGTGGCGACGTGCTCGGGCGTCGACGCGATCTGTGCGAAGAACTTCACGAACTGGAACTGGGCGTCCGACCCGGCCTCGGCCGAGGCCGCGAGCTGCCAGAGCGTCTCGCCCACCGTGCGGACCGTGGCGTCGACCTTCGACGGCGCCACGTAGTTGCGCGTCGTCAGGAGCAGCTGCGACAGGGTCGTGCGGATGGTCGTCGACTCGGACTCGGTCGCGATGTTGCCGAGCGCGAGCCGGACGTAGTCGCTGGCGGGCGATTCGGCGTCGCGCGTGGCATCCCACATCGCACCCCACACGATGGAGCGCGCGAGCGGGTTCGCGATGGCCGCGAGGTGCTCGATCGCCGTCGTGCGGGACTGCTCGTCGAGACGGATCTTGGCGTAGGCCAGGTCGTCGTCGTTGAGGAGCACGAGATCGCCGCGCTGCACGCCGACGAGCTCGGGGACCTCGGTGCGTGCGCCGTCGACGTCGATCTCGACGCGGTGCACGCGCACGAGCTTGCCGCCGGACGACGCGGTGTCGGCACCGAACGGCGCGGAGTCGTCCGTCCCGAAGGAGTAGACGCCGATGGCGAGTCGGTGCGGGCGGAGCGTCGGGTAGTCGGCCGGCGCTTCCTGCAGGACGGCGAACGCGGTGATCGCGCCGGACGCGTCGACCTCGATCTCCGGGCGGAGCGTGTTGACGCCCGCGGTCTCGAGCCAGAGCTTCGACCACTCGGACAGGTCACGGCCGCTGGTGGCCTCGAGCTCGACGAGCAGGTCACGCAGCTCGGTGTTCGAGTGGTGGTGCTTCTTGAAGTAGAACGAGACGCCGGCGAAGAACGCGTCGATGCCGACCCACGCCACGAGCTGCTTCAGGACGGAACCGCCCTTGGCGTACGTGATGCCGTCGAAGTTGACCTGGACGTCCTCGAGGTCGTTGATCGTCGCGACGATCGGGTGGGTCGAGGGGAGCTGGTCCTGGCGGTAGGCCCAGGACTTCTCCATCGCCTGGAACGTGGTCCAGGCCTCGGTCCACTCGGTGGCCTCGGCGGTGGCGATCGTGGAGGCCCACTCGGCGAACGACTCGTTCAGCCACAGGTCGTTCCACCACTTCATGGTGACGAGGTCGCCGAACCACATGTGCGCGAGCTCGTGCAGGATCGTGACGACCCGGCGCTCCTTGATGGCGTCGGTCACCTTCGAGCGGAAGACGTAGGTCTCGGTGAACGTGACCGCGCCCGCGTTCTCCATCGCGCCGGCGTTGAACTCCGGCACGAAGAGCTGGTCGTACTTCTCGAACGGGTACGGGACGTCGAACTTCTCCTCGTAGTAGGCGAAGCCCTTCTTGGTGGTCTCGAACACGTACTCGGGGTCGAGGTACTCGGCCAGCGACTTGCGCGCGAAGACGCCGAGCGGGATGGTGCGGCCGTCGCTGCTCGTCAGTTCGTCGCGGACGACCTCGTACGGGCCGGCGATGAGCGCGGTGATGTAGCTCGAGATGGTCGCGGTGGGCGGGAAGGCCCAGGTCGCGTTCTCACCGTCGACGTGGGGCTCGGGCGTCGGGGAGTTCGACACGACCTGCCACCGTGACGGCGCCGTCACGGTGAAGGAGAACTGGGCCTTGAGGTCGGGCTGCTCGAACACCGCGAACATGCGGCGCGAGTCGGGGACCTCGAACTGGGAGTACAGGTACACCTCGTCGTCCACGGGGTCGACGAAGCGGTGCAGGCCCTCGCCGGTGTTCGTGTACAGCGCGTCGCTGACGACCACGAGCTCGTTCTGCTCCTGCAGGTCGTCGAGCTGGATGCGGACGCCGTCGTTCACCGCGGCGACGTCGAGCGCGGTGCCGTTCAGGGTGACGGAGTGCACGGTCTTCGTGATCGCGTCGATGAACGTGGACGCACCGGCGGTCGCGGTGAAGCGCACGCGGGTGGTGCTGCCGAACGTCTCGGCGCCGCGGGTCAGGTCGAGCTCGACGTCGTACGTCTGCACGCTGACGATGCCGGCACGTTCCTGGGCTTCGGTTCTGGTGAGGTTCTCTCCGGGCACGCAACGCTCCATCTTCGCTGAGGACGCGGACGATCGTGGTCCGCGAGGGGGAGTCCCGGCACGGCGTCGTGCACCGGCGGGACGGTCATCCCCAGCCTAGCGACGCCGCGTACGCTCGGAGCGTGAGCGAGACGACTGTGGACAAGACGACGGAACACACGACGGAACACCCGACCGAACGCACCACCGTGGAGTTCTGGTTCGACCCGAACTGCCCCTGGGCCTGGATGACGAGCCGCTGGGTGGGCGAGGTCGCCGAGCACCGCGACCTCGACGTCACGTGGAAGGTGATGAGCCTGTTCGTCCTGAACGAGGACCAGGACATCCCCGACGAGTACCGCGAGCGCATCCACAAGGGGCAGCTCTACCCGCGCATCGTCACGGCGGCGCGGCTCCGGCTCGGCCAGGACATCGTGAAGCCGCTCTACGACGCCCTCGGTGAGCACATCCACCACCGCCAGGAGCAGGACCCCGACCAGGTGGTCCCCGCCGTGCTCGCGGAGCTCGGCCTCGACGCCGACCTGCTCGAGTACGCCTGGACGGACGAGGTCGACGCCGCCGTGCGCGTCAGCCACCAGGACGGCATCGACCGCGTCGGACAGGACGTCGGCACGCCCGTCATCGCCGTCGCCGGCACCGCGTTCTTCGGCCCGGTCATCTCCCCGGCACCCAAGGGCCAGGAAGCGCTCGACCTGTGGGACGGCGTCGTCGCCGTGGCGAAGTACCCCGGCTTCTTCGAGCTCAAGCGCTCGCGTACCGTCGGCCCGATCTTCGACACCACCGCCTGACGCTCCGGCAAGCGGACGGGAGGCGCGGCTCGCCCCCGCCCCTCGGGTCGCGTCAGGCGAGCGGCAGGCGCATGAGCGTCAGGTCCAGCCAGCGGTCGAACTTGCGTCCGACCTCGGGCACGACCGCGACCGTGCTGAACCCGAGCTTCTCGTGCAGGGCGATCGACCCGGTGTTCGTGCTGCAGATCCCGGCCATCATGACGTGCCGGCCCTCGGCGGTCGCCCGCTCGACGAGCGATCGCATCAGGGTCGAGGCGATGCCCCGACCGCGGAACGACTCGACCACGTAGACGCTGTGCTCGACGGTCAGCCGGTACCCGTGGTGCGGCCGCCACTGCGAGTACGTGGCGTACCCGGCCACAGTGCCGTCGACCTCGGCGACGAGCACGGGGTACCCGTCGCCCTGCCGCTCGGCCAGCCAGCCGTCGAAGTAGGCGCGGGGGTGCGGGGTCTCCTGCCAGATGGCGGTGGAGTGCAGCACGGCGTCGACGTGCAGGGCGTGCACGACGTCGAGGTCGCCGGGTCCGCAATCGCGCACCACGACCGGATCCGTCCCGTTCGTCGCATATGCTGTCGTCATGTCTCACATCGTAGACGACGAGCCGGGTCTCGCGGAACGGGCCCTCGGCGAGCGCCTCCAATGCCTGCGCACCGAACGCAAGTGGAGCCTCACCGAGCTCGCCGAGGAGTCCGGTGTCTCCCGCGCGATGATCAACCGCGTCGAGCGCGGGGTGTCGAGCCCCACCGCGACGATCCTCGGCCGGCTCTCCGGCGCCTTCGGCCTGACGATCTCGCAGCTCCTCGACGAGGCCCTCGAGCACGAGGTGCCCAGGGCGACCGACCCCGACGACGCACGTGGCATCCAACGCGGCGCGACCGCGGAGTCCTGGACCGATCCCGACACCGGGTACCGCCGCCGTCCGGTCTCGAGTGCGGCGTTCCCCGCGGACGTCACCGAGGTGCGCCTCCCGGCCGGCCGCGAAGTGGCCTACCCGGCGTCCGCCTACGCGTTCCTGCGGCACTGCATCTGGGTCGTCGACGGCGTGCTCGAGCTCGTCGTCGGCGGCGAGCCGACGCGGCTCGCCGCGGGGGACCGGATCGAGCTCGGTGACCCCGCCGACGTGGTCTACCGGAACCCGGGCGAGGGGCCCACGCGGTACGTCGTCGTGGTGGTCCGGGGGCAGTAGTCGCAGGAATAGGATCGGTTCCATGCGCATCCACCTCGGAACGGACCACGCCGGCCTCGAGTTCAACCAGACCCTCGCAACGCACCTGACCGAAGCCGGGCACGAGGTCGTGGACCACGGACCGACCGAGTACGACGCGCTCGACGACTACCCCTCGTTCTGCATCAACGCCGCGCACGCCGTGGTGCAGGACCAGCGGGCCGGCGTCCAGGCGCTCGGCGTCGTGTTCGGCGGCTCCGGCAACGGTGAGCAGATCGCCGCGAACAAGGTCGAGGGTGTCCGCGCAGCGCTCGTCTGGAACGAGTCGACCGCACTCCTCGCACGCCAGCACAACGACGCCAACGTCATCTCGATCGGTGCCCGCCAGCACACCGAGGACGAAGCGATCCGCTTCGTCGACCTGTTCATCGCCGAGCCGTTCTCGGGCGAGGAGCGTCACGCACGCCGCATCGCGCAGCTGGCCGAGTACGAGCAGACGGGGCACATCGCCGGCAAGCAGATCGACGGCTCGGCCGAGTAGACAGGTCCCATGCCCGAGGGTCACTCCGTCCACCGAATCGCCAACCAGTTCACCCGGCACTTCGTCGGCAAGCGCTGCGAGGTGTCCAGTCCGCAGGGGCGGTTCGCCGCCGGGGCCGCGCAGCTCGACGGCAAGCGGATGATCGCTGCCCGGGCGGTGGCGAAGCAGATGTTCCTCGAGTTCGAGGGTGATCTGTTCCTGCGCGTCCACCTCGGGCTCTACGGCGCGTGGGACTTCGCCGGCGACCTGTCGACCGCCACGGCGCTGTCCGCCGACGACGACGGCGAGGAATCGCTCACGTCCATCGGTGCTCCCCGCCTGGCGCGGTACCGGATGGCCGAGCAGGAGAAGGTCGAGGACCCGATCGAATCGTTCCCGCCGGACCCCGTCGGTCAGGTGCGCGTCCGCATCCTGACCGAGGACACCGTCGCCGACCTGCGCGGCCCGACGGCCTGCGTGGTGGAGACCCCGGCCGAGGTGCAGCGTGCCCTCGACAAGCTCGGCCCCGACCCGATGAACGACGACGGTCCCGAGGCCGAGAAGACGTTCGTGGACAACGTCCGGAAGCGGAACGTCGCCATCGGCCAGCTGCTCATGGACCAGTCCGTGGTGAGCGGCATCGGCAACATCTACCGGGCCGAACTGCTGTTCCGGCAGCGCATCGACCCGTACAAGGTCGGCAAGAAGATCACCGTCAAGCAGGCGAAGGCGCTGTGGGCGGACTGGTCGAAGCTGCTGCACGACGGCGTCCGCGACGGCCTGATGATGACGATGGACGGCCTGTCCGACGCCGAGTACAAGAAGGCGCAGCGGTCGCGCAAGGACCGGCACTGGGTCTACCACCGCCAGGGTGAGCCCTGTCGGGTGTGCGGCACCGAGATCCGGGTGGCCGACATGGCCGGCCGGAAGCTCTACTGGTGCCCGAAGGACCAGAAGTAGCGCGCTTCAGAGTTCGCAGTACGTGAACCGTCCGGCGATCGCGGTCGCGAGCACCCGCATCGAACGCAACGAGGACGACGACGCTGCCAGCGGGTCCGACCCGACGAGCACCAGGTCCGCGACGTCACCGACCGCGACGCTGACCCGACCGTCCGTCGACCCCTGCCACGCGGCGAGCGCCGAGAGTCGTTCGGCGGGGTGCCACGGGTCGCGGCCGTCCCGGTCGCGTCCCACGGCCGCCGCCATCGAGATCCACGGGTCGAGCGGCGCGACGGGGGCGTCCGACCCGAGCAGTAGCCGGGCACCGGCTCGGGCGAGCGACGCGAACGCGAAGGCACGGTCGGTGCGGCCCGCCCAGTGCCGGTCGGCGATGTCGCGGTCGTCCATGGCGTGCTCGGGCTGCACCGAGGCGGCCACCCCGAGCCTGGCGAACCGGTCGACGTCGGTGTCGACGAGCAGTTGCGCGTGCTCGATGGTGCCGCGAGCGCCGACGGCTTCGAAGACGTCGAGCGCGAGGGTGTTCGCCCGGTCGCCGATGGCGTGGATCGCGGGGACGAGTCCGGCGTCGACGGCTCGGCGGGTGATCGCGACGAGGTCGTCGAACTCCCACGCCAGTACGCCGGAGCCGTCGGCCATGGCCGCGGTCCGGGTGCCGAGCGAGCCGTCGGTGACGACCTTGAACGGCCCCATCGTGAGCAGGCCGCGGGTCCGGTCGACGACGTCGCCGGTGCGGAGTCCGCGGTCGATCACGGCGTCGAGTTCCGCCGGGTAGACGCCGGACGACACCCGGAGCGCGTCGGTGCCGGCGTGGATCCGGCGCGTCCAGCGGTCGAGGCCGAAGCGCATCTCGAGGTCGACGATGCCCGTCACACCGCGGGCGGCAGCGGCCTCCGCGGCGTCGGCGACGTACCCGTCGAGCAGGTCGTCCGGCACCTGCGAGAGCGCACCGGTCACGTCGAAGGCGTCCTGCTCGCGCAGGATCCCGTCGTCACCCGCCTCGAGCGAGCGGCCGACGAGTGCGGAGAAGTGCGCGAGCGCGAGGGCGTTGCACCAGACGGCGTGCAGGTCACCGCTGATGACGACGGTCGGGAGGCCCGGTGCGGCCTGGTCGAGCAGCTCGCGTCGTGCGGGGGTCGGCCACAACCCGTCGCGGTAGCCGTGTCCGATCAGCACGCGGTCCGGCACCCCGGTCCGCGCGACCGCGGCGAGGAGGTCGGCGGTCGACTCCGCGGAGTCGCAGCCGGAGACGTCGACGCGGCGGCGCACCAGGGCCCACTGGTCGAAGTGCGTGTGGTGGTCGCGGAGGCCGGGGCCGAGCCAGGCGCCGGCGGCGTCGACGACCTCGGTGTCGGGGCCGGCGGGGTCGAGCGTGCCGGCAGGCGCGATCTCGGTGACCAGGCCGTCGGTGATGCGGACGTCGGCGGGGGCCCCGGAGGTGCCCACCCTGCGGACGGTGCGGAGCAGGGTCTCCATCACCGAGCCTCCCGGTCGTCAGCGCGCGCAGCGTGCGCTCGCTCCATCTCGTCGGCGAGCGCCGGCGACGCGTAGGGGCCGTCGCCGCGCAGGCCGGCGATGATGCGGTCGACGACTTCCGGCGCCTTGTTCTGGGAGAGCTTCGCACGGGCGTCGAACCGGGTGACCCGGATGCGGATGCCGACGGTGCCCTTCGCCATCCGGCGCGCGGTCTCCTCGTCGATCTCGAGGGACACCGGCTCGGGCATGACGCGCTCGAAGTGGTCGACGAGCTCGCCGAGCACCCGGAAGTTCTCGTCGTCGGACAGCAGCTCCGGCGTGCCCCACAGATGGGCGGTGACGTGGTTCCAGGTCGGCACGAACTGCTCCGGCGGGTACCAGGCGGGGGAGACGTAGCCGTGCGGACCCTGCACCACGACCAGGACCTCGTGGCGGCCGAGTTCGTGCGCGAGTTCGTCGGGGCGGCCGACGTGCGAGACGAGGACGACCTGGTCGGGGTCGTCGTCCGGCCCGGGTGTCTCGAGCAGGAACGGGTAGTGCGACGCGACGATCCCGGCGTCGGTGTGCGACACGATCGTGGCCCACGGGTTGCCGGCGACGAGGCGCTTGACCTCGTCGACGTCCGTCATCAGGAAGTGGGGTGTGTGCCGCATGGTCCGAGCGTGGCACACGGCCCCGGTCGAGCGCGACACCTGTCGTTTCGCGAGTGTTTCAGAACGGTAAAAGTTTCAGAGTTCATTGAAAGAAGCATTGTGCCGGGTGCTCGAACGGGCCTAGCTTCACTCATCAACGACGACCCGAGGAGACCCCCATGCGACGCAGGACCATCGCCGCCCTGGCCACGGCAGCCACACTGGCGCTCGTGGTGACCGGCTGTTCGGCGAGCGGCACGGCCGACTCCGCCGGCGGATCGAGCCTGGTGTACGCCACCGGCGAGCCCGACCACCTGACGCCCGGACGACAGACCGTCGCGTTCGACCAGGTGCAGAGCCTGTTCGCGCCGCTGACGCAGACCGACGCGAAGGGCGAGCTCCACGACGTCGCCGCGAAGAGCGTCGAGAGCGACGACGCCACCACATGGACCATCACCCTCCGGGACGGCTGGACGTTCCAGAACGGCGAGGCCGTCACCCCGGAGAGCTACGTGAAGGCCTGGAACCACGTCGCCTACGGACCCAACGCGTGGGAGAACAGCGGGCAGCTCGCCGCGATCGTCGGGTACACCGACCTCAACCCGGCGAAGGGCACCCCGAAGACGAAGGAGATGTCGGGGCTGCAGGTCACCGGCAAGGACACCTTCACGGTGACGCTCACCCACGCCGACAGCCAGTTCCCGCTGCAGCTCAGCCAGGCCCAGACGGCGTTCTACCCGATGCCGTCTGCCGCGTACGACGACCTGAAGGCGTACGACGAGAAGCCGATCGGGAACGGCCCCTACGAGATGCAGTCGGCGTGGAAGGCGGACAAGGAGTTCACCGTCACCGCGTGGAAGGACTACGAGGGCACGAAGCCGGTCACCAAGGACGTCACGTTCCGGAGCTACTCCGACATGAACACCGCCTACACCGACGTCCTCGCGGGCAACGCCGATGTGCTGTTCCTGCCGACCGACAAGATGACGAGCGCGAAGGCCGACTTCGGTGACCGCCTGCACTCCTTCGACGCCCCGGGCATCGACTACCTCGGCTTCCCGCTCTGGGACGACCGGTACTCCGACCCCGACGTCCGTCGCGCGATCTCGATGTCGATCGACCGCGACGAGGTGAACACCGCCATCTACGGCGGCCTGTACGAACCCGCCACCGCACTCACGCCCCCGTCGATGTCCGGCACCGAAGAGGGCATCTGCGGCGACGCGTGCGAGTTCGACCCCGCCGCTGCGAAGAAGCTCCTGGCGAAGTCCGGCGGCTTCGACGGCACGATCACGCTCGTCTACCCCGGCGGCAGCGGCCTCGACTCGCTCTACGAGGCGTACGCCAACCAGATCCGGCAGAACCTCGGCGTCGACATCGTCGCGAAGGCCACCACCGACTGGGCCTCGTACTACTCCGAGCTGACGGACAAGAAGGTCGCCGGCCCGCACTTCGGTCACTGGGGTGCGCTGTACATCAGCCAGCAGAACACCCTCCGCGCCCTGTTCACCCTGGCCGGCGGCTGCTCGCCCTGCACCGGGTACTACCAGTCCGACACCGTCGATGCCCTGCTCGCGAAGGCCGACTCGGCCGGCTCGCAGGACGAGGCGAACGAGTACTACACGAAGACGCAGGAGGCCGTGCTCGAGGACTTCCCCGTCGTCCCGACCTTCTTCGACAAGTACTCGTACGTCACGAGCGAAAAGGTCACGAAGCTCCCCGCGGTCGCCGGCAGCCCGGTCGTCGCGCAGATCGCCGTGAAGTAGGGCACCACCACATGGACCAGCGCACCATCCTCCGCCTGGCGGCCGAGGTCCCCGACCACGACGGCTTCCCGCTCGTCGACGACCTGCACGCCCGGTTCGACGCGCTCGCAGCGTCCCACCCGGACCAGGTCACGGTCACCCGGATCGGCACCAGCCGGCTCGGCGAACCACTGCACTCCTACCGGATCGGCACCGGGTCGCACGCCGCCGTCGTGGTCGGCGGCGTGCACCCGAACGAACCGATCGGTTCGTGGACGGCTCTGCACCTCGCCGAGACGGTGCTCACCGACGACGACGCCCGTGCGCTCGACGTCACCTGGCACATTGTCCCGACGATCGACCCGGACGGCATGCGGCTCAACGAGGCGTGGTTCCACGACCCGCACGACCGGGTGTTCTACTCGCGGCACTTCTACCGCCCGGCACCGGACAGCCAGGTGGAGTGGACGTTCCCGAACAGCCACAAGTCAGTGTACTTCGACCAGGTGCTGCCGGAGACGCTCGCGTTCATGCGGCTCATCGACGACACCGAGCCGGACCTGTTGGTGTCGCTGCACAACGGCGAGATGGGCGGGGTCTACTACTACCTGTCCGAGGACCTGCCCGACGTCGTCGACACCCTGCACGCGGTCCCCGCCGCGCTCGGGCTGCCGCTCGACACCGGGGAGCCCGAGTCGCCGTTCCTGCGCGAACTCGCCCCCGCGGTGTTCGCGATGGACGGGATCGAGACCGCGTACGACTACCTCGAAGCACTCGGGGTCGACCCGGGCGAGCACATCCACGGTGCGTCGAGCGCGGCGTGGGCGATGCGGCACGGAGCACTGTGCATGGTGGCCGAACTGCCGTACTGGAGCCACCCGGACGCCGACGACCAGACCCCGACCGACGAGTCGTACGCCGACCTGCTGCGGCGCTGCTCCGCCGAGCTCGGTGCCTCGGGCGAGGAACTCCAGCAGCTGCTCGACGAGGCGTCGCCGATGCTGTCGATCGCGTCGCCGTTCCTCGAGGCGTCGCGGGCCTTCGTGCCGATGCTCGCCGGCACGGCGGACACCGACCGCCGCCGGGCCGACCGCGAGCCGGCCGACCGGCGGGCCACCGTCGCGGAGCGCTTCGGCTGCGAGGACCTGGTCCGCTGCTTCCGGCTGCGCTACGGCGGCATGCTGCTCCGCGCGTTCGAGGCGGAGACCACCGCCGGTACGGCGTCCGCGCCGCTCCGGCGACTGCGCGACCGCCTGGCGGAGCGCTACGCGCACTGGCAGGCCGACGCCGCCACCGAGGCGGACCCGATCCCGGTGCGGAAACTGGTGGGGGTGCAGTACGGGGCGATCCTCGCCTGCGCGGCGCACGTGGCGGACCCGACCCGTGCCTCCCGTCCGGTGTCGGCGGCCGTGTCGGGAGGCGCGTGATGCGTCCGACGCTCGCCGTCGGTCGCCGGCTCGGCGGCCTGGCCATCGTGTTCCTCGGGGTGACGTTCCTCATCTACGCGATGACGTTCGCGCTGCCCGGTGACCCGATCCGGGCGCTCGGCGGCGACCGGCCGCTCAGCGACGCGGTCGTCCGCACGCTCCGGGCCGAGTACCACCTGGACCAGCCGCTCTGGCTGCAGTACGTGCAGTACGTCGGCGGGCTGTTCCGCGGCGACTTCGGCACCGACTTCAACGGGCAGTCCGTCGGGGAGCAGATGGCCTCGCGGTGGCCCGTCACAATCACCCTGGCGCTCACCGCGTGGGCCCTCGAGATCGTCCTGGGCATCGGGCTCGGGGTGCTCTCCGCCCTGAAGCGCGGGACCGCCCTCGACAAGACGGTGCTGGTCGGCACCATCGTCGTCGGTGCGATCCCCGTGTTCGTCCTCGGTGTCGCCCTGCAGCTGGTGTTCTCGGTGCGACTGCACTGGTTCCCGGTCGCCGGCGTCACAGCGGGCTGGCCGACGGCGTACATCCTGCCGGCGTTCGTCATCGCGCTGTTCGGGCTCGCGGCGGTGTCCCGGCTCACCCGCACCTCGATGATCGAGACGCTCGACGCCGACTACGTCCGGACCGCACGGGCCAAGGGACTCGCACCCGGTCGGATCGTCGGCGTGCACGTGATGCGGAACTCGCTCATCCCCACCGCCACCTACCTGGCGACCGACCTCGGGTACCTGATGGGTGGCACGGTGATCATCGAGGGCATCTTCAACCTGCCCGGCGTCGGGAACCTGCTGTTCCAGGGCATCCGGTCGCACGAAGGTGCCGTCGTCGTCGGCATCTCGACCGCGCTCATCCTGGTGTTCCTCGTCACGAGCGTGCTCGTCGACCTGCTGCACGCCGCCCTCGACCCCCGCGTCCGGACCGGAGCAGCCGCATGACCACCTCAGCGCTCAGCGCCACCGTCGAACCCGTCGTCGGCGGCCGACGA
The DNA here is from genome assembly GCF_004346515.1 of Curtobacterium sp. PhB191. NCBI lineage: Bacteria > Bacillati > Actinomycetota > Actinomycetes > Micrococcales > Microbacteriaceae > Curtobacterium > Curtobacterium sp. PhB191. The sequence continues at coordinate 375,847 of NZ_SMBV01000002.1, forward strand.
CGACCCCTGCTGGCCGCGGCCCGTACCCCGGGCTTCTGGGTGCCCGCGTCGGTCCTGGTCGTCGTGCTGCTCATCGCGTCGTTCCCGCAGCTGTTCGCCGGACTGTTCGGCCACGGCGACCCCCGGGTGTGCGACCTCGGGCAGAGCGGCGCCTCGCCGACCAGCGGACACCCGTTCGGCTTCGACCTGCAGGGCTGCGACGTGTACGCCAACGTCGTGTACGGCACCCGGTCGTCGATCGCCGTCGCGGTGCTCACCACCGTGCTCGCCGGCATGGTCGCCGTCGTCGTCGGGACGATCGCCGGCATGGTCGGCGGCTGGGTCGACGCCGTGCTCGCCCGCCTGACCGACGTGTTCCTCGGCTTCCCGTTCCTGCTCGGCGCCGTCGTGGTGCTCAACAGCGTGGGGGAGCGGTCCGTGCTGACGGTGTCGCTCGTGCTCGCGCTGTTCGGGTGGCCGACGATGGCCCGGCTCGTGCGGTCGAGCGTCCGCAGCGTGCGGAACGCCGAGTTCGTGCTCGCCGCCCGCACGATGGGGCTGTCGACCTGGCGGATCACCACCCGGTACGTGCTGCCGTCGTCGATCTCGCCGCTGCTCGTGCTCGCGACCATCACCGTCGGCGGCGTCATCGTGTCCGAGTCGTCGCTGACCTACCTCGGCATCGGGCTCGAGAGCCCGGCGATCTCGTGGGGGCTGCAGCTCTCCGCCGCGACGTCGCAGTTCCTCCGCGCCCCGCACATGCTCATCGCACCCGCGGCGTTCCTCGCCGTCACGGTGCTCTCCGTCATCGCGCTCGGCGACACGCTGCGCGCCGCGCTCGACCCGCGTCGGCGCTGACACGCCAGACTCGCTGCAGAACCGTTCTCGAAAGGACCACCGTGACCGACACCCTCTCCGCGTACCGGAAGACCCTGCCCTACATCCACGAGTGGGTGTCGTACAAGGTCTGGCAGCTGCGGGTGCCGGGCGTGCAGGTCGCCATCGGGTTCGGCGGCGAGGTGCTGTTCGACGAGGCCTGGGGCTACGCCGACGTCGAGGCCGGGCGTCGCCTGACCACCACCGACCTGTTCCGCATCGCCTCGCACTCGAAGACCTTCACCGCGACGGCACTGCTCCAGCTCGCCGAGCGCGGGTCGCTCCGGCTCGACGACACCGTCGGCACGTACATCCCGGCGCTGGTCGACGGCGGCTCCCCGCTCGCCGACGCCACGATCCGTGAGCTCATGGAGATGGGCGCCGGGGTCATCCGCGACGGCCACGACGGCGACTACTGGTCGCTCCTGCGCCCGTTCCCCGACGAGCAGGAGCTGCTGGCACTCGTGCTCGACCGCGGGCAGAAGGTCCCCACCGGATCGTCGTTCAACTACTCGAACCTCGGCTACTCGCTGCTCGGGCTCGTCATCGCCGCGGTCTCCGGGCAGTCCTACAACGACTTCGTCCGCGAGTCGATCACCGAACCCCTGGGCCTGCGGAACACCGGCCCCGACTGGGACCCCACGCGCGCCGACGACTTCGTGGTCGGGTACACCGGGTTCCACACCGCGCGGCAGCGGCAGCGCATCGACCACGTGGACACCCACGCCATGGCCGCCGCCACCGGGTTCCACGGCACCGCCTCCGACCTGGTCAAGTACTTCTCGCAGCACGTCATCGGGGCCGGCAGCCTGCTCGACGACCACTCGAAGCGACTCGCGCAGCGCAAGGCCTGGAGCGCCACCGACGACCCGGCCGCCCGCGGCTACGGCGCCGGGTTCATCGTCGACCGCATCGGAGGGCGCGACGTCCGCGGCCACTCGGGCGGGTTCCCCGGGCACATCACGCAGTCGCTGTTCGACCCGGCATCCGGACTCGTCGTGTCCGTCATGACGAGCGCCGCCGCCGGGCCCGCCACCCTCATCGCCACCGCCGTCGTGCAGATGCTCGACGCCGCGGCGGACACGTCCGCGCCGGGCACCACCGTGCCCGACGACGTCGACACCGCCGCGTACACCGGACGCTTCGCCAACCCGTGGGGCGTCAGCGACATCGCCCGCATCGGCGACCGGCTCGTCGAGGTCGACCCGTCCGGACCCGAACCGCTCGACACCCCGACCCGGCTCGAGGTCGTCGACGCGGACACGCTCCGGATGACGCACGGCAACCGCTTCGGCTCGGTCGACGAGGACATCACCTTCACGCGCGACGCCGACCGTACCGTCCGGTCGATCCGCGCCGGTGGTGGCATGACCGAGGAACCGTGGACGATCCCGACCGAGTCGCCCGAGGTCGCGGCAGGGCTGGCACCGTGAGCGACGACGGTGTCGGGCGCGACGACGTCGTGCTCGAACCCGAGCGTCAGGCGTTCGTCGAGGAGTTCGCCCTCATGCTCAACGACGGTGCTGGCATGGCGCTCACCGACGCCCGCGTGCTCGGCTACCTCATGATGACCCGCGCGCCGCACTCGTCCTCCGCCGATCTCCAACGCGCGCTCGGCGCCAGCTCGGGTTCGGTCTCGATGGCGACGCGCCGGCTCGTCGACTCCGGGTTCGTGAAGCGGCAGATCGTCGCCGGCGAGCGCAGCCACTACTTCCGCGCCGAGGCCGACGTCTGGGGCTCCTGGCTCGCCGGGGAACGGAAGTACCTCGACCGGCAGCGCGACATCATCGGACACGGCCTGGCGGTGGTCGAGCACGCCGGCCGCACCGGGGCGGGCGACGTCGACGCCGAGGTCCGCGAGCGCCTGCTCAACGGCCGCGACTACATGCAGTGGTTGCAGGGCCACCACCACAAGATGCTCGAGGACTGGGAGGCGTTCAAGGCCGCCCGCGACCGCACCGACCGCTCGGAGACCCCATGACCGACGTCCTGACCGTCGACCACCTGTCCGTGACCTTCGACGTCGACGGCGCCGAGGTCCGCGCGGTCGACGACGCCTCGTTCACCGTCGGCCGCGGCGAGGTCGTCGCCGTCGTCGGGGAGTCCGGATCCGGCAAGAGCATGACCGCGATGACGGCGATGGGGATCGCGCCGGACGGCGCGCGGTCCTCCGGCAGCATCCGGCTCGGCGACCTCGAGGTGCTCGGCACCGACGAGCGCACCCTGCGCGGGGTCCGCGGCCGCAGCGTGTCGATGATCTTCCAGGACCCGTCGGCCGCGCTCAACCCGGTGTTCACGGTCGGGTTCCAGCTGGCCGAGGCCGTCCGCCGCGCCGACGCCTCGCACGACCGCGCCGCCGTCCGGCACCGTTCGCTCGAACTCCTGCGTGCCGTCGAGGTGCCGGAACCCGAACGCCGGCTCGGCCAGTACCCGCACGAGCTCTCCGGCGGACAGGCGCAGCGGGTGATGATCGCGATGGCGCTCGCCGCCGACCCCGACCTGCTCATCGCCGACGAGCCGACGACCGCACTCGACGTCACGGTGCAGGCCGAGGTGCTCGACGTCCTGCGTGCGCTGCGCGGACGCACCGGCACCGCGATCCTCCTCATCACCCACGACATGGGCGTCGTCGCCGACATCGCCGACCGCGTGGTCGTCATGCGCCGCGGTCGCGTCGTCGAGACGGGCACCGTCGCCGCGGTCTTCGCCGCACCGTCCGCCGACTACACCCGTGACCTGCTCGCTGCGGTCCCACGCATGGGCACCGAGGTCGGCCGGGAGGCGCGGGTCGACCCCGTCACGGAGGCTCCATCGATCGTCCTCGACGTCCGGCACCTCGTGGTCGAGTACGGCGGTGCACTGCGCGGGCGGTTCCGCGCGGTCGACGACGTGTCGTTCACGGTCGGTCGCGGTGAGATCGTCGGACTCGTGGGCGAGTCCGGCAGCGGCAAGACCACCATCGGCCGCGCCGCCGTGGGGCTCGCACCGATCACGTCCGGTTCGGTCGTCGTCGAGGGCACCGACGTGGCAGTCGCCCGGCGAGCAGCGCGCCGGGAGATGCGGCGACACGTCGGCGTGGTCTTCCAGAACCCGCTCCGGTCGCTCAACCCGCGCTACACGGTCGGACAGACCGTCGCCGAGCCGCTCCGGCAGATCCTGCGCCTGCCGTCGGCCCAGATCGACGAACGGGTGGACCGGCTGCTCGCCGACGTCGGCCTGGACGGCGGGTACCGCGAGCGCTTCCCGCACGAGCTCTCCGGCGGACAACGGCAGCGCGTCGCGATCGCACGCGCCGTCGCTCTCGACCCCGCACTGCTCATCGCCGACGAGCCGACGAGCGCCCTCGACGTCTCGGTGCAGGCGCGGGTGCTCGACGTCTTCCGCGAGCTGCAGGAACGCCTCGGCTTCGCGTGCCTGTTCGTCACCCACGACCTCGCCGTGGTCGACACGCTGTGCGACCGGGTCGTCGTGCTGCACGGCGGGAAGGTCGCCGAGCAGGGGAGTCGCGACGCCATCCTCCGGTCGCCGAAGGACCCCTACACGCGTCGACTCATCCAGGCCGCGCCGGTGCCGGACCCGGACGAGCAGGCAGTGCGCCGATCCGAGCGCCTGGCGGCACGGGCCGGCTGAGGGGCGCTCGCTGGCCCTGCGGCCTCAGCGTCGTTGCGGAGTCAGCGCACCTCGGCCGAGGCCCAGAGCGCGTTCACGCCCCGGCCCACCGGACGCAGGAGCGGGACGGCGACGAGCACCGTCGTCGCCAAGTACGCCACGGTCTGCAGCAGCCCCGGGACGGAGAACGCGATGCCGAGTGCCTCCTGCGGCAGCGCCGTGAGGAGGACCGTGTTCGACAGCAGCGCCGCGACGAACCACAGTGACGCCGCCACGGTGACGGTCCACCCGAACGCCCGCTGCGCGCCGTCCTCGTTCCGGACGGTCAGCACCCCGAACGCCACGAGCGCACCCTGCGCGACGACGAGGAGCACCGCGGTGGCCCAGCCCGGCGCCGGCCACAGGAGCGCGAACGCCAGGATCGACACCGCGAACGCGAGCGCCCGTCGGTCCCGAGCGCGCACCGCGGCGACGAGCACGACCGCACCCGCCAGCCCGGCGAGCGCCGTGGCGACGAGGAGCAGCCCGTTCGGCAGGTCCCACGGCGCGAGCCAGATCGTCCCGACCAATCCGCGCGCCCCGAACACGACCGCTGCGACGACCGCCGCGGCCGAGACCACCCTAACCCCCGTGATGTTCTGCATGCCCGCACACTACGCGCAGCCCGCGCGGCGGGGAAAGCATGTTCTGTCCGGGCGGCTGACGGTCCTGGTTCGCGAACCGCGGGATTCGTGAACCAGAACCGTCAGAACCTCCGAGGGAGGTCGGTCTCCGGTGCGCGGACCCGCTGCAGCGCGCGTCGCATGGAGGCGGTGGTGCTGAAGCCGAAGCGTGCAGCGACCTCGGCGGGACGGTCACCCCGGGTGAGTGCACTCCGGACGCCGAGGCTCCGGAACCACCGCCCGAGCTGGGCCGGCGTACAGCCCGTGGTCTCGGTGCACCGACGCTCGAGGATGCGCGGAGACATGCCGACGCCGTCGAGCAGGTCCGCAGTCGAGTGCCCGCCCGCCGGGTCGAAGAGCCGGTCGAGGACCCTCGCCAGGCTGTTGTCGCGCAGCAAGGGCGGTGGGTTGTCGTGGAGCACGGTCGTGACCACGAGTCGCGCGAGCGCATCCTGCTGCACGCCGTGCCACCGGCCGCCGTTGAGGTCACCGACGTGACGCAGCGCCAGCACGACGTCCACCGACGGGAAGCCCGCGGGCTGGGTGGTGGCGATCGACGGGAGCGCGAGGACCTCGGCAGCGAGTGCCCCCAGCGTCGCCGATCCGACGACGACGCCGGTGTCGGCGAACAGGGCCTCGTGCGGGAAGTCGTACGAAGGAGCAGTTCGAGGCGGACCGTGCCGCTCGGGGTCGGAGCCGATCGACGTCGTCGGGTGCTGCTCGACCAGTGCGGCTCCACCAGCCTCGATGAACACGAGTGTGTCGTCGCGGTGGAGCCAGACCGGCCGGTGCCGGGTCGCGACCCAGGCGTGCGTACCGTCCGGATCGAGATCGAGCGTCCAGCGGTCGTCGTCGGATCGGATCTCCTCGCCGGGGCCGACCTCGAGGCCGACGGCGTCGATCAGTGCTCGGAGTGCGTCGCCCATCACCACGAGCATGTCCTGCGGGCCGTCCCGCGACGATCGGCCTCGGGAGATCTGTGGAGAGGGGGGGATAACCCCACCCGGGGTGGGGAGGGGGCAGGATGGGGGAACGGCCCCGTGATCGCGAGGCTGGAGTCATGACCGACACCGACCGCCTCGACCAGGCGCGAACCGTCCCGCTGGACGACGTCACGCCCTCGCCCGACCAGGCCCAGACCGTCCCGCTGGGCGACTCCGTCCCACCTGGAGCCACCAAGCCGATGCCGCAGTACCCGCGACAGCACGACCAGCAGACGCCGCCGGCGTCGTGGGGAGCGACCCCGCCGAACGGATCGGCGCCGGGTGGCGGCCGGGGCGGCAGTGCGGGCTCGGGCATGACCGCCGGCGCGTTTTACCGCGAGTCGTGGAAGCGCCTGCCGCGCGACTTCGGCTACATGGCCCTGACCGGGGTGCTGCTCTGCACGCTCTACTTCGCGTTCCCCGCGGCGATCTTCGGCGGCGGCTTCCGCGACCTGTTCAACCCGTTCGTGCTGCTGATGTTCTTCATCGCGCTGTTCGTGGCGCGGTGGCTCGGACAGTTCGAGAAGCTCCGCATCGGATGGGCAGACCGGCGTCCGATCCGCCCGGTGGACTGGACGCCCCGCTGGCAGCAGAACTGGTGGACGCGCACCGGTTCCGCGGTCGCCAACCCGCACTACTGGCTCTACCTCCTGCACGCAGCGGTCGTGTACCCACTCGTCGCGCTCTTCACCGTGGGTGCCGGCGTCCTGCTGCTCGCCGGGTTCCTCTGGCCCGTCGGGCTCGCGGTGGTCGCGTTCGCGAACGGCCTGAGCGCGCAGTACTTCGGGTGGGACATGACCTCCGTCGTCGGGTTCGGGTTCCTCGGGTTGCTGTCGATGGCCGCCTCGGTCGTGCTGTTCCCGCTCTGGGCCCGTGGCTCGGTCATCGCGCACTACTGGGTGGACTTCGGTCTGCTCGGCGGGTTCCGTGCCGAGCAGCTCGAGCAGCGCGTCGCCGGACTCCAAGCCTCCCGTGCCGGTGCCGTGACCGCCGAGGGTCAGGCCCTGCGCCAGATCGAGCGCGACCTGCACGACGGCCCCCAGCAGCGCCTGGTGCGGCTCCGGATGGACCTGTCGGCAGCGGAACGCGCGTTCGAGAAGGACCCGCAGAAGGCGAAGCAGCTGATCGGCGAGGCCTCCGAGCACGCGCAGGACGCCCTCGACGAACTGCGTGCGCTGTCCCGCGGGTTCGCCCCGCCGATCCTGCTCGATCGCGGGCTCGTGGCGGCCCTCGAAGCGCTCGTCGCCCGCACCCCGATCCCGGTCGGCCTCGACGTCCGCCTGCCGGAGGGCCTCGAGCTCGCGACGGAGATCCAGCGCAACGTGTACTTCACGGTGAGTGAGCTCCTGACGAACACCATGAAGCACGCCGGTGCCACGACCGCCGGGGTGTACCTCGGCCTCGTGGTCGACGCCTCCGGGCTCTGGTACCTGACCGTCAGCGTGACCGACGACGGCCGCGGCGGAGCACGACCCCAGCAGGGCCACGGTATCGAGGGCCTGATCGGCCGGATGCGCGCGCTCGACGGCGACCTGGTCGTCGCGAGCCCCGAGGGCGGCCCGACCGAGGCAACAGCGCGGATCCCGCTCGGCGCCCTGAACGGCGTCCCCACGACGGCGAACCCGCGGTCGTGACCCCACGGGAGCGCCCGCGCTCCCACTAGGCTGGTCGGCATGACAGACGGCCCGGATGCAGCACGCATCCGGGCCGTCGTCGTCGACGACGCCGTCCTGCTGCGCGAGGGCCTGGCCCGCGTGCTCGACGAAGCCGGCATCGACGTCATCGGCCAGTACGCGGACGCCCGTGCGTTCCTCGCGACGCTGCCGGACGGCGCTCCCGACGTCGTCGTCATGGACGTCCGGATGCCGCCGACCTTCACCGACGAAGGCGTCCGCGCCGCCGTCGAGACCCGCCGGATCGCCCCGCGCACCGGGGTCCTGCTCCTCTCGCAGTACGTCGAGGCCACCTACGCCGAAGACGTCCTCGCCGCCGGTGCGACGGGCATCGGCTACCTGCTCAAGGACCGCGTCACCCGGCTCGAGGAGATCGACGACGCCGTTCGTCGGATCGCGGCCGGTGGCACCGTGCTCGACCCCGAGGTCGTCACGCAGCTGATGAGCCGACGGCGCGACCCACTCGCCGCGCTCACCCCGCGCGAACGCGACGTGCTCGGCCTGATGGCCGAGGGTCGCACGAACGCGGCCATCGCCCGCGCCCTCGTCATCGGCACCGGCGCCGTCGAGAAGCACGTGTCGAGCATCTTCGGCAAGCTCGCGCTCGAGGACACCGGCGAGGACCACCGCCGCGTCCTCGCCGTGCTCGCCTACCTCGGATGAGCCGGTCCCGCGGATGAACCAGGCCCGCGGTACCGACCGGATCCCGGCTCCGCTGCTCGCCCTCACCGCGATGGTGTCCGTCCAGCTCGGGGCCGCGATCGCGAAGACCCACTTCGACGACGTCGGCGCGGTCGGGGCCGCGACGCTCCGGCTCGTCATCGGCGCGGTGGTGCTCGCGCTGGTCGTCCGTCCTCGCATCGGGCACTGGACCCGCGCGCAGTGGCTCGGCGCGGTCGGCCTCGGGCTGGCGCTCGGCGGGATGAACGTCTTCATCTACCTGGCCTTCGCGACCATCCCGATCGGGGTCGCGGTGACGATCGAGTTCCTCGGTCCACTCGCCCTGTCCCTCGTGCACACCCGGCGGTGGCGGGACGCGCTCTGGGCCGCCCTGGCGCTCGCCGGCGTCGTGCTGCTCGGGGTCGGTCCGAGCGCCGTGACCGAGGTCGGCGGCGTGGTCTGGGCCGTGCTCGCGGCGGCGTGCTGGGCGGGCTACATCGTGATGAACCGGCACGTCGGCGCCGCGATCCCGGGTGTCGACGGCCTGGTGGTGTCGATGGTGGTCGCGATGCTCGTGTCGCTGCCGTTCGGGCTCCCGTCCGCGGTCGACGGCGTGGCCCGCGAACCCCTGCTCCTGCTCGTCTTCGGCGCGGTCGCGGTGCTGTCGAGCGTGCTGCCCTACGCCCTCGAGATGCTGGCGCTGCGGCGGATGCCGACGCGGGTGTTCGGCGTGCTGCAGAGTCTCGGCCCGGCGATCGCCGCGCTGGCCGGTCTCGTGGTGCTCAGCGAGGGGCTGTCCGTGCTGGAGACGGTGGCGCTGGTGTGCGTCACCGCTGCGAGCGTCGGCGTCACGCTGTCCGCGCGCCGCCGACGCCGCTGAACGACCGTCTACTCGTCGCCGAGGAAGTCGGCGTACGTGGGTTCCGTGTGCTCGCCCGACAGCAGGGCCGGATCGTTGACCCGGGCCTCGACGTAGGCGCTGATGACCTCGGGCGGGGTGAGCACGTGGGCGACCCAGGACGGCACCGCTGTGTTCTTCATGGTGCCTCCTCGTCCCGGAGCGACACTCGAACGAATGCCTCGATCAGTGAGTTACTTGCCGAACCGGTGTTCGCTAAACCATCCTCGGGGTGCGAGCAGAAGTCAACGCGCTGCGTTCTGCGGACTCCGCATCGCGCGCTCCGCCTGGTCGGCGCGCAGGGTGCGGTGCTTCACGGCGGACCGCCACACCCACGCGTCCGCCTGCTGTCCGAACTGGGCCCACTCGACCATGACGGCATCGCGGGTCCAGCTCTTCGCGAAGGCCTTCACCCGGACGTGGAATGTCGGGAACTGGATCCACGCCCAGACCGGCACGGGGGTGACGGCGTGGCAGACGTCGGGCCCGCGGGCGTCCTCTGAGAGCGAGTAGGCGCGCGGACGTTCGACCTCCGGGTGCTCCGGGGGCTGCCACCGGTTCTCGCGACGCCGTCCCACGACGGTATTCGAACGTGTGTTCGAACGGGAGTCAAGTCCGCCGCGCGCCGTGGACGGACGCCGACGTGCCGCTCGGCGTGTCGGGCAGCGGTCAGGGCTGCGCGCGCGCCGTCGATTCCCGCACGCTCAAGGTCAGTGGTGGTCCGGGCCGTGACGCCAGCGGTGCAGTGGCGTCGATCTGCGCGCGCAGGAGCGTCGCCGCACGCTGTCCGAGCTCCACGGTGTCGCGGGTCAGCGAGGTGATGGACGGCCGGACGAGCTGGATCATCGCCGAGTCGTCGAAGGACACGATCGAGACGTCGGTCGGCACCGCGACGCCCATCTCGCTCGCGACCCCGAGTCCGGCGACCGCCAGGACGTCGTTGTCGTACACGATCGCCGTCGGCCGACTGCTGCGGGACAGCAGGGTCCGGGTCGCACTCGCGCCGGCCTCGGCCGAGTAGTCGGTCGGGATCGACACGGCGTCCGTGAGCCCCTCGGTCGCCGCGAAGGCCCGGACGCGGCCGATCCGCATGGCGGTGTGCTCGAACTCGGGGCGCCCGGCGACGTGCGCGATGCGCCGGTGCCCGAGCGCGTGCAGGTACCGCAGGACCGTGTCGGTCGCGTCGCCGTCGTCGATCCACACGCTCGGTGCGGAGCCCTCGGGTGAGGGGTGGGAGCCGACGACGACCGTGGGCATGCCGAGTTCGGCGAGCAGGGTGAGCCGGTCGTCGTCGCGCCGCGGGTCGATGACGACGACGCCGTCGACCCGGTGCCCGCGCCACCAGGCCCGGTAGGTCTCGAGTTCCTCGGCCGCGTCGCGTGCCACGAGCAGGTTCATCCCGACGTGGGTGCCGGCGAGCCCGAGCTGGATGCCGGAGATCAGGTCGCCGAAGAACGACTCGGTGCCGAGCGTGCGGGCCGGCCGGTTCAGCACGAAGCCGATCGAGCCGGCCTTCGCGCCGCCCAGGGCGCGCGCTGCGGTGTGCGGTTGCCAGTCGAGTTCGCGAGCGATCGCGCGGACGCGTTCGCGGGTCTCGTCGGACACGCCGGGGCGGTCGTTGAGGGCGAACGAGACCGCGCTGACGGACACGCCGGCACGCGCGGCGATGTCGGAGATCGTCGTTCGACGGTTCGTGGCCACGGACTTGACTATAGCGTTTTAGTCCTCCATAGTCACTGCCACAAGCGGGTTCAGGGACAGGAACTGGACCGGTTCAGCACGATGACCACGCAGGATGACGAGGGAGTCAGACGCCATGAGGACCACCACACGTGCGACGAGGAGCCGCGCCGCAGCGCTGCTCGCAGGAGCTGCCGCCACGGCACTCGTCCTGACCGGCTGCTCGAGCGGCGGCAACGCGGCCGACACCGGCAGCGGGGAGATCAGCGGGTCGATCACGCTGCAGACGTGGGCGCTCACGCCGACGTACACGGGCTACCTGAACGGGGTGATCGCCGACTTCGAGAAGGCCCACCCCGACGCGAAGGTCAAGCTGCAGGACCAGCCAGGCGACGGCTACGCCGACAAGGTGCTCAGCCAGGCGTCGTCGAACTCGCTGCCCGACGTCATCAACCTGCCGCCGGACATCGCCCTGCCGCTCGCGAAGCGCGGGTTCCTGCAGGACGTCGCGAAGGACGACACGAAGCTCGCGAGCACGTACGTCGCCGGCGCGCTCGATTCCTACAAGTACAAGGGCGTCGACGGCACGTTCGGCTACCCCTGGTACCTCAACACCGACGTCGACTACTGGAACGCGACGATGTTCGCGAAGTGCGGCCTCGACGCGAAGAACCCGCCGAAGACCACCGACGAGCTGTTCACGCAGGCGAAGACCATGCACGAGAACTGCCCGGCTGACTACCTGATGAGCCGGAAGCCCGGCCTCGGCGACTTCACCCTGGCCGGCGTGAAGGTCCTCAACGCGGACGGCACGAAGTTCACCTTCGCCGACTCGTCGAAGGCCGCCGACCTGATCGAGCGCTACAAGGACGCGTACCAGGACGGCTACATGCCCTCGAACGTGCTGAACAGCGACTACCTCGGCAACTCGACGCTGTTCACGCAGCAGAAGGTCGCCTGGACCACGGGCGGCGCGACCTCGCTCGCCGACTTCGAGAAGAACAACCCGTCACTCAAGGGCAAGGTGACGGTCAGCCCGGCGCTCGACACCCCGCCGCTGTACGTGCAGGGCCTGTCGGTGTCGGCCAAGTCGAAGCACCTCGCCACCGCCGAGGCGTTCGCGGAGTTCATGACGAACGCGGAGAACCAAGAGGCGTTCGCGCACAAGGTCAACATCTTCCCGTCGACCACGTCTTCGCAGTCCGACCCGTACTTCTCGAAGGACGACGGCACCGTCAACGGCGAGGCCCGTGTCCTGGCGAACGAGGCCCTGAAGACCGCGAAGGTCCTCAACCCGGTCGAGGCGAACTCCGCGATGACGGACTTCCTCGACCAGCAGATCGCCCTCGCCATGAAGGGCCAGGTCGCGCCGGAGAAGGCGCTGCAGACGGCTCAGACCAAGATGAACAGCCTGCTGGCCAACGGCTGATGCGCGCCAACCGCTGGTTCACGCCCTGGCTGCTCGTCCTGCCGGCCCTCGTCTGGCTCGTCGCGTTCAGCCTCTGGCCGTCGATCAACACCGTCCGGCTGTCGTTCACGAACGCGAGCCCGCTGGGGGGCGTGAGCCAGTGGGTCGGGCTCGAGAACTTCGAGACCCTGCTCGCCGATCCGCAGGTGTGGGAGGCGCTGCTCAACAGCGTCATCTACATGGCGATCTGCCTGCCCCTGCTGACCGTGCTGCCGCTGCTCATCGCGGTGCTCGTCCAGCAGAAGCTGCCGGGGATCGCGTTCTTCCGCACGGCGTTCTACACGCCGGTCATCGCGTCGGCCGTGGTCGTCGGGCTCATCTGGACCTGGATCCTCGACGACCGCGGCGTCATCAACGAGATGGCGCAGGCGCTCGGCGTCGTGCAGGGCAGCGTCCCGTTCCTGACCGACCGGTGGCTGCTGCTCCTCAGCGCGATCAGCCTGACGGTCTGGAAGGGCCTCGGCTACTACATGATCATCTTCCTCGCGGCTCTCGGGAACGTCGGCAAGGACCTGCACGAAGCGGCCGCCCTCGACGGCGCCGGGTCGGTGCGCCGGTTCTGGTCGGTCACCATGCCGGGGGTCCGGGGCACCATGACGCTCGTCGGGATCCTGGTGTGCGTCTCCGCGCTCCGGGTGTTCAGCGAGCTCTACATCCTCACCAACGGCACCGGTGGACCCGGCGGGCAGGACAACTCGCTCGTCATGCTCATCCAGCAGTACGCCCGCGGCTTCACCGGCAACCTCGGCTACGCGTCCGCCCTGAGCCTCCTGCTCTTCGTCGTGACGCTGATCCCGATGCTCGCCCTCGCGCGGATGAACAGCAAGGCGGACAAGTGACGAACACGACGACCACCGAACCCGCCCTGGGCGGGGCGCGCGGTGCAGCCAGCCCGACGCCGGACGTGACCGGCGCGACGGACGCGGGACGGGCCTCCCGGCCGAACGGACGAGACGGACGAGACGGACGAGGCGGACGCAAGCGCCGTCGCGCGGTCTGGGGTGTCATGTCCACCCGCGAGAAGGTCGTGCGCTACGTCCTGCTCATCGTGGTGCTCTTCATCACGATCGGCCCGTTCCTGTGGCAGCTGTCCACCTCGCTCAAGGGCGCCGGCGAGGACATCTACACCGCGAACCCGTCGTTCATCCCGACCGAGCCGACCATCGAGAACTACCTCAAGGTGGCCGCCGCGATCCCGGTGTGGCGCTACATCGGGAACTCGCTGCTCGTCGCCGCGATCGACGTGTTCGGCAACATCGTCTTCGCGACGCTCGCCGGCTTCGCCCTCGCGCGGCTGCAGTGGCGGCACCGCAAGCTCGTGCTCGGACTGTTCCTCGCCACCCTCGTCCTGCCCGGCGAGGCGACGATCATCTCGCAGTTCGTCACCGTCAAGGACCTCGGCCTCGCCGACAACCTGGTCGGCGTCGCCCTACCCGGCATGATCGCCGCACTCAACGTGCTGCTCATGTTCAACGCGTTCCGGCAGATCCCCGAGGAGATCGACCAGGCCGCGGTGATGGACGGTGCGAACGCGATGCAGCGGCTGCGGTACATCTCGTTGCCCGCCGTGCAGGGGACCATCGCCGTCATCGCGATCTTCTCGTTCATCGGGGCGTGGGACGACTTCCTGTGGCCGCTCATCGTGCTGCAGTCGCCGGAGAACCTCACCCTGACCGTCGGGTTGCAGTACCTGCAGGGCACGTTCGCGACCGACCAGCGCATGATCGCCGCCGGCACCATGATCGCGTTCATCCCGATCGCCGTGATCTTCGCCGTCCTGCAGCGCTTCTTCTTCAAGGGCGTCGAAGAGGGCGGTGTGAAGGGCTGATGCGCTTCGGGGTCAACTACACGCCCTCGGTCGGCTGGTTCCACTCGTGGCTCGACTTCTCACCGTCGGACACCGCCAGGGACCTCGAGGCGATCGCCTCGCTCGGCGCCGACCACGTGCGGATCTTCCCGCTCTGGCCGGTGGTGCAGCCGAACCGCACCCTCATCCGGGCGTCGGCACTGCAGGACGTCGCGACGGTCGTGGACATCGCCGGCTCGTTCGGACTCGACGTCAACGTCGACGCGCTGCAGGGGCACCTGTCGAGCTTCGACTTCGTGCCGTCGTGGCTGGACAGCTGGCACCGTCGGAACATGTTCACCGACCCGGACGTCGTCGCGTCGACCGCGGCGTACGTCCGGGCGCTCGCCGCAGCGGTCGCGGACAAGCCGAACCTGCTCGGCATCACCATCGGCAACGAGGTGAACCAGTTCGCGCACGCGCCGCACCCCGCCCCGCACGACATCACGGCGGAGCAGGGGCACGCGTGGGCGGCGGCGATGGTCGCGGCGGCACGGTCCGGGCTCGCGGCCGGTCCGGCCGGTTCGTCCGGCCGGGAGGCCCGGGTCGACTCGTCCGCGTCGGCCCCGTCCGGCAGCGGGTCGCGTCCACGGCCGCTGGTCACCGTCGCGCAGTACGACGCGGCCTGGTACGACGACGCGCAGCCGTTCGGACCGGAGCACGCGGCGGACCACGGTGACGCCACCGTCACGCACTCGTGGGTGTTCAACGGCTCGGCGGCCCTGCACGGCGCACTCGGACCGGGATCGGTGCGGCACGGGGAGTACCTGCTCCAGCTCGCCGCCGCGTGGAACCGCGACCCCGCACGGCCGAATTGGCTGCAAGAGGTCGGGGCGCCCACCAACGTCGTCGATCCCGCCGACGCTGCCTCGTTCACCGAGCAGACCATCCGGCACGTGCTCGGGGCGCAGCAGGTGCTCGGTGTCACGTGGTGGTGCTCGCACGACGTCGCCAGGTCGCTCGCCGACTTCCCGGAGCTCGAGTACGACCTCGGGCTCTTCACCAACGACGGCCGGATCAAGCCCGCGGGCGAGGCCTTCGCCGCTGTCGCACGGTCCGGTGCCACCGGCACCGCTGCTGCGCCTCCGGCCACGGCGCTCGTGCTCGACGACGTGCTGCCCGACGGCTCGGACCGACACGGGATGCGTGCCGACTGCGCCCCCGGCGGACGGTTCGCCGCCGCCTGGCTCGCGGTCGCGTCGGCGGAACCGGACGGTCGCGGCCCGCAGGTCGTCCTGCGGTCTCGGCTCGGCGACACCGGGATGCTCGCCGCCCGTGGCATCGACCGCTGCGCCGACGTGCCCGCCGAGCTCGACTCCACCCCCATCCGCGTCGCGCACCCCGCGACCACGCGCTGACCCGCGACCACGCGCTGACCCGCGCCCACGCCTCGACCCTGGAAGGCCCCATGCACGACGACATCCCCCTCACCACCGGACGGGCCCGCCGGGTCCTCGACGAGCGCATCACGCCGGCGGTGCACGCCACCGCCGTGCCGTTGGAGACCGCGTGGCACGAGCTGCCCGGTGAGCCCGTCCCGCCGACCGAGGGCCTGCAGCTCACCTTCGAACCGTACGAGGTCGGCACGCCCTGGGGTGCGGCCTGGGGGACGACGTGGTTCCGGCTCACCGGGACGGTGCCGGCCGAGTGGGCCGGTCGCCGGGTCGAGGCCGTGATCGACCTCGGCTTCGACAAGAACATGCCGGGGTTCCAGTGCGAGGGCCTCGTGTACCTGGCCGACGGCACGCCGGTGAAGTCGATCAACCCGCGCAACCAGTGGGTGCTGCTGACGGAACGGGCCGAAGGCGGGGAGACGATCGAGCTCTTCGTCGAGGCGGCGTCGAACCCGGTCCTGCTCGACTACCACCCCTTCCTCGTCACGCACGAGGGCGACATCCAGACCTCGTCGTCGAAGCGGCTGTACACCTCGCGCCGGATGGACCTCGCCGTGTTCGAGTCCGAGGTGCACGAGCTCGCGCTCGACATCGACGTCCTGCTCGAACTGCAGGCCGAGCTGCCCGAGGGACCGCGACGGATGCGGATCCTGCAGGCTCTCGACGACGCCCTCGACGCGCTCGACCTGCAGCACATCCCGGAGACCGCCGGGGACGCCCGTGCGGCGCTCGCCGAGGTGCTCGCCGCCCCCGCAGAATCCTCGGCGCACACGATCTCGGCGATCGGCCACGCCCACATCGACTCCGCCTGGCTCTGGCCGGTCCGCGAGACGATCCGCAAGGTCGCCCGCACCACGTCGACGATGACCGAGCTCATCGACCAGACCGACGACTTCCTGTACGGCATGTCGAGCGCGCAGCAGTACGCCTGGATCAAGGAACACCGCCCCGAGGTCTACGCCCGGGTGCAGGCCGCCGTCGAGGCCGGACGGTTCCTGCCGATCGGCGGCATGTGGGTCGAGTCCGACACCGTGATGCCGACCGGCGAGAGCATCGTCCGCCAGTTCTCGCAGGGGCAGCGGTTCTTCGAGCGCGAGTTCGGCATCCGGCCCAAGGGCGTCTGGCTGCCGGACAGCTTCGGGTACTCGCCGGCGCTGCCGCAGCTCATGCGCCGTGCGGGCTTCGAGTGGTTCTTCACGCAGAAGATCTCGTGGAACCAGGTCAACAAGTTCCCGCACCACACGTTCCTGTGGGAGGGCATCGACGGCTCACGGGTGTTCTCGCACTTCCCGTCGATGGACACCTACAACTCGCGCCTGTCCGGCAGCGAGGTCGCGAAGGCCTCCCGCCAGTTCCGTGAGAACCGGCTCGCCACCGGGTCGATCGCCCCGGTGGGCTGGGGCGACGGCGGTGGTGGCACCACCCGCGAGATGACCGGGACGGCCGCACGGCTCGCCGACCTCGAGGGCAGCGCGAAGGTCCGCTGGGAGCACCCCGACACGTTCTTCGACCGCGCGAAGGCCGAACTGCCGGACCCGCCGGTGTGGGTGGGGGAGCTGTACCTCGAGCTGCACCGCGCCACCCTGACCAGCCAGCACGGCACCAAGCAGGGCAACCGCCGGTGCGAACAGCTCCTCATCGAGGCCGAGCTCTGGGCCACGACCGCCGCCGCACGCAGCGACTTCGCCTACCCGTACGACGAGCTCGACGCCCTGTGGCAGCAGGTGCTGCTCCAGCAGTTCCACGACATCCTGCCGGGCACCTCGATCGCCTGGGTGCACCGCGAAGCCGAGGCGAAGTACGCCGAGACGGCCGCGGCGCTGACCGCGATCATCGGCCAGGTGCTCTCGGCGCTCGCCGGTACCGGGCAGGCAGCCGTCGTCGTGAACCCGGCCCCGTTCCTCCAGGCCGGCGCACCCGCGCAGGGCGCGGTCCTGGCGACCGACGTGGCGGAACCGACCGCTGTCACGCTGACGGAGCAGGACGGCGGGTACGTGCTGGCGAACGAGCTGGTGCGCGTGACGGTCACCGACCAGGGACTCGTCACGAGCGCCGTCGACCTGGCCAGCGGGCGCGAGGCGATCGCCGCCGGGCAGGCCGCGAACCTGCTGCAGCTGCACCAGGACTTCCCGAACATGTGGGACGCGTGGGACGTCGACCGGTACTACCGGAACCGCGTCGAGGACCTCGTGGCGGTCACTGGGTTGACAGCCTCGGTCGACGACGCCGGTGTCGCCCGGGTCGTCGTGTCGCGGTCCTTCGGTGACTCGACCGTGCGGCAGGAGATCGTCCTCGCACCGGACTCCCGCACGCTCGAGTTCGACCAGACGACCGACTGGCACGAGACCGAGAAGTTCCTCAAGGTCGCGTTCCCGCTCGACGTCCGCGCCGAGCACACCGTCGCCGAGACGCAGTTCGGGGCGCAGAAGCGGGTGACGCACACGAACACCTCGTGGGAGGCCGCGAAGTTCGAGACGTCGATGCACCGCTACGTGCTGGTGTCCGAACCGGGCTTCGGCGTCGCGCTCGTGAACGACTCGATCCACGGGTTCGACACCACCCGCGACGCCGTTGACGGGCACGTCACCACCACCGTGCGGCTGTCGCTGCTGCGCGCACCGCGGTTCCCCGACCCCGAGACCGACCAGGGCGTGCAGACGCACCGGTACGGCATCGTCATCGGGACGGACCAGCTCGGAGCCACCGCGGCCGGCGTCCGGATGAACGCCGGCGCGCGGACCGTCACCGGGACGCACGGGTTCGCGCCGCTCGTGCGGGTGTCCGGCGGGGTCGTGCTGTCGAGCGTCAAGCTCGCCGACGACCGCTCCGGCGACCTGGTCGTGCGGGTGTACGAGCCGGTGGGGCGGCGGGGGACCGGGGGGATCGCGGTCGACGGGCCCTTCGGACCGGCTGCCGAGGTCACCCTGCTCGAAGAGCCGTTGACCGACACGGATGCGTCGTCGTTCGCCGTCGACGCGTACGAGGTGCGGACCTTCCGGTTCCCGCGCGTCTGAGACCCCGGTCGGCGACCGCCGGCCGGTTCACCACTCGAAGGGGAGTGTCATGAAGAAGTCCATGAAGTTCGGGATCGTGGCGGCAATCGCCGCGATGGTGGCGGCGCCACTGGTGCCGTCAGCCGCGACCGCAGCACCGACCGCTGCTGCAGCCGCCGCCGGCACTGCCGCCGCGACGAAGTCGGGGCCGACGAGCATCGCCTACGTCGAGGTCAACAACGACCAGCTCGCGAACGTCGGCCGCTACACGCTGTCCGGCGGTGCGAACGCCTTCGACGTCGCGATCATCTTCGCGGCGAACATCAACTGGAACGGCTCCAAGGCAGTTCTGGTCAACAACGACAAGGTGCAGGCGACCCTCGACAACGCTGCCACGCAGATCAAGCCGCTGCAGGCGAAGGGCATCAAGGTGTCGCTGTCGGTCCTCGGCAACCACCAGGGTGCGGGCATCGCCAACTTCCCGACCCAGGCCGCGGCGTCGGACTTCGCGTCCCAGATCGCCGCCACCGTGTCGAAGTACGGACTCGACGGCGTCGACCTCGACGACGAGTACTCCGACTACGGCGCGAACGGCACCCCGCAGCCGAACCAGCAGTCGATCGGCTGGCTCATCACCGCGCTGCGTGCCCAGATGCCCGGCAAGCTCATCTCGTTCTACGACATCGGCCCGGCCTCGTCCTCGCTGTCGTCGTCGAGCAGCACCGTCGGCTCGAAGCTCGACTACGCCTGGAACCCCTACTACGGCACGTACTCGGCGCCGTCGATCCCGGGACTCGACAAGTCCAGGTTGTCCGCTGCCGCGGTGGACATCCAGAACACCTCGCAGTCGACGGCGGTGTCGCTCGCGCAGCGCACGAAGGCGGACGGGTACGGCGTCTTCATGACGTACAACCTGCCGGGAGGTGACAAGTCCGCCTATGTCTCCGCCCTGACGCAGAAGCTCTACGGGCAGGCCGCGTCGTACCGCTGACCCTTCCGTCCTGACGGCTGCTCGCGCCCCGTGCTCCCCGGTTCCGGCCTGGAGGCACGGGGCGCGTCCGTCGTCCACGTCCCGCTGGCTCCGGGGAGGCACCAGTTCCTCCTTGCGCTTGACGGTTCCGGTTCGCAGATCCCGGTGATCGTGAACCGGAACCGTCATGGACCGAGATCGAAGCCCGGTCCGGCGCGCTCGACGGCGCGGCCGTACGATCGCGACATGGAGCTCGAGTTCCGCGGTGAGGTGATCGAGTGGCGCGGCCCGGCGCCCTTCTTCTTCGCCGTCGTGCCGCCGGACGCCGCCGAGGTCATCGCCGACCTCGCGCCGATGCTCACCTACGGGTGGGGTGTGATCCCCGCCCGGGTGACGATCGGCCCGGTGACCTGGACGACCTCGTTGTTCCCGAAGGACGGCGGGTACCTCGTGCCGCTCCGGGCGGCCGAGCGCAAGCGTGCCCGGGTCGTACTGGGGGACGCCCCGCAGATCACGCTCGAGCTCGGCGGCCCCTGACCTGCGACCACCCCGGCGATCCCGTCAGGAGGGCGGGTCGTCCGAGGGCGCCGGAGTCCGTGGCGTCGCCGGACCGGCCCGCCGGAGGCGCTCGACCCGATCGCTGAGGTAGGAGATCATCAGCGCCGTCGCGGTCCCGACGATCGCGACACCGCCGACCATCAGGAGGACCGCGTACAGGCGCCCGAGGTCGGTCACCGGGTAGGTGTCGCCGTACCCGACGGTCGCGATGGTCACGGCAGCCCACCACAGCGCCGTGCCGAGGCTCGTGATCGTGGCACCGGGCGCATTCCGTTCCGTCTGGAGCGTGGCGAGTGCGATGAAGTACACGAAGAGTGCTCCGTACGCGGCGGCTGAGAGCAGGACCCGCATGCGGACCGCGTCGCCGGCATCGCGCAGTGCGATCCGGTCGAACAAGCGGATGGCTCGGAGGGCGCGGAACAACGGCAACGCGATCGCGAGGACGTCGGCCGGGTGGTGCACGAGGAACTCGAGCCGCTCCCCTCGCGGCGACAGCACCGCCCGGACGGCGACGTCGGCAGCGAACACGACCACGGTCGCGACGAGGAAGGCCTCCATCGCAGCGCTGAGTGGGCCGTGCGTGGTCGGGGACAGGACGACGACGGAGTAGTCGACGATGAAGACGAGGCTGATCACCGCCATCGGGAAACCGGTCGCACGCTCCCACCGAGTGCGTGCCGACGTCGACTGGCTGCGGCCTGCCCCGGGTGTCCGGCCGACGGGCGTCACCATGCGGTCGCCGACTTCCGGTCCGGGCTCGCTGGTCCGGCACCGCTGGGCACCGCGATCATCTCCGGCGCCCTCGAGACGACGAGCCACGCGGGCAGGATCGCGACGCAGAGCACGGCGAGCACGGGGACGTTGCCGGTCACGGCGACGCCGATGAAGAGCGCGATCCATCCGTCGCGTGCGACGGCGAGCACGACGCCGACGACACCGCTGGCGATCGCGACGGTGAGCGGGATGGACGGCCAGATGGTCTGTGCGAGCAGGCCGAGGGTCGTCCCGATGAAGACGGCGGGGAAGATCCGACCGCCGCGGAAGCCACTCGCGGCGGCGATGAGCAGGGCACCGCACTTCACCGCGAGGATCGTCACGAGCGCAGCGGCGTCGAGCCGCTCGTGTTCACTGACGAGTTCGCGTACTTCGTCGGCACCGTTGAACAGGGTCACCGGACCGCCGATCACCCCGAGCAGTCCGAGCGCGACGCCACCGAGCGTGACCGCGAGGACGGGTCCGGGCAGGTGGTGGACGGCTCGGTGCAGCAGCGGGAAGAGTGCGGCGAGACTGACACCGAGTCCGGCCCCGGCCGTCGTGATGCCGGCCGCGCTCCACAGGTCGGCGAGCGCGGGCGATGCGTAGTCGGGAAGCGGCACCGCGAACTGCGGATGCGCGATGAGCGTCATGGTCACGGCAGCGGTCCCCGCCGCGACCAGCGGGAGGAAGAGCCGGTCCCAGAGCGCCGTCCGTCCGACCGCGGCGCTCGCCAGTCCGGTGAAGACCAGAGCTGCCGCGACGGGCGTCCCGAACAGCGCGCCGATCGTCGCCGCCGCAGCGAGCTCGACGACGAGGGCCCGCGGGACGAGCGCACGCACGCGGTTCGTCGCGGACACGAGGACCCCGGTGGTCACGGCGATCACGGGGTTCTCCGGACCCAGGCTGACGCCGCCCCCAAGGCCGAGGACGGTGGCCAGCGCGAGCGAGGGCAGGGAGCGCGCCGGGAGCGGGTCCGCGATGAGTTCCGTCGTCGCTGAGTCTCGCCCGCCGTGCCCGGGGACGTACCGCAGCACCAGGCCGACCAGCAGTCCGGTGGCGGCGAGCACGCCGAAGATCCACCACCCGGCGGTGGCGTCGACCCCGATCAGGTCGGGGACCACCTGCCAGGCCAACAGCTCGAGCGCCGATCCGACCGCCTCGAGGACGAAGAGGACGGCTGCTGCGACGACTCCGATCACCAACGCGGGGAGTGCCAGGACCAGGAGGCCCCGAGGACTCATCGGGACCCAGCAGTGTCCGCGGTCGGCGCGGCCGGTGTGGCCGCTGCGACCGGAGCCGTGGTCCGTCCAGCTGACTCGTTCACTCCGAGGGCCGCGACCGCCCCGACGACCACGACGGCAGGCAGCAGCCAGAGCGCCTGCTGGTAGTCGGCGAGCACGGGCTCCGCGGGCAGGAACGCGCTCGGGATGGAGGTGAGGAGACCGCCGATGATGAAGCAGACCCCGTTGACGATCGCGGACGCGCTGCCGATGAGGGACCCCGGCACGGCCTCGGCAGCGATCGTGAACCCCAGCATGTGCGCGCCGGCGAAGAACCCGATGGCGAACATGAGCACGAGTGCGGCACCGTTGCCCACCTGCGGGAAGTAGATCACGAGGACGATCGCGACCGCTTGGAGCAGGAGCCCGGTGAACGCCGGCCACTTCCGGCTGCGCCACCGGTCGGACACGACGTTCACCATCGGGGCGCCGACGGCCAGGCCGAGCCACGCGAGCGCGGTCAGGATCGTCGCGAAGTCCGTTGCAGCGCCGCGCGCCTCCATGATCCGGGGCCCCCAGAGCACCCCGACGGCCAGCATCGCGCCGAAGGACGTGCCGGCGAGGACGGACGCGAGGTCGACCTGCACACTGGCGAACGACCGGCCGAGGTCACGGAAGATCTGGCGCACCACGCCGGGCTCGCCGACGGAGCTCCGGACGTCGTCGTCCGTGCTGGCCGCTGGCGCTGGCGCCGGCGCCGGGTTCCGGACGAACACCACGAACAGCACCGCGAGGAGCACCCCGAAGGCACCGAAGGCGACGAGGAGCTCCTGCCAGTCCATCTGCCCGAGCACCGCGAGGATGAGCGGTTGGCCGACGGCTGAGCCGAGCGACGCGAACGTCTGGACGAGACCGAACATCAGCCCGTACTTGGCTGCGTCGAACCACTTGCCACCGAGGTAGCCGGCGCCGACGAACCCGAACGACGATCCGATCGCGAGCACGGTCTGCGCGATCGCGAGGGTCGCGAAGTTCGTCGTCCCGGCGTAGAGGAAGGCGCCGACGGCGACGAGGGCAACGGCGATCGCCATCAGCGGACGGCTGCCGAACCGGTCCAGGAGCGCTCCGGAGAAGAACTGCACGACCGCGAACGCCCAGGTGTAGATCGACGCGGCGAGGCCGATCTCGGCGATCGTGAGGTGCGCAGACTGCTGGATGTCCGGCGAGACGACGGCGTAACCGGTCTGGATCGCGAAGAGCCACACGACGAAGACCGTCGCGAGCACCCAGACGAGCCACGCCTCGGGGCCGCCGATCGTCCGGTGCCCCTCGAACCACCGGTGCGAACCGTGCGCGTAGGCAGTGTGACCAGATGACATCGTTCCGTCCCCTATCGTTCGTCGTTCGTGTGTGTGGTCGGAGTGGGGCCGTCGTCGCGACGGTGCGCCAGCCGTCCGGCGATGTAGGTGGCGGCGACGGCTCGGTCGTCCGCCATCACCGAGAGCACGAAGAGCTGTTCGTCCAGCGAGTCGACGGTCTGGCGTCGGAAGCGGAGCAGATCGGTCGCCTGCGTGTCCAGGACGACGAGGTCGGCGTCCTTCCCGACCTCGACGGACCCGATGCGGTCCTCCAGGCCGAGTGCCTCGGCGCCCCCGAGCGTCGCGAGGTAGAACATCTTCACGGCGTCCAGCGGGTACTGGGTCATCTGCGCGACCTTGTAGGCCTCGTTCATCGTGCTCAGCAGGGAGAAGCTGGTGCCGGCGCCGATGTCCGTGCCGAGCCCCACCTTCATCGGGTGCGGCCCCGACTTCGCCTGGTGGATGTGGAACAGCCCGCTGCCGAGGAACAGGTTCGACGTCGGGCAGTGCGAGATCGCGGTGCCGCTCTCGGCACACCGCAGACGCTCCGCGGCAGTGAGGTGCACCCCGTGCGCGAGTACCGTGCCCGCGCCGAGCAGTCCCGCGTGGTCGTACACGTCGAGGTACCCGGACCGGTCGGGGAAGAGCGACCGTACCCAGGCGATCTCGCCGAGGTTCTCGGAGATGTGCGTCTGCACGAGGGTGGTGGGGAACTCACGGTGCAGCGTGGCGGCGGCGTCGAGCTGGGCCTCGGTGCTCGTCGGCGCGAAGCGCGGCGTGATCGCGTACTGGCTGCGACCGACTCCGTGCCAGCGCTCGATGAGCGCCTTCGACTCCTCGTACCCGCGCTCGGCGGTGTCCAGGAGTCCCGTCGGTGCGTTCCGGTCCATCAGGACCTTGCCGCCGACCATGAGCATGTTCCGTCGTGCGGCCTCCGCGAAGAACGCGTCGACCGACGCCGGGTACACCGCGCAGAACGTCAACGCGGTGGTCGTGCCGTTCGCCAGGAGTTGGTCGAAGAACACGCGGGCGACGTGCTCTGCGTGCGCAGGGTCGGAGAAGCGCTGCTCCTCGATGAACGTGTACTCGTTGAGCCAGTCGATCAGCTGCGCGCCGAACGCTGCGATGATGCCGGTCTGCACGTAGTGCACGTGCGTGTCCACGAAGCCCGCGCTGATGATCGCTCCGGGGTAGTGGTCGACGACCGCGTCGGCGGGGAGCGTCCGGCCGAGGTCGGCGAACGAACCGACCGCAGCGATGCGGCCGTCCTCGACGACGACGAGGCCGTCCTCGAACTCGACCAGGACCTCGTCGTCACGGTGGCGGAACGGGTCCCCGACCACGGTGACGACGTGGCCGCGGACAGCGGTCGGTGCTGGATCGTTCATGCGAGCGTCTCCTTCTGACGATCGGTCCGCGGGGTGCGGAGGAACAGCGCCCCGATCGCCGCGATGGCGATCAACGCGGGCATGGGCCAGAGCGCTGCCTTGTAGTCCTGGAGCGACGGCGCATCCGGGAGCAGGGTCCCGGGGAACCCGAGGAGCACCCCGCCGAGCACGAAGCAGACTCCGTTGACGATGGCTGCGGCAGTCCCGATGAGGTGCCGGTCGACGGCCTCGCTGGCGATGGTGAACCCGAGCATCTGCACGCCGGAGAACAGTCCGACCGCGAACATGAGGACGATCGCCGCACCGGAACCCGGCGACGGCAGGGCGATCACCAGGGCGACCGCGATCCCCTGGAGCAGGAGCGCACCGACCGCCGGGCCTCGTCGGCTGCGCCAGCGATCCGACACGACGTTCACGATCGGTGCGCCGACGGCCAGGCCGAGCCACGCCACGGCGGTCAGCACCGTCGCGAACGCGGTGGAGAACCCGCGGGACTCCATCATCCGGGGACCCCACAGTGTCCCGATGGCGAGCATGGTCCCGAACGACGCTCCGGCGATCAGCGACGAGATCAGCACCTGCCGGCTCCGGAAACACCGCGCGAGCGCGCCGGACACCGTGATCGTCTCGTGCTCCACGCGATCGTCGGACGTCGCGTGCGGGGGAGTTCCGTCCGGCCGGTTCCGGACGAACGCGGCGAACAGGACCACGAGCAGGACACCGAACGCCGCGAACCCGACGATGAGCTGCTGCCACGTGAGCGCGTGCAGCGCCACGAGCACGAGCGGTTGTCCGACGGCCGACCCGAGCGACGCCAGTGCCTGCACCAAGCCGAACATGAGCCCGTAGCGCGCGGCATCGAACCACGAGCCGCCGATGTAGCCGGCGCCGACGAACCCGAACGACGCGCCCAGGGCGAGCACGACCTGCGCGATCGCCAGCGTCGCGAACCCGGTGGTGCCGGCGTACAGGAAAGCGCCGACCGTCACCAGTGCGACTGCTGCCGTGAGGATCGGCCAGCTGCCGAACCGGTCGAGGAGCGTGCCCGAGAAGAACTGCGCGACTGCGAAGACCCACGTGTAGGTCGACCCCGCGAGACCGATCTGCGCCACGGTGAGGTGCGCACTCGTCTGGATCTCCGGCTAGATCACGGCGTACGCGGTCTGGATGGCGAAGATCCACACGACGAAGACGCTCGCCAGGAGCCAGACGAGCCACGCGTGCCGGCCGTTGCGCGGAGCCGTTGCCGCAGCGGGCCGCGGACCACGGAGCGACGGCCTCGACGTCTCCATCACGGTTCCTCCCTGTGGGCGACCCATCCCGTCCGGTCGCTGGCGCACGGTACGGCGACGGAACGACCACCGGCGTCACCCCGACCGGGTGAAGTGCCGCAGCGGAGCGTCGACCTACGGTGGGCCGATCGACGGGAGCACTCCATGGACACCACGCCACTCATCTCCGAGCACGGCCTCATCGGCGACCTCCAGACCGCGGCGCTCGTGTCGACCGACGGCAGCATCGACTGGCTGTGCCTGCCGCGCTTCGACTCGCCGGCGGTGTTCACCGCGCTCGTCGACCCGGTCCGCGGTGGCTTCTGCCGGATCCGTCCCACCACGGAGACCTACACGAGCAAGCAGCTCTACCTCCCCGACACGGCCGTCCTGGTCACGCGCTTCATGACGGAGCGCGGTGTGGCGGAGATCATCGACTTCATGCCGGTGACGGACGACGTCGACTCGTCCCCGCGGCATCGACTGGTCCGGATCGTGCACGTGGTCCGAGGTGAAATGGAGCTCCAGTTCGACCTCCGTCCCGCGTTCGACTACGGCCGTGCCGTGCACACCGTCGAGCGGACGGAGCACGGCGCCGCCTTCCGCGCCGGTGACGAGCAGCTCACCGTGCACCTCGCCGGCACACTCGCCGACCAGCTCCGCGTCGACGCCGTGGAAGGCGATGCCGGAGGTCCTGCCCTGCACGGCAGGGGAACGCTGCGCGTCGGTGACGTCGGCGGCGGCATGCTCGAGTACGGCGCCGCCGCCGAACCCCGGCGCTTCTCACCGGAGGAGGGCAGCGCGCTCTTCGATGAGACGATCCGTTTCTGGCGAGGGTGGCTGCAGCGGTCCACCTACCGCGGTCGGTGGCGCGAGCAGATGAACCGCTCGGCGATCACGTTGAAGCTCCTCACTTACCGTCCGACCGGCGCACTCGTCGCTGCGCCGACCGCGGGACTGCCGGAGCAGATCGGCGGTGAGCGGAACTGGGACTACCGCTTCACGTGGATCCGCGACGCTTCGTTCTCGGTCGCTGCGCTCCTCGGCATGGGGTTCATCGACGAGGCGCGCTCCTACATCGAGTGGCTCGCTGACCGCATGCGCGAACAGGTCGGAACCGACTCCGGTCCCCTGAAGATCATGTACCGCGTCGACGGCTCGTCGGACCTCGTCGAGGAGGAGCTCCCGCACCTCGACGGGTACGCCGCCTCGCGTCCGGTCCGGATCGGGAACGGGGCATCCGACCAGCTGCAGCTCGACGTGTACGGCGAGGCGCTCGATGCGATCTTCGCGGCGGACCGACACGGCGTCCAGATCGGTCACGCGACGTGGACCGACCTGACCGCGGTGCTCGACTGGCTCGCAGCGCACTGGGACGAGCCGGACGAAGGCGTGTGGGAGACCCGCGGCGGCCGGAAGGACTTCACCTACGGTCGCATCAACTCGTGGGCGGCGTTCGACCGCGGGATCCGGCTCGCCCGCGCACACGGCCGACCGGGCGACGTGGAACGGTGGACGGCCGAGCGCGACCGGATCTACGAGCAGGTGATGCGTCGTGGCTGGAACGAGGAACGCGGCGCTTTCGTCCAGCACTTCGACACCGACGTCGTCGACGCGGCCGTGCTCCGGATGGCCGCCGTCGGCATGATCGCGTCCGACGATCCCCTCTGGGCCTCGACGCTCGTCGCGATCGAGGACGGCCTGGTGTCCGACAGTCTCGTGTACCGGTACGACCCGGCCGCTTCCCCCGACGGGCTGCGTGGCGTTGAAGGGACCTTCTCGCTGTGCACCTTCTGGTACGTGGAGTCACTCGCTCGAGCGGGACGGCTCGACGAGGCGCGCCTCATGTTCGAGAAGATGCTCACCTACGCGAACCACGTCGGCCTCTACTCCGAGGAGATCGGTCTCACCGGCGAGCAGCTCGGCAACTTCCCGCAGGCGTTCACGCACCTCGCGCTCGTCAACGCCGGCCTCGCGCTCGACGCTGAGCTCGACGCTGAGCTCGACGCGGGTCGGCACGGACGTGGACGGCACTGACGTGGACGGCACGGACGTGGACGGCACGGACGAAGGTGCTCGGGTGCTCCTGCCGGTCGGCACCGTGTTCACGCCTGACGACATCGTGTTCCACGCGGGCAAGGGGACCCGGTCGCTCGAGGAAGCGATCGCCGGTGCCGACGTGCTCGTCAGCTGTCCGCACGCGGGCGCAGCGATCCCGGCGGAACTCGACCGGTTCCTCGCGCCGCAGTTCACCAGACGACTGCAGTACGACTTCACCGACGTGTCGACCAGTGCGGTCGTCCGGCGGTGGGCGGCGATCGACCCGCGGATCGTGGCGGTCGAGAACCCGCACCCGCGGATGATCCGCGACCCGAACCGCGCACGTCCGGCCGACCTCGCCGCTGACCTGCGTTCGGCGTTCGAGCGGGTGCGCGCGGCAGGGCCGGGGCGACGCGTCGACCTCAGCGGCGTCGACGCGATCCGACCGGTGACGTTCTCGTTCTTCCCGCTGCTCGAACCGCCGACGGACGACGCCGCCCTCGAGGAGCTGGCCGCGACGTTCGAAGCGGTCGCGGAGCACGGGCTCGGCGTCTACGAACGGACCCGCGACGACCTGCTCGAGCGGTTCGTGGAGTCGGCGTTCGCGACGCACCGATCGATCGTGACGCTCTCCTTCCACGACACGATGAACCACACGACGCGCCTCGGCGGCGCCATCGACGTCGACCGGGACCCGGCGGATCGACTGCCCGCGGTCGTCGCGCTGTCGAACCGCGGTGACGCAGCCGGCGAGCCCCGGGACGACCAGCCCGTCACGATGGGCCCGTCGCGGCTCCGAGCCCTGGCCGCCGCACACCGGACCGGGTTCCGGGCACCTGACGACGCCGTCACCCTCAACCAGCCCTACCTCGGCAGCCAGGAGATCATCCGGGCCGGACAGCGGTTCCGCGAGCTCGCGCCGGAGGCGTCACGGCGCGGGGTGACGCTCGACGCGGTGCAGGCAGAGTTCCTCCGCGAGTTCCTGCTGGGACCGGGGAACGCAGCAGTGCTCAGCCGACCCGGTACCGGGTGGATCGAGCCGGACCCGGCGTGGGTGGACGACCTCGCCCGTGCTTGCCGCGACGCGTGGGACGAGTACCGCGCGGCCGTCGCCGGCTGACCCGGACGCGCTGCCGTCCGCCGGCACGGGCTCAGCCCCAGAGGACGCCGAACAGTGCTCCGAACGCGATTGTCGTGACCGCGAGGACGAGGGTCGGCACGAAGAACGAGTGGTCGACGAGCTTCGTCCCGAGCTTCGTGCTGCCCGTCGCGTCGAAGTTCGCCGCCGCGATCTGCGACCCGTTCGTCGGCAGGAGGTAGATCCCGGCGAACGCACCCGCCCACATCCCGCTGAGCAGCCCGAGGGGGATCCCCGCGGCGAGCCCGATCGGCACGATGGTCCGCGTCGCCGTCGACTGGCTCGTCGTCAACACGCAGACGAGGAAGACGCCCAGCGCGAAGATCCACGGCGCCGCCGACACGAGTCCGCCGATCGAGTCGGAGATCTGTTCCGTGTAGTGGGCGAGGAACGTGTCGGTCAGCCACGCGAGCCCGAACAGCGCGACGGCCGAGACCATGCCGGCCCGGAACACGGTGGTCGTCGGGACCTCGCTCACCTTCGGACGGCTGATCAGGAGGATGAGCGTCCCCACGACGAACATCACGATCTCGATGATCGGCGTCATGCCCACCGGGACACCGTCCGCGTCGAGCGGGCGGATACCGGTGAACAGCCCGAACGCGACGATGGCGAACACTCCGAGGAAGAACACGATCGCGGCGTTCCGTCCACGCGCGGTCACCGTGACCTCGGCCTGCTTGACGGATCCGCTCGCGTCCGGCGCGGGGAGCGTGCCCGCCGCGATCCGCGCCTGGATGGCGGGATCGTGTGCGATGTCCTTGCCGAGGCGGCGGACGACGAACGACGACACCACGATCCCGACCACGGCTGCCGGGATGGTCACCTTGAGGATGTCGATGAGCTCGAAACCGTACGGTTGCACCTCGGTGAGGGTGACCATCGCCGCCATGGCCGCCGACACGGGGCTGCAGGCGAGGGCGACGCCGGTGGCGACCACCGACAACGACAACGGGCGCGACGGACGGATGCCGTTCCGGTAGGACAGGTCCTGGATGACGGGGAGCAGCGGGTACAGGATGTTCGACGTCCCGGCGCCGACGGAGAACAGGAACGCGACGAGCGGCGCGATGAGCGTGATCTGCTTCGGGTGACTCGAGATGATCTTCGCTGCGACGGACACCATCCAGTCGATGCCGCCCGACACCTGCATCACGCTCGACGCGACGACGACCGAGATGACGATGAGGAGCGCGTCGACGGGCGGTGAACCCGGCGGGAGACGGAATACGAACACGAGGATCGCGACGCCGACACCGCCCCAGAGCCCGAGCGCGACGCCGGAGAACCGGGTCCCCATGACGATGCAGCCGAGCACGACCAACAACTCGACGATGAACAGTACGACGTCCATGGCGGACCCCTCGCCGTCCGCCGGGCCCCTGATGGCACCGGCGTGATGCGCAGAGCATAAGTCGGAAGCGCCGACTCCGGACGGGGATCGGCCCGGAGCCGGACCCGGGGACGGCAACATCACCCGGATCGGATGACGGGGAGCGAGGAACGAGAGAGGGGATGACGGGAATCGAACCCGCGTGGCCAGTTTGGAAGACTGGGGCTCTACCATTGAGCTACATCCCCGCGCTGCGCACGTGTCGCAGCCAGACCATCGTAGCGGACGAACGAGTACCGAACGAACGAGCACGACATGCCAGGGCGCGTCATCCCCAAGCCGGACGCCGGCGCCGAGCGCACGATCCGCTGGTCGCGGGTGGTCTCCTACGCGCTGGTGGTCCTCGCCGCGACCGTGTTCTCGATGCGGCCGGAGCTGTTCGGCGATCCGCAGCCGCAGCCCGCGCACGCCCTGCTGCACGTGTGGCGGATCGTCGTCGGCATCGTGCTCGCGATCGCGGCGCTCGGGGTCCAGGTGGTGGTCGGCGTGCGGTGGCGCAACGGCCTGCGACGCGCCGCAGCGGACGAGTGACGTCCCTCCCGGGAACCGCGCACCGGGGGACCGCTAGACTCATCGGCGTCGCATGCGCCCTTCGGCGCGCGCGGACACCCTGGCCCAGTCAAACGGGGCGTAGCTCAGCTTGGTAGAGCGCCCGCTTTGGGAGCGGGAGGTCGCAGGTTCAACTCCTGTCGCCCCGACCAGGTCCTCGAGAACCATCGACCACACGAACGTCAACCAACAGGAGAACATCCCGTGGCCACCAGCACCGTCGACAAGGTGAGCGACACCCGCGTCAAGCTCACCGTGAACGTGACGCCGGAAGATCTCAAGCCGAGCATCGATCACGCGTACAAGCACATCGCCGAGCAGATCAACATCCCCGGCTTCCGCAAGGGCAAGGTCCCGCCGGCGATCGTCGACCAGCGCGTCGGCCGTGGCGAGGTCCTGAACCACGCCGTCGGTGACGCCATCGACAACTTCTACCGCCAGGCGGTCGAAGAGCAGGAGCTGCGCATCCTCGGCCGTGCCGAGGCCGACGTCGCCGAACTGCCGAACCTCGCCGACTTCGCGGGCGACCTCGTCCTCACCTTCGAGGTCGACGTCCGTCCCGAGTTCGACCTGCCGGACTACTCCGCGTACGAGCTCACCGTCGACGCCGTCGAGGTGTCGGACGACGAGATCGAAGAGGAGCTGCAGAACCTGCGCACCCGCTTCGGCACGCTCGTGACCGTCGACCGTCCGGCGAAGACCGGCGACTTCGCGCAGATCGACCTGACCGCCAGCATCGGCGACGACGAGGTCGACTCGGCCACCGGCGTCTCCTACGAGATCGGCTCCGGCGACCTGCTCGAGGGCATCGACGAGGCGCTCGAGTCCCTGACCGCCGGCGAGTCGACGAACTTCGAGTCGAAGCTCGTCGGTGGCGACCGTGAGGGCGAGACCGCCCAGATCGCCGTCACCGTCACCGCCGTCAAGGAGCGCGAGCTCCCCGAGGCCGACGACGAGTTCGCCCAGATCGCCAGCCAGTTCGACACGATCGACGAGCTCAAGGCGGACCTGAAGGAGCAGATCGCGAAGTCCAAGACCTTCGGTCAGGGCGCCGCGGCTCGCGACAAGCTCGTCGAGAAGCTCATCGAGGACGTCAACATCCCGATCTCGGAGCAGCTCATCGAGGACGAGGTGCACCGCCACCTCGAGCAGGAGAACCGCCTCGAGGACGACGAGCACCGCAAGGAGGTCTCCGAGTCCAGCGAGAAGGCCTTCCGCTCGCAGATCCTCCTCGACTCCATCGCCGAGAAGGAGGAGATCCAGGTCTCCCAGGAGGAACTGACCCAGTACCTCATCC
The DNA here is from genome assembly GCF_004346515.1 of Curtobacterium sp. PhB191. Lineage (NCBI taxonomy): Bacteria > Bacillati > Actinomycetota > Actinomycetes > Micrococcales > Microbacteriaceae > Curtobacterium > Curtobacterium sp. PhB191. Next base: position 408,506 of record NZ_SMBV01000002.1, read on the forward strand.
AGGCTGCTGCGCAGTACGGCATGGAGCCGGCCGAGTTCATCAAGGTCATCGACCAGAACGGCCAGATCCCGGGCATGGTCGGCGAGGTCGCCCGCTCGAAGGCGGTCGCGACCGTCCTGTCGAAGGTGACCGTCAAGGACACCAACGGCGACGCAGTCGACCTGTCCGCCTTCACGGCGGGCGTCGCGCAGGCCCCTGCTGAGGACGCCGAGTAACGAACTCGACGCCACCAGCGATACAGACGGGAGGCACGGTGCCAGCTGGCACCGTGCCTCCCGTCTCGTGTTTTCCGCACCACCGCATTGCTGTCGGCGAACACACGCGAAGTGGTGCGTTGCAACCGATAAGTTCGACGACAAGCGACAACTGAACGGGAGCTTTTCCATGGCCGAAGCAACACTGAACCCCAGTGTTTTTGACCGCCTTCTGAGAGACCGGATCGTGTGGCTCGGCTCCGAGGTCCGCGACGACAACTCGAACGAGATCGCAGCCAAGCTGCTGCTGCTCGCCGCCGAGGACCCTGAGAAGGACATCTACCTCTACATCAACTCGCCCGGTGGTTCGATCACCGCCGGTATGGCGATCTACGACACGATGCAGTTCGTCCCGAACGACATCGTCACCGTGGGCATCGGCCTGGCCGCGTCGATGGGACAGTTCCTGCTGTCCTCCGGCACGCCGGGCAAGCGCTACATCACGCCGAACGCCCGCGTCCTGCTGCACCAGCCGTCCGGCGGGTTCGGCGGTACCGCTGCCGACATCCAGACGCAGGCCAAGGTCATCCTCGACATGAAGCAGCGCATGGCGGAGCTCACGGCCGAGCAGACCGGCAAGTCGATCGAGCAGGTCCTCAAGGACAACGACCGCGACAACTGGTTCAGCGCGCAGGAAGCCCTCGAGTACGGGTTCGTCGACCACCTGCGTGCCTCGTCGGCCGAGGTCGTCGGCGGTGGTGGCACCGTCGGTGACGGCGCGACGCCGACCGCGGCTGCCGACCCCGACGCCCAGTCCTGACCCCCACCGAAGAAAAGGAAACGAGAATGCATCTCCCAATGCTCGGTGGCGCGCAGAACGTCCCGGCTCCCTCCGATCGGTACATCCTGCCGAGCTTCGAGGAGCGCACGGCCTACGGCTACAAGCGCCAGGACCCGTACGCGAAGCTCTTCGAGGACCGCATCGTGTTCCTCGGTGTCCAGGTCGACGACGCGTCGGCTGACGACGTCATGGCCCAGCTGCTCGTGCTCGAGTCGATGGACCCCGACCGCGACATCGTCATGTACATCAACTCGCCCGGTGGCTCGTTCACCGCGATGACGGCGATCTACGACACGATGCAGTACATCCGTCCGCAGATCCAGACGGTCTGCCTCGGTCAGGCTGCCTCGGCCGCGTCGGTGCTCCTCGCCGGTGGCACGCCGGGCAAGCGTCTGGCCCTGCCGAACGCCCGCGTGCTCATCCACCAGCCCGCTGTCCAGCAGGGTGGCGGCCAGGCGTCGGACATCGAGATCCAGGCGGCGGAGATCCTCCGCATGCGCACCTGGCTCGAGGAGACGCTGTCGAAGCACTCCAACAAGACGCCGGCGGAGATCAACCACGACATCGAGCGCGACAAGATCATGTCCGCGCAGGAAGCCGTGGAGTACGGCCTGATCGACCAGGTCCTCACCAGCCGCAAGAACCTGCCGGCGCTCGTCAAGTAGCACCAGCAGGAACGACGAAGGCCCCGCACCGATCGGTGTGGGGCCTTCGTCGTGCGGCGGTGTCAGTCTTCGGTGTCGTCCGTCTCGGGCGCGGGGCGGCGCCGCAGGAGCAGCAGGACCGCGACGACCGCGGCGACGAGGACGACGCCTCCGGCGCCGATCCAGAGCGCGTCGGTCGCGGCAGAGTCGGTGTCACCCGAGGCGGTGCCGGTGGTGGCGGCCTCGGTGGAGTCGTCTCCCGCGGTGGCGCAGGTCGGCGGTGTGGTCGACCCCGAGGCTGCGGAGAAGCCGGACGGGGCCTTCCACGTGAAGGGGTACTCGTCGGAGACGGTGTGGCCGTCGGCGGAGACGATCTGCCACTCGACGGTGTACTTCCCCGAGTCGCCGAGCGCGGCGGGCGTGGTCATCGAGGGGCCGTCGATGTCGACGCAGCCGTCCTCGTAGTACTTCCCGTCCGGACCCACGACCCGGAAGGCGAAGCCCGAACCGGAGTCGCCGATGTCGAGCAGCTTGTCGTTCGTGGTGATCTCGAACGCCTTCGGCAGGCTCGTGAGCGTGCCGCCGACCTCAGGAGTGGACGCGATCAGGTAGTTGTGCGCGCTGGCGGGACCCGCGAGCCCGAGGACCGCACCGCCCGCGATCGCGACGGCCGCGGCGGACCCGGCCACGAGCCTCCAGGCAGAGGACCGCAGCCGAGTCCGACGCGAGCCGCGCCGCGTCACTTGGCGGAGCTCCGACGACGCGTGCCGGCGACGGCGACGACCAGGGCGACGGCGCCGAGCACCAGACCGCCCAGGCCGAGGAAGCGGCCGACCAGGTCGGGGTCCGCGGGGGCCGTCGAGCCGGCTGCGGCCTCGGCGGTCGGGGTGGTGGCGACCGGGTCACCGTCGTCGTCCGTGGCCTCGGCCGCGGTCAGCGTGATCGAGGGGGCCGGGTGCTCGGGCTCGGCCTCGCCGGCCTGCTGCTCCTGGTTCCACTCGACCGAGCCCTTCTCGCAGGTCTGGATCGCGGGGAACTCGACGAGGTCGCCGGCCTTGCCGTCCGGCAGTGAGAAGGAGAGGGCGAAGGTGTCGCGCTCGTCCGCGGGGAGCGGGGTCTTCGCGGTGTAGGTGATGCTCGTGACGCGTTCGGCGGCGTCCTCGGCGTGCTCACCGTCGGCCGCGGCGGAGGGGCTCGTGTACGGCTCGGTCGCCTTCGTGATCTTCCAGTTCGGGTTCACGGTGGGGGTGACCTCGATGACGGACTCCGGCACCTGGAACTCGATCTTCGTGGTGGGGGAGCCGTCGCAGCCGTGCGGGACCGAGAAGGTCGCCGTGGTGTACGAGTTCGCGGCGGTCGAGGTGGCCGTCGCGGACACGTGCGCGCTGGCTGCGCCGGCCGTGCCGAGGACGATGACGGCCACGGCGCCGAGGGTGACGGCGCCGCCGGCGGCGAGACGCTTCTGCATGGGGATCCTTCGATGGTCGGGACGGTGTTTCTACAACTTGTAGAGAAGACTGGATCACGGTAGCAGGCCCGAACGCCCTGGGCGAACGCGCGCGCGAAATCCCGCGGCGCCGCACGGTCGGTGTCACCGGTTGCGGTTAGGCTCGTGTCCACGACGAGGTGCCCACCAGCAGCGGTGCACCAGCGGCCGGTGCGAGCGCGCGGGCCGGCACGTCCAATCAGGGAGGCACGGCAATGGCACGCATCGGAGAGAGCGGGGACCTCCTCAAGTGCTCCTTCTGCGGCAAGAGCCAGAAGCAGGTCCAGCAGTTGATCGCCGGTCCGGGTGTCTACATCTGCGACGAGTGCGTCGAGCTGTGCAACGAGATCATCGAGGAGCGTCTGGCAGAAGCCGGCGAGGACACCTCGAGCGGTGACTTCGAACTGCCGAAGCCGCGCGAGATCTTCGACTTCCTGCAGGAGTACGTCATCGGGCAGGACCCGGCGAAGCGCGCCCTCGCCGTGGCCGTCTACAACCACTACAAGCGCACCCGTGCGCAGGGGCAGATCACCGCTGCCGAAGACCGCGACGACATCGAGATCGCGAAGTCGAACATCCTGCTCATCGGCCCGACCGGCTGCGGCAAGACCTACCTGGCGCAGACCCTGGCGAAGCGCCTCAACGTGCCGTTCGCCGTTGCCGACGCCACCGCCCTGACCGAGGCCGGCTACGTCGGTGAAGACGTCGAGAACATCCTGCTCAAGCTGATCCAGGCCGCCGACTACGACGTCAAGCGCGCCGAGACCGGCATCATCTACATCGACGAGGTCGACAAGATCGCCCGCAAGGCCGAGAACCCGTCGATCACGCGCGACGTCTCCGGCGAAGGCGTGCAGCAGGCGCTGCTCAAGATCCTCGAGGGCACCGTCGCGTCGGTCCCGCCGCAGGGTGGTCGCAAGCACCCGCACCAGGAGTTCATCCAGATCGACACGACGAACGTCCTGTTCATCGTGGCCGGTGCGTTCGCCGGGCTCGAGGACATCGTGTCCTCGCGCGTCGGCAAGCGGGGGATCGGCTTCGGGGCGCCGCTGCACAGTGCGACCGACCACCAGGACCTGTACTCCGAGGTCCTGCCGGAAGACCTGCACAAGTTCGGCCTGATCCCCGAGTTCATCGGTCGTCTGCCCGTCGTCACCACGGTGTCGCAGCTCGACCAGGCAGCGCTCATGCAGATCCTGACCGAGCCGAAGAACGCCCTGATCAAGCAGTACCAGCGGATGTTCCAGATCGACGGCGTCGAGCTCGAGTTCGACCAGGGTGCGCTCGAGGCGATCGCCGACCTGGCCGTGCTCCGCCAGACCGGTGCCCGTGGCCTGCGCGCCATCCTCGAAGAGGTCCTCGGCCCGGTGATGTTCGACGTCCCGTCCGACGACGACGTCGCCCGCGTGGTGATCACCCGCGAGTCCGTGCTCGAGAACGCAGCGCCGACCATCGTGCCCCGGCCGCGGGCGAAGCGCGTCGAGAAGTCGGCGTAGCGCCCCGCTCGCGACGAAGCCCCGCACCGGATCGGTGCGGGGCTTCGTCGTCGTCGGGTGTTCGGCGCGGCCCGCGGGTCGACGTCTGGTTCTTCCCATGACGGCTGCGATGGAAGGTGAGATCGGGCGTACCTGGTCGGAAGTTCCGATCAGGTACGCCCGATTCGACGCGGTACGCCCGGAAGCGCCCGGTCCCGCAGCGCCCTACTCGAGGCCGCGGCGACGCAGCAGCGGGCCGACCTCGGCGTCGCGGCCGCGGAAGTCGCGGTAGGCCTCGAGCGGGTCCTTCGTGCCGCCGACACCCAGCAGCCGTTCCGCGAAGCGCCGACCGGCCGCGCGGTCCAGCCCGCCGTTGTCACGGAACCACTCGACCGTGTCGGCGTCGAGCACCTCGGACCAGATGTAGCCGTAGTACCCGGCGTCGTACCCGCCCGAGAACGTGTGCGCGAAGTACGTCGACGAGTACCGCGGGGGCACGGCCTCGACGGCGATGCCGGCGGCGGTGAGGGCGTTCCGCTCGAAGTCCTCGACGGACGTGACCGCAGCGGCGTCGGCGGAGGACAGCCGGTGCCACGCCTGGTCGAGCAACGCCGCGGCCAGGTACTCCGTCGTGCCGAAGCCCTCGTTGAAGCCCTCGGACTCGCTCAGGCCCAGGACGAGCTCGGGCGGCAGCGGGGCACCGGTCTCGTGGTGCTTCGCGTAGTTCGCCAGGACCGACGGCCACGACACCCACATCTCGTTCACCTGGCTCGGGAACTCGACGAAGTCGCGCTCGACGTTCGTGCCCGAGAACCGGGGGTACGTGGTGCGGGCGATGAGGCCGTGCAGCGCGTGGCCGAACTCGTGGAAGAGCGTCTCGACCTCGTCCTGGATGAGCAGCGTCGGCGACCCGGGCGCCGGCTTCGCGACGTTGAGGTTGTTCACCACGACGGGCAGCGTGCCGAGCAGCTCGGACTGCTCGACCACGGGGTTCATCCAAGCGCCGCCGCGCTTGCCGTCGCGCGTGTACAGGTCGAGCAGGTAGAGCCCGACCGGTTCGTCGTCCTCGCCGGTGACCTCGAAGACACGGACCTCGTCGTTGTAGCCGTGCAGGTCCGGGCGCTCGGTGAAGGTCAGGCCGTAGAGGGCACCCGCGGCGTGGAAGACACCGTCGCGCAGAACCCGGTCGGCCTCGAAGTACGGTCGGAGCGCGGAGCTGTCCGCGGCGAACTGCTCGCCGCGCAGGATCTCGGTGGCGTACGCCCAGTCCCACGACTCGATGTCGAACCCGACCGTGCGGGACCGGACGGCCCGCTCGTCGTCGGCGTTCCGTGCCGCAGCGCCGACGAGCGACGACAGCAGGCCGTCGACAGCTTCGGGGGTCTTCGCCGTCTCGTCGGCGGTGACGACGGCGGCGTGGTTCGGGAACCCGAGCAGTTCGGCGCGCTCGGCACGGAGCCGCACGATGCGCAGCAGGACCTCGCGGTTGTCGTACTGGTTGCCGCGGCGGCCGCGAGCGAGCGAGGCGTGCATGATGCGCTCGCGCAGGTCGCGGTTCGCGAGCGACGGCAGCCACGGGTGGCCGGTGTAGAGCGGCAGGGTGATGAGCCAGCCCTCGAGGCCGCGGTCCGCAGCGGACCCGGCAGCGGCGGACTTCGCACCCCCGTCGAGCCCCTCGAGCTCGGCTTCGTCGGTGACGTGCACGGCGGAGTCGTTGGTGTCCTCGAGCAGGTTGCGCTCGAAGGTGGTCGTGAGCGTCGACAGCTCCTGGTTGATGGCGGTCAGGCGCTCCTTGCCGGCGTCGTCGAGCCCGGCGCCCGCCAGGGTCATCTCGGCGTGGGTGCGCTCGACCAGGCGGAGCGCTTCGCCCTCGAGCCCGGCGGCTGCGGCGCCGTCGAGCACGGACTGCACGCGGGCGTAGAGCCGGGAGTCCAGCGTGATCGCGTCGCGGTGGGCGGCGAGCAACGGCGAGACCTCGGCCTCGAGGTCGTGCAGCTCCGGCGTCGAGTCCGCCGACGACAGCGTGAAGAACACGTGGCTGACACGGGTCAGCAGCTGCCCGGAGCGCTCGAGGGCGATGAGGGTGTTCTCGACCGTCGGTGCGTGCGGATCGGTGGCGATGGCCTCGACCTCGGCGCGCTGCTCGGCCATGCCGGCCTCGAAGGCCGGTCGGTAGTGCTCGAGTCGCACGTCGCCGAAGGGCGGCAGGACGTAGGGGAGGGTGCTCGGGACGTCGAACGGGGTTGCCATGGCAACCACCCTACGGACGTCGCGCCGCGACGGGGCGGACGGGAGGCCCGTGGCGGCCTGGCCCCGCGCCTCCCGTCCGCCCTGTGGGTGCGTTCCTTCCCATCGCGACCGGCTTGGAAAGCGGAATTGGGCGTACCTGGTCGGAAGAACCGACCAGGTACGCCCGGAACGACCAGGTACGCCCGGAACGACCAGGTCAGCGGGACGGCCCCGTCGCGGCGTCGATCAGCGTCGACGCGGCACGGCGGGCGTGCGCCGCGGGCTCCGTGGTGCCGGCGATGGCAGCAGTGGTCTGCGCGCCCTCGGCGAGCAGGGCGAGCTGTGCGGCGAGTTCCTCGGCACGGTCCGGATCGGTGACGACCTCGGCGGTGAGCTCCTGCACGAATCGCTGGAACGAGTCCTTGTGGGCGCGGGCGATCTCGGCGACCGCGGGCGAGATCGCGCCGAGCTCGCCGAAGGCGTTGATGAACCCGCAGCCGCGGAACGTGTCGTCGCCGAACCACGACTCGAGGAAGTCGTACACGGCGAGCAGCTTGTCGCGCGGGGTCGTGGCCGCCTCGACCGCACCGTGCACGCCGCGCTCCCAGATGTCGTGGCGCCCGGACAGGACGGCCGCGATGAGCTGCTCCTTGCCCGGGAAGGCCGCGTAGAGCTTCTTCAGCGAGACGCCTGCGCCCGTGCGGATCTCGTCCATGCCGACGGACTGGATGCCGCGCGCGTAGAACAGCTGGTCGGCGACGTCCACGATGTGTGCGCGGACGTCGGCGTCGACCGTGCTGATGGTGCCGGTTGCCATGACGTACCCCGTTCGCTGCGTGTTCACCGTTCCCGAGTTGCGCCGGGAACGATCGTTCTCTAGTGTAAGGCACATCGACGGAGAACGGACGTTCTCCGCGAGGCTCAGGGAAGGAAACGATCATGGGTGCCATCACCGTCGGAACCGAGAACAGCGTCGACATCGAACTCCACTACGAGGACAAGGGAACCGGTCAGCCGATCGTGCTGATCCACGGCTTCCCCCTCGACGGCAACTCGTGGGAGGGCCAGACCCCGGCCCTGCTCGAGGCCGGCTACCGCGTGATCACGTACGACCGCCGCGGCTTCGGGCAGTCCTCGCAGCCGAGCACCGGCTACGACTACGACACCTTCGCCGACGACCTGCACACCGTCCTCGAGACCCTCGACCTGCGCGACGTGATCCTGGTCGGCTTCTCGATGGGCACCGGCGAGATCGCCCGCTACATCGGCCGCCACGGACAGGACCGCATCGCGAAGGTCGCGTTCCTCGCCTCGCTCGAGCCCTTCCTGGCCATCACCGACGACAACCCCGACGGCGCCGGCCCGATGTCGTTCTTCGAGGGCATCGCGGCTGACGTGAAGAAGGACCGGTACGCGTACTTCACGAACTTCTACCAGGACTTCTTCAACCTGTCGGAGAACCTCGGCTCGCGCATCTCGGAAGAGGCCGTCCGCAACGCCTGGAACATCGCCGCTGGCTCGGGTGCGATCGCGTCCGCCGCAGCGCCGCTGACCTGGCCGACCGACTTCCGTCAGGACATCCCGAAGGTCACCGTCCCGGCGCTCATCGTGCACGGCACGGCGGACAACATCCTGCCGATCGACGCCACCGGTCGCCGCTTCACCAAGGCGCTGCCGGCCGCGAAGTACGTCGAGATCGAGGGTGCCCCGCACGGCCTGCTCACCACGCACACCGCCGAGGTGAACGAGGTCCTGCTCACCTGGCTCGCCGAGTAGCCGCGAGCGGCGGGCGTCTCGAAGCGCTCGCATCGTGAGCAGAAATGGTCGGGTTCCCACCGGGGACCCGACCATTTCTGCTCACCGAGCGAACGCGCCCCGCGTCAGTCCTCTTCCGCGGCGTCGTCGGGGTTCGTGACCTGGGCGTGCCCGGCATCGTCGAGGTGGATCGAGGTGCCGTCGTCGAGCTCGACGATCGGCTTGCCCTCGAGGAACGTCAGGGTCCAGCCCCACGTCCCCGTGTCGACCGACTCGGCCGCCAGTTCGTCCTCGACCCCGCGCACGGCGACGACCATCGCTTCGGGCAGTCGCGCAGGCGGCTCCCCACCCACGCTCCATCGTGTGCCCAACTGCATCCGTGCCTCCTGTCCGGTGGTGGACGGGCCGGGTCGCCGACGCGACCCGGCCCGGACGACCGACGTTACGCCTGCTGTTCCGCCAGCTCGATCTCGGTGACGGCGAGCTCGTCGCCGTCGACGAACGACAGGTTTTCGATGCGGCCGACGGCCGCCAGGTCGACCGCCGCGCGCTCGATGAGCGCCCGCGTCTCGGCCGGCGCGGCGACGACGGCACGCGTGACGGGCGTCTTCTGGGACGCCTTCGCCGACGTCTTCGCGCCGCGGATCCCGATGAGCGCCTGTCCGACGGCCGCGAGCAGCCCGGTGGGGGCCGCGTCGGTGGGCAGGTCAGCAGCGGTCGGCCAGGAGGCCCGGTGCACGCTGGTCTCGTGGGTCCAGGCCCACACCTCTTCCGTCGCGTACGGGAGGAACGGTGCCAGCAGTCGGAGCAGCACGTCGATCGCGCCGCGCAGCGCCAGGACCGCGCTCGCCTGGGTCTCGTGCGTCGCGTCGGCCGCCGTGCCGTAGGCACGCTCCTTCACGAGCTCGAGGTAGTCGTCGCAGAAGGTCCAGAAGAACCGCTCCGTGATCTCGAGCGCGCGGGCGTGGTCGAAGCCGTCGAACGCGGCGGTGGCCTGCTCGACGACCGCACCGAGCTCGGCGAGCATGTCGACGTCGAGTGCCTCGGTGACGCTCGTGGCGCCCTCGGGCAGCGGGAAGCCGTAGACGAACTTGGCGGCGTTCAGGACCTTGATGGCCAGACGACGGCCGACCTTGATCTGCTTCGGGTTCTGCGGGTCGAAGGCCGCATCGGTGCCGAGCTTGGACGAGGCCGCCCAGTAGCGGACCGCGTCGGCACCGTGCTGCTCGAGGATCGACAGCGGCGTGACGACGTTGCCCTTCGACTTCGACATCTTCTTGCGGTCGGGGTCGACGATGAAGCCGGAGATGCTCGCGTGCTTCCACGGCGCGGTGTCCGCTTCGAGCTGGCTGCGGAGCACCGTCGTGAAGAGCCACGTGCGGATGATGTCCTGTGCCTGCGGGCGGACGTCGTACGGGTACACCAGGTCGTACAGCGCCGGGTCGGTCTCCCACTTGCCCGCGAGCTGCGGGGTGAGCGACGACGTGGCCCAGGTGTCCATGACGTCGAGCTCGCCCTGGAACCCGCCGGCGACGCCGCGCTGGTCCTCGGAGTAGCCGGGTGCCGGGTCGGACGACGGGTCGACGGGCAGCTGCGCCTCGGTCGGGACGATCGGCTGGTCGAACACCGGGTTGCCGTCGGCGTCGAGCGGGTACCAGACGGGGATCGGCACGCCGAAGAACCGCTGGCGCGAGATGAGCCAGTCGCCGGACAGGCCACCGACCCAGTTGTCGTAGCGGACGCGCATGAAGTCGGGGTGGAACGCGATCTCCTCGCCGCGGGCGCGGAGCGTCGTCTTCAGGGCTTCGTCGCGGGCGCCGTTGACGATGTACCACTGGCGGGTCGAGACGATCTCGAGGGGCTTGTCGCCCTTCTCGAAGAACTTCACCGGGTGGTTGATCGTCTTGACGTCGCCGACGAGCTCGCCGGACTCGGTCAGGGCGTCCACGACGACCTTCTTCGCCGAGAACACGGTCTTGCCGGCCATCTCGGCGTAGAGCGCCTTGCCGGTCGCCGACTCGATCCACGCGGGCTCGTCGGAACGGACACGGCCGTCGAAGCCGAGGATCGCGCGGTTCGGCAGCTGCAGCTCGCGCCACCAGACCACGTCGGTGGTGTCGCCGAAGGTGCAGACCATCGCGATGCCGGCGCCCTTGTCCTTCTGCGCCAGGTGGTGCGCGAGCACCGGGACCTCGACGTCGAACAGGGGCGAGCGGACCGTGGTGCCGAACAGGTCCTGGAACCGCTCGTCGTCCGGGTGTGCGACGAGGGCGACGCACGCCGGCAGCAGCTCGGGACGGGTCGTCTGGATCACGACGTCGTCGCCACCGTCGGTGCGGTGGAAGGCGATGCCGTGGTACGCGCCGGGCATCTCCTTGTCCTCGAGCTCGGCCTGCGCGACCGCGGTGCGGAACGTGACGTCCCACAGGGTCGGGGCGTCGGCCTGGTAGGCCTCGCCGCGCGCGAGGTTGCGGAGGAAGGCACGCTGCGCGCTCGCCCGCGAGGTGTCGTCGATGGTGCGGTACGACTGCGTCCAGTCCACCGACAGGCCGAGGGTGCGGAAGAGCTCCTCGAACTGCTGCTCGTCCTGCACGGTCAGCTGGTCGCACAGCGCGATGAAGTTGCGGCGCGAGATCGGCAGCTGGTCGGCGGCCTTCGACGACTTGCCGTCGCCGCCCTCGAACGGCGGCGTGAAGTCGGGGTCGTAGGGGAGCGTCGGGTCGCAGCGGACGCCGTAGTAGTTCTGCACGCGGCGCTCGGTCGGCAGGCCGTTGTCGTCCCAGCCCATCGGGTAGAAGACGTGCTTGCCCCGCATGCGCTCGAACCGCGCCTTGAGGTCGGTGTGCGTGTACGAGAAGACGTGCCCGATGTGCAGCGACCCGGAGGCGGTCGGCGGCGGGGTGTCGATCGAGTAGACGGCGTCGCGGTGGCCGGCGGCGTCACGGTCGAAGCGGTAGGTGCCGTCCTGCTCCCAGACCGGCCCCCAGACCTGCTCGAGTCCGTCGACGCTGGGCTTCTCGGGCATGGGCTTGGTCATGGCTGCGCCTTCCGTGCGTGTGTGCGGCACCGAGTCCGTGATGAGGTGCCTGAGTGTCCACGCCTGGTGCGTGGTGTCCCAAGGTTACCCGGTACCGGAGACCCGGAGTCGACCGCGGGAATGCTGGATGGGGAATTCTTTCGGCGGAAATACGCAAATGCCGCACGAATGCAATTGTTTGCATTGATCGGAAATGCTCGTAGGGTGCAATCCGTGAATACCTTCGAGAAAGTCGCGACCGCCTTCGTCGGTGTGGCCGCGCTGCTCCTGCCGATGTCCCCGCCGGTGCCGGTCGCGGCCGCGACCGGTTCGGCTCGGTTCGGGATCGGTTCCGGCATCGACACCACGGCGGACGGCGCGAAGGTGGCCCTGGCGGCGGGGCTCGGCGTGGGGACCGCTCGGGTCGACCTGTGGTGGACGGGCGTCGAGAAGGCCCGGGACGAACTCGTCATGCCCGCGTCGTACCGGAAGTCCGTCGACCGTCTCCGCGCGGCGGGGATCCGACCGCTCATCGTCCTCGACTACGGCAATCCCCACCACGACGGCGGTGGTGGTCCGACCACAGCCGCCGGCATCGCCGCGTTCGCACGGTACGCGGGGTTCGTCGCCGCGACGTTCGGCCCGGACGTGGCGGGGTACGAGGTCTGGAACGAGTGGCCGAACACCGTCGCGCCGGAGGCCAGCAGTGCTGCACGCTACGTCGCACTGACCCGGGCGGCGTCCGCGGCCGTCCACGCCGCGGCGCCGGGCTCCGTGGTGGTGGGTCCCGCCATGAGCCTGCTCGGGGCGGACGGCCTGCACCCGTGGCTCCGGCAGTGGCTCGCCGCAGGTGGTCCGGCGACGGTCGACGCGGTGTCGGTCCACGCGTACACCGGGACACGACCGCCGGAGACGACTCTGGGGCCCGCGATGCGGGAGCTCCGGACGGCCCTCACGGCGCAACACCGCTCCGTCCCGGTCTGGTGGACCGAAGGCGGCTGGCAGGCCGGTCCGCCGGGGCAGGCGGGTACCGTCACCCCCGCAGTGCAGTCCGCCTGGCTGGTGCGCTGGGGAGCGCTCGCCGCGCACCTCGGTGTCACGCTCGTCGTGCCGTTCACCCTGAACGACGCGGCGTCGACACCGACCGGGTACGGCCTGTACGGCTCAGCCAGTGGTGGGTACACGGCGCGGCGGGCTGCCGCGGCCTACGCGGTCCTCGTGCGCACCGTCGGTGATCGCCGGTTCGTGGCGGTCGAACGGGCCGGCACGGGCGGGGTCTGGATCGTCAGGTACGGCTCGGGCGGGGACGTGGTCCGCGTCGTCTGGTCGACGTCGGGAGTCCGCACGACGTCGGTCGGCATGCCGGGCGGCTCCTCGCTGGTCTCGGCGACCGGGGCGACGAGCCGGCTGACCGTGGTCCGCGGTGCGGCGTCGGTGCGGGTCCGGGCAGCCCCGGTGTTCCTCCGCTCCGATCGGTGACGCGTCGGAGCGGCGATTACCACACCGACCTGTCGGACACGCCGGAGACCTGGTAGTCTGTCGGAGTTTGTCCGGCGAGCGCGGGTTCGCAGGAACTGCACCGTTGCCGTCCGCCGGACGCCCGAAGGACGCACCGCACACCGGAGGAACGACTTGGCACCGAACGACGCACCCCACCCGCACGGCGATCGGCCGCTGCCGCACGGCGACCGACCGCTGCGCACGAAGGGCGCTGCGAAGCGCGCTCGGCGCAACCTGACGAAGGACGACGTCACCGTCGTCGAGGAGTCGCTGCTCAAGCGCGCCGTGGCGGCCGCCGCCCTCGGCAACGCGATGGAGTGGTTCGACTTCGGCATCTTCGCGTACCTGACCGTCACGATCTCGCAGGTCTTCCTGCCGCAGGGCGACCCGGCCGCGAACATCGTCGCGACCTTCGGGTTCTTCGCCGCGGCGTTCATCGTCCGACCGATCGGTGGCGCCGTCTTCGGTCCGATCGGCGACCGGATCGGCCGGCAGAAGGTCCTCGCGCTGACGATGATCCTGATGGCCGCCGGCACGCTGATGATCGGCCTGATCCCGTCGTACGACTCGATCGGCTTCTGGGCTCCGGTCCTGCTGCTCGTGGCCCGCTTCGTGCAGGGCTTCTCGACCGGCGGTGAGTACGGCGGCGCCGCGACCTTCATCGCCGAGTACTCGCCCGACAAGCGCCGTGGGTTCATGGGCTCGTGGCTCGAGTTCGGCACCCTGGCCGGCTACGTGCTCGGCGCGTCGATCGTCACCGGCCTGCAGTTCGGCCTGTCCGAGGACGCCCTGCTCAGCTGGGGCTGGCGCATCCCGTTCATCATCGCGGGCCCGCTCGGCCTGATCGGGCTGTACCTGCGCCTCAAGCTCGAGGAGACCCCGGCCTTCCAGAAGCAGCAGGAGCAGGCCGCCGAGCGCGAGGGGCAGAAGACCCCGTTCCTCAAGCTCTTCGCCGAGAACTGGCGCGCGCTCATCATCTGCATCGGCCTGGTCCTGGTCTTCAACGTGACCGACTACATGCTGCTGTCGTACATGCCGACCTACCTCGAGCAGAACCTCGGCCAGAACGCCACGTTCGGCCTCATCCTGATCGTCGTCGTGATGCTGCTCATGATGGTCGTCATCACGTTCGGTGGCCGGCTGTCCGACAAGTTCGGTCGTCGCCCGGTGCTCGCCGCCGGCTGCATCGGCTTCATCCTGCTGTCCTGGCCGGCCCTCAAGCTCGTCCAGACCGGCACGGGCGTCGGGGTGTTCTCCGGCCTGCTCATCCTCGGTGTCGTGCTCGTCACGTTCACCTCGACCATGCCGTCGACGCTGCCCGCGCTGTTCCCGACGATCATCCGCTACGGCGCGCTCGCGATCGCGTTCAACGTCTCCGTGTCGCTGTTCGGTGGCACGACCCCGCTCGCGACCTCGGCGCTCATCAACGCCGCAAAGGACGCCGGCTACGGCTGGGCCGAGGACATCCCGGCCTTCTACCTGATGCTGGCCGCCGTCATCGGGCTCGTCGCGGTGTACTTCACCAAGGAGACCGCCGCCACGCCGCTCATGGGCTCCGGCCCGACGGTCGGTTCCGAGGACGAGGTCGCCGGCGTGATCGACGACTACAACGACCCGAACTCGGAGTTCGCACAGTCCGACTGGGCGAAGGAGTTCGCGACGAGTGAGATCCCGATCATCTCGGGTGACGCTGCGAAGAAGGAGTCCGCCGACTCCTGACCCCGGGGCCGCCCCGCGGCAACCCGCCCTGGAGGCCCGGTGCACGTCCGCCACGGACGCACACCGGGCCTCCGGTCACGTTCAGGGCCGTGGGTGACGTCACGCGCGCAGCGACAGTTCGCGGACGCGGCACCGCGCGAACTGTCGCTCAGCCCGTGAAGTCGGCTGCGGGGCCCGTCGCGAGCCGCTCCGCGGCCTGCAGCAGGTGCGCGGTCACCGGGTGCGACGGGCGCGCGAACACCGTCGCGGCGGGGCCGTGCTCGACGACCGCGCCCCGGTGCACGACCAGCACGTCGTCGGCCATCCGTCGAACGGCCCGCAGGTCGTGCGACACGAAGACCATCGTTACGCCGGTGTCGTCGCGGAGCCGCTCGAGCAGGGTCAGCACGGCGTCCTGCACGGTGGCGTCGAGGGCGGTGACCGGCTCGTCGAGGACGATCACCTCGGGGTCGGTGGCGAGTGCCCGGGCGATCGCGAGTCGCTGCCGTTGCCCACCGGACAGGGTCAGCGGCGACCGCGGCCGGAGCGCCGGGTCGAGGTCCACCTGTCGCAGGGCTGCGTCCACCCGGGCGGCGAGGGAACCACGGGCGCGGCGGTCGTCGCCCCGCGAGAACGCGTCGGCGAGGACCCGCTCGACCGACCACCGCTCGTCGAACGTGGCGCCGGGGTCCTGCACGACGGCCGCGACCCGGTGGCGTCGGGGTCGTCGGTCGTGTTCGGGGAGCGGTACCCAGGGGGCTCCGTCGAGCGAGACCGTGCCGGCGTCGGGCGTCTCGAGCCCGAGGAGCATCCGCGCCAGGGTGGTCTTGCCCGACCCCGAGGCGCCGATCACCCCGAGCACTCGCCCGCGGTCGAGCCCGAACGACACGTCGTCGACGGCGCGGACGCCCTCGTAGTCGCGCGCGAGCCCCGTGGCGACGAGGACGCCAGCCCTTCCGCCAGCCCTCCCGCCGTGCCCCGTGCGAGGTTGATCACTCCGTGCGTCGTCGGAAGCTCGCACGGAGTGATCTACCTCGCACCGAGCGCCAGTGGCCGCGCGCACCAGGGACTGCGTCGCGGCGTGCTGCGGATCCTGCAACACCGAGGCGACCGGGCCCTGCTCGACGATCCGGCCTTCGTGCATGACGGCCACCCGGTCGGCCCACCCCGCGACGAGCCCGAGGTCGTGCGTGATCACGAGCAGCCCCGCCCCGCGCTGCTGCGCCACCCGCAACTGCTCCATCACGGTGACCGCGACCCCGGCGTCCAGTGCGGTCGTGGGCTCGTCGGCGACCACGAGCGCCGGCGACCCGATGGTGGCCGCGGCGATGAGGGCCCGCTGCCGCATCCCGCCCGACAGCGTGCCGGCGAGTCGGCCGTCGGTCGCGATGTCCGGGTCGAGGCCCACCGCCCGCAGGGCATCGCGCACGGCGTCCACGCGCTCGGCCGCACCCAACTCGGTGTGCAGGCGGAGGCTGTCGGCGACCTCGCGTCCGACGGGACGCAGCGGGTCCAACGCGCCCAGGGCCTCCTGGCCGACGTAGCCGACCCGAGACCCGCGCACCTGGCGCCACCGACGATCGGAGAAGGCGCGGACGTCGAGGCCGGCGACGGTGAAGGCGTCGGCGCGGACGGCGGAGCCGGGTGCGGACAGGCCGAGCGCGGCGCGGGCGGTGACGGTCTTGCCGGAGCCGGAGGCGCCGACCAGGGCGACGCACTCGCCGGCGTCGACCCGCAGGGCGACGTCGTGCACGATCGGCGTGCCCGCGATGGCGACGTGCAGCGCCTGGACCTCGAGGACGGTGGTCATCGGACGACTCCTGTTCGGCGGATCGCGCGACCGAGCACGGTGACGGCGGTCGCGAGCACCACGATGGCGAGCCCGGGGAAGGTGCTCATCCACGGTGCGGTCTGCAGGTAGGTCCGGCCGTCGGCGAGCATCGCGCCCCACTCCGGAGCCGGGGGTGGTGTGCCGACGCCGAGGTAGCTCAGCGCCGAGGCCCAGACGATCGCCTGACCGACGCCGAGCGTGGCGACCGCGACGACGGGCCAGAGTGCGGTGGGCAGGACGTGCCGGACCACGATGCGGACGGGGGAGCGGCCGAGCAGCACGGCGGTCTCGACGACCTGGGACGACCGGGCGGCACGGACCAGACCACGGACGATGCGGGCGTAGCCGGGGGCGGTGGCGAAGCCGACGGCGAGCACGGCGGGCACCGGGCCGGGGCCGGTGACGGCGATGACCACCAGGGCGACGAGCAGCAGCGGCAGGGCGAACGCGACCTCGGTGACGCGGCCGATCACGGCGTCGAGCAGCCGACCGAAGCGTCCGGCGCCGGCACCGAGGCCGGCGGCGACGCCGAGCACGACGCCGGTCCCGCCGCCGATCAGGGTCGCGACGACACCGACCACGAGCGAGGCCCGCGTGCCGGCGACGACGCGGGACAGGACGTCGCGTCCGGATTCATCGGTGCCGAAGGGGTGCGCGCCGCTCGGCGCGAGGAGCGCCTCCGACGGGTGCACCGCGAGCGGGTCCGCGCCGCCGAGCAGCGCCGGCCACGCGGCCGCCACGACGGCGAGCAGGACCACGGCACCCGCGACGGCGCCGGGGACGCCGAGGGTGCGGGGACCGCGTCCGGCTGCCGGGCGTCCGTCGGCGGACCGGTCGGTCGGGAGGCTCGGCTCGGCGATGCCGCTCACCGCGCGGCCGCCTCGTGGTCGGCTCCACGGCGTCGGGCGGCGCGCGGAGCACGCGCGCGCCCTGTGCGCGGGGCGCCGGTGCGCGGGTCGACGAGACGTTCGACGAGGTCCGCGACCGCGAGCACCACGACGTAGGCAGCGGCGGACACCAGCGCGATGCCGGCGACGAGCGGCATGTCCCGCTGCGTCACCGCGGTCACCAGGGCGCGACCGATGCCGGGCAGCGCGAACACGGACTCGACGACGACGGCGCCGGACACGAGGGACCCGAACGCCCAGGCGGACAGGGCGATCCCGGGCAGCGCCGCGTGGCGGAGCAGGTGCCGGGCGAAGAGCCCGAGGCGGGTCTCACCACGGCCCCGGGCGGCGAGGGCGAAGGCGGACCGTTGCGCATCGACGACCCCGTCGCGGACGGTCTCGGCCAGGTACCCGGCGACCGGGACGGCCACCGTCAGCACCGGGAGCACCCAGCCGCGCACGGTTCCGTCGCTGACCGCGGGCACCCAACCGAGGGCGCTCGCGAACACCACGATGAGCACGCTGCCGAGCCAGAAGTGCGGCATCACGCTCGCGGTGACGCTCAGCGCGCTCGTCAGCCCGGCTGCGAACCGACCGCGCTGCGTCGACCACCAGGCCGCGACGATCGCCAGGACCCAGGCGACGACGAGCCCGGCCACCGCCAGGGTGAGCGTGACGGGCAGCTGCTGGCCGAGCAGCGTCGCGACCGGGGTGCGGAAGGCGTACGAGTCACCGAGCTGCAGGGTGGCGAGGCGTCCGAGGAACACCGCGTACTGCACGAGCACCGGCTGGTCGAGGCCGTACTCGTGCCGGACCTGGGCGACGGCCTCGGCGGAGGCCTGCGAGCCCGGACCACCGAGGATCGCGAGTGCGGGGTCGCCGGGGATGAGCCGGATCGCGACGAACACGATCGTCGCGACGGCCCAGAGCACGCCGATCCCGCCCGCGAGCCGTCGGACGGCCCACCACACCCAGGGCATCCGTGTCAGCGGTCGATCCAGGCCGTGCCGAACCAGGGCGTGGACACCGAGGTCGTCTGGATGCCGTGCACGGCCGAGCGCACCAGGAAGTGGTTCTGCTGGTCGTAGAGGGGCAGCACGGTGTCGCTCGCCAGGATCGCCTTCTGCGACTGCTCGTACAGGTCGGCGCGCTCGTCGGCGTCCGAGGTGCGGGCCGCCTGCTCGAGCAGGGTGTCGAGTGCGGGGTCGTCGAGCTGCGCGAGGTTCGCGAAGTACCCGGACGGCGCCGGCTCGATGCTCGCGCTGTCGTACAGGATCCGCAGGACGTCGGGGCCGACCTTCGTGTACGGGGCGCTGACCACGTCGTACTCGTTCGCCGCGAGGGCCGCGTACCAGCTGGAGAGGTCGAGCTCGTCGAGCACGACCTTGAACCCGACGGCCTTCTCGGATGCCTGGATCTGCTGGAACAGGCTGCGCTCGGCCGGCACCGACTGGTTCGTCGACACCGGGAACGTCACGGTCAGCTGCTGGCCGTCCTTGCCGCGGATGCCGTCCGACCCGACCTTCCAACCGGCGTCGTCGAGCAGCTGCTTCGCCTTCGTCGGGGAGTAGTCGAACCGGCTCTTCTCCGAGTACGCCAGCGGTTCGGCACTCGAGAGCACGGAGTACGAGCGCTTCGCGGTGCCGAGGAACAGCGACTGCAGGCCGGGGTCGATCTCGGCACCCGCGATGAACGCCTGCCGCACGGCCTCGTCACGGAACACGCCGTGGCCGGAGTTCAGCTCGAGGCGGTTCGAGGCGCCAGGGCGCGGGGCGTCGAGGTCGCGGATGGCGCCCTTCGCCGACGCCGCCTTGAGCTGGTCGGGCTGCGCGTTGTCGATGACGTCGACCTGCCCGGACTGCAGCGCCGCGTAGCGCGACGTCGAGTCGGGCAGGAACCGCCACGTGATGCCGGACAGGCGCGGCTTCGTCGTGCCCCAGTGGTCGCTGTTCTTCGTCAGGGTGACGCGGTCGCCGTGCTTCCACCCGGTGACCTCGAACGGGCCGGTGCCGACGGGCGACTCGCAGTTCGTCGCCTGCTTGCGTTCGAGCGCCTTCGGGGACTCCATGCCGACCCACGGCTGCGAGAACGACTCGAGCAGCGCGCTGTCCGGACGGCTCAGCGAGAGCGTCACGGTGTAGTCGTCGGTGGCCGTCGCCTTCGTGATGGACTGCAGCGCGAGGTACCCGGTGCTCGAGGCGGTGGCCGGGTCCTGCACGTGCTCGATGTTCGCCACGACGGCGGCGGCGTCGAACGGGGTGCCGTCGGTGAAGGTGACGTCGTCGCGCAGCGTGAAGGTGAGGGTCTTGCCGTCGTCGCTCGTGGTCCACTTCGTCGCGAGCTCGGGCGTCGGCTCGCCGTCCTCGAGCCCGACGAGCTCCTCGATGTACTGCGTCGCCAGGAGCGCCTGCGGGTAGTTGCCGCCGACGTGCGGGTCGAGGCAGGTGGGCTCGGCATCGCCGGAGGCGTACGTCAGGGTCCCGCCGCTCACCGGCTTGCTGCTCGTGGTGCTCGTCCCGGCGCCGCTGCACCCCGCGAGGACGAGGACGACGGCGGTGGCGCTCGCGACGGCGGCGACGGTTTTCTGTACTGAGTCCAAGATCATGGCTGAACGAGTCTAGCGGTTTACTGGGGCCCATGGACGAACCGATCCGCCGCGGTGGCCGGCCCCGACGCTCGAGCGCCGAGGTCCTCGCGGACGCCGCTGCCGAGCTGTTCCTCGAGCAGGGGTACGCACGCACCACGGTCGACCAGATCGCTGTGCGTGCGGGGGTCAGCCGCGCGACGTTCTTCAACTACTTCACGGCGAAGTCGGACGTGATGTGGCTCGAGCTCGACGCCGCGGTCGCGGGGCTGCCCGGGTACCTGGCGGCCTCGACCGAACCCAGTGCGGTGCGTGCGGTGGAGCAGGCCCTGCTCGCCGCGGCCCAGGCCCACGACCCCGAGCGGGTGCCGTGGGCGGTCGCGCAGGCCGAGGTGATGGGCATCGGCTCCGAGCTCGTCGCCGGGGTCGCCGTCCGGGTGATGGCGCAGCACGGGGCCGTCGCGGCCTTCGTGGCCGGGCGCACGGGGGAGCAGCCGGGGTCGCTCTGGCCGCAGACGGTCTCGGGCGCGGTGCTCGGGGCGGCTGCTGCGGCGTTCGGGGTGTGGGTCGCCGACGGGGTGGCCCGCCGGCCGCTCGTCGAGTACGTCGCGGCGGCGCTGACCCCGGTGGTCGCCGGCCTCGACGCCCGCTGACGCCGTCGACGGCCGCCCGCGCGTCAGTCGGTGCGCAGCGTCCCGGCGCCGCCGGCGGCCACGTCCGAGGCCGTCCCGTCGCGCACCACCTCGGGCACCTCGTCGCTCGTCGGCCGCAGCGAGGCGTCGCCCGGGTAGCTCAGCGTCAGCACGGCTTCCTCGATGTACGGGCTGTCCTCGAGCGACTTCTCGACGTCGCGCAACCGGACCGCGACGTGCTCCTCGTTCTCGTTGCCCGTCAGGTCGACGGCGGCGACGAGGTACACCCGCGACGGTCCGACGAACTCCAGGTGCAGGTAGGTGACACGTTCGATCTGCGAGCGGCCGAGCAGCTCGACGAGCACGGCGTTCTCGAGCTCGGGCGACGTGCTCTCGCCGAGCAGGAAGCGGCGGTTGCGGTCGATGAGGATGATCGCCACGACCCCGAGCAGCAGGCCGATCGCGATGGACCCGATCGCGTCGAAGATCGCCAGGCCGGTGATCTGGTGCAGGAACACCCCGAGGAACGCGACGACGAGGCCGATGAGCGCAGCGGCGTCCTCGGCGAACACGGCCCGCAGTGTCGGGTTCGAGGACTGCAGCACGTGGCGCAGCACCGGCACCTTGCGCTTCGTCGCCGCTCCGTGCGCCTGGCGGTAGGCCTGCAGGAAGCTCGTGCCCTCGAGGCAGAACGACAGCGCGAGCACGATGTAGTTGAGCAGGACGTCCTCGGCCGGACCCGTCTCGCCGAGCTCGGAGATGCCGTGGTAGATCGACACGATGGCGCCCGCGGTGAACAGCCCGAACGCGGCGAACATCGACCAGATGTAGGTCTCGCGTCCGTACCCGAGCGGGTGTGCGGTGTCGCGCTTCCGCCCGCCCCGTCGTTCGGCGACCAGCAGGAAGATCTCGTTGCCGGTGTCCGCCCACGAGTGCGCTGCCTCGGCCACCATCGAGGCCGAACCCGAGATGAGCGACGCGATGGTCTTCGCGATCGCGACGAGCAGGTTCGCGCCGAAGGCGATGATGACGGTGAGGGAGGACTCCGGGCGTTCGCCGGAGGCAGAGTCGTCGGGCATCCCTCCAGCATGCTCCCGTCCGCTAAACTCGTGTCACACGAGCGTCGATCCGGCCATCACCGGGGAGCTCCCGGAAGAACGCGGTCCGCGCGAGCGGCTCGTCAGTAGAACCGGGCGGACCGGGCCGCACCGAACCCGAACACGAGCGGTCGTGACGTGCGGACAGCACGGCATGGCAAGCGAGGTGGTACCGCGGAGCGTGCTCCGTCCTCGTGGAGATCGAGCGAACCCACAAGGAGTCCCGGTGCCGTACCCGTTGAACGCCGATGCCGATGGCGTCGTCCCCTCGCCGTCCTTCCCCGCCGTCGAGCGGGGGATCCTCGCCTTCTGGAAGGGCGACGACACGTTCCAGGCGTCCATCGACCAGCGCCAGGGCTGCGACGAGTGGACCTTCTACGACGGCCCGCCGTTCGCGAACGGCCTGCCGCACTACGGTCACCTGCTGACCGGGTACGCCAAGGACGTCTTCCCGCGCTACCAGACCATGCGCGGCAAGCAGGTGCACCGACGCTTCGGCTGGGACACCCACGGGCTGCCCGCCGAGCTCGAGGCGATGCGCCAGCTCGGCATCACCGAGAAGCACGAGATCGACGAGATGGGCGTCGACGTGTTCAACGCCGCCGCCAAGAAGTCCGTGCTGCAGTACACCGACGAGTGGCAGCAGTACGTCACCCGCCAGGCGCGCTGGGTCGACTTCGAGGACGACTACAAGACGCTCGACACCACGTTCATGGAGAGCGTGCTGTGGGCGTGGAAGCAGCTCTGGGACAAGGGCCTGGCGTACGAGGGCTTCCGGGTCCTGCCGTACTGCTGGAACGACCAGACGCCGCTGTCGAACCACGAGCTGCGCATGGACGACGACGTCTACAAGATGCGCCAGGACCAGTCCGTCACGGTGTCGTTCCCGCTGCAGGGTGCGCGCGCCGATTCGCTCGGGCTGGCCGGCGTGCGTGCGCTCGCCTGGACGACGACCCCCTGGACCCTGCCCACGAACGCCGCGTTGGCCGTCGGGCCTGCGGTCTCGTACGTGGTGCTCCCTGCGGGGCCGGGAGGCGCGGCTGACGGCGCCGACGCCGGTTCCGTCTCGTACCTGTTGGCTTCGGACACCGTGGCCCCCTACGCGAAGGACCTCGGCTACGAGACGGCCGAGGACGCCGCTGCCGCGGTCGTCCGCACCCTGACGGGTGCGGAGCTCGACGGCGTCGAGTACGAGCGCCTGTTCGACTTCCTCGCCGAAGCCGAGGGCATGGAGCACGCCTGGCGCATCCTGGTCGCCGACTACGTCGAGACCGGCGAGGGCACCGGCATCGTGCACCAGGCCCCGGCCTACGGTGCCGACGACCAGGTGGTCTGTGCTGCCGCCGGCATCCCCGTGGTGCTCTCCCTCGACGAGGGCGGTGTCTTCACCTCGCAGTTCGGCGAGGTCGCCGGCATGCTCTGGTCCGACGCGAACAAGCCGCTGACCAAGGCCGTCCGCGACGCCGGTCGTCTGCTCCGCCAGGCGTCCTACGAGCACAGCTACCCGCACTGCTGGCGGTGCCGGAAGCCCCTCATCTACAAGGCCGTGTCGTCGTGGTTCGTGCGGGTCACCGACTTCCGCGACCGCATGGGCGAGCTCAACCAGGACATCAACTGGGTGCCGGAGAACGTCAAGGACGGCCAGTTCGGCAAGTGGGTCGGCAACGCCATCGACTGGTCGGTGTCGCGCAACCGCTACTTCGGCACGCCGATCCCGGTGTGGCAGTCCGACGACCCCGAGTACCCGCGCACCGACGTGTACGGCTCGCTCGAGGACATCGAGCGCGATTTCGGTCGCCTGCCGCTGAACGCCGACGGCGAGGTCGACCTGCACCGCCCGTTCATCGACGACCTGACCCGTCCGAACCCCGACGACCCCACGGGGAACTCGACGATGCGCCGGATCACCGACGTGTTCGACGTCTGGTTCGACTCCGGGTCGATGCCGTACGCCCAGGTGCACTACCCGTTCGAGAACCGGGAGTGGTTCGAGTCGCACAACCCGGCCGACTTCATCGTCGAGTACATCGGGCAGACCCGCGGCTGGTTCTACGTCATGCACGTGCTGTCCACGGCACTGTTCGACCGGCCTGCTTTCAAGAACGTCATCAGCCACGGCATCGTCCTCGGCTCGGACGGTCAGAAGATGTCGAAGTCGCTGCGGAACTACCCGGACGTCTCCGAGGTGTTCGACCGCGACGGCGCCGACGCCATGCGCTGGTTCCTGATGTCCTCGTCGGTGATCCGCGGTGGCAACCTCGTCGTCACCGAGGAGGGCATCCGCCAGGGCGTCCGCGAGTTCATGCTCCCGCTGTGGTCGACGTACTACTTCTTCACCCTGTACGCGAACGCATCGGGGGAGTCGGGGTACCGGGCCACCCGTCGAACGGACAGCACCGACGTCCTCGACCGGTACCTGCTCGCGAAGACCCGGGTGCTCGTGTCCGACGTGCAGCAGCACCTCGACGCGCTCGACACCCCGCTCGCGGCCCAGGCCGTCCGCGACTTCGCCGACGTGCTGACGAACTGGTACGTCCGCCGGTCGCGCGACAAGTTCTGGACCGGGGCCGACGGTGCGGCAGGGGACGACGCCCGTGCGGCCTTCGACACCCTGTACACGGTGCTCGAGACCCTGACCCGCGTCGCGGCCCCGCTCGCCCCGCTCGTCACCGAGGAGATCTGGAAGGGCCTGACCGGTGGTCGGAGCGTGCACCTGACGGACTTCCCCGACGCGGCCGAGTTCCCCGCCGACGACGCCCTCGTCGCGGCGATGGACCGCGTGCGCGACGTCGCCTCGAAGGGCCTCGCGCTCCGCAAGGCGACCGGCAAGCGCGTCCGGCTGCCGCTCGCCACGCTCACCCTCGTGGTGCCGGACCCGGCGGCGGTCGAACCGTTCGCCGACATCCTGCGCGACGAGCTGAACGTCAAGCGGGTCGTGCTCGAGGCGCAGGCCGAGGAGTCACTGGCGCAGTACGGCATCGAGCGGAAGCTGACCGTCAACGCCCGCGTCGCCGGCCCGCGCATCGGCAAGGCCGTGCAGCAGGTGATCCCGGCCGCGAAGAAGGGCGACTGGACCGCGACCGAGTCCGGCGTGACCGTCGGCGGTGTCGACCTGGTCGAGGGCGAGTACACGCTCGACCTCACCGTCGCCGACCCGTCGGTCGCCGTGGCGTTCCTCGACGAGGGCGGCTTCGTGGTGCTCGACACCGTGACCACGCCCGAGCTCGAGGCCGAGGGGCTCGCCCGCGACGTCGTCCGTGCCGTCCAGCAGGCCCGGCGCGACGCCGACCTGGACGTCAGCGACCGCATCGTCCTGACCCTCGGGGTCGACGAGGCCGCCGACGCGTCGGTGCGCACCCATCAGCAGCTCATCGCGGGGGAGACCCTGGCGACGAGCGTCGAGATCGTGCCCCTCGGGGCAGGCGCCACCACCGATGTCGGTGACGGCGCGAAGGTGACCGTGGAGGTGTCACGCGCATGAGCGACGACGACCAGTACGACGAGCACGACCAGCACGACGAGGACGGCATCCGGATCCCGGTGGGCCCGTCCGGAGACGCTCCGGTCGAGGCTGTGCCGTACGGCGGTGACGACGACGAAGTCAAGCGCGTCGAGGCCGCCCTGTACGCCCGGATCGGTGAGCAGTCGCCCGAGCACCGCCTGACCGCGACCCGTCGCGCCGTCGAGCTGCTCGGCGACCCGCACCTGGCGTACCCGGTGATCCACATCACCGGCACGAACGGCAAGACGTCCACCGCACGCACGACCGAGAGCATCGTCCGTGCCCACGGTCTGCGCACCGGCCTGATGACGAGCCCGCACCTGGTGTCGATCCGGGAGCGCATCGTCATCGACGGGCAGCCGATCGAGCCGAGCCGGCTCGTCGAGAACTGGGACGACATCGCCCCGGTCCTCGAACTGACCGACCAGGAGCTCACCGCCAAGGGCGAGCTCCCGCTCACCTTCTTCGAGGCACTGACCGTCCTGGCCCTGGCGTGCTTCGCCGAGGCGCCCGTTGACGTCGCCGTGATCGAGGTCGGCATGGGCGGCGAGTGGGACTCCACCAACGTCGTGCAGAGCCAGGTCGCGGTGTTCACGCCGATCGCCATCGACCACGCGAAGCAGCTCGGCAGCACGGTGGCGGAGATCGCGCGGACCAAGTCCGGGATCATCAAGCCGTCGTCCGCCGTGGTGTCGAGCGAGCAGGTCCCCGAGGCACTCGTCGAACTCGAGCGTGCCGCCGAGCTCACCGAGTCGACCCTCGCGGTCGAGGGCGCCGGGTTCAGTGTCCTGGACGTGACGCCGGCGGTGGGCGGTCAGCTCATCACCGTGCAGGGGATCGCCGGCCGCTACGACGACCTGTTCCTGCCGCTGTTCGGGCGGCACCAGGCCCACAACGCCGCCGTCGCGATCGCCGCGGTCGAGTCGTTCCTCGGTCGGGGCACCCAGGCGCTCGACGAGGACGTCCTGTCCGAGGGCCTCGCCGGTGCCACCAGCCCCGGTCGCCTCCAGCCGATCGCCACCGACCCGACCGTCGTGGTCGACGCGGCGCACAACCCGCACGGTGCCAAGGCCCTGGCCGAGGCCCTGCCGGTGGCCTTCCCGTCCGAGCACGTCGTCGGCGTCGTCGGGATCCTCGGCGACAAGGACGCCCGCGGGTTCGTCCGCGCGCTGAAGGGCACCGTCGAGACCTTCGTCGTCACGCAGCCCCCGGGGGAGCGTGCCCTCGACGCGGACGCCTTCGCGAAGGTCGTCGTGGACGAGGTCGGCGCGGACCGTGTCGTCGTCGAACCGTCGCTCGCCGCCGCGCTGCAGCAGGCACGCGACCTGGCGGACGAGGCGGACGCCGAGGACGCCCTCGTGCTCGTCGCGGGCTCCATCGTGATGGTGGGTGCGGTCATGGACCTGGTCCACCGGGAAGGCGAGACGAAGTGACGAACGCACCACGTGCCTCCCGGCCGGGGCGCGCACCGCGCACCCGGAAGCCGCGACGCGACCGCGGGGCGCAGGAGAGCCTGCTGTCGATCGCGCTCGTGCTCGAGGCGATCATGTTCTTCTTCCCGATGCTCGTCGTGTTCGGCAAGGGGACCCTGCCGCCGGCCCTGGCGTTCGGCGGCGGCATCGGTGCGATGGTCGTGCTGGCGCTGGCCTCACGTCTGACCGGCAACCCCGCCGGTGTAGGGTTCGGGTGGCTGCTGCAGGCGGCCATCCTCGCCACCGGGTTCATCGAACCGTTCATGTTCGCGGTCGCCGTGGTGTTCCTGGCGCTGTGGGTCTTCTGCTTCGTCAAGGGCGGTCAGCTCGACCGCCAGAACGCCGCGCGCCGGGCCGCCACGGGCGAGGACTGACCACCCCTCCGATCCCGCGAACACACTAGGAGTACTGCGTGTCCGACCTCGAAGAGACCCTCGTCCTCGTCAAGCCCGACGGCGTCGCCCGCCAGCTCACCGGTGAGATCCTCCGCCGCATCGAGTCGAAGGGCTACGAGATCGTCGACCTGAAGATGCTCACCGCGCCGCGCGACCTGTTGGACGCACACTACGAGGAGCACCAGGGCAAGCCGTTCTTCGAGCCGCTCGTCGAGTTCATGCAGTCCGGTCCGGTCGTCGCCGTGCGCGTCGCCGGCAACGGCGTGATCGCCGGCTTCCGGTCGCTCGCCGGCACCACCGACCCCACCAGCGCCGCGCCGGGCACCATCCGTGGCGACCTCGGTCGCGACTGGGGCCTCAAGGTGCAGCAGAACCTGGTGCACGGGTCGGACAGCACCGAGTCGTCGGCGCGCGAGCTCGCGCTCTGGTTCGCCTGAGACGCCGGGGGAACGACTCGTGACGAACAACGACCGACCCACCAAGAACGAGCGTCGCCAGCACGCGCGTGAGGTCTCGCGCCAGCGCGCCGACGCCGAGAAGCGTCGCAAGCGCCGCAACAAGTGGTTCCTGCAGGGCGGTATCGGCCTGGGCATCATCGCGATCGCCGCGATCATCACGCTCGTCGTGGTGAACGTGAACAACGCGCCCGCCGTGTCCGCTGCCGGGCCGAAGAACATGGCCACCGGCGCGATCCAGTTCACCGGCGAGGGCGGCGAGGTCACCCCGGTGACCACGAAGGCCGTCACCGCGAAGGGAACCCCGTCGGCAGTCCCGACGTCGAACACCGACGGTGCGGTCGCGGTCACCGAGTACGTCGACTGGGCCTGCCCGGTCTGCAAGCAGTTCGAGGCCGCCTACGCCGACCAGATCCTGGACAAGGTGGAGTCGGGCGACGCGACGCTGGCCATCCAGCCGGTGTCGATCCTCGACCGCAGCTACCAGAGCTCGCGCTACGCCAGCCGGGCCGCGAACGCCGCGATGTGCGTCGCGAACTACGCGCCGGACAAGTTCCTGGACGTCCAGACGCAGTTCTTCGACAACCAGCCCACCGAGGGCACCTCGGGCCTGACGAACGCCGAGATCGCGAAGCTCGTGAAGGCGGGCGGCGCGACCGGGTCGAACGTCTCCGAGTGCCTGTCGACCGAGCAGTTCAAGGGCTGGGTGACCAAGTCCACGAAGCTCGTCACCGCGGACGAGGCGCTGCAGGGCACGCAGGGCTTCGGCACGCCGACCGTGGTCGTCAACGGCAAGCGTCTCGACGACCTCAGCACGGTCATCACCGCGATCGACGCCGCGGCGAAGTAGCACCACCCGCACGAGCGAAGGCCCCCGCTTCCATCCGGAAGCGGGGGCCTTTGTCGTCGCGCTGCCTCGTGCCTACGCGGCGCCGCCGTTCTGCTCGACGAACGACGCGAAGGCGTCGGTGTCGGTCAGGGAGCCGGTGAACTGCTTGCCGTTCACGATGATCGTCGGGGTGCTCGTCACCTTGTCGAGTGACGAGTTCGGGATCGGGTCGTTCATCACCCGGTTCGTGGCGTCGGCGACCCACCCGGCGAAGTGCTGCCCGGTGATGCACGAGGTGACCTTGCTGTTCGTCGCGCCGGCGTCCTTCGCCAGGGACGCCAGCTCGTCGTTCGTCAGGCCCTTGGTGCTCTCGGACGGCTGGTTCTCGTAGAGCGACGTGTTGTACG
Source organism: Curtobacterium sp. PhB191 (assembly GCF_004346515.1). Classification (NCBI taxonomy): domain Bacteria; kingdom Bacillati; phylum Actinomycetota; class Actinomycetes; order Micrococcales; family Microbacteriaceae; genus Curtobacterium; species Curtobacterium sp. PhB191. The sequence continues at coordinate 437,435 of NZ_SMBV01000002.1, forward strand.
CCAGGAACGCGTCCGGGTCGTAGTTCGCCACACAGGCGGCCGCGGCGGCGGAGCGGGTGGAGTACTTCGACCCGAGCGACACCCGGTCGAGCAGGTTGAACGGGTGCAGTTCGAGCGTCGCGGAGCCGGCCTTCACCCACTGCTCGATCTGGTCCATCTGCGCTGTCTCGAACTGATTGCAGTACGGGCACATGTAGTCCGAGTACACGGTGATGTTCGCCACCGAGTCGTCCTGGTCCGTCGCCGTCGGGGTCCCACCGTCGGGTGTCGCCTTCGTCTCGACGGGCACGATCTCGCCGCTCTGGCCGGTGAACAGGATGCCGTCGCTCGCCATGTTGCGCGGTCCGGGCCCCGCGGGTTGCACCGAGTTCGCGATCACCAGGACGATCACGGCGACGACCGCCAGGCTGCCGACGATGATGCCGCTGATCCCGAGCGTCTTGTTGCGGCGACGTCGCGCCTGCTCCTGCACCCGGGCTTCGCGAGCGCGCTCTCGGGCGGCGTCGCGACGGACCTTCTTGCTCTCGTTCTCGCTCATCGAGATCGAGCGTAGGTGCTGCCCGGAGGTCGATCGGGCGTCCTGCCTGGGAAGCCCCCAGGAATTCGGTGACGCGTCATCGAAGCGTCATGGGCGCCGCATCGGGGACGCCCAGCATCGGATCAGAAGACCGTCAGGATGGTCGGGAACTTGATGATGATCGTCACGACGATGAACAGGTAGTTCGCCAGCGGGAACGCCCAGCAGAACGGGAGCAGTGCCCGGCCGACCCGCTGGGTGCGGGCACCGAAGCGGCCCTGCGCGGCGTTCCAGATCGTGAACACCCAGAACATCGGGATCGTCATCGACCACACGAGCATGCACCACGGGCACAGCGCGCCGATGAACCAGACGGTCTGGGTGAAGAGCCACGTCACGAAGACCCACGCCAGGAACACGCCGGCGTTGAACGCGATCCAGAACCACCGCGAACCGTTGCGGAAGCCCGCGAGCATCATCACCGCGACGGCGATCGGCGCCACGAAGCCCATCACGCCGAGCAGTGGGTTCGGGAACCCGAACAGGTGGCCCTGCCAGCTCGCCATCACGTCCGAGCAGCTGATGAACGGGTTCACGTCGCACGAGAGCACCGTGTCGGGGTCGGCGTACTTCTTGAACTCGTCGAGCACCAGGGAGAAGGACCCGTACAGGCCGACGAACCCGGTGATCAAGAGGAAGACGGCCATCGCGATCGGACGACGGGGGGCAGGCGCTGACGTGCTCACGCCGTCATCATCGCATGTGGCTTCCGGTCCTTTCCGGGAGCGGCGTGCGATACTGGCCGGAGGTCGTGCGGGCAACCGCAGACCGAAGAGAGCTTTCCGGGCAGTGCCCCACGGGGCAGTGTCCGGACGATCAGGTGCGGTGAGAGCGCACCATGGTCGGGACAGCGTCACTCCGACGCCGAGCCGACCCGGGCCGGGTGCCCGGACCGGAACGGCAGCGGACGCAACGAGAAGTTGACGCAGACCGATCACGAAGACAGCGAGCGCGGGGCGTCGACGCCACCGCCACAACCAAAGAATTCCCGCCGCCTGACAAGGGTGCGAGTGGGGCCGAGGAGTGCGCCAGTCCATGGTGGAGCAGAACAACGACAACACGACCAACGACGAGAACGCCCCGAAGCGTCGGACCCGCCTGTTCGGCGGACGCCGCGCCCGGTCGTCCGGCCAGCAGGTCGCGGCCGACGCCGTGCAGGTGCCGGCCGTCGACGAGCCCCTCGCGCTGACGGACGGGGCACCGGCAGACGGGGCACCGGCAGAAGCCGTGTCCGTCGCGGTCGAGGCCGTCTCCGCGCAGAGCGCCGAGCCGGACGACGTGAGCACGCTGACCGGCGACCTGCCGGTGGTCACGGCCGAGCCGACCGAGCCCGCAGCCGACGTGGCGGAGCCGAGTGGTGCCTCCCGTCCGACCGAGACCGAGCCGACGGCCGAGGCGAGCGAACCCGCCGCCCCAGCCGAGCCGTTCGTCCCGAAGGCGACGAGCACGCTCAGCCTGATCTTCCACGCCCCCGTCCTGCCGGAGCTGCCGCGCCGTGCCGCGCGGTACGAGCGCGACGAGGACGACCGAGACGACCGCTACGAGCGCTCCGACCGCTCCGAGCGATCCGAGCGCGAGGACCGGTTCGACCGCGATGACCGGTACGACACCGACGAGCGTGAGGAGCAGGGCGGATCCCGCCGGCGCTCGCGTCGTCGGGGGAGCAGCGCCGACCGCGAGGCCCGTGCGCCCCGCGAGCCGCGCGACCACCAGGAGCCCCGCCGCCGCGAGCCCGAGCTCATCACCGAGCCGCAGCGCATCAAGGGCTCGACCCGGCTCGAGGCGAAGAAGCAGCGTCGCCGCGACGGCCGTGACGCCGGACGCCGCCGCCAGGTCGTGAGCGAGGACGAGTTCCTCGCCCGCCGCGAGAGCGTCGACCGCCAGATGATCGTGCGCTCCAGCTCGTCGACCATCGAGATCGGCGTGCTCGAGGACGGCATCCTCGCCGAGCACTACATCACCAAGTCCGAGAACGTGTCGCTGATCGGCAACGTCTACCTCGGCAAGGTGCAGAACGTCCTGCCCTCGATGGAGGCCGCCTTCGTCGACATCGGCCGCGGCCGCAACGCCGTGCTGTACGCCGGCGAGGTCGACTGGAACTCGGTCGACACCAGCCACGGCCGTCGCATCGAGGCCGCGCTCAAGCCGGGCGACAAGGTCCTGGTCCAGGTCACGAAGGACCCCGTCGGCCACAAGGGCGCCCGCCTGACCAGCCAGGTCTCGCTGCCCGGTCGCTACCTGGTCTACGTGCCGAACGGCTCGATGAACGGGATCTCGCGCAAGCTGCCCGACACCGAGCGTGCGCGCCTGAAGAAGATCCTCAAGGAGGTCCTGCCGGAGCACGCGGGCGTCATCGTGCGCACCGCTGCCGAAGGTGCGACGGAAGAGCAGCTCACCCGCGACGTGCAGCGCCTGACCAGCCAGTGGGAGGCCATCCAGAAGAAGGTCGCCGGTGGCCAGGCCCCGGTGATGCTGCACTCGGAGCCGGACCTGCTCGTCAAGATCGTGCGTGACGTCTTCAACGAGGACTTCACGAAGCTCATCATCGACGGCGAGGCCGCCGGCGGCACCATCGACGAGTACCTGTCGGCCGTCGCGCCCGACCTGAAGGACCGCGTCGTCCGCTACGAGGGCCCGGACTCCTTCGAGGAGTACCGCCTGAACGAGCAGATCGACAAGGCGCTCGACCGCAAGGTCTGGCTGCCCTCCGGTGGTTCGCTCGTCATCGACCGTACCGAGGCCATGACGGTCGTCGACGTCAACACGGGCAAGTTCGTCGGCTCCGGGGGCAACCTCGAGGAGACGGTCACGAAGAACAACCTCGAGGCCGCCGAGGAACTCGTCCGCCAGCTCCGCCTGCGCGACATCGGCGGCATCATCGTCGTCGACTTCATCGACATGGTGCTCGAGGAGAACCGCGACCTCGTGCTCCGCCGCCTGATCGAGTGCCTGAGCCGCGACCGCACGAAGCACCAGGTCGCCGAGGTCACCTCGCTCGGCCTCGTGCAGATGACCCGCAAGAAGATCGGCGTCGGCCTGCGCGAGTCGCTCGACGAGGTCAACGCGAAGGTCAACGACAACAACGCCGACCCGGGCCCGAGCAAGGGGCGTCGCAAGGGACGCAGCGGTGCCGGCGGCAACGGCAGCGGCAGCAACGGCAACGGTGGCAACGGGCACGGCAACGGCGGGGGCAACTCCGGCGGTGGCTCGGGTTCCGGTTCGTCGAACGGGCAGTCGAGCCAGGCGCACCAGATCACCGACGACGTGAAGAGCGCGCTGTCGCGGATCGCCGCCTCGACGATCCCGCACGAGGACTCGCCGGCATCGCCGACCTCGGCGGAGGCACCGACCTCGGCCGACGTCCCCGCAGCGACGTCCGCGTCCGAGGACTCCGGAGCGGGCGAACAGCCCACCGGGTCGAAGCGTCGGCGCCGTGGCGGCCGTGGTGGACGGAGCGGTGAGCAGTCGAACGCTGCCGCGACCGAGGCCACCGAGGTCGCTGAGTCGGCGCCCGTCGCAGTCGAGGCGGAGGCCGCTGTCGAGACGAAGCAGGCCGAGCCGAAGCGCGACCAGCCGAAGCAGGCTGCGCCGAAGCAGGCGGTCGCCGAGGCTGCTGCTCCTGCCGTCGAGCCGAAGGCCAAGGCCCCGGCCCGCCGTCGGGTCAGCTCCAGCGCGACGGTGACTCCGACCGACAACACGGTCGCGATCCTGGACATCCCGCTCAACGCCGCCCCGAAGCGCGAGCCGCGTCAGGTCGCCCCGGACGCCGAGTCGCTGTTGGACTCCGTGCTCCAGGCGCTGCCCGAGCCGAAGCAGCCGGGTCAGGGCCGTTCGCGGTCCCGCCGGGTGTCGTCGCCGAGCATCAGTGCGCCGGCCACGACCGAGGGTGCGTCCGGCGAGGACACCGACGGCTCCGTCATCCTGGGGAACTGAGCGTGACGAACCCCGGTGACCCGCAGCAGGATCGTGGGTACTACGGTGCGGGCTGGCAGCAGCCCGCACCGCCCGGACCCGGGGGAGCCGGCGGTTCCGCGCCGCCGTACGGTGGGCAGCCTGGTGGGCAGCCGCCGTACGGTGGGCAACCTGGCGGGCAGCCTGTTGGGCAGCCGCCGCACGGCGTCCAGCCCACTGCCGGGGTGCCCTACGCCCCGCCGCGACCGCCCCGTGCGCCGGCCGATCCGCGTCGGGCCTTCGCGCCCGGCGCCTCGGTGAACAACACCGCCGGGGCGCTCATCGCCGTGGTGTCCCTCGTGCTGGTCGAGTTCGTGTCCGGCATCGTCGGGCTCATCGGGACGTCCCTCGTCGTCAGCCCGTTCGCGCACTACGGCGCGGGTGCCAGCCTGGTCGGCAGCTTCATCGCCTCGGTGTTCCTGGCGCCGTTCCCGTTCTACGCGGGGGCGTTCCTGGCGCTGGCGTTCCTGACCCCGATCGCCCGCCGCAGCCCGCTGCCGACCGTGCTGCTCCGCGCCGTGCTCGCCGGGGCTGCCGGGACGATCGCCCTCGCGCTCGTCGGTGTCTTCACGGGCGCGTTCGGGGCGATCACCTCGGGAGGTTCCCGACTCGTGATCGACGTCGTCACGAACCCGCTCCGCAACGGCGTGCCGTTCACGGTGATGCTCCTGGCGAGTGCGACCGCGGCGTGGCTGTGGCTCGGGCGCCCGCGACGGAACCGTGGCCCCGCGCCGACGTCCGGCCTGCCGGGGACGGTACGGCCCGCCGACGCCGTCCCGCCCGCGACCGTGCAGCCGGGGCCGCAGCAGCCGCAGCAGGGCCCGTACGGACAGGGTCTGGTCCAGCCGGACCCCCACGGGCAGTACGGCGGCCAGTACGGCGCACAGCCCCGTCCGGACCAGCAGCAGCCGCCGGCAGCCCCCTGGGGCGGTCCAGCGCCCCGCTGACCTCGCTTCGTCGCTCGTGCGGTCGTGTGGGCGGTCGTGTGGGCGCTGCACGGTGCGAGGTTGACCACATGGTGCGGCCTTCGTACCTCGCACCATGTGGGCAACCTCGCACGGTGCGCACGTGCCCGAGGCGCGACGGCGGCCCGGCGAGGTCATGCGCGGTGCGGCGTCCGCCTGTCGCCGCACCGTGCGGGGTTCACCGGGCGGTGCAGCGGCCGCGGCACGGTGCGAGCCTCTGGCGACGCACCGTGCTGCCGACCTCGCACGCTGTGGGCAACCTCGCACGGTGCGCACGTGCCCGAGACGCGGCCGCGCACCATGCGACAGGACGGACGTGGCGGGGGTGCGCCGGGCCTCCCGTCCGCACCGTGCGAGGTTCCGGACGCCGTGGGAGCCGGCGTGCGCCGCACCGAGTCCAGAACCTCGCACCGTGCGTGCCTGGCGCACCCGCGCGGCGCGTCAGTGGGCGCGCTTGTCGCGCTGCGCCACACGCAGGCCGCTGCGGATGAGCCGCAGCACGAGCTCCCGGCCGGACACCGCAGAGGCCCCCGCGGCGACCAGCTCGTCGTACTTCGCGAGCGGCACGTCGTAGTGGTCGTGGTCGAACGCACGACGCGGCACACCGGCGCGTGCAGCGAACGCGTGGAGTTCCGCGTAGGATTCATCACTGACGAGGTGCGACCACAGAGTGTCGTGAGCGGGCCACGTCGGTGGGTCGATCAACACGGTCACCGTGCAATCGTACGTGTGTCGCCGTTTGACCGGACCCATGGGGATCGAGTATTCTCGATCCCTGGTGTCAGCGGGCCGTTCTGCCTGCGTCGCCGATCGGGCCCGGCCTTCCGGGAGCCGCTCGTGCAGAAGTGGGCACCCGAGACTTCCCTCAAGCAGAGTTACGTAAGGATTTCCACGTGGTTTACGCAGTAGTGCGCGCCGGCGGCCGTCAGGAAAAGGTCGAGGTCGGCACCATCCTGACCGTCGACCGTGTCAAGGCGGACGACAAGGGCAACATCGACCTCGCCCCCGTGCTCCTCGTGGACGGTGACAAGATCACGTCGGCGGCTTCCGAGCTCGTCAACGTGACCGTCACCGCCGAGGTGCTCGACGACCTGCGCGGTCCGAAGGTCATCATCCAGAAGTTCAAGAACAAGACCGGGTACAAGAAGCGCCAGGGTTTCCGCGCTGAACTGACCCGCGTCAAGATCACCAAGATCGCGTAAGGGAGTCAGCTCATGGCACACAAGAAGGGTGCGAGTTCCACTCGCAACGGTCGTGACTCGAACGCACAGCGCCTCGGCGTGAAGCGCTTCGGTGGCGAGGTCGTCAACGCCGGCGAGATCATCATCCGCCAGCGTGGCACCCACTTCCACCCGGGCGCCAACGTCGGCCGCGGTGGCGACGACACGCTGTTCGCCCTCTCGGCCGGTTCGGTCGAGTTCGGCACCAAGGGTGGCCGCAAGGTCATCAACATCGTCAACGCGTAGTCGCGACGATCAGCTTCAGCGGGAGGGGCGGGCCGAGTGCCCGCCCCTCCTTCGCTTTTCCCGCCGACGGATCTCGTCGGCACAACGCGCTGACGGATCTCGTCGGCACAACGCGCTGACGGACCCCGTCGGCGCAACGATCTTCCAGGAGTGGAACCATGGCGACCTTCGTCGACCGCGTGACCCTGCACCTCAGCGCGGGGAAGGGCGGCAACGGTTGCGTCTCGGTCCGCCGTGAGAAGTTCAAGCCCCTCGCCGGGCCCGACGGTGGCAACGGCGGTGACGGCGGCGACATCGTGCTCGTGGCCGACCCGCAGGTCACCACGTTGCTCGGCTACCACCGCTCTCCGCACCGTTCGTCCAAGAACGGTCAGCCGGGCATGGGCGACCACCGCAGCGGCGTCAGCGGCGAGGTCCAGGAGCTCCCGCTCCCGATCGGCACCGTCGTGTACGACGAGGCCGGCGAGGTCATCGCCGACCTGACCGAGCCCGGCACGCGCGTCGTCGTGGCCCCCGGTGGCCAGGGCGGCCTCGGCAACGCGGCGCTCTCCACCACCAAGCGCAAGGCCCCCGGCTTCGCGCTCCTCGGCACCGAGGGCTGGGCGGGTGACATCAGCCTCGAGCTGAAGACCATCGCCGACGTCGCCCTCGTCGGGTTCCCGAGCGCCGGCAAGTCCTCGCTCATCGCCGCGATCTCGGCCGCGAAGCCGAAGATCGCCGACTACCCCTTCACCACGCTCACCCCGAACCTCGGCGTCGTCGAGTCGGGCGAGAGCCGCTTCACGGTCGCGGACGTCCCCGGGCTGATCGAGGGCGCGTCGGAGGGCAAGGGCCTCGGCCTCGAGTTCCTGCGGCACGTCGAGCGCTGCGAAGCCCTGCTGCACGTCATCGACTGCGCGACGATGGACCCGGGCCGCGACCCGATCAGCGACCTCGACGTCATCCTCGGCGAGCTCGAGCGTTACCCGGTTCCGGAGGGCCAGGTGCCGCTGCTCGAGCGTCCGCAGCTCATCGCGCTCAACAAGATCGACGTGCCGGACGCCGCCGAGCTCGCCGAGTTCGTCACCGCCGAGCTCGAGGGCCGTGGCTACCGCGTGTTCCCGATCTCCACGGCGTCGCACAAGGGTCTGCGTGAGCTGACCTTCGCGTTGGCCGAGGTCGTCGAGCAGGGTCGTGCCAAGCGCGCGGCCGAGCCCGTCGTCGAGCGCATCGTCATCCGCCCCCGTGCGGTCAACGACCAGGGCTTCACGGTCCGTGCCGAGGGCGGCGAGGAGCACCGCTTCTTCCGCGTCCGCGGCGCGAAGCCGGAGCGCTGGATCCAGCAGACCGACTTCACCAACGAGGAGGCGATCGGCTTCCTGGCCGATCGGCTCGCGAAGCTCGGCGTCGAGGACGGCCTGTTCAAGGCCGGCGCGGTGGCCGGCTCGACCGTCGTGATCGGTGGCGACGGCGGCATGGTCTTCGACTGGGAGCCGACGCTCACGTCCACCGCGGAGCTCATCACGAGCGCGCGCGGGACCGACGCCCGCATCGGTGCGACCTCGCGTCCGACCCGCAACGAGCGTCGCGAGGAGTACTTCGAGCGGATGGACGCCAAGGCGGCCGCCCGTGCCGAGCTCGAGCAGGAGCGTGTCTCCGGTCTCTGGGTGAACGACGAGGTCGTCACCAGCGACGACCCCGAGACCGGCGACCCCGAGACCGGCGTCGAGACCGGCGACTTCGAGACCAGCGACCAGAAGGACTGACCGCGGCATGACCGACACGACCGCCCGCACCGACCTCGGACCCGTCACCCGGCGAGAGGACATCCCGCGTGCGCGGCGGATCGTGGTCAAGGTCGGCTCGTCCTCGGTCAGCGGTGACGCCGCCGGCCAGATCGGTCCGCTGGTGGACGCCCTGGCCAGCGCCTACGGCCGTGGCACCGAGGTCGTGCTCGTGTCGTCCGGTGCGATCGCGACCGGGTTCCCGTTCCTCGGGCTCGAGGGCCGTCCCGACGACCTCGCCACGCAGCAGGCCGCCGCGGCCACCGGCCAGAACGTCCTGATGTTCCGGTACCAGAAGGAACTCGACCGGCACCGGGTCGTCGCGGCGCAGATCCTGCTGACCGCCGGCGACCTGCAGAACCCCACGCACCGGGTCAACGCGCAGCGCGCCATCGACCGGCTGCTCGCCCTGCGGGTGCTGCCGATCGTGAACGAGAACGACACGGTCGCCACGCACGAGATCCGCTTCGGTGACAACGACCGGCTCGCCGCCCTGGTGGCTCGGCTGCTCGGTGCTGACGCCCTGGTGCTGCTGTCGGACGTCGAGGCCCTGTACACGAAGCCGCCGGAGCAGCCCGGCGCCGAGCGCATCGACGAGGTACCGTTCGGCGACGAGCTCGCCGGCGTCACCTTCGGCTCCGTCGGCAAGTCCGGCGTGGGGACCGGGGGAGCAGGCACCAAGGTCGCGGCTGCGCGGCTCGCGGCCGAGTCGGGCACGTCGGTCCTGGTGACCGCCACGGCCCTCGTCGACCGCGCCCTGTCGGGCGAGCACGTCGGCACCTGGTTCCACGCCGCGCCGCGTCCCTGACACGGGGTCGCGGAGCGACGGTCGGCGACCCGCTCGCGTGGCGCCGGACGACGTGTCGTGACCGGTCGGCGTGGTGAACGCGACCGCCTGGAGGCCCGGCACGGGTCCCGGGGACCGGTGCCGGGCCTCCAGGCGGTCACGACGCACCGACGGACCGCGTCGAACGGTCGGGACCGGTCGACGGGGGCGGCGCGGAGCGACGCGGCGCGACCGCTCGGCGGTCGTGGTGCAACGTGTCGTGACCGGTCGGCCGGCGAGACGCCGTCAGGCCCGTCACGGGCCGACGAGCGGACCTAGAATCGGTCCATGTCGTCGATCGCGCCCGCCCCGACCCTGACCGACACGCTCGTGGCTGCCCGCACCGCCTCGTCGGCGCTGGCGACCGCGACGACGGCGGTCAAGGACGCCGCCCTGGTGGCGATCGCCGCCGGGGTCCGCGCCGCCACCGACGAGATCGTCGCCGCGAACCACGGTGACCTGGTCGCGGGCGAGGAGAGCGGCCTGTCCTCCGGCCTCGTCGACCGCCTCCGACTCGACCCCGCACGCGTCGAGGCGCTGGCCACCGCGGTCGAGGACGTCGTCGGCCTGCAAGACCCGGTGGGGGAGCACCTGCGGGGCTCGTCGCTGCCGAACGGCCTGCAGCTCACCCAGGTGCGGGTGCCGTTCGGGGTCGTCGGCGCCATCTACGAGGCACGACCGAACGTCACGGTCGACATCGCCTCGCTCGCGCTGAAGTCCGGCAACGCGGTCGTGCTCCGCGGGGGTTCGGCGGCCCAGCGGACGAACGCCGTGCTCGTGGCGCGCATCCAGGACGCCGTCGAGTCGGTCGGCCTGCCGCGCGAGCTCGTGCAGACCATCGACGAGTTCGGCCGTGCCGGAGCCACCGAGCTCATGCGCGCCCGCGGCCTGGTCGACGTGCTCATCCCACGCGGCAGCGCCTCGCTCATCCAGACCGTCGTCACCGAGTCGCAGGTCCCCGTGATCGAGACCGGTGCCGGCGTGGTGCACGTGTTCCTCGACGCGTCGGCCCCCGAGCAGCGCGCCGTCGACATCGTCCTGAACAGCAAGGTGCAGCGGCCGAGCGTCTGCAACGCCCTCGAGACCCTCCTGGTGCACGAGCAGGCGGCCGAGCGGCTGCTGCCCGTGCTCGCGGACCGGCTCCGTGCCTCCGGTGTCACGCTGCGCGGCGACGACGCCACGCGGGCGATCGTGCCGGGCGTGCTGCGCGCCACCGACGAGGACTGGGCGACCGAGTCGATGGACCTCGACTTGTCGATCCGCGTCGTGCCGGACGTCGACGCCGCGATGGCGCACATCGCGCGCTGGTCCACCCACCACACCGAGTCGATCGTCACGAACGACGTCGACACGGCCGAGCGGTTCCTGGCGACGGTCGACTCGGCGGTCGTGATGGTGAACGCGTCGACGCGCTTCACCGACGGCGGGGAGTTCGGCTTCGGCGCCGAGGTGGGCATCTCGACGCAGAAGCTGCACGCGCGTGGCCCGATGGGGCTGCCGGAGCTCACGAGCACCAAGTGGATCGTGCGCGGGAACGGCCAGATCCGCGGCTAGACTGAACGGCGTCTTTCCCCGACCGAACGGAGCACCGAACGATGACCTTCCTCGCAGAAGCTGCGGAGCACGCCTCCGGGGCCCCGGCGTTCGTGTTCCCGCTCGTCGGCGCGCTGTTCTTCATCTTCCTGGGCTTCGTCACCTGGAGCTTCCGCGACGTGGCCTACCGCCACTCGCAGAAGTTCGAGGCCACCCGCCACCACGAGACGGGTGTCGACGAGTTCGGTCACACCAAGAGCTGATCTGCACCCGATGCTCGAGAGCACCGGACGACCGCGCATCGGGGTGATGGGCGGCACGTTCGACCCCATCCACCACGGTCACCTCGTCGCGGCGTCCGAGGTCGCTCGGGCGTTCGACCTGGACGAGGTCGTGTTCGTCCCCACCGGTCAGCCGTACATGAAGTCCGGCGTCACGGATGCCGAGCACCGCTACCTGATGACGGTCATCGCGACCGCGTCGAACCCGATGTTCACGGTGAGCCGCGTCGACATCGACCGCCCCGGCCCGACGTACACGGTCGACACGCTCCGCGACCTGCACGAACAGCGGCCCGACGCGCAGCTCGTCTTCATCTCGGGCGCAGACGCCGTTCAGCAGATTGTCGACTGGAAAGACCATGATGGTCTCTGGGACCTCGCGCACTTCGTCGCCGTGACGCGTCCGGGACACGACCTGAGCATCAGCGGACTCCCCGAGCGAGACGTAAGCTTGCTCGAAGTCCCCGCACTGGCCATCTCGTCGACCGACTGCCGCGACCGGGTGAGACGTGGTTCCCCCGTCTGGTACCTGGTCCCCGACGGGGTCGTCCAGTACATCTCCAAGCACCACCTGTATCGGAGCGTTGCATGAGTTCGTCCGACGCGCAGCCGCCCCTGTCGCGGCGCCAGGCGCGCGAGCGGGAGCGTGCCGCAGCAGCCGGTTCGCAGCCCGCGACGCCGCCGCCGACCGTCGCCGCACCCGCCGAGTCGACGGAACCCCGTCCTCGACCCGGTTCGCACGTGGCACCCGCTCCCGGCGGTCCGGCCCAGTCCTCCGCTCCGGCGTCCGCCGCGACGGGCACGTCGGCACCGACGGGCACGCCGGCCTCGGCGCCCTCCGTGCCGGTGACCTCCGTCCCTGCAGCCGGGGTGTCGCCGTTCCCGCCCGCCTCGGCGACCGAGATCGTGCCCGGCAGCGGTGGTCTGACCCGCCGCCAGATCCGCCAGCAGCGCGCCGCCGAGAACCAGGCGGTCCTGCCGGTCCCGCTGCAGAACCCCACGCCGCAGTCCTCCGACCGCACCGTCGAGGACGTCCTCGGCTCGGTCGACACGATCGAGCCGACCTCGGCGCCGCGCGCCGCGGACGAGCCGTCCGGTTCCGAGACCCCCACGGTGCTCGATGAGGCGGCGGTCGCCCAGGCCACCGAGGCCGACGGGTCGCCCGACGCCCTCGAGCCGCTCGACGAAGCCGCTGCGCACGCCGAGGAGCCCCGGCGCCACCGGTCGACCTGGTCGCCGCCCGCCGACGACGCTTCCGAAGCACAGCCCGAAGCCGGGGCCGCGGACGAGGCCCCCGCAGGGACGTCCAGCGACCAGACGGGCACCGACGAGACGGGCACCGACGAGACGGGCACCGACGAGACGGGCACCGACGAGACGCAGACCGACGCGGACGCATCGGTCGACGACGCCGCGCCCGAGCACCCCTCGGCCACGCCGCTCCCGGGGATCCCGGACGGTGCTCCGTCGACCCCGGCGGTGTTCCCGCTGTCCCTCGACCCCGAGGACGACGACACCAACGAGGTCCCGATCCCGGAGCCCGCACGGACCGAGCCCCCGAAGGTCCCCGCGTCCTTCCAGCGGCCGGCCGAGCCGAAGCCGATGACGACGGCCTTCGAGCCACCCGTCGGGCACTGGTCGCAGCAGGCGCACGGCTCGAACGACGCCGAGGTGCACGACGACTCGACCGGCACCCGCCGGATCGCGGTCACCGACACCAACGCGATCATCCTGCCGAACTCGGCCCTGGCCGACCCGACCGGAGCACTGAACGCGACGGGCGAGGTGATCCTCACCGGGTCCATCGACCTGCCCGCGTCGCTGTCCTCGACGGGGTCGCACCGACCGATCGACGGTGCCGAGGTCGACCGCCTGCTCGAGCAGCACGACGAGCAGCCGGAGACCGACGCCAGCCCGGTGCGCGCCAGCCGCGCGGTGTCCAGCCACACCTCGACCCGCCAGGTCGTCCTCGCCGCCGCGAAGCCGAAGGAGTCGCGCACGCCGCTCATCCTCGGCGTCACGGTCGGCGCCGTCGGTGTCGCCGCAGCCGCGGTCATCATCGTCGCGCTCGTCACGACCCACACCTTCGGCGGCTGACCCCCCGACCCGAACCACCGATCCCGACACCTGCGTCGGCCGCGGCCTGGCCGTGCGTCGGCGGGGTGGCTTATGATCGTGACCCACCAAGCGATCCGGCTCCCTGCCGGGTCGACGACCGGAAGGAATCCGTGACCGCCTCCACTCGCGCACTGGAACTCGTGCAGGCCGCCGCTCTCGCGGCCGACGCCAAGCAGGCCGAGGACCTCGTCGCGCTCGATGTGACCGGGCCGTTGCAGCTCACGGACGTGTTCCTGCTCGCAACCGGTCGGAACGAGCGCAACGTGCAGTCCATCGCCGATGCGGTCGAGGAGCGCCTCCTCGAGCTCGGCGCCAAGACCCTCCGCCGCGAAGGCCGGAGCGAGGGCCGCTGGGTCCTCATCGACGTCGGCGACATCGTGGTGCACGTCTTCCACGACGAGGACCGTCAGTACTACTCGCTCGAGCGGCTCTGGGCAGACTGCCCGACCATCCCGCTCGAGCTCCCGGTGGACCACACCGCCTGATCAGCGACGCGCCCGGGTGACGGCTTCGATTTCGTTGCCCGGCGTTCGCATGGTGTACGCTTCTATGGTGCCTCCGGGGAACCGGTCGGCACGGAAGCAACACAATCTGGGTCTGTGGCGCAGCTGGTAGCGCACCTGCATGGCATGCAGGGGGTCAGGGGTTCGAGTCCCCTCAGATCCACCAACAATCCCCGTCGTTCCCCGGAACGGCGGGGGTTTTCTCGTGGTGCGGGTGGCCGCACGTGCCCGATACGCTGAGCGCATGAGCAACGATGCGCCGCTGTCCGGAACCCCGCTGACGATCTCCGCCGCCGGGTACACGGCCGACATCGCCACGGTCGGTGCGACGCTGCGGACCCTGCGGCACGAGGGTCGCGACCTGATCGTGCCGTTCGCCGCCGACGAGGTCCGACCGGCGTTCCGCGGTGCCGTCCTCGCTCCGTGGCCGAACCGCGTCGTCGACGGCGAGTACTCGTTCGGCGGTGTCGACCACGAGCTCGCGCTCACCGAACCGGCACGGCACCACGCCCTGCACGGACTGGTCGCCTGGACCGACTTCCGGGTCGTGGCGCAGGAGTCCGACCGCGTGGTGCTCGCCACCACCGTGCAGGCCCAGGCGGGCTACCCGTACCGCGTCGAGGTCCTGGTCGAGTACCAGCTGGACGTCGCCGGGCTGCACACCACGATCACCGGCACGAACTCCGGCGCGGACGACGCCCCGTGGGGGACCGGCCCGCACCCGTACCTGGTCGCCGGCGCCGGCACGGTCGATGACTGGACCCTCACCCTGCCCGCGGCCGAGGTGCTCGAGGTCACGCCGGACCGGCTGATCCCGACCGACCTGGTCCCCGTGCACGACGAGTTCGACCTGCGCACCGCCACACGCATCGGCGACCGGTTCATCGACCACGCCTTCACCGGCTTCGACCGCGACGCCGACGGGGTCGCGACCATCGCCCTGACCACGGCGGACGGCCGGGGTGTCCGCGCGACCTTCGGCCAGGAGTGCCCGTGGGTGCAGGTGCACACGGCCGACCACGTCGTCCCCGAGTACCACCGCGCCGGCCTGGCGGTCGAGCCGATGACGTGCGCCCCGGACGCCTTCAACGACGGTGTCGACCGCGGTCTCGTGGTGCTCGCCCCCGGTGCGTCCCACGCCGCCGCATGGACGATCTCCGCGATCTGACCGGTCCGTCGGCCGGCGCCCGCATCGAGGTCCGCCGGCTCGATCCGGTCCCCGACCTCGGCGCGCTGGCCGCCGCGGTCGAGGGCGACTTGGTGTGGCTCGACTCCGCGCTGCCGGACGGCGCACCCGACGCCGCTCGACCACGGGCTCGATGGTCGGTGCTGACGTGGGCGGACGGGCCGTTCCGTGCCCGGTTCCGCCACCAGGACCGGCAGGCGTCCGTCGAGGTCGCCGCGCCCGCTGCCGGCTGGTTCGGCTCGTCGTCCTCCGACGACCGTCCGGCCTTCACCGTGCTGGCCGACCTCCTCGCTCGGACGCCGCAGCTGCCCGAGCCGATCGCCGGCTGCGGCTTCGCACTCGGCTGGGTCGGGTTCCTCGGGTACGAGCTCGGTCGCGAGTCCGGCGGCCCGGACCGCACCGCTGACGGCCACGCCGACGCCGACCTGCGGTTCGTGGACCGCGCCGTGGTCGTCGACCACACCGGTGGCGCCTGGGCGCTGACGCTCGTCGCCGACGCGGAACCGGCGGCCAGCGCGCAGAACCGGGCGTGGCTCGAGACGGTGACCAGGTCGCCGTCGACGGCCGACGTGGCGGACGCGGCCACGGGCCTCCCGGCCGGGGTGTCGTCAGCGGTCGGACGCACGTCGCGAGCCGACCACGAACGCGCCGTCGACGCGTGCCGCGCCGAGATCCGCGAGGGCAACGCGTTCCAGGTCTGTCTCACCACCTCCTTCTCCGTGCCGGGCAGGGGCCGGGAGGCCCGGGTCGGCCCCGGCACGGACCCGCACCTGTCCGAGTACCTCCGGATGCGGGCGTCGGACCCCGTCCCGTTCGGTGCGTACCTGCGGCTCGGCCCGCTGCGCGTGGCGAGCCGGTCGCCGGAGCGGTTCCTGCGGATCGCCGCGGACCGCACCGTGCTGGCGGAACCGATCAAGGGCACGCGGCGACGACTCGCCGACGCTGCTGCCGACGCGGCCGTGCGGGACGAACTCGCGGTGAGCGCCAAGGACCGTGCCGAGAACGTGATGATCGTGGACCTGCTGCGGAACGACCTGCTGCGGACGGCGATCCCCGGGTCGGTGCACGTCGAACGGCTGTGCGCGGTCGAGACCTACGCGAGCGTGCACCAGATGGTGTCGACGATCGGTGCCGTGCTGCCGTCGGGGACGTCGCCGGCGGACGTGGTGCGGGCGGCGTTCCCACCGGGGTCGATGACCGGCGCGCCGAAGATCAGCGCGATGGCGATCGCCGACCGGCTCGAGGGCGCGCCGCGCGGGGTGTACTCGGGGACGATCGGGTACTTCTCGGCGAGCGGGGCGGTCGACCTGTCGGTGGTCATCCGGACACTGGTGACGGTGGTGGACGCCTCGGGCGGCGGGGTGGGTCCGGTCGAGGTCCGGTCGCGGACGCTCGGGGCCGGGGGAGCGGTGACGTGGTCGTCGGTGGCGGCGGACGAGGCGGACGAGGTCGTGACGAAGACGCGGTCCGTGCTCGGCGCGGTCGGAGCGGTGGCGACGTGGTGAGCTGACGAGCTGGTGAGCTGACCGAACACGCGTTCGACTCGATTGTCCACGGATGTCGGACGCGATTGACATCATCGAACACATGTTCGAATATGAGGGCATGCAGACGGCGGCGGCACTCCGGTCGCCCGGCCCGGATCGGGTCGGGCGGAGCGGTGCTGCGCGTGGGGGTTCGGGTGCTGCGCGCGCGGACCACCTCGGTGACGCCCGGGCGGCGCTCGACCGCATCACGTCCCTGCGGTCCCGGGTCACCGACATGGAGTCCACCCGTGTCGACACCGCTGGGCTCCCGACCGCCTCCGCTCTCGAACCCCTGCTGCCCGGCGGCGCGATCCGGGTCGGCGGCACCTACGCCGTCCCCGAGTCGGTGCTGCTCGCGATCACCATGCTGCAGGCGGCCTCGGCGTCCGGTGCGTGGTGCGCGGTCGTCGGGGTGCCGTCCTTCGGGATCGAGGCCGCGGCCGCCGCGGGGATCGACCTCGAGCGGCTCGTGCTCGTCCCCGATCCGGGCGACCAGTGGCTCGCGGTGACCGCGGCGATGGCCGATGTCGCCCAGATCGTCCTCACCCGACCGCTCGGCCGGGTGGTGCCGGGCGACGTCGCCCGCCTGTCGGCCCGGCTCCGGCAACGCGGCGGGGCCCTCGTCGCGCTCGGGTCCTGGCCGGGCGCGGACGTCACGCTGCGGATCACGTCGTCGGTGTGGAGCGGCATCGGGCAGGGCCACGGGCACCTGACCGAGCGTCGCGCCACCGTGACGGCGACCGGTCGTGCGGGTGCGGTGCGCCCCACGAGCGCCGAACTGCTCCTGCCTGCGGCCGACGGCACGGTCCGGACGGCGACCCCCGTGCCGTCGGTGGGGTCCGGCGACACCCGGGTGCTGCGGCCCGTGGCGGTGGCGTCGTGATCGCCGGGGTGCTGCGGCCCGTGGCGGTGGCGTCGTGATCGCCGGGGTGCTGCTGGGAGTGGCGGTGGCGTCGTGATCGCGCCGGGGCGTGTCCGTGCCGACGCGATCGCCCGCGGCGGGGCGCTGCCCGAGCCACCGCCGACCCGCACCATCGTGCTCTGGTGCCCGGACTGGCCGGTGATCGCGGCGGCCCGCGCGGCCGGGGCACCGCCGGAGCAGCCCTTCGCCGTGGTCGCGACGGGCCTGGTGTTCGCGAGCTCCGCGTCCGCACGGCAGCACGGCGTCGTCCGGGGCCTCCGGGTGCGCGAGGCACAGGCGCGCTGTCCGGAGCTCGTCGTGCACCCCTACGACGACGCCCTCGACCACCGCGCGTTCGAACCCGTCATCCGCGCGGTCGAGGCCGCCGTCCCCGGGGTCGAGGTACTGCGGCCCGGCACCCTCGCCCTGCGTGCCCGGGGACCGGCGCGGTACTACGGCGGCGAGCGGGCGGCCGCGGCGACCCTGGCGGGGATCGCGGCCGACCACGGTGCCCCGGCGGTGCGGGCCGGTGTGGCGGACACCCCGTTCGCAGCGGAGCAGGCGGCACGGGCCCGGCCGGTGCGTCCCGGCGAACGGGTACGGATCGTGCCGGTCTCCGGCTCGTCGGACTTCCTGGCGGCCCTGCCCCTCGGTGTGCTCGGCGACCCCGAGCTCGCGACGGTGCTCGACCGGCTCGGCATCACCACGCTGGGCGATTTCGCGTCACTCAGTGACGAGCAGGTCCGCGACCGGTTCGGGGTCGCCGGGGCGTTCCTGCACCGGCTGGCCGGCGGACGCGACCCACGGGAGATCTCGGCGCGCGCGATCCCTCCCGAGCTCCGGATCGAGGCCGCCTTCGAACCCCCGCTCGACCGTGCCGACCAGATCGCGTTCGCGTTCCGGCGCTCCGCCGACGACTTCGCCGCACGCCTCCGCGCCGCGGGGCTCGTCGCGACGACCATCCGGGTGGGGATCGTCGACGAGCGGGACATCCTGCTCGAACGCACGTGGGCGCACCCCCGGTGGTTCGACGCCGCCGACGTCGTCGACCGGGTGCGGTGGCAGCTCGCCGGCGGGGTCGACCCGACCGGGCTCGAGGCCCCCGTCACCTCGGTCGTGCTCGAGCCGGTCGCCGTCGACGACATGGCGAACCACGAACGCGGACTCTGGGGCTCCGGACCGGACGAGCGCGTGCACCACGGGCTGGCCCGGATCCAGGGCATGGTCGGGCACGACGGGGTGGTGAGCCCGCGGGTCGGTGGTGGCCGGACCCTGTCCGAGCGGGTGGTGCTCGTGCCGTGGGGTGACGCCCCACCCGGCGGCGAGCGGGCCCTTGCCACCGTGCGCGACCGCCCCTGGCCCGGCAAGCTGCCCGGGCCGCCGCCCGCCACCGTCCTCGAGCGTCCCCGGCCGGTCGACGTGGTCTCCGGCGACGGCGCGAGCGTCGACGTCGACGACCGCGGCGTGCTGTCCGGCGCACCCGAACGCTTCCGCGCCGAGGGGGACCGGGGCGGCGGGTTCGCACCCGTCACGGCCTGGGCGGGCCCCTGGCCGCTCGTCGTGCGGTGGTGGGAGTCCGGCGGCCGACGACTGCACCGGCTGCAGCTCGTCGACGCCGAGGGCCGTGCCTGGTACCTGGTGCTGGCCGACCACCGCTGGTGGGCGGAGGCGATCGCCACGTGAACCGATCCAGGAGCAGGACCTGATGGGCTACAGCAACCCACCCGTGCCGTGGTCGCAGTTCGAACGCGCCCTGTCGGACAAGCGCAGTCCGGGGACGGCGAAGGCCGGCGACGGCGGGGACAGCCCGGCGTGGTCGCGGAAGCGCGAGCCGTACGTGCCCACGGACCAGCCGGCGGCTGCGGACGACGGCCCTCCGGTCGTGCCGTACGCCGAGCTGCACGCGCACTCGGCCTTCAGCTTCCTCGACGGTGCCAGCCAGCCCGAGCAGCTGTTCGAGGAAGCCGCACGGCTGCGCCTGCACGCCCTCGCCCTCACCGACCACGACGGCTTCTACGGTGCCGCCCGGATGGCCGAGGTCGCCGAGGCGTACCCGCAGGTCGGCACCGTCTACGGCACCGAGCTCTCGCTGGGCCTGACCGAACCGCAGAACGGCGTCCCCGATCCCGAGGGCTCCCACCTGCTCCTGCTCGCCGACGGGCAGGACGGCTACCACCGGCTCGCGGGCGCGGTGACGAGTGCGCACCTCGCGGCCGGGTCCGAGAAGGGCAGCCCGCGCTACGACCTCGACGAGCTCGCGGGACGGGCCGACGGACACTGGCGGGTGCTCACCGGGTGCCGGAAGGGCACCGTCCGGCAGGCGCTCGAGCAGGGCGGGGAGTCCGCGGCGGAGACCGCGCTGCGCGTGCTGCTCGACCGTTTCGGGCGCAGCAACGTCGTGGTGGAGCTCCTCGACCACGGCGACCCGCTCGACAGTGCGCGGAACGACGTGCTCGCGACCCTCGCCGAGCGGTACACGCTGCCCCTGGTCGCGACCGGCAACGTCCACTACGCCACCCCGGACCGGTTCCCGGTGGCGACGGCGCTGGCCGCGGTCCGGGCCCGGCGCAGCCTCGACGAGATCGACGGGTGGCTGCCGGCCGCCGACACCGCGCACCTGCGCTCCGGCGCCGAGATGACCCGGCGGTTCGGGCGGTACCCGGGGGCGATCGGGAACACCGTCGCGCTGGCCGACGAACTCGGGTTCCGCCTGCGCACGGTCAAGCCCGGGCTGCCCGACCTCGACGTACCGGACGGCCACACCGCGATGTCCTGGTTGCGGGAGCTCACCTGGACGGGTGCACGTCGGCTCTACCCCGGCAGCGCCGACGGCGTGGACCCGCAGAAGCGCGAGCGCATCGAACGCGAGCTCGCCGTGATCGAGGACAAGAACTTCCCCGGCTACTTCCTGATCGTGCGCGACATGGTGCAGTACGCCCGCGGCCGGGGGATCCTCTGCCAGGGGCGGGGCTCCGCCGCGAACTCCGCGGTCTGCTACCTGCTCGAGATCACCGCGGTGGACTCGATCCGCTACGGCCTGCCGTTCGAGCGGTTCCTGTCGGCGATGCGCGACGAAGAACCCGACATCGACGTCGACTTCGACTCGGACCGCCGCGAAGAGGTGATCCAGTACGTCTACGAGAAGTACGGCCGGTACAACGCCGCCCAGGTCGCGAACGTCATCACGTACCGCCCGAAGGGTGCCGTCCGCGACATGGCGAAGGCCCTCGGCCACAGCCCGGGGCAGCAGGACGCCTGGTCGAAGCAGGTCGAACGGTGGGGCTCGGTGACCGAGAGCCAAGACCACGACATCCCGCCGGCGGTCGTCGGGCTGGCGAGCGACGTCCTGGGCTTCCCGCGCCACCTCGGCATCCACTCGGGCGGCATGGTGCTCACCGACCGGCCGGCGGGCGAGGTCGTGCCGATCGAGCACGCGCGGATGGACGGCCGCACCGTGCTGCAGTGGGACAAGGACGACTGCGCCTTCATGGGGCTCGTGAAGTTCGACATGCTCGGCCTCGGCATGCTCGCGGCGCTGCAGTACTCGTTCGACCTGGCGGCGGAGCACTGCGGTGAGCGCTGGGAGATGCACTCCATGCCGAAGGAGGAACAGGGCGTCTACGACCAGCTCTGCCGAGCCGACACCATCGGGGTGTTCCAGGTGGAGTCCCGCGCGCAGATGGGCACCCTGCCCCGGCTGCTCCCACGGCGGTTCTACGACCTGGTGATCGAGGTCGCCCTCGTCCGCCCCGGCCCGATCCAGGGCGGTGCCGTGCACCCCTACATCCGGCGTCGGACCGGCGAGGAACCGATCACGTACATCCACCCGTCGCTCGAACCGGTGCTCGAACGCACCCTCGGGGTGCCGCTGTTCCAGGAGCAGCTCATGCAGATGGCGATCGCGGTTGGCAACTGCTCGGGCGACGACGCCGACCTGCTGCGGCGCGCGATGGGGTCGAAGCGCGGCCACGAGAAGATCGACCGGCTGCGCGACAAGCTCTACGCGGGCATGTCGGACAACGGCATCCACGGCGAGGACGCCGACGCGATCTACGCGAAGATCCAGGCGTTCGCGAACTTCGGCTTCGCGGAGAGCCACTCGATCAGCTTCGCCCTGATCGTCTACGCGAGCGCCTGGATGCGCCTGCACTACCCGGGGGCGTTCCTGGCCGCGCTGCTCCGCGCGCAGCCGATGGGGTTCTACTCACCGCAGACCCTGGTCGCCGACGCCCGTCGGCACGGCGTCCAGGTGCTCCGACCGGACATCCTGCGCTCGGGTGTCGACGCGACGCTCGAACCGCTCGGCGACGACCAGGTGGTGCCCCCGTGCGGTGACGACGCCTGCCTGCACACCGAGCAGCCGCCGGTGCTGCCCTTCGACAAGGCACTGCCCGACGACACCGCACGGCACCGCCGCGACGGCGCGTTCGCGGTCCGGCTCGGACTCGCCGAGGTCGCCTCGCTCAGCCGGAGGAGCGCCGAGAAGATCGTCGCCGAGCGTGACGCGAACGGCCCCTTCGTCGACATGTCCGACCTGGCCCGCCGGGTGGGGCTGACGACGGCGCAGCTCGAGGCGCTCGCCGCTGCCGACGCCTTCGCCCCGTTCGACATCGACCGCCGCGGTGCGATGTGGTCGGCGGCCCAGGCCGCTGCGGAGCGCGCCGATCAGCTGCCCGACACGCAGGTCGTCGTCCAACCGCCGCTGTTCGGGCAGATGACGAGCGGCGACGTCCTGATCGCCGACATGTGGTCGACGGGCATGACGACCGACGACCACCCCGTCCGGCACGTGCGCGACCGGCTCGCCGCCCGCCGGGTGCTCAGCGTGCAGGACACCGCGACGGCCGAGACCGGGCGGCGGGTCGAGATCGGCGGGATCGTCACGCACCGGCAGCGTCCGGCGACGGCATCGGGGATCACGTTCATGAACGTCGAGGACGAGACCGGGCTGGTCAACGTCATCTGCAGCGTCGGGGTGTGGGGACGCTACCGCCGGGTCGCCCGGGAATCCCCGGCGGTGATCGTCCGCGGCATCCTCGAGCGGTCGCCCGACGGCGTGGTCAACCTGGTGGCGGACCGGATCGAGCACCTGTCGCTGTCCGTGCGCACGCGGTCGCGGGACTTCCAGTGAGTGGTCGCGGGCAGCGGTCCGCGCGCGGCGGGCGCGGAGGAGGCGCGCGGTTACTCGACCTCGGGCAGTCGCACCGTGACCTCGAGTCCGCCGGAGCGCACGTTCCGCAGCGACGCCGTCCCGCCGGCGCGTTCGGCCACCGCACGGACGATCGCGAGCCCCAGCCCGGATCCACCCGGCAGGGCGATCGCACCGGTGGCCGGGTCGGGGTTCGGGCGCGACTTCCGGGCCTCGTCCGGTCGGGTGAACCGGTCGAACGCCACCGGGATGAACGACTCGGGGACACCGGGGCCGTCGTCGGTGACCTGCAGGACGCCCTCGCCGCCGGTGCTGCGCCAGGACACGAAGATGCCGCCACCGCGGGGGAGCGCCGACACCGCGTTGTCCGCGATGTTCGTGACGAGCTGCGCCATGCCGCCGGTGTCGAGCCGGTAGCGGGGCTCGTGGGTCCCACCGCCGATGCCGGGCCCGGAGCCACCGACGGCCACCGGGGCCTCGAGGTCGAAGTCGACGGTGACGTCCTTGGCCGACGCGATGAGCCGGACCCGGTCGACGGCCGCCATGACCTCGTCGCCGAGGTCGGACCAGGCGGTCTCCGGGCGCTGGTCGCCGTCCTGTTCCCGCCGTTCGGACTCCTCGATCCGCGACAACGCGAGCAGGTCGTTCGCCAACCGGGAGAGCCGGGCGACGCTGTGCTTGGCGCGCTCGATGTGGGCAGCCAGGGCGGCGGCGTCGTCACCGTCGAGCGACGCCAGGTCGAGCTGGGTGGTCAGGATGGCGAGCGGTGTGCGGAGCTCGTGGCTGGCGTCGGACACCATCTGCCGTTCCCGCTCGGTGGCCTGGCGCGTGCGGGCGAGGAAGGCGTTGAGGGTCGTGGCCAGGGACGCGAGTTCGTCCTGCGCGGGGCCGACGGGCAGCTCGGCCCGTTCGGGCGCGACGGACAGCCGCTCGGCCTCTCGGCGCATGCGGTTGACGGGACGGAGTGCCGCGGTCGCCAGGATCCACGAAGCGACGCCGAAGGCGAGCAGGATCGCGACGCCGGTGAGCGACAGGGTCGAGGTGAGGTCGTCGACCACGATCGCCTCGGCCTGCGAGTTCCGGGCGGCGACGACCGTCCACCGGCCGGCCTGGTTCACGGGGTGTTCGACGACCACGCGGTACTCGGACCCGGACACCCGGATGATCGAGGTGCCGGCCGGAGTGGAGGTCAGGCTGCCGAGAGCGCTCTCCACCCGGGTGGGCATCGTCGAGAGCACGATGTCGCCGGACGGTGAGACCACGGCGACGAGCTGCGCGTTGCCCGGCGGGGACAGGTCGGGATCGCTGTCCACCTCGAGCGTGGCGACGTACGGGTCGGCGTCGGCGTCCAACAGGGTGCGGGTCGCACTCGCGACGACGCTGACCACCTGGAACCGCATCACCAGCACGAGCAGCACGATCACGACCGCGGCGATCGCCGTCGAGCCGATCGTGATCCGTGCCCGCAGGGACAGCAGGCGCAGGGGGCGGACCAGACCGCGTTGTGGGCGGTCCGGCCCCGGGCGAGCGGAGGCCCCGCTCACGCCCCGAGCAGATCCAGGCGGTACCCGCGGCCGCGCACGGTGGCGATCGCGACGGTGGCCTCGTGGGCAACGAGCTTCTTGCGGAGGTACGAGATGTACTGCTCGACGACGTTCGGGTCGACGTGCTGCGAGCCGTCCCAGACCTCTTCGAGGATCTTCGGCCGGTCGACCACGCTGCCAGCGGAGCGAGCCAGCAGGCGGAGCAGCGCGAACTCGGTCGGGCTGACGGCGACGCGCTGGCCCTTGATCGAGATGCGACGGGCCTCGGAGTCGATCGAGACGTCGCCGACCTCGATCGTGCGGGGTGCCCCGGCGGACTCGCGGCGACCGAGGGCGCGGAGCCGGGCGGTGAGCTCGGCGAACGCGAACGGCTTGGTGAGGTAGTCGTCCGCGCCGGCGTCGAGGCCGAACACGCGGTCGTCCACGGCGTCGCGCGCGGTGACGAGCAGGATCCGCACGGGGTCCTCGCGCTCGCGGATGCGTCGTGCGAGCTCGAACCCGGACATGCCGGGCATCATCACGTCCACGACGGCCAGGTCGAACGCCTGCTCGCCGAGGGCGATGAGCGCCTCGACCCCGTTCTCCACCGCCGTCACGCGGTACCCCTCGGCAGCGAGACCGCGCTCCATCAGGGCACGCATCTCGTCGTCGTCCTCGACCACCAACAGCCGCATAGTGGACCTCCTCGGACCCATCGTGGCATCGAACGGGCGCGGAGGGCCGATGCCCGGGCCGAACTCACTGAATCTCGTCACAGGAGCGGGTACCGTGGCTGCCAGGCCACCGGGCAGAACGGTCTGTCCCGCGTTCTAGGGACATGAGGACTTCTTGCTTCATTGGTAGGATCACCTGGCGGACAGCGCTTACCCGAAGGGCGGTCCGTTGCACCAGGGGGCACCATGAACGACCCGATCGACCACGCGTCCGTCGACCACCCGTCCGTCGACCACCCGGCCATCGTCCGTCTCCGCGCGGAGCTCGACGCCGCGTGGAAGGGCATCGGCGCACTCGGCCAGATGGAGGGCGTCCGCCGCGACCGCGTGGTCGCCGAACTGCGGACGGCCGTCCCCGACGTGGCGAGCCGCGCGGCGCGCGAAGTCGGCACCGAGGCCGTCGTCGCGGAGATCAGCCGGTTCGCCGACGTCGGCGTGCCCGGCACCGATCCCGCCGTGCCGGCCGCGGTGATCTGGGACGACGTCGTGCAGACGGCGGCCGAAGCCGCACGCGCCACGCGCTGACCAGCACTGGCAGGCCGCGCCCGACCGGCACCGGCACGCAGCGCCCGAGCGGCGTCAGTCGTCCTCGCCGAGCAGCTCCTCGCGCACGCGTCGGACGTCCTCGAGCAGGGCACCGATGAGCACCCAGTGCCGTGAGTTCGGTCGCACGATCTCCATCGGCGCGGTCAGCGCGGGTTCCGCGGTCGCCACCCCGGCATCGTCCCGACCGGCGCCCGCGGCGAACGACGGGTCCAGCCGTGTCGACTCGACCCGGGCGCTCAGCGCGCGGACGTCCGAGCCGATCCGGGCCACCTCGGTCGCGATGCCGCCGACCACCGGATCGGCGCGCAGGTCTGGTGCGGTGTTGTCGTGGATCGCCCGGGTCATGCCGGTGACGCGCGTGACCAGGACGCGCAGGTGCTCGGTGATGGCGACGTCGCGGTCGAGGATCGTGCGGTGCCGGCCGCCACGCGGGTTCATCGTCAGGGACTCGCGGGCCGCGTTCAGTGATGCCTCGGTCTTCGCGTGCTGCTGCCGGAGCGCGCGGGCCCGCACCAGGGCGTCCTGCCACCGGTCGCGGTCCCACCCCTCGGTCAGGCCGATCGCGACGCGTTCGAAGGCCACGGCGGTGTCGCGGGCGAGTCGGGCGACGGCGAGGTGCGCCGGCTCGAGCAGGACCGGCGGGATGATCAGGGCGTTCACGACGAGGGCGACGACCGCACCGATCACCGTCTCGAGGATCCGGTCGGCCGAGTAGTTCGGCGTGACGACCCCCGCGGTGAGCACGAGCATCCCGCTGATGCTGACCTGGGTGGCCGAGGTCGGGGTCAGCCGGAGCACCCAGGCGATGAGGATGGCGAGCACGACCACGAGCAGGACGACCCACACCGAGTCGCCGAGCAGCAGGTGGAACCCGGTGGCGAGCAGCACGCCGAGCACGACACCGGCGCTCCGCTCGAGGCCCTTGACGAACGACTGGTTGATGCTCGGCTGCACGACGAGCAGCGCGGCGATCGCGGCGAAGGTCGGGAACGGTCCCTGGATCAGCAGCCGGCACAGCAGCACCGCCGCGACGACCGCGACCGCGGTCTTCACGACCTGCAGGAACGGCGTGCGACTGGAGCTGCGGAGACGCGCGACCGGGTTCACCTCGACCACGCTAGCCACCGCCCGCACGCCGAGCCGTGCACGAACGCGACGAAAACGTCCGGACACGGTTGACTGATGTCGTGTGGCCCAACCATGAGCGCGTCATCCCGCAGGCCTTCGCCGGCTCCGGGACCTCCGTCGTGGCCGCAAGGGCGCACTCCGTCGAGCCCTCGGGCAACGGCTACCTGTACGGCTACGAGGTCGACACCGTCGACCGGAACGGCCAGCGCGCCACCGTCCTGACGTACGTCGACACCGGCGGCGCGCACGACCAGAACAGTGCGATCGTCACCGACCCCGCGACCGGCGAACCCGTCTCGGTGTGGGCGTACCCGAACGACCCGGGTCTGCCGGTGCTGCCGCAGGTGACCTACCGCGACGCGGTCGCCGAGCTCCTGACGACGCTCGGCATGCCGGTCACCGACCCGGTGCTCACGGTGGCCGCGTACCGACCGGGCAAGCGTGCGGTGGTGCGGGTGGACGCCCCCGAGCGCACCCTGTTCCTGAAGATCGTCCGTCCGCACCGGGTCGCGCCGATCGTGAAGTCGCACGAGCAGTTCGTGGCGGCGGGCCTGCCCGTGCCCCGCGTGCTGTCCAGCCGCGGCGACGGGCTCCTCGTACTCGAGCGGATCCGCGGCGTGCCGGCCGGCAGCCGCATCCTCGACATCGCCGACGACCCGCGGTTCGTCGCGTCGCTGGCCGCCCTGAGCGGTCGGGTCGCGACCGTCCCGATGACCCAGCAGGCCCGTGCCGACGCGATGGACCACGCCGACTGGCACCGCCGCACGCTCATCGCCGCGTTGCCGCAGGACGCCGACGAGATCGACCGCCTGTACGACGCCATCGGCCGCCGGTCGATCGGCTGGACGAGCGCGACGAAGCAGGTCGTGCACGGCGACCTGCACCTCGAGCAGGTCTTCGTCGACGAGGACGAGCCCTGGCGCATCTCCGGCCTGCTGGACATCGACACCGCGGGGTGGGGCTTCCCGGTCCGTGACATCGGGGCGGTCGTCGCGCACCTGGTCGTCACCGGCCTCTGGCACCGATCGCGCGGCGACGCCGACCGCGGAGCCGCGGCCGAGCGCCTCGCCGACGCGATCGCCCGCGACTGGGTCGCCCGCAACCCGCGCGAGGCCGACCGCATCGGGCCCGCCATCGGTGCCCAGCTGCTCGCCCACGCCGGCGGCCAGGCGACCACCGGCTCCGCGAACGGCATCCAGACCGCCGAGCAGCTCCTCGCGGCGACGCGGGCCGCGTTGGCCGAGGCTGCTCCGGTCCTGCCGGCGGCCGGCCTGGTCCGCCCGCGGTCCGCGCCCCGCGTCTGACGGCTCCCAGTTCCCGTCGCGAAAACGACAGATCTGCGCGGAACGTCGGCGGCAATCTGTCGCTTCGGCGGGGTGGTCGGCGTGGGGATCCGGGATCTGTCGCTTACGCGGGGTGGTCGGCGTGGGGACCCGGGATCTGTCGCGTCGGCGGGGTGGACGCGACCGGCGTCGGACGGGAGGCGCGTGGCGGGCCCGCACCGTGCCTCCCGGCCGGCACACGGGGCATTCCAGGAGGCGCGACGCGCGCGGGCGACGAGGAGTCGCCTCTGTCGGGGGTCGGGGAGTAAACTGAGCGCGCACGCACCGCGTTCCCGCGTGCCGCGTCGATTCCGGACGCAGCCGTCGATCACTTGATCGACGCGGGAACCGGGCCGTGACCGCCCCGCGGGGGCGTCACGTGCGTGTGACGACGCCGGATCCCGGCGCGGACCGTCGCACCCGGCGCCGAGCAGGCGCTCGCGGTGGAACGGTCCGCGGGACTCCACCGGACGTCCCGAAGCGGGGACCGGCGATGCGGTGGGCCACGGTGGCCCGCAGCCGAACCGGAGCCGTGTCAGGCCCCGGTGCAGGACTTCCGCCCCACGGGCGGCTCGCCCCGATGCGTGGGCGGAACAGGAGGAGCGTTGGCTCGATCAGGCACCCGGCGAGCTGCCGGCGGGACGCGGACCGCGTCACGTCGGACGAGGCCGCTGGACAACGACGGCGTGATCCCCGTCCTCGCCCGCGCGGTGCGCGAGGTCGAGGCGGCGGCGCAGCGCGGACCGCTCAAGGCGACGAACCGGACGAAGTTCCAAGCCGTCGCACTGCTCATGCGCGAAGAGCGCGCACGGGTGAAGGGCGACACCGACCTCACCGACTCGCAGCGCGCCGAGCAGCTCAAGCGGCTCGACGGCGTCGCGACGATCCTCGCGAAGACCGCGGCCCGAGACACCAGCGTCATCCAGCTGCTCGCGGAAGAGGTGCAGGTCTCCGAGGCGACCCGCGCCGTCAAGCGCGACATGATGATCGCCGGCGGCATGGAGCTGCAGCCGGAGGACCTCGTCATCGCGGCCGAGCCCACCCCGGTCGCCGAGACCCCGGTGCGCGCGGTCACCCCGCAGGCGGTCGTGCAGCGTCAGCTCGCGAACCCGTTCCTGCCGCCGGACTTCGCGCTCGCCGACCAGCCCGTCGCGCACCCGCGTCGACTGGCGAACTGGGAGCTCTTCGGTCCGCTGTTCAAGTCGTTCGAGTACGGCGCAGGCGGGGGAGCGGCGACGATGCCGCTGCCCGAGCCGACCTCGCTGCACTCCCGGTCCGGCACCACGCTGATGAAGCACCAGGCCGAACTGGTCGCTGCCGCGTCGCAGGGGCACCGCACGTTCCTGCTCGCCGACGAGCCGGGCCTCGGCAAGACGGCGCAGTCGCTGCTCGCCGCCGACGCCGCGAACGCGTTCCCGCTGCTCGTCGTCGTGCCGAACGTCGTCAAGACGAACTGGGCGCGCGAAGCCGAGCGCTGGGTGCCGAACCACCGCGCCACCGTCATCCACGGGGACGGCAACGACCTCGACGGGTTCGCCGACATCATCATCGTGAACTACGAGATCCTCGACCGGCACGCCGGCTGGCTCGGGGGCTTCGGCTTCAAGGGCATGGTCGTCGACGAGGCGCACTTCATCAAGAACAAGGACTCGCAGCGGGCACGGTTCGTGCTGCAGATCGCCGACCGCATCCGGCAGCGCACCGCAGCACCGCTGCTCATGGCGCTGACGGGCACCCCGCTCATCAACTCGGTCGAGGACTTCCGCACCATCTGGGAGTACCTCGGCTGGATCGACGACAAGAAGCCCCGCGCGAAGCTCATGAACGAGCTCGAGGAGATCGGTCTGACCCCCGCCGACCAGGGCTTCTTCGTCGAGGCCCGTCGTGCCGTCATCGACCAGGGCATCGTCCGACGCCGCAAGGTCGACGTCGCCGCGGACATCCCGGCCCGCCGGATCGCTGACATCCCCGTCGAGCTCGACGGCGACGAGGGCCGCTCCATCCGCGACGCCGAGCGCGAGCTCACCGCGAAGCTCGTCCGCCGGTACCACCAGGCGCTCGACGCCCGCACCGGGCAGGACCCGGTCGTCGGCATCGACCACAAGCTCGTCCGGCAGGTCGCCCGCTGGGAGCTCGAGGACCAGGACGCCTCGTCGACCGGCGAGAACGTGTTCTCGATGGTCCGACGCATCGGTCGCGCCAAGGCCCAGCTCGCAGCGGACTACGCCGCGCAACTCGCGTCGAACGTCGGCAAGGTCGTGTTCTTCGCGAAGCACCTCGACGTGATGGACCAGGCAGAAGAGGTCTTCGCTCGACGTGGCCTGCGCACCGCCACGATCCGCGGCGATCAGACGGCCACGCAGCGCACGGCGCAGATCGACTCGTTCGTGAACGACCCCGACGTCGCCGTGATCGTCTGCTCGCTCACCGCGGCCGGCGTGGGCCTGAACCTGCAGGTGGCGTCCAACGTCGTGCTCGCCGAGCTGTCGTGGACGAGCGCCGAGCAGACCCAGGCGATCGACCGCGTGCACCGCATCGGGCAGGAAGAGCCCGTCACCGCGTGGCGCATCATCGCCGCGCAGACGATCGACACCAAGATCGCCGAGCTCATCGACTCGAAGGCGTCCCTGGCCGCCCGCGCGCTCGACGGTTCGGACGAGGAACTCGTCGACTCCGGCGACATCCAGCTCGACGCCATGGCCGCGCTGCTGACCGAGGCGCTCGGGGGCTAGGGACCGCGTCGCGCGGCGCGCATCAGTTCAGCACGACCAAAGTCCGTCCGAACCACGTGATCACGCGGTTCGGACGGACTTCGGTTGTGCGGGGCTCCGCCGCTCAGATGCGTGTGTGCGGTACGTCGCCGCTCAGATGCGGGACTGCACCTCGGCCAGCGATGGGTTCGTCGCCGTGCTGCCGTCGGGGAACACGAGCGTCGGAACGGTCTGGTTGCCGCCGTTGACCTCGGCGACGAGTTCCGCCGTGCCCGGGGTCTGCTCGATGTCGACCTCGGTGAAGGGCACGCCGGCCTTCGTCATCTGGTTCTTCAACCGGGCGCAGTAGCCGCACCACGTGGTCGTGAACATCGTGACGCCGCCGGCTTCGGGGGTGAACTGCTCGCGGGTGATCGTGTCGCTCATGGCGCCAGGCTAACCCCGCTTTCTGGACGGCCTTGACGCGCTTATCCGATATAGCTAGGTTAAGCCGCATGGATCCGATCCAACGCATCACCGCTCCGACGCTCGACGTGCTCGACGCACTGCTGACCGTCGACGGCCCGGCATGGGGGTTGCTCGTCATCAAGGCCACCGGGCGCCAGGCCGGCACCGTCTACCCGATCCTCGAGCGACTCGAGCGGCAGGGGTGGATCACGTCGTCGTGGGACGACGAGACCGACCGACCGGGGCCGCGTCGTCGGCTCTACGAGTTCACGCCCGACGGGGTCGACGCCGCACGCGACCTCGTCGCCGCGCGTCCCTCCGCCGCGACGCCCGCTCGTCCGGCTCGCTCGGCCCACCGGCCGGTGACCTCGTGAGCGCGCTCGACCGGGTGCTCGTGGGGGTCGCCGTCGCCGTCTCACCCGCAGCACACCGCGCCGCCCGCCGCGAGCAGTGGC
This sequence comes from Curtobacterium sp. PhB191, assembly GCF_004346515.1. Lineage (NCBI taxonomy): Bacteria > Bacillati > Actinomycetota > Actinomycetes > Micrococcales > Microbacteriaceae > Curtobacterium > Curtobacterium sp. PhB191. The sequence continues at coordinate 469,046 of NZ_SMBV01000002.1, forward strand.
TCGCCGACGTGCGCGATGCCCACGAACTCGACCTCTCGCCGACTGCACTCGCGTTCGGCGCGTTCACCACAGCGCTGTTCCACCGACGCGCCGGCCACCGTTCCACCTGGGGGGACACCATGACCGCACTGCCGACACCCGTCCGTTTTGCACCGCACACCATCCGCACGATCCCGGTCCTCATCGCGCTCGCGGTGCTGTCCTACGTCGTCTCGGTGGGCGTCCTCGCGCTCCTGCAGCGGTACAACGGCCTGCCGGAGGCGCGCCTCGTCTTCGACATGGTCGGGATCGGGCTCGCGGTGGTGCCGGGCGCCGCTCTCGCAACGAGCGTCCTGCTGGTGTCGGACGTCGCACGCCGCCGCCGGGTCCTCGGTGCCGTTGCCGTGTTCGCCATCGCCGCAGTGTGGTGGGCGATCACGAGCGGTTCGCTCAACGTCCCCGTGTACGTCCCGGTCCAGGTCGGCGTCATCGCGGCTGGGCTGCTCGCGGTCTGGCTCGTGGTGCTCCGCCGACCGGTGTGGACGTACTCGCTCCTCGTCCTGCCCGTCGTCGCTGCCGTACTGGTGTTCCCGCTCGCAGAAGCAGCGAACGGCTCGGGGATCCCGTACTCCGCGATGGCGCTGGTGTCGTGGATCGGGCAGCTCGTCCCGTTCCTGGTCGCCGTCGTCGGAGCCGTGGTGGCGTCACGGTTCTCCACCGATGCGCCCGCGGTGGTCGAGGCGCACGGTGAAGCCCTGGTAGACAAGACCGTGTGAGTGACACCCACCTCGAGATCGAGCGCACCTACGACCTGCCAGAGGGCGGTGCCCTGCCCGACCTCGTCGGTGCCGGTGGCATCCTCCGCACCGAGCACCAGGAGCCGTTCGAGCTCGATGCGACGTACTGGGACACCGAGCGGTACGACCTGGTGGCGGCGCGGGTCACGGTCCGCCGGCGGACCGGTGGCCCCGACGCCGGGTGGCACATCAAGCGCTCCGAGTCGGACACGGTCCGCCACGAGCAGCACTTCCCGCTGACCGACGACGCCGACACGGTGCCGACCGAGGTCCTCGCGGCGCTCTTCACCGAGCGCCGCGGCCGTGGCCTGCGCCCCGTGGTCCGCATCTCGACCACCCGCACCGTGACCCGCCTGCTCGACGAGGACGGCGACCAGGTCGCCGAGCTCGCCGACGACCAGGTGACCGCGCAGCGCCTCGACGACGACGCTCCCGAAACGCCGCGCACCTGGCGCGAGGTCGAGGTCGAGGCCGTCGCCGACGTCGACCCGCAGGTCGCGCACGAGCTCTTCGCGGTCCTCGACGCGCGCTTCGCGGCCGTCGGCGCCGGCCCCGCCGCCGTCGCGTCCAAGCTGGCACGCGGGCTGGCAGGAGCACCGGCACCGCGCCTCCAGACCGAGGAGAAGCCGGACAAGGGCACGACCGCACGCGTCCTCGCGAAGCGACTGCGGAAGCTGCGCGCTGCGCTGCTCGGCCAGGAATCGCGGCTCCGCTCCGGCGACGCGGCCGACCTCCGGCAGACGGCTGAGACCGCCCTCGAGATCGCGTCGATCCTCGGCGCCTACCGTCCGGCGTTCGCCGCCGGCGACACCGTCGACCGCGCCGCCGAGGCGGCCGACGGCCTGGCTGCCGTGACCGCGCGCGCAGCACTCAACGAGTACCTCATCGACCGGTTGCCGCGCGCGTCGACCCCGGCGCAGGACGACCTGGTCGACTCCATGACCCGCGAACGCATCCTGGCCTCGACCCGTGAACGCCGCGACCAGTCGGTGCGGGACGTCGTCGCGTTCGTGCACGGTGAGCCGTTCCTCGAGCTGCTCGACGCGCTTGACGACGCCGTCGAACGGCCGACCCCGACCGAGTGGTCGCTCCGATCGCCGAAGAAGGTCGCGCAGGACGTCGGCGCCGTCGTGAAGCCGCACATCCGCGAGCTCGTCCGGGCCGCGGTCGCCGACGACACCTCGGACACCGCCGCCGAGCGCGAGGCCGCCGACCGTGCGACCACCGAAGCCGCCTGGCAGGGCACGATGCGGGCGCGGATGGCGATGGACGTCCTCGGCGACGACGCGTTCCCGCACGCGCTCTGGAAGCGGATCGGCAGCGCGGCCGACGTGCTGACCGAGCGGGTCCGATCGCTGCACGCCCTCGACGCGCTGCGGACCAACGCGGCGATCGCCGAACGCGGCGGCGAGGGGACGTTCGGCTACGGCGTGCTCGCGGGGGACCGGGTGCGCCTGGCCGAGGAGTCCTACGACGAGGCGGTGCACGCGCTCAACCGCGTGTGAGTCGCGGGTCGCGGGCCGCGGGCGTTCGCTTCGTGAGCAGAAATGGTCGGGTGCCCGCGGGCAACCCGACCATTTCTGCTCACCAAGTCATCAGGCGGCGGGCGCCTCGTCGGCCAGCCCGAGCACGTCGAGCAGCCAAGCGAGCTCGAACGCTCGCTCCTTCCACGAGGCGTACCGACCGCTCACGCCACCGTGGCCCGCGGACATCTCGGTCTTCAGCAGCACCGGCGCCCCGACCTCGCGCAGCTTCGCGGTCCACTTCGCTGGCTCGACGTAGAGCACACGGGTGTCGTTGATCGACGTCACGGCGAGGATCCGCGGGTACTGCACGTCGTCGCGGACGTTCTCGTACGGGGTGTACTCGCTCATGTAGCGGTAGACCCCGGCGTCGTGCAGCGGGTCGCCCCACTCGTCCCACTCGATGACGGTCAGCGGCAGGTCGGGGTCGAGGATGCTCGTGAGCGCGTCGACGAACGGCACCGCGGCGACGATCCCGGCGAACCGGTCCGGTGCGATGTTCGCCACCGCACCCATCAGGAGCCCGCCGGCGCTGCCGCCCTCGGCCACGAGCCGGTCCGCGGTGGTGCGGCCGGACTCGATCAGGTGGTCGGCGACCGCGACGAAGTCGGTGAACGTGTTCTTCTTCGTCAGGGTCTTGCCGTTCTCGTACCAGTGGCGACCCATCTCGCCGCCACCGCGCACGTGAGCGACCGCGAAGACGACGCCGCGGTCGAGCATCGACAGGCGCATGACGCTGAAGCCCGGGTCGATCGAGTGCTCGTACGAGCCGTAGCCGTACAGGTGGAGCGGCGATGGGGTGTCCGCGTCGACGGCGTCGCGGCGCCAGACGAGCGAGATCGGCACGCGGGTGCCGTCCGACGCGGTGGCCCAGTCACGCTCCTGCCCGTAGTCGGCGGGGTCGTAGCCGCCGAGCACCGGCTGGCGCTTCAGGACCGTCACCTGGCCGGTCGCCAGGTCCAGGTCGCTGACCTCGGACGGGGTGACGAACGAGGTGAACCCGATGCGGAGCGTCGGCTGGTCCCACTCGGGGTTGCCGCCGAGCCCGGCCGAGAACAGTGCTTCGTCGAAGGGGACCTCGTGCGCGTCGCCGTACCCGTCGCCCTCGATGGGGATGATCGCGATGCGGGGGAGCGCCTCGGAGCGGTACTCGAGCGCGAGGTGCCCGGCGAAGGCGTCGACGGACTCGATGCGGCGCTCGGTGTGGTGCGCCACGACGACCCGGCGGTCGCGCTCGGACGTGGGGTCGTCCGCGGGGACGTCGACGAGCTCGAAGTTCTCGGCACCGTCGTTGTGCAGCACCAGGAACCGGTCGCTGCCGCCGACGATGGCGTGCTCGATCTCGTACTCGACGCCGTCGCGTCGCGGCCACACGACCTGGAACTCGCCGGTCGGGTCGGCGGCGTCGAGCACCAGGGCCTCGGACGTGATCTTCGACCCGAGCTCGATGACGATGTACTGCGACGACCGGGTGACGCCGACGCCGACCCAGTAGCGGTCGTCCGGCTCCTCGAAGACCAGGACGTCGTCGGACGCTGTAGTGCCGACGGCGTGCCGCCAGATCTTGTCCGGACGCCACGACTCGTCGACCGTCGGGTAGAAGACGTAGCGGCCGGCCGGGTCGAAGGTCGCGCCTGCCCCGGTGTTCGGGATGGCGTCGCCGAGGTCGGTGCCGGAGGCCAGGTCGCGCACGTGCAGGGTGTACCGCTCGTCGCCCTCGACGTCGATGCCGTAGACCAGGCGGGTGCCGTCGTCGCTGATGTCGTAGGTGCCGAGGGAGAAGAACTCGTGGCCGTCGGCCAGGGCGTTGCCGTCGAGGACGACCTGCTCGCCGGGGAGGGTCGACTCGCCCTCGACGACGGCCGGCGGGGTCCAGTCGTCCGGACCGGCGATCGGCGCACGGCAGTGCACGCCGTACTGGCTGCCCTCGGCCGTGCGGGTGAAGTACCACCAGCCGCCCATGCGCACCGGCACCGAGAGGTCGGTCTCCTGGACACGGTTCTTGACCTCGGCGAAGACGCGGTCGCGCAGCGGGGCGAGGTGGTCGGTGGCGGCGTCGGTGTAGGCGTTCTCGGCCTCGAGGTAGGCGAGGGTGTCCGGCGACTCCTTGTCACGCAGCCACTCGTAGTCGTCGACGAAGTCGATGCCGTGGTGGGTCCGCGTCACGGGCCGCTTGGCGGCGGTGGGCGGGGTGGCCTGGGAGTGCTCGGTGCTCACCGTCCCACCCTATGCGCACGGCCCCGTGGCGAGCCGGGCGTCACGCCGCCCGGAACCGGTCGCGCCGCGTCCGCCGGCCGCCCCGTCCGGAACCGGTCGCACCGCGTCCGCCGACCGCCCCGCCCGGAACCGGTCGGACCGCGCCCGCCCCGCCACCCCCGCGCGGACCCGCTGCTCGAAGGCCTCGAGCTCGTCCACGACGGCCGGTGCGACCCAGGCACGGTCACGCCGCCGCTCGGTGACCGGACGCAGCACTCCGGCGCGCACGAGGTCTGCGGCCACGGAGGCGGCCAGGTCGTCGTCGACCGGTCCGTCGTCGACACCGGCGAGGAGGTCCTGCAGTCGGGCCTCGGTCAGGACCGGGTCGTCGGAGAGCGCCCGCCCGACGACGGCGTGGGCTCTCGTGGCGCACGGACCCGCCATCCGGTCGGCCGCGTGCTCGTCGAGCAGCAGGGCGGTCACGGTCGCCTCGTCGCACACGGTGCCGATGGCGATCGCGACGTCTGCCACGAGGGCGTCCACGATCCCGTCGCGGTACCGCTCGAGGTGCCGGAAGTACCGGCCCCGATCCGCGGCGAGCGCGGTGGCGATCGGCGCGGTCACCGTCGTCGTGACGCCCCGGCGTCGCAGCACGGCGCTGATCAGCGCACGTCCGATCCGGCCGTTGCCGTCGGTGAACGGGTGGATCGACTCGAACTGGGCGTGCCCGATCGCAGCCTGGGCGATCGGGTGCAGGTCCGTCCGGTGCAGGAACGCGAACAGGTCGGCCATGAGGGGCGCGACGAGCTCCGGCGGCGGCGGGACGTACGTCGCCAGCCGCGGGGTGTCACCGCCACCGATCCAGTTCTGGACGCTGCGGTAGCGCCCGGCGTACCGCCCGTCGACCGGGTCGTCGCGCATGAGCAGCCGGTGCGCCTCGAGCAGCGCGGCCTCGGTGATCACGCCCGTGGCCGCTGCCGCGACCAACCCCTCGATCGCTCCGGCGGCGCGGACGACGACGGTCGCACTCGGGTTCGCGCGGATGCCCACGAGTGCTCGGGCGCAGTCGTCGAGCGACGCGGACTCGTCCTCGATCCGGGACGAGGCGACGGCCTCGGTCCGACCGATCACCGACCCGAGCGGCGCGAGCCGGGAACCGTGGTGGACGTCGAGCGACCGGAGCGCCGCGGCTGCGCGATCGAGCAGTGCCTCGGTCCGGGCATCGGGCACCCACCGAGCACGAGCGATCCTCGGCGGCAGCGACACCCGGACGGACGTGGTCATCCGGTCGGCGCGGGAACCCCGGCGGGCGCTGCGCCACGGACGCTCCGCGCTGCCGTGCACGGGCCATCCGCGGTGCACGAGCACGCCGCTGTGCGCGGTCTGGCCCCCGAGCACGGTCGAGCCGTCGTGGACGTCCGGGGTCTCGTTCCGATGCACCATGCCGGGAGCGTAGGGACCCCCGGACGCCCGACGCCAGGAATTCGTATTTCGCCGGCCCGCGTAGCGTTGGTGCCATGAGCAACTCCTTCGCGATCACCGGTGCCCACGTCGTCCCCGTCTCCGCCCCCGCCTTCGACGGCGGCGCGGTCGTCGTCGAGGACGGCCGCATCACCGCGATCGGCCCGGACGTCACACCGCCTCCGGGGATCCCCGTCGTGGATGCCGCCGGTGCGTGGCTCGTCCCCGGGTTCGTCGAGTCGCACGGCCACGTCGGCATCCACGAGGAGGCGAACGGCGAGGCCGGCAACGACACGAACGAGATGACCGGCCCGAACATGGCCGGGGTCCGCGCGATCGACGCGATCGACATCGACGACGAGGGCTTCCGCGACGCGCTCGGCGGGGGCATCACGAGCATCGTCGTGAAGCCGGGGTCCGGCAACCCGATCGGCGGCCAGACCGTCGCCATCAAGACCTGGGGCGGGCGCACCGTCGACGAACAGCTGATCTCGGACTCGGTGAGCATCAAGAGCGCGCTCGGCGAGAACCCGAAGCGGGTGTACGGCGGCAAGGGCCAGACGCCGTCGACGCGCCTGGGCGTCGCGAAGATCATCCGTGACGCCTTCGTCGAGGCCCAGAACTACCGTGCCGCCCGTGACGCCGCCGCCGCTAAGGGTGAGCCGTTCGCGCGTGACCTGACGAAGGAGGCACTCGTCCGGGTCCTCGACGGCGAACTCGTCTGGGACCAGCACACCCACCGCCACGACGACATCGCGACCGCCATCCGGCTGTCCGAGGAGTTCGGCTACCGACTCGTCGTGAACCACGGCACCGAGGCGCACAAGATCGCCAGCCTGCTCGCCGAGAAGGACATCCCGGTCATCTACGGCCCGCTGTTCACGAGCCGCTCGAAGGTGGAGCTCCGTGACCGCGGCATCCCGAACCTCGCCACCATCGCCGCCGCCGGCGTCCGGGTCGCGATCACCACCGACGCCCCCGTCGTGCCGATCGGCATGCTCGTCGACCAGGCCACCGCCGCGGTGAAGGAGGGCCTGCCCGCGCAGACCGCGCTCGAGGCGCTCACCGTCAACCCGGCCGAGTTCCTGGGCTTCGGTGACCGTGTCGGTCGGCTGGCCGCGGGCTACGACGCCGACCTCGTGCTCTGGGACGGCGACCCGCTCGACGCGACCAGTCGCGCGACGCGCGTCTGGATCGACGGCCGCCAGGTCTTCGAGTGGGCGGACGGCGCGGGCGTCACCACCCCGCGCTGGTAGCGGGGGAGAGCCGGGAGGCCCGGATCGCGACGTGCCCGCACGTCGCGATCCGGGCCTCCCGTCCGTGGCGCCGGGGGTGCTGGGTGGTGACGGCCGGCGGACCCGGCCGGCTCAGACCTCGCGCGCCAGCAGGAACTCGTTGATGCGGTCCGTCAGGTCCGCGTCGACCGCACGGGCGTCGCCGTTCACGGAGCGGATCGGCGCCGCCTGGCGGACGCTCGACACGAGCCAGAGTGCGTCGGCGGCCTGCAGGTCGGCGAGCGTGACGAGTTCGTAGGCGGTCTCGATGCCCTCCTGCTCGGCGAAGCGGAAGACGTCGGCCTGCGTGGTGCCGGCCAGGATCCCGATGTCGGTGCGCGGCGTGACGAGCCGGTCGCCGACCTTCAGGATCAGGTTCGCGCGGGTGCCCTCGAGCACGTAGCCGTCGCTCGACACGAACAGGGCGTCGTCGGCACCGCGCCGGGCGGCCTCGCGCAGGGCGGCCATGTTGACCGCGTACGACAGGGTCTTCGCGCCCTGCAGCAGCCACGGCGAGGTGCGCTCCACGTCGTGTCGGTAGCCGCGGTCCAGCACGACGACGGAGATGCCCTCGGTGCGCGCGGCGGTCGAGTCGACGGACGGTGCGGCGTAGACCCAGCCGGTGGGTCGGTCGGTGCCCTCGACGCCACGGGTCAGGACGGTCTTCGCGAAGGCCTCGCGGACCGGGTCGAGCCGGGCACAGACGGCTTCGATCGCCTGCCGCCAGGCGTCGGGGTCCGGCGCGGGCAGGTCGAGCATCGCGGCGGAGCGGCCGAACCGGTCGAGGTGCGCCTCGAGGGCCTGCGGACGACCGTCGACCACCGTGATCGTCTCGAACACGCCGTCGCCCCGGGTGACGCCGAGGTCCTGCACCTGCAGGTGCTCCTCGAGCGGCTTCGCCCAGGTGAAGGCATCCGCTGCGGGGTCGTGCGGCGCGGCGTCGCGGGAGGGCTGGTTGAGGATCGCGAGCACGGTTTCGGTCATGCGCCCATCCAACCGCACGCGCGTCCGCGCACGTTGTGCGTGGGCGCGCTTCGGGCGTGGGCGTCAGCTCGCGTCGGGCAGGGCGCCCATGAGTTTCCACACCGCCTGGGTGAGCTCGGGGTGCTGCAGTGCGATCCGGCGCAACCGGTGGTACTCCTCGCCGAGGACGGTGCCCTGACCGGACGCGGGGTGCATCGACCACTGGGCGTGCCGCTTGCCGATCGCGGCGTCGAGGTCGACCGCGTCGGCCCGGAGGATGAGCACGACCTGCTCGTCCACCGTGGGGAGCGTCGGCATGAACTCCCACGGGTCCTCGCCCTGGCGGCTCCGGTGCTCGACGAGCATCGAGATCTCCTCGGCAGCCTCGGCGCGCAGCACTTCGAGGCTGCGCCCGGTCCTGCGGGGCTCAGCCATGGTGCCCCCGCAGCACGCCTGCCATGGGAAGAGCGTACGACACATCTTCGGCCAGACTGGACGGGTGACCCCGCGCGACGAGAGCAAGTCCCAACACCCCCGAGTGGTCGTCGTCTACCTGCTGCGCGACGGCGCGAGCGGGCCCGAGGTCCTGCTCGGGGAGAAGCGCCGCGGCCTCGGCACCGGCCGGCTGGTCGGCCCGGGCGGCAAGCGGGAGCCCGGTGAGACGGCGGTCGAGACCGCCGTGCGCGAGGTGCGCGAAGAGGTCGGCCTGCGTCTCGAGACGGTCGACCTGGAGGCCCGTGGCACGTTGGACTACCGGTTCCCGTACCGGCCGTCCTGGTCCCAGGTCTCGGACGTCTTCGTGTGCCGCCGCTGGCAGGGCAGCCCGTCGGGCTCCGACGAGCTCGAGCCGCGGTGGATCCCGGTCGCCGACGTCCCCTACGAGGCGATGTGGGACGACGCGAAGTACTGGCTGCCGGGGGTGCTCCGCGGGGGGTCGGTGCGCGCACGCTTCACGTTCGCCGACGACGACGCGACGGTCGCGGGCTTCACCGGGACGGGTGTCGAGACCCCCGCGTAGAGCGGGTCAGCGGGTCAGCGGGTCAGCGGGTCTGCTGGGTGCGGGTGCTGCCGGTGCGTGCTTCCTCGGCGGCGGCGATGACCTCGGCGTCCCCGCTGCGACCGCCGAGGGGCCGGACGAAGAAGTCGATGATCCCGAACACGATCGCGCCGACCATGGCGAACATCGCCCAGCCGACGAAGAGCCCGGCGGTGTTCCGGCCGTCGGCGGGTGCGAGCACGATGCTCGCGACGTAGAAGCCGACCGTCAGCACGAGGAGCACGACGACGACGGTGACGAGGACGCGGTGCCAGGTGATGCGGGGGTTCATGCCTCCCAGGATACGCGCCGCCGACGCCTCACCGGTCCGCGTGCCGGCACGGACGATGCACGTGCATCATGCGACAGAGCACGCGTCGATCGACTGGTGCATCGTCGGAACATGCGCACGCAGTCGATGCATGTGCATCATGCGACAGAGCACGCGTCGATCGACTGGTGCATCGTCGGAACATGCGCACGCAGTCGGTCTGCGCGAGCGGCGCGATCGTCAGGAACGAGCTACCGGTCCGCGTGCCGGCCGTGCGGGGGCTCGTCCCCGGCGTCGACTCGGGCCGACGTGTCGGACCGAGCCGGCGCCCTGGAGCCCTCGGTGCGCGGGACGGGACGCGTGCGCGGTCCGGTCCCCGCGCCTCCCGGCCGCTGCACGGGGATGCGGCCGGTGGGGGTGGTCTCGGTCTCGAGGCCGTCGCGTCCGCCGGTGAAGACGTCACCGCCGACGCGGGCGTCCTCCCAGTCGTCGTCGCTCAGGACGCTGAGGGTGCCCGTCTCGGTGGACTCGAGGCCGTGGCGCTCGAGCTCGGCGTCGCGTTCCTTGCCGAGGAACTCACGGTTCGCGGTGTTGGCGTCCTGGAACATCGTCGTCCGCCCCGTGACGATGGCGCGGATGCGTCGGCGCTCCCACCACTTCTTGCCGAAGTACATGAGCACGAGGCCGACCGCGGCGTAGCAGCCCATCGTGATCAGGCCACGGGCCGGGCCGGGGCCGACGCCGTAGATCTGGTGCTTGATCATGTCGACCATGCTCGACCCGACGACGACGTTGTTGAGCCAGGCGAACGGCTCCGGCATGAACCACTTCGGGTACGCCCCACCGGACGACGGCATCGACAGGAAGACGAAGCAGATCATGGCGGGGGCGGCGATGAACCGGCCGACGAAGTAGCTCAGCCCGTTGACGGCGAGACCGATCGCGACGATCCACCCCCACGCGATGAGCACGAGCTGTATCCAGTGGCCGTGGATGGCGCCGACGACCGGACCGGCGAGGGTGTTCGTGATGAGGGAGATGACGAGGCCGCCGACGACGATGACGGTCATGCGGGTGCGATGCCGGAGCGGGCCGCCCATGATCCCGATGAACATCGCGACCATGTAGCCGCCGATGCACCAGGCGAGCATGACGTACATCGGGACGGTGCCGTACTCGTCCCACGCGGGCAGGGGAGCGAGCTCGGTGATCTTCGGGGTCGCGACCCCGATCCCGGTCAGGACCGCGGTCAGCGTCGCCGGTACGAGGCTCGCGACCTGGAACTGGTGGGCGCTCGCCTTGAAGAACTCGTTCGTCGCGGGGTCGTACGCGACCGCCATCGAGCCGGCGATGACGTCACGCTTCGCCGCGGCCAGGGAGTCGTAGGTGTGGAACACGAACTCGCCCGGCAAGGCCTTCTGCACCGCAGCGACGAGTGTCGGGTCGCTGCCGACCAGCGCGATCGGGACGTCGTGCGGGTGCGGTGCGTGGAACGCGAAGACGTAGCAGAGGCAGAAGCCGACGATGAAGAACAGCGGCATCCAGAGCTGCAGGCCGATGAGCTGGAGCGAGGGGTGCAACGTCGAGTACCAGCGGCGGTACGCACCGTGCTGCTGCGGTGCCGGCACGGGTGCCTGTCGGCGCGGAGCCGGTCGGGTGGAACCGGCGACCTTCGCGCCGCGACGGGGCTTGGTCCCGCGGGCCGAGGGCCGGGTGCTGCGGGGCTTCGGCGCCGACGTCGGCCGGGACCCTCCGGGACGGTCCGGGGTGTCGTCGTTCCTGTTGACGTCGTTCCGCGGCGTGCTCACTCGGCGCTGTGCTCCTGTTCTCGGACGGAGCGCCAGGATACGCCGAGGCCCTCAGGAGCGGCTGCGTGACGCCTGCGCCGAGTCCATCGCGAGTTCTTCGGCGTCGAGGGTCACGAGCACGCGGCGCATGACCTCTTCGTCGAGGTTGCCCTTCTCGCGCTCCTCGAGCACGATCTCGCGTCGTCGGTCGAGCAGCTCGCGCCGGATGTCCTGGATCTGCGAGCCACGCAGGCGCATCGGGGCGTTGCGCTCCTCGACCTCTTCTTCCAGGGCGTCCTGCCGGAACGTCTCGACCTGCCGCTCGAGCCGTGCCTTCAGCCGGTTCACCACGGAGTCGACGGCGACGGCGCCGTACTGCTTCGACCAGTCCGGCCGTCGCTTCTCGAGCAGCTCGATGGCGGCCTCGGTCGTGCGCTGGTTCAGCCGCATCTCGCTCCGGACGTCCTCTTCGCCCTCGGCCGGGTCCTGCACCTTGAGTGCACGGATGACGAAGGGCAGGGTCAGGCCCTGCAGCAGCAGGGTGCCGACGGTCACGAAGAACGCGATGATGAAGATCGTGTCCTGTGCGGGGATCTGCGTCGGGCTCGCGACCACGGACACCGCGGCGGCGAGGGTCACCACGCCGCGCATGCCGGTCCACGAGATGACGGTGAGCTCGCGCCAGTTGAGCTTCGGCTCGGCCGTCCCGCGCATCCACCGCAGTGACGGGTGGCCCCGGGAGAGCTTGATGCGCAGCGGACGGAGCCATCGCCCGTTGAAGCGGTTGCGCACGTACGACTCGAAGATGAAGAGGGGCCGCACCAGGATCACGACGCCGAGCACCACGGCCGCGGCGGTGAGTGTCTGGCCGAGACTCCGTTCGCTCTCGACCAGGTCCTGCACCACGGTGTTGAGCTGCAGGCCGATCAGGGCGAAGACGAAGCCCTCGAGGATGACGTCGATGCTGGTCCACAGCGGGCGCTCCTGCAGGCGGGTGGCGTAGCCCTCCTTCGGCGAGTTGTAGCCGATGTACAGGCCGGCCGTGACGACCGCGATGACGCCGGAGCCGGAGAGGTCCTCGGCCAGGATGTACGCGACGAAGGGCAGCAGGATGCTCATGATCGTCTCGACCACGGGGTCGTTGAGCCGCATCCGGATCCAGTGCACGACGACGCCGAGCACGATGCCGACGGCCAGGCCGACGCCGATCGCCAGGCCGAAGATGCCGAGGTCCTGCCAGATGGTGAGCGACGTCCCCGCGATGATCAGGGTGAACACGCGCACCAGGGTCAGGGACGCGGCGTCGTTGATCAGGCTCTCGCCGGACAGCACCGTCATCACCCGGCGGGGGAGCCCGAGCTTGCGACCGATCGCGGCGGCGGACACCGCGTCCGGCGGGGCGACGATCGCACCGAGCAGGATCGCCGCGGGCAGGGTCATGTCCGGGATCAGGAAGTACGCCACCGCGCCGACCACGAGTGCCGTCACGATGACCAGGAAGATGCCGAGACGCCGGATCTGCTTGATCGACGTCCGGAAGCTCTGCCACGACACGTCGAGCGCCGCCGAGTAGAGCAGCGGCGGCAGGATCACCGTCAGGATCACCTCGGAGTCGATCTCCATCGCGGGGAGTCCCGGCAGGAACGACGCTGCGAGCGCGACCGCCGTCACGAGCAGGGGAGCGGGGAGTCCCTTCGCCCGTGCGAACCCGGTCACCGCGAGCGATCCGACCAACAGGATGAGGAGCTCGACGGTGTCCATGGGACTCATTCTCGCATCGGCATGGTTCCGAATCTGAACGAGTCTGAAGCTCCGGTGAACAGCAGGTTGCCGATCAGGTTTGCTCCGGAGGCCGTCGATGGGGAACACTGGCCCGCGGTGGACATCACACTCATAGTCGTCCTGGTCATCGCGTTGGCCCTCTTCTTCGACTTCACAAACGGTTTTCACGACACCGCCAACGCGATGGCGACTCCGATCGCGACCGGGGCCATGAAGCCCAAGGTCGCGGTCACGGTCGCCGCGGTGCTCAACCTCGTCGGTGCGTTCCTCAGCACCGCGGTGGCGACCTCGATCTCGCACGGCCTCATCAACGAGGGCCCGGGCGGCGTCGCGATCTCACCGGAGATGATCTTCGCGGGGCTCATCGGAGCGGTCGTGTGGAACATGATCACGTGGCTCCGCGGGCTGCCCTCGTCGTCGTCGCACGCGCTGTTCGGCGGACTGATCGGAGCCGCGATCGTCGGCGCCGGGTTCCAGTCCGTCAACTACGTCGCGCTGCTGACGGTCGTCATCATCCCGGCCTTCGCGTCCCCGGTGATCGCGTCGCTCGTGTCGTTCCTGTCGACGCGCATCGCGTACCGGATCACGAAGCGCCCGGTCTTCCCGAACGAGCGCGGCGGCTTCCGTGTCGGGCAGATCTTCACCTCGTCGATGGTGTCGCTCGCCCACGGCACGAACGACGCCCAGAAGACGATGGGTGTCATCACGCTGACGCTGATCGCCTCGGGGGCGCAGTCGTCGAACCAGGGCGTGCAGTTCTGGGTCGTCGTCGCCTGTGCCCTGGCGATCGCGCTCGGCACCTACACGGGCGGGTGGCGCATCATCCGCACGCTCGGGTCCGGTATCACCGAGATCCGGGCCACCCAGGGCTTCGCCGCCGAGGCCTCGACCGCCGCGACGATCCTGGCGTCCAGCCACCTCGGCTTCGCGCTCTCGACCACGCAGGTGTCCTCCGGCTCGATCATCGGCGCCGGGCTCGGCCGCCGCGGCTCGAAGATCCAGTGGTCCACCGCCGGCAAGATCGTCATCGCCTGGTTCATCACGCTGCCCGCCGCCGCAGCCGTGGGCGCGGTGGCTTCGGGCATCGCACGTCTGGGCGTCATCGGCCTCGTGATCGACGCCATCGTCGGCGCCGCCGTGATCCTCGGCCTGTACCTGTGGTCGCTCCGGAAGCCGCACGAGGGTGCCTCGGCCATCGAGGTCGACGTCGCCGCGAACGCCGTGTACACCCGCAAGGAACTGCGCGACCTGCAGCGCAAGAAGCGCGCGGACGCCGTTGCCGACCGCCGCGCAGCGCTGAGCCGCGAGCGCACACTCCGCCGCATGGCCGCACGCAAGGGAGGCCGTCGCTGATGGGTATCGCGCTTGACGGACGCCGTTTCGCATTCCTCACGGTGGGAGATCGCTGATGGGTATCGACTGGTTCGCGTTCGTCACCGTGGCGCTGGTCGCCGTGGTCTCGTCGTGCTTCGTCGTCGCCGTGTACTCCGTCGGTCTCCGGTTCTGGAGCGCCGCGGACACCCGCGCGGGCAAGTTCACCGTGAAGGACGACGGCACGATCGGCCCGGCGACCGCCGGGTTCCCGAACCCCGCCGGAGCGACGACCGCGGTGCGTGCCTTCCGTGCGCTCGCGATCCTCTGCTACGCGGTCTGCGGCGCCGTCGTGCTGTACGGCATCTACCTCATCGTCCCCCAGTTCCACTGACGCGGGGCGCGCGCGACGCGCGTTTCGTGAGCAGGAATGGTCGAGTGTGTTCCGGCGACCCGACCATTCCTGCTCACGATCCACGGGCACGGGATCGCTCGCGTCCACCGGACGGGAGGCCCGTGGCGGCCTCGCACCGCGCCTCCCGTCCGGCTGGGTGTGGGCGGCGCTGACGCGACGCGCGCTTCGTGAGCAGAAATGGTCGGGTGCGTTCCGGCGACCCGACCATTCCTGCTCACCATGTGCGCGCCCCCGCCCGGCACACCCCGAGCTCGCTCCCGGACCGGCCGGACGGACTGGGCTAGCCTCGACGTGTGACCGGCAACGAAGCAGCACAGGCCCCCACCGGGGCGCAGACCCGTACCGAGAGCGACTCGCTGGGGTCGCGCGAGGTCCCGATCGACGCGTACTGGGGCATCAACACCCTGCGGGCCCTGGAGAACTTCCCGATCACGTCGGTGCCGATCTCGGTGTACCCGGACCTCATCGAGGCGCTCGCCACCGTCAAGCAGGCGGCAGCGCGGGCGAACCGGGCGATCGGTGTCCTCGACGACGAGCGTGCCGACGCCATCGACCGTGCTGCGCAGGAGGTGCGGGACGGCGCCCTGCGTGAGCAGTTCGTCGTCGACATCGTGCAGGGCGGTGCCGGTACGAGCACGAACATGAACACGAACGAGGTCCTGGCGAACCGGGCCCTCGAGCTCCTCGGCCACGAGCGGGGCGACTACGGGTACCTGCACCCGATCGACCACGTGAACCGCAGCCAGTCGACGAACGACACGTACCCGACGAGCATCAAGATCGCGATGATCTTCTCCGCCCGGCGGCTCATCGAGCAGCTCGAGCAGCTCTCCGCGGCGTTCGCCGAGCGGGGGAACGCCTTCGCCGACGTGCTCAAGGTCGGCCGCACGCAGCTGCAGGACGCCGTGCCGATGACCCTCGGGCAGGAGTTCACCGGCTTCTCGCACACGATCCAGGAGGACGCCGACCTGCTCCGCAAGGTCCTGCCGCTGCTGGCCGAGATGAACCTCGGTGCGACGGCGATCGGCACCGGGATCACCGCGGACCCGCTCTACCGCGACGAGGTCCGCCGGCAGCTGCAGGACGCCAGCGGCATCGACGTCGTGACGGCACCGGACCTGATCGAGGCGACGAGTGACGCCGGCGCCTTCATGACGCTGTCCGGCACGGTGAAGCGCAGTGCCGCGAAGCTCTCGAAGATCTGCAACGACCTGCGGCTGCTCGCGTCGGGGCCGCAGGCGGGACTCGGCGAGATCACCCTGCCGGCGCGCCAGGCAGGCTCGTCGATCATGCCGGGCAAGGTGAACCCGGTGATCCCCGAGGTCGTGAACCAGATCGCGTTCGCCGTGGTCGGCGCTGACACCACCGTGACGATGGCGGCCGAGGGCGGTCAGCTCCAGCTCAACGCGTTCGAGCCGATCATCGCGCACTCGATCCTGCAGTCGCTGCAGTGGATGTCACGGGGCTGTGCGACGTTGCGCGAGCACTGCGTGACGGGCATCGAGGCGAACGAGGCGAAGCTCGCGGCGCAGGTCGACACGAACGTCGGGGTGGTCACGGCCCTGACGCCGTACATCGGTTACGCGGCTGCGGCGTCGATCGCGCACACGGCGCTGACGACCTCGACGCCGATCTCGACGCTCGTCGTGGCCGCCGGCCTGATGGACGAGGACCAGGTGCAGCGCGTGCTGAGCCCGGCGCGGCTGTCCGGCATCGAGCTCGCGACCGGTGCGATCCCGGTGGTCACCGAGGAGATGCTGGACCAAGCGGCGCGCGAGCGCTGACGCGCAACCAGCGCAACCAGCGCAACCAGCGCGACCAGCGCGACCACCTCAGGGCATCGGCGCCTCGCCGACGCGTACCTGCTGGGCCACGTCGCGCAGGTGTTCCTGCGCCGGGGTCGGCTCGGCGTCCTCGTCGGCGGCGACCTGGGCCGCGGTGGTCCGGACGTTCCGCGCCGCGGCGATGTCGGCGTCGCGCCAGCGGGCGAGGGTGAAGTTGCGCGTGACGTCGCGCAGCGGCAACCGGATCGACTCGTCGGCCTCGATGCCGGCCAGGAGCTGCCGCATCCGGATCACCTCGGAGTCGAGCTCACCGCCGACCACGAGCACGAAGTTCGAGATGTACAGGTAGACGAGCAGCAGGATCCCGCCGCCGAGCCACCCGTACGCACGGTTGCCGCCGCCGATCGTCTCGACGTAGACGGCGAAGCCGAGGGTCGCGAGCGCCCAGGTGACGATGGCGAACGCGGCACCGGCGGACACCCAGCGCAGCTGCGGCGTCTTCACGTTCGGGGTCGCGTAGTACAGGACCGCGACCATCACGACCAGGTCGGCTGCGAGCACGGGCCACTTCACGACGTTCCACACGTCGTCGATCCACGGCGCCCAGCCGAACGACGCGACGATCGCCGCCGAGATCGTCGGGGTGCCGAGCAGGATCACGATCGCGATCGCCCCGCCCGCCATCACGAGCAGGGTCACGAGGAGCATCATGCTGCGGAACTTCCAGATCCGCCGACCCTCCTCGACCTCGTACGAGGTGTTCATCGCCCGCCCGAACGCCGTCGCGTACCCGGACAGCGACCACAGCGTCAGCACGACGCCGGTCGCGAAGCCGAGCCACGGGTTGTCGAGGGTCAGCAGCTGGCGCAGCGGGGTCTCGAGGTGCTGCGCCGTCTCCGGGCGCAGGATGAACCCGAGCACACCGATGATGTCGGCCAGGCTGTCGCCCTTGCGGTCGACGATCGACAGTGCGGAGACCACGGTCAGCGCGGTGGGGAACACGGTCAGCAGCGCGAAGAACGTCAGCGACGCTGCCGCGTCGACGACGCGGTGCCGGATGACCGAGTGGTAGGTGCGCCGGACGACGGCGCGGACTCCCGTCCGCTGGAGATCGCGCGATGCGCTGTCCGGCATGCGTTGTACGGTACCCGACACGTGACGTCACGCCGTGCCGTGGTCGCGCCGCGGTGCGGACGGGAGGCCCGTGGCGGGCCCGCCCCGCGCCTCCCGTCCGCCCGTGGTCGCGTCGACCCCGTCAGAGCGACACGATCCCGCCACGGTCTGCCGTCCGTCTCGCGAGAGCGACAGACGCCCGCGGAAGGTTCGCGGAGATCTGTCGCTTTCGCGGGAGGGCCTGCGGCCGCTCGCCCGTCAGTTGGCGTGGGGGTGCAGGGCGTCGTAGCGGCGGAAGGAAGGGACGAGGCGGAGGAGCAGCGCGACGAGCGCCACGATGAGCACGCCGCCGATGATCGGCGGGTACGCGATGCCGGCCGCGACGACCAGGCCGGCGTACAGGTCACCGAGCCGCGGACCGCCGGTGACCACGACGATGAAGATGCCCTGCAGCCGGCCGCGCATGCCGTCCGGCGACGCCGCCTGCAGGATCGTGTTCCGGAACACCGAGCTGACGTTGTCCGCACCGCCGGCCGCCGCCAGGAACAGCGCCGCCAACCCGAGCGCGGGCAGGATCCCGACGGAGAACGACTCGCCCGAGCGTCCGCCGAGCACGTGCGCGAGCGCGATGACGACGCCGAACGCCGCGATCGCGCCGCCGTACGCGGTGATGGCCCAGCCGACCGCCTCGCCCTGGCGGCGCACGTGCCCGAGCGGCCCGGAGAAGACGCTCGACAGCAGTG
This sequence comes from Curtobacterium sp. PhB191, assembly GCF_004346515.1. Classification (NCBI taxonomy): domain Bacteria; kingdom Bacillati; phylum Actinomycetota; class Actinomycetes; order Micrococcales; family Microbacteriaceae; genus Curtobacterium; species Curtobacterium sp. PhB191. Next base: position 487,481 of record NZ_SMBV01000002.1, read on the forward strand.
CGCCGATCGCGTAGGCGGCCGTGAGGGTGCCGACGGTGATCGATCCGCCGCCGATCACGAGCGCCCCGATCGCGGGGAACAGGACGCGGGGCTGGCCGAACGTCATCGCGACGATGTCGAGCACGAACGTCATGGTGATGTTGCGCGACCTCCGCAGGAACCGCGCGCCCTCGACCAGGGAGCTCAGGCCCGGGCGGAGGGCACCGTGGTCGGCCGCCATCCGCGGCAGCGTGAACACTCCGAGGAACGCGAAGGTGAACAGGACGACGTCGATCGTGTAGGTCGGCGCGAACCCGACGCTCGCGATCAGGACGCCGGCGACGGCCGGTCCGACGGTGACCTGGAACCCCGAGGCGATCCCGCCCAGGGCGCTCGCCGCGGGCAGCAGGTCGGTGCCGACGAGTCGCGGGACGATCGCCGAACGCGAGGCATTGCTCACGGTCGCGGCGACGGCGTTCACGGTCGCCAGGACGTAGAGCAGTGGGACGCTGTGCAGCCCGAGCCACGAGTGGGTGGCGATGAGGGCGACCGCGACCCAGGCGATGATCGACGACACGAGTGCGACGGTGCGCCGGTCGAAGGCGTCGGCGAGCATGCCGCCGTACAGGCCGGCGACCACCATCGGCAGCAGGGCGATGACCCCCACGAGCGCCACGGCGAAGGTGGAGTGCGTGATCTCGTACACCTCGAGCCCGACCGCCACCGTGGTCATCTGCGTGCCGATGCCGGCGATCGCGGTGCCCGCCCAGAGCCGGGCGAAGGCGGGGGATCGGCGGAGCGGGGTGAGGTCGGCGAGCAGGCGGCGGCGCGGCGGTGCGGGAGTGGGTCGTGTCACGGTGGAACCATTCTGCGGCCTGGGTGGCCGTTGCGTCTGCCGTTGCCGCGCTCTGGTTGACTGGATCGCATGACTGACCTCAACAGCAAGCCCGAGTTCGACGCGCCCGAGGGCCCGGCCCCCACCGATCTCGTCATCACCGACATCGTCGAGGGCTCCGGCGAGGAAGCGTCCGCCGGCTCGACCGTCAAGGTGCACTACGCCGGCGTCGAGTACGAGACCGGCGAGGAGTTCGACAGCTCGTGGAACCGCGGTGAGCCCATCGACTTCCCGCTCGCAGCGCTCGTGCGCGGCTGGCAGGAGGGCATCCCCGGCATGAAGGTCGGCGGTCGCCGCAAGCTCGTCGTCCCGCCGGAGCTCGCCTACGGTCCCGCCGGTGGCGGCCACTTCCTGTCCGGCAAGACCCTGATCTTCGTGATCGACCTGCTCGGGGTGCGCTGATGCAGGTCGGTGCCCCGACCATCGAGCTGAACGACGGCCACCGGTTCCCGGAGCTCGGCCTCGGCACCTACGGCCTGAACGGCGACGAGGGTGCGGCCGCGGTCGGCACCGCGATCGCCAGCGGCTACCGGCTGCTCGACACCGCACTGAACTACGGCAACGAGGACGCCGTCGGCCGTGCCGTCCGCGAGTCCGAGGTGGCACGCGAGGACCTCGTCGTCACGTCGAAGCTCCCCGGCCGCCACCACGGCTACGACGAGGCGCACCGCTCGATCGACGAGACCCTGGGCAACCTCGGGCTCGACCACGTCGACCTGTACCTGATCCACTGGCCGAACCCGTCGGTGGACAAGTTCGTCGACACCTGGAAGGCGTTCGTCGACCTGCGCGACAGCGGCAAGGTCCGCTCGATCGGTGTCTCGAACTTCACTCCGGAGCACCTGCGCCGCATCATCGACGCGACCGGTGTCGCCCCGGCCGTGAACCAGGTCGAGCTGCACCCGTACTTCCCGCAGGCAGAACTGCGGAAGGTGCACCAGGAGCTCGGCATCGTGACCGAGAGTTGGAGCCCGCTCGCCGTGCGGTCGGAGCTCCTCACCGAGCAGCCGATCACCGACGCCGCAGCGGCCCACGGCGTGACCCCCGGCCAGGTCGTGCTGCGGTGGCACGTCCAGCTCGGTGCCGTGCCGGTGCCGAAGTCGGCCGACGCCACCCGGCAGCGCGAGAACCTCGACGTGTTCGGCTTCGAGCTGACCGACGCCGAGGTGCAGGCCATCTCCGGCCTCGAGCGCGGCCGGCTGTGGGACGCGGACCCGGACACGCACGAAGAGATGTGACCAGCCGGTCCTGATCGGCACGACCCTTCGGGAACTGCGGGCCTCCAGCGGGCAGTACACTGGATTCCCCTCTTCCCGAAGGGTTGCGTGTGTCCGAACCGACCGAGATCGACCGCGAGCGCGGCTACGTGGACGGCCTCTTCCGCCGTCTCGACGAGCTGACCGCCGAGGCCGAGCAGCGTCTCGCCGAGACCCGTCGTCAGGCGGTCGGCGGGAACCACCAGAGCCGCAGCGAGCGCGATGCGTACGCGCGACTCTACGAAGACACCGTGGCGACCCTGGAGCGCGTGGGGGACCGTCTGGTCTTCGGCCGGCTCGAGGTCTCCGAGCCCGACAGCTCCGAGGACGCCTTCCGCTACATCGGCCGCGTGGGCCTGCGTGACGCCGACCACCGCCCACTGCTGCTCGACTGGCGTGTGCCCGGTGCCAGCGCCTTCTACCAGGCCACCGCGGCGCACCCGATGGGCATGCGCTCGCGTCGCCACCTGTCGCTCGAGGGCCGCCGGGTCGTCGGTGTCGAGGACGAGGTGTTCGACGCCTCTCTCTACGACGACGAGCGCACCCACCTGCAGGGCGAGGGGGCGCTGCTGGCCGCGGTGACCGCCGAACGCACCGGCCGGATGACCGACATCGTCGCCACCATCCAGGGCGAGCAGGACCGCATCATCCGCTCCCCGCTCGAGGGCGTGCTCATCGTGCAGGGCGGCCCCGGCACCGGCAAGACCGCCGTGGCGCTGCACCGTGCCGCGTACCTGCTGTACTCGTACCGCGAGCGGCTGCGGGGCTCCGGCGTCCTGATGGTCGGCCCGTCGCCGGCGTTCCTGACGTACATCGAACAGGTCCTGCCGTCGCTCGGTGAGACCGGTGTCGTGATGGCCTCGCTCGGTTCCCTCTACCCGGGGGTGCACGCGACGACGCACGACGCCCGCGACGTCGCCGCCGTGAAGGGCTCCGCGCAGACGGCCGCACTCCTGCGCCGCGCCGTGCGGTCCCGCCAGGTGGTGCCGACCGAGTCGGTGACGCTCGACGTCGAGGGCGAGCGGCTCGTCGTGACGCCGCAGCTCGTGGCCGACGCGATGAAGCGCGCCCAGGACCGCGGCAAGCCCCACAACGCCGCGCGCGTGACGTTCAACAAGCTCGCGCTCGACGCGATGACCCGGCTGCTCGCCGAACAGCTGCGCGAGCGCGGCACGACGGTGGACGAGGCCGACGAGAAGGTCCTGCGCGAGGACATCCGGAGCTCCTACGACGCCCGGGTGCTGCTCAACACCGCGTGGCTGCCGCTGCCCCCGGAGAAGTTCCTCGAGGACCTGTACGCCCGTCCGAAGTGGCTCGCCTCGCTGACCCCGGACTGGACCCCGGAACGCCGTGCCCTGCTGCAGCGCGCACGCGGTGCTGCTTGGACGGTCGAGGACGTCCCCCTGCTCGACGAGGCCGCCGAACTGCTCGGCCCGTTCGACCCGACCGGCGGCGCCGCCAAGCGCGCGGCGAAGGCCAGCCGGAACCGTGACATCGAGAACGCGCGGCAGGCGATCGAGAACATGGGCGTCGAGGGCATCGTCACCGCCGAACAGGTCGCCGGCTCGTTCGCCGAGGGCGGCGACCCCCGCTCGACCGCGGAGCGCGCCGCCGACGACCGCGAGTGGACCTACGGGCACATCGTGGTCGACGAGGCGCAGGAGCTCTCGCCGATGCAGTGGCGCGTGCTCGCACGCCGCAACCCGCTGCGCTCCTTCACGATCGTCGGCGACATGGCGCAGGGCTCCTCGCCCGGGGCCGCGCGCACCTGGGACGACGTGCTCGGCGCGCTCGCCCGCCGACGCCGTGGCCGGGCACCGCTCGTGCCGCTCGACCACCGCATCGAGCAGCTCACCGTGAACTACCGCACCCCGCGGTCGATCGTCGAGGCCGCCGGCGTCTTCGCCGACGGTGCCGGCCTGACCGTCACCCGCAACGAGGCCGTGCGCGACGGCGACCCCGTCGAGCGCGTCCGCGTCGCCCGCGCCGACCTGCTCGACACGGTCGTGTCGGTCGCCGACGCCGAACGGTCGCGGATCGGTGCCGGCACCATCGGCGTGATCGTCCCGGAGTCCGAGGTCGACGCCGTCCGCCAGCGGCTCACGCGCACCGAGGCCGACGTGCGCGGGCTCGCCTCGCCGCACGCCGGGTCGCTCACGGTGTTGACCGGGGCGGACGCCAAGGGCCTCGAGTTCGACGGCGTGCTGCTCGTCGACCCCGACCGTGTCGGTGGCGACGCTGCGCGCCCGGCGGCCGCGGTCTACGTCGCGATGACGCGTCCGACGCGGCGCCTGACGGTCATCGACGTCGACTGAGGGGACGCTCCGCGCATCGCGCGCGGCCACTTCGTGAGCAGAAATGGTCGAGTTCGCCGCGCGGAGGCGACCATTCCTGCTCACGATCCGCGGCGGTCCGGCCGGCGCGGGGCGGACGGGAGGCCCGTGGCGGCTCCGGCACGGGCCTGCCGTCTCAGGACGGGTCGCCTGCAGAGCGGACGCGCGCGACGAGGTCGGCCCACGCGCCGTCGAGACGGCGGCCCGGGATCGTCACGGTCGTGCGCTCGACGGTGATCGTCCACGTGAAGTCGTCGGGGACCGGCGGCCCGGCCGTCGCCGTCGCGGGGGTCCGGGGGAGCGCGTCGACGACATCGGACCACGCCGCGGGGTCGGCGCTCGTGTCGGTGTCGACCCGCCAGTGCCGCGTGGTACCGGCGAAGCCCCCGGAACGACGGACCTCGATGCGCATGCTCCCGACCCTACGCCGGTGCGTGGCGCTCGATCGTCTCAGTCGAGGACGCCGACCGTCCGCCAGGCATCCTGCACCGCGGTGTGCTCCGCGGAACCGGCGCCGAACCGGGACCCAGCTGCGTCGATCGTCACGGCGGCGAACCCGGCGAAGTCGATCGAGGCGGTGACGGCGTCCGAGGTCAGGGCGTCCCACCACACGGCACCGGCGCCCTGCCAAGCGTACCCGCCGATCGCGGTCGCCGCCAGGAAGAACGCGTGGTTCGGGATGCCGGAGTTCGTGTGCACCCCACCGGCGTCGTCGGTCGTCACGACGAAGTCGGCCATCGTCGCGGGCTGCGGGTCCTTGCCGAGCACCGGGTCGTCGTAGGCGGTACCCGGGGCCCGCATCGAGCGCAGGGCATCGCCGTGCACGGCATCGGTGAAGAGCCCCTGGCCGATGAGCCAGCTCGCCTGCTCGGCGGTCTGCCCGGCCGCGTACTGGGCGACGAGGGAGCCGAACACGTCGCTGATCGACTCGTTGAGCGCCCCGGACTGCCCCTGGTAGGTCAGGTCGGCGGTGTACTGCGTGACGCCGTGCGCCAGTTCGTGCCCGATGACGTCGAGCGCGATGGTGAAGCGCCGGAAGACCTCGTCGTCGCCGTCGCCGAACACCATCCGGCTGCCGTCCCAGTAGGCGTTGTCGTAGTCCTGCCCGAAGTGGACCGTGGCGTCGAGGGGGAGTCCGGCACCGTCGATCGACACCCGGCCGAAGACGTCGAGCCAGAAGGCGTGGGTCGCACCGAGGCCCGCGTACGCCTCGTCGACGGCCGCGTCGCCGGTGTCGGGGGCGCCCTCGCTCCGGACCACCGTGCCGGGCAGGGTCGTCGTGCCGCGGGCGTCGGCGATCGTGCGCTGGGGCGACCGGTCGACCGTGCCGCTGACACGGCGCGGGGCGACCAGGTGCTGGTGCTTCGGGCTCTGCACGAGCTCGAGCGACGCCAGTGCGGTGCGCGCGGCAGACGCCGCCCGGGGGAACTCGGCCGCCTGGGCCACGGCGTGGAGCAGGTAGGGCGGGACGACGGAGCGCCGGCTGTCGGTCGGGGTCATGCGCTCATGCAACCACCGGGCACCGACACCCCGGCACCGGCTCAGTCGCGCTTGCGGTTCTCGACCAGGCCGAGCGCGTAGGACTCCCACCACTGCCCGGCGGCCGGTCCACCGTTGCACGTGCCGTCGCTGAGCCCAGGGGTCTTGACCCAGAGCAGGGCGTCTAGCCGGCTCGATCCGCCGGTGACGTGCGGTGCCTGGCCGAGACCCGCACCCTCGGGGTTGCACCACGTCCCCCGCCAGCCCTGACCGTTCCGGGAGACGTCGATGACGAAGTGCGGATCACCACCGATCGCGTCGGCGAGTTCGTCGGCGTAGGCGCGTTCCTGGTCGACGCGGTAGAAGTTCGAGACGTTCGTGAAGAAGCCCTGCACCTCGTCCACACCCGCCTGACGCAGCCAGTCGGCCATCGTCGCGGTCGGCACGCGGTTCTCGTTGCCGCCGTCGAGGTACACCGTCAGTCCGTGCCCGGTCAGCGCGTCCACGGCCTTGCGGAGCAGGGGGAGTCGGGAGTCGCGGAGGCGCTCGCAGTTCTGGATCTGTGCGATCGCGTCCGGTTCGACGAGCACGACGGCCTTCGAACCGGCCATCGCGCGGACGGCGGACCGGACCCACGGCAGGTACGCGTCGTCGGTGGTGCCGCCCTTCGAGTAGCTGCCGCAGTCGCGGTCCGGCACGGTGTACAGCACGAACACCGGGGTGGCCTGCTGCTGCTCGGCGTTCCGGACGACGGTGCGGATCGTCGTGCGCGTCTCGGACCGCGAGGTGTTCGTGAGCCAGGTCGCGATCGGCTGGTCGGCGATGCGGGCGATCTGCGCCGCGGTGTCGTCGTGTCCGGCGGCGCGGGCCTGGCGCTCGCGGATGCCCGGCTGGTTCACGTCCGACGGCTGGTGCGCGAGGCCGCCGGGGAACGTCTGCTCCACGGTCTTCCGCGTCACGACGTCCCGTCCGCTCCTCGGCGGGTCGGCATCCGGGCCGCCGCCGTGCGGCACGACGACCACGAGCGTCGTCACGACCGCCGCGACACCGACGACCGCGGCCGCGATCCACAGCCACTGACGTCGCGCGGACGCACGCTTCCCCTGGTGCTCCGGCATCCGGCGGTCCTCCCTGTTCGCACCCATGCTGACAGGTGCGGGGGAGTCCTGACCAGGACACCGGGGTGTTCGTTCAGGTCGGCCGACGGCTTCTGCCAGGAGCGCTCCAGCGACCCCGCAGGACGGTGTTGCAGAATACCGGGATGTTCCGTCGACTCCTCCTCCTCGCCGTGACCGCGGCGTACGCCTGGGTGATCTGGCGGATGACGCTGACCCCGCAGGTCTTCACCTCGGCGCAGAACTCGTTCGTGCTGCACGCGATCGCCTGGGTGCAGCAGCTGCCGCACGGCACCTGGTTCACGTACGAGCGCACCGAGTTCCTGGCCAACATCGCGATGTTCGTGCCGGTCGGCATGCTCGCCGCACTCTGGCTGCCGCGGCGCTGGTGGATCCTCGGGGCCCTGGTCGCGGTCGCCCTGTCGACCGGCATCGAGTTCGCGCAGGCCACCTACCTGCCCTACCGCGTCGCCGACCCCCGCGACGTGCTGTCGAACGGCCTCGGTGGACTGCTCGGCGCGACGCTCGTCGGACTCGTCCGCAGTCTGCTGCCGGCGCCCCGTCGTCGTCGCCTGCGCGCCAGGACCGCCTAGGACTCTGGTAGTCTTGCGCGGTTGCCGTCGAACGGCCGCGGACAAAGAGCGCTCGTGCATCAGGCACGGGCACCGCGCAACGGACTGAAAGGGGATCTACGCATGGCACTTGACGCGAAGGTCAAGCAGGAGATCATCGAAGAGTACGCGACCCACCCGGGCGACACCGGTTCCCCCGAGGTCCAGGTCGCCGTTCTGACGCGTCGTATCAACGACCTGAACGAGCACCTCAAGGAGCACAAGCACGACCACCACTCGCGTCGTGGTCTGCTGCTCATGGTCGGTCAGCGTCGCCGTCTCCTCGGTTACCTCTCCGACGTCGACATCGCCCGCTACCGTGCGCTCATCGAGCGCCTCGGCCTGCGCCGCTAGTCGACGCCTCACGGCTTGACTGAACGCCCCGGTCCTCCTCGCGAGGACCGGGGCGTTCTCCGTTCCCGGGAATGGTTGCGCGCGGCGCACGGTTCGGTACGATGTTCATGCAAACGCATCGAAAGTCGGGAACCACCATGACCACCATCGCCGTCGTCTCCGCCGGACTCTCCGAGCCCAGCTCCACCCGCCTGCTCGCCGACCGCCTGGGCGAGGCCGCCGTCGCCGCGCTCGTCGCCGAGGGCACGCCCGCGCACGTCCTGCACGTCGAGCTCCGTCCGCTCGCGCACGAGATCACCGACGCGATGCTCACCGGCTTCGCGGCGCCCGCGCTGTCCGCCGCCATGGCTGCAGTGGTCGAGGCCGACGCCGTCGTGTTCGTCACGCCGATCTTCACGGCCGGCGTCAGCGGCCTCGCGAAGTCGTTCCTCGACGTCCTCGACAAGGACGCGCTCGCCGACCTGCCCGTCCTGCTCGGCGCCACGGGCGGGACCTCGCGGCACTCGCTCGCCATCGACCACGCCCTGCGTCCGGTCTTCGCGTACCTCCGTGCAGCGGTGGTGCCGACCGGCGTGTTCGCCGCGACCGACGACTGGGGGAGCGACGGCGACGCCGCGGCCCTGGACGGACGCATCCGCCGGGCCGGAGCGGACCTGGCCTGGGCGATCCGGGCCTCCCGGCGGGCCCCGCAGGAAGCCGACGCGCTCCCCGCGACCGCGGACTTCGCGAGCCTGCTCGGTGGCCTCGGGCACTGACCCGGACCGCTGACCCCGCGGCCCGCTCTTAGGCGGACCACAGGGTTCGTGGGGTCGGAGTGCGGCCGGCTGGCGGCTCGCTCATCGGTGCGCTCGGGAACCTCGTCATGACGACGAGGAGGACCGATGGACACCAGAGGCAACGGCAAGCGATCCGCACGGATCACGAGTGCGCTCGCGAGCCTGGGCGGACTCGCGGTCGCGACGGTCACGGGTGCGGGGCTGTGGTTCGGGCACGAGCAGGCCAGCACGCCGACGACCGACACGTCCACGAGCACGAGCACCACGACGGACTCCGGTTCGGGTACCGGGACGTCGAGCGACGCCACCACCGACTCCGGGTCCTCGTCCTCCTCGTCGTCGAACGACACGTCGAACGACTCGTCGAACGACACGTCGACCGACAGCGGCACGAGCAGCAGCGACACCGGCGTCTCGCAGGGCACCACCGGTGGGTCGTCCGACACGACGACGACGGGATCGTGACCGTGCGCGCCGCCGCCGAGTGGGACCTCTGGACCACCACCGCCCGGGTCGTCCTCGACCACCGCGACCGCCGCCACCTCGCTGCCGCCGAGTCCTGCGTCCGCGAGGTCACGGCCGCCGTCGACGCCGCGTGCAGCCGGTTCCGCGACGATTCCGAGCTCCTGTCCCGCGCCGACGACCTGGTGCGCGGCACCGAGGTCTCGCCGTTGCTGGCGACGCTCGTGCACCAGGCCGTCGACGCCGCACGGCTGTCGGACGGGGACGTCGACCCGACGCTCGGCCGACGGATGGTGTCCCTCGGGTACGACGCCGCGTTCGCCGACGCGCCACCGGTCCCGTCACCCGACGCCGTGGCCCGATCGCTCGACGACCGCCCGGCGTGGCAGCGGATCCTGCTGTCCGGCACGTTCCTGCGGGTCCCCGAGGGCGTCACGCTCGACCTCGGTGCCACGGCGAAGGCCGCCGCCGCGGACATGGCGGCCGCGAGCATCACCGCGCGGCTCGGCGTCGGTGCCCTCGTCTCGCTCGGCGGGGACGTCGCCACGGCCGGCCCGGACCCCTCCGGCGGCTGGCAGGTGCGCGTGCAGGACGTGGCGGACGACCCCGTCGACCACGTCCGCATCGCCTCCGGGTGGTCCGTCGCGACCTCGAGCACGCAGAAGCGCCGCTGGGAGCAGGACGGGACCGCGCGGCACCACATCCTCGATCCCCGGTGGGGCCTGCCCGCCGACCCGGTCTGGCGGTCGGTGACGGTCGTCGCCCCCTCGTGCACCACCGCCAACACGATGACCACCGCCGCCGTCGTCCGGGGGCACGGCGCCGTGGAGTGGCTCCGGCAGAGCGGCCGTGCGGCCCGGCTCGTCGCGGCCGACGGCTCGGTGCTGCGGCTCGGCGGCTGGCCGGAGGACCAGGCTGCCGACGGTGCCGTCACTGACACCTTGGACGGGGCGGACGCCGCCTGATGGACACTGCGCTCTGGGTGGTCGGCCGCGGCACGGGCGTCGCCGCCGTCGTGCTCCTGACCCTGACGGTCCTGCTCGGCATCGTGAGCCGCGGCGGCCGACCGCTCCCCGGCCTGCCGCGGTTCGGCGTGCAGCTCGTGCACCGGGACGTCGCCCTCGCGTCCACCGTGTTCGTGGCCGTGCACGTGGTGACGCTGCTGCTCGACACCGAGGCCGAACTGCGCCTGTTGGACGCCGTCGTGCCGTTCGTCGGCGCGTACCGCTGGTTCTGGCTCGGGCTCGGCACCCTGGCGGTCGACCTGCTCGTGGTGCTCGTCGTCACGGGGATGCTCCGCCGGGTGATCGGTCCGCGGGTGTTCCGCGCCGTGCACTGGGCCGCCTACGCCATGTGGCCGATCGCGATGGCGCACGCGATCGGCACCGGGACCGACGGCACGTCCGCCTGGTTCCTGGTGGTCGCCGGGGTCTGCGCCGCCGCCGTCCTCGGCGCCGTGGTCTGGCGCTGCACGGCCGGCGTCACCGCGTTCCGTCCGACCCCGAAGGAGGCCCTCCGATGACCCTGACCCACCCGCTCACCGTGCCACGACCGACCGGCACGCAGCGACTCCTCGCCGCCCCCGGCCCTGGACTCGACGCCCACCACCGCACGCACGGGCCGCTGCCGCACGTGGGACCCGGGATCATCGACGAGATCGGTCTCGCCGGGGTCGACGGCCGCGGCGGAGCCGGGTTCCCGCTCGCCCGCAAGCTCGACGCCGTGGCGGGCCGGACCCGGCGCGGGAGCCGCGGTGCCCCGATCGTCATCGCCAACGGCGCCGAGGGGGAGCCCGCCAGCCGCAAGGACGCCGTCCTGCTCGAACGCGCGCCGCACCTGGTGCTCGACGGCATCGTCGTCGCGGCGCTCGCGATCGGTGCGACCGAGGCCGTGGTCGCCACGAGCGCGCGGCTCGCCGACCGGGTCCGGCAGGCACTCGCCGAACGCACCGACGGCCGGCGCGGCACCGGCACCGACCCGGTCGCCATCGAGGTCCGGGCCCTGCCCCACACCAGCTTCGTCGCCGGGCAGGCCACGGCACTCTCCTCGGCCGTCGCCGGAGGACGCGGCCTTCCGGAGGACCGCGTCGTGCGGCTCGCCGACCGGGGACCGACCGGTCGCCCGACCCTCGTGTCGAACGTCGAGACCCTGGCCCAGGCGGCACTCGTCGCACGGTACGGGGCGGCGTGGGCGCGGAGCGTCGGCAGCGCGAGTGCTCCCGGCACCCGTCTCGTGACGGTCAGCGACGTGACCGACCCGGGTGGTGCCGTGGTGCTGGAGACCGCCGGGGGTGCGCCGCTCGGGCAGCTGCTGGGGGCCTCCCGACTGCCGGCGGCCGACCCGCGACGGACGCGAGCCGTCCTGGTCGGCGGGTGGGGCGGCACCTGGGTGCCGGCCGCAGCGCTCGACGCGCCCCTCGACGTCGACGGGCTCGCACCGTGGGGTGCGGCGCCCGGGTCGGGCGTGCTGGCCGTGCTCGACGACCGGACCTGTCCGGTCGGGGTCACCGCAGGCCTCGCCGCTGCGCTCGCCGGGGCGTCCGCCGGCCGCTGCGGGCCGTGCGTGAACGGGTTGCCGCGGATCGCCGACGTGGTCGCCGACCTGGCCTCCGGGCGTCGGGCGGGCGACCTGGCCGGCGAGGTCCGGCGGATCGCTGCCCTGGTCGACGGACGCGGGGCCTGCCACCACCCGGACGGCGTCGCGCGGATGGTGCGGAGCGCCCTCGACGTGTTCCACGACGACGTCCAGGCGCACCTGCGGGGCGCGTGCCTGGTCGGGCCCGGTGCGGCCGGGTCCGGCTCGGCGGGGTCCGGCTCGGTCGGTGGACTCCGATGACCGCCGCCGCAGGCCCCGTCGCCCTGCACATCGACTGGACCCGCTGCCGGGGACGCGGCCTGTGCACCGAACTCTTCGCCGAGCGGCTGGCGCGCGACGAGTGGGGCTACCCGATCGCGCGGGACGGCGGCGGCACCCGCGACGTGCCGGTGCGGCCGGACGAACGCGCCGCCGCTGCGGACGCGGTGGCGATGTGCCCGCTGCAGGCGTTGCGGCTGGTGGAACAGTGAGCGGTCGTGCTCAGTACCAGTGCGGGTTGACGCTCATCTCGTGGCCCCACGCACCGCACGGCGACCCGTACGCGCTCTTGATGTAGGCGAGTCCCCAGTTGATCTGCGTGTTCGCGTTCGTCCGCCAGTCCGCCCCGGCCGCCGACATCTTGTCAGCGGGCAGGGACTGCGGGATGCCGTAGGCGCCGCTCGAGGCGTTCAGCGCGTTCGCCCGCCAGCCGGACTCCTGCGTCCACAGCGACACCAGGCAGGAGAACTGGTCGTCGCCCCATCCGTACGAGCTCAGGGCGCTCCGCGCGTACGCCTGTGCGGCCGCGGGGTCCACCACGACACCGCCGGTGCTCGGGTAGCTCGTGCCCCCGCCGCCACCGGCGCTGGTGCTCCCGCCGCTACCGGTGTCGGCGCTCGCCGAGGCTGCTGCCGCCGCCTGTGCCGCGGCGGCCGCCGCACGCTTGCGCTGCTGTTCGGCCTTCTGCGCCGCGACCTTCTGCCCGAGCTCGTACCCGGCGGCCTGCTTGGCGGTGGTGTCCCGGAGCGACGCGAGCTGCGCGTACAGCTCGTCGCTGTGCTGCTCGGTCGACTCGACCGCGGCGTTCGCCACGGCCTCGGCGGACTTCGCCGCCGCGGACCGTTCCTCGGCCGCCTGCGCACGCGTCGCGCGTTCGGTCTCGGCGCGTTCGGCCTGTTCGTGCAGTGACGATGCCGTGCCGGCCGCGACGGACGCCTCGTCCATCACGCCGGACCACGTGGACGACAGCTGGTCGAGGGCGCCCAGTTGGTAGAGCAACTGGTCGGGGTTCCCCGCGGTCGCGATCCGGGTGGTCATCTGGTTCGTGCTGCCGTCGCGGTACAGGTTCGCCGCCAGTTGGCCGGCACGCTGCTGGGCCCGGTCCGCCGTCTCCGTCGCGTGCTGCGCCTGGGCCTGGAGGCTCGTGGCGGCCTGGGTGGCCTCCGCCAGCTCCGCCTCGGCCGCGTCCGCCTTCGACGAGGCCGTCAGCGCGGCCTGCGACTTCGCCGCCGCCTCGTCCTGCGCCGACTGCAGCGCGGCCTGCACCTTGGTGACCTCGGCGCGCTTGGCGGTCTCGTTCCCCTTGGCCTGCTGCACGTCCTGCCAGGTCGGGTACTCCGTCGCGGACGCCGGGACAGCGGTGAGGACCGGGGCGACGAGCGCGCCGACGACCACGGCGGCCGCGACGAGCACGCCCCGCGAGGGGGTGAGACGCATGGCAGCAGGTTACCGAGGCTCGCCCGGCCGTCAGCGAGCCGCGCCGCCGATTCCCTGTGGACTGGTAAAGTCCATCGTGTCCGAGGACCGTTTCCCCGGATGTTCGACACAACACTGCGCAGGCCGGGCACGGAGCTGGTCATCGGTGGTGGCTCGCGGGCCGGAACGGTTTCCCGAGTGCTTCTACTGCTGGCCAGACATGCGTCCGGAACGATCGGCGCGCACGCACCATCGAGTGCCGTCGCCACGGCCTGCCGAACACACATCAAGGAGGCACCCTTTTGGAGGGTCCCGAGATCAAGTTCGCCGAAGCCGTCATCGACAACGGCAAGTACGGCAAGCGCACCGTCCGGTTCGAGACCGGTCGGCTCGCACAGCAGGCGCAGGGCGCGGTCGCCGCGTACCTCGACGAGGAAACGATGCTCCTCTCGGCCACCAGCGCCGGCAAGCACCCGCGTGAAGGATTCGACTTCTTCCCGCTGACCGTCGACGTCGAGGAGCGCTCCTACGCCGCCGGCAAGATCCCCGGTTCGTTCTTCCGCCGCGAAGGCCGCCCGTCGACCGAGGCCATCCTGGTCTGCCGACTCATCGACCGGCCGCTGCGCCCGTCGTTCGTCGACGGCCTGCGCAACGAGGTCCAGATCGTCATCACCGTCCTGAGCATCGCTCCGGACGAGTTCTACGACGCGCTGGCCATCAACGCCGCGTCCGCGTCGACGCAGATCTCCGGTCTGCCGTTCTCCGGCCCGATCGCCGGTGTGCGCCTCGCGCTGATCGGCGAACAGTGGGTCGCGTTCCCGAAGGCATCGCAGCTCGCCGAGGCCGTGTTCGACCTCACCGTCGCCGGCCGTGTCGTCACCGACGAGGCGGGCAACGAGGACGTCGCCATCATGATGGTCGAGGCTGAGGCGACCGAGCACGCCTGGGACCTCATCCAGGGCGGCGCCACCAAGCCCGACGAGGCCGTCGTCGCGCAGGGTCTCGAGGCGGCCAAGCCGTTCCTCAAGTCCCTCGTCGACGCCCAGGCGAAGCTCGCCGCGCAGTCCGCCAAGGAGATCCAGGACTACCCGGTCTTCCCGCCGTACGCGCCCGAGGTCTACTCGGCCGTCGAGGCCATCGCGCTCTCCGAGCTCGGTGACGTCTACAAGATCGCCGCCAAGACCGAGCGCCAGGACGCCGACGACGCACTCAAGTCGCGCGTCAAGGAGGCCATCGCGTCGAAGGTGTCGGCGGGCGAACTGCCCGACGTCGCCAACTCGCAGGTCAGCGCCGCGTACAAGTCGGTCACGAAGAAGGTCGTCCGCGGCCGCATCCTGACCGAGCAGGTCCGCATGGACGGCCGAGGCCTGGCCGACATCCGTCCGCTCGACGCCGAGGTCGCCGTGATCCCGCGCGTCCACGGTTCGGCGATCTTCCAGCGCGGCGAGACGCAGATCCTCGGCGTCACCACGCTGAACATGCTCAAGATGGAGCAGCAGATCGACTCGCTGTCGCCCGTCACGAAGAAGCGCTACCTGCACCACTACAACTTCCCGCCCTACTCGACCGGTGAGACCGGCCGTGTGGGTTCGCCGAAGCGTCGCGAGATCGGGCACGGCTTCCTCGCCGAGCGCGCCCTCGTGCCGGTGCTGCCGACGCGTGAAGAGTTCCCGTACGCCATCCGTCAGGTCTCCGAGGCGCTCAGCTCCAACGGCTCGACCTCGATGGGTTCCGTCTGCGCCTCGACCCTCTCGCTGCTCAACGCCGGTGTGCCCCTCAAGGCCCCGGTCGCCGGCATCGCGATGGGCCTGGTTTCCGACACCGTCGACGGTCAGACCCGCTACGCGGCGCTGACCGACATCCTCGGTGCGGAGGACGCCCTCGGCGACATGGACTTCAAGGTCGCCGGTACCTCGGAGTTCGTCACCGCGATCCAGCTCGACACCAAGCTCGACGGCATCCCGTCGACGGTGCTCGACGCAGCGCTGAAGCAGGCCAAGGAGGCCCGCTCGGCCATCCTCGGTGTGCTGAACGAGGCGATCGACGCCCCCGACGAGATGGCGGACACCGCTCCTCGCGTCATCTCGGTGCAGATCCCCGTCGACAAGATCGGCGAGCTGATCGGCCCGAAGGGCAAGACGATCAACGGCATCCAGGACGAGACCGGTGCCGACATCTCGATCGAGGACAACGGCACCGTCTACATCGGTGCCGTCGACGGACCGTCGGCCGAGGCCGCTCGTGCGTCGGTCAACGCGATCGCGAACCCGACCAACCCGGAGATCGGGGACCAGTTCCTCGGCACCGTCGTGAAGATCGCCACGTTCGGCGCCTTCGTGTCGCTGCTCCCGGGCCGTGACGGCCTGCTCCACGTCTCCGAGGTGCGCAAGCTCGCCGGTGGCAAGCGTGTGGAGAACGTCGAGGACGTTCTGGGCGTCGGCCAGAAGGTCCTGGTCGAGGTCACCAAGGTGGACGACCGCGGCAAGCTGTCGCTCGCGCCGGTCGTCGCCGAGGAGTCGGACACCGACTCCAGCGGTGCCCGCGAGGAGTCGACGGACGCCACCGTCTGATCTACCCCTGGCGCCCGAACGGCCGTCGTCCCTTCCGGGGCGGCGGCCGTTCGTCGTTGCGGGGTCGTCCTACGCGGCGGGGGTCTCCTGCGTGCCGACGAGCTGCGCGCGACCGAGCAGGTGCTCGCGCAGCACGAACCCGACGACCGCGGGGGTCGCGTCGGCCGGCGCCTCGAGCAGCGGCACGTCGAGGGCGCTCAGCGTGAAGAAGTAGCGGTGCACGCCGTGGCCCGCGGGCGGAGCGGCGCCGAGGAAGGTGTCGGTGCCGAACTCGTTGCGGCGGCGGAGTGCCTCGGCCGGCAGCAGGGCGTCGTCGGTGCCGGCGCCGGCGGGCAGCGAGGTCGCCGAGCCCGGGACGTCGGTCAGGCTCCAGTGCCAGAAGCCCGAACCGGTCGGGGCGTCGGGGTCGTACACGGTGAGCACGAAGCTCTTCGTGCCCTCGGGAGCGCCGGACCACTCGAGTGCGGGAGAGCGGTCCTCGCCTCCCGCGTCGGTGCCGCGCGCCGAGGTCGGCAGCTCGCCGCCGTCGGTGAAGTCGGGGCTGGTCAGGGTGAACGAGGGGACCTCGGGGAGGTTCCAGTTGGGGTCGTTGGCCATGTGCCCAGCCAACACCCGCAGCCTCGGCGGCCGCCCGACGCGGCCGCCCGACGCGGCCGCCCGGTGCGGCCGCCCGTTCGGTCGCCCTGTCCGAACTCCGCCGAATGACCGGGAACGCTGGAAGCGCCCCCTGTTCGGGGGTATCTTCGCCGCACGATCGACCATCCCGCCGATCGCGGCTCGACCGACCCGTTTCCCTGCAGCGTCGGTGGGGTCCCGTGCTGCCAGCACGACATGAGGACAACGATGTTCGACAAGCGTTTCATCCACCACGCCATCGATCGCAGCGCCGAGAACGCGCTCGACCGACGACGGTTCTTCGCAGCCGCCGGCGTCGCCGGCGCCTCAGCCGGCATCGCCGCGCTCGGCTCGTCGGTGCTCACCACCGACCGCGCCGCCGCCACCCCGGAAGAGGACGGTGCCGTCTCCGACGCCGCCATCCTCAACTTCGCCCTGAACCTCGAGTACCTCGAGGCCGAGTTCTACCTGCGTGCCGTGTTCGGCGCGGGCCTCGCCGACAGCATGATCACCGGCATCGACCCGCAGGGGCCGGTGATCGGTGGCAAGAAGGTACCGTTCAAGACCGCGGCCATCCGCGGCATCGCCACCGAGATCGCGAACGACGAGCGCGCGCACGTGGCGTTCCTCCGATCCGCCCTCGGCGGTGCGACGGTCTCACGTCCGAAGATCGACCTCGTGTCGAGCTTCACCGCGGCGGCGCGCGCTGCGGGTGTGGTCGGCCCGACCGGCACCTTCGACCCGTTCGCCAGCGAGGAGAACTTCCTGCTCGGGGCGTACATCTTCGAGGACGTCGGGGTCACCGCCTACAAGGGAGCCGCGCCGCTCATCACCAGCAAGACGTACCTCAGTGCCGCGGCGGGCATCCTCGCCGTCGAGGCCTACCACGCCGGGATCATCCGGTCGAAGCTCTCGGACAAGGGGCTGCAGGTGCCGGCGAACAAGATCTCCGACGCCCGTGACTCGCTCGACGGTCCGACCGACGACGACCAGGGGGTGACGACCCGGTCGGGAGCGGTGAACCTCGTGCCGACGGACTCGAACTCGCTCGCCTACGGCCGCACCGCGGAGCGTGTCCTGAACGTGGTGTTCCTGAACCCGAACCAGATCGACAAGGGCGGGTTCTTCCCGGATGGCGTCAACGGCTCCATCGTCTCGAGCGGCAACCCCGGGAGCGCCACCGGACCGGCCTGATCCGAGCGACGCAACTGGTCGCGGTGAGCGCGACCACAGAGCGGACGGGAGGCACGGTGCCAGCTGGCACCGTGCCTCCCGTCCGCTCGTGGTCGCGAAAGCGACGGATGTCACGTCGGCGGGTCCGTGCCGCGAGGGCGACAGTGTGCCGCGAACGGTTCGCGGCAGACTGTCGCTTTCGCGGCAGGCGGGCGGCAGATGGGCCGCAGCCGAGCGGGGCCCCGACGGCAGCCGGGCGTCAGGCGGCGAGGACGCGGTCGACGACGCGACCGAGCGCTGCCGTCGCCGCGATGGCGTCACCGGCGTAGGCGCCGGCCATCGCACCGTCGCGCGCGAGCATGAGCTCGTCGGCGCCGTCGCCCGGCAGCTGGTGGCCGGACTCCTGCAGCAGGGTGGCGAGCCGGTCGGTGTACCAGTCGCGGTGGGTGGCGACCACCTCGCGCACGGGGTCGCGGGGGTCGTGGTACTCGGCGGCGGCGTTGAGGAACGCGCACCCGCGGAAGTCGGGGTCGTTGACCTCGTCCGCCAGGGCCGCGACCCACGCGCGGACCGCTGCGGCGGAGGAGCCGGCGTCGGTGACGAGCTGTTCCAGGCGTTCCTGCACCCGCTCGTGCTGCGTGCGGATGTAGGCGAGGATCAGGTTGTCCTTCGACCCGTAGTGCTTGTAGAACGTCGCCTTCGTGACGCTCGCCTCGGAGATGAGACGGTCGACGCCGACGCTGTGGATGCCCTCTTCGTAGAAGAGTCGCGTGGCCGTCTCGAGGATGCGGACCTTCGCGCCGCCGGAGCGGGGAGTCGGGGGGACGCTCGACCCGTCCGGCGACGCGAGGTTCGTGCTCGGACCAGGGAGACGCTGGACGGCCGGTTGGGGGGAATCGACCGTCACAGCGTGGCTCCTTGGTTCATCGGCTCCGCGACCGAGTGGGGGGACTCGTGGCCGCGAGGACTGATGTCCCGAGCCGCCGGATCGGAACTTAGGGGGGCTTTCGATCCGGCGTGAACGACTGTACCACAAGGAGGACAGACAGACGAGTCGGTCTGTCCGCAATTTCTGTACCCCTCTTCGAGTGACAGTCCGTGGGCCTGTGGAAACTGGGCGGTGGGCTCCGGAGCATCAGTAGGCTCGTCTGCGATGAACCAGCCAGTGCCATTGCCGCTCGGGGCCCCGGACACGTCCTTCCTGACGTCCGGAGGGGCCTTCGTCCGCCGCACCGTGCTGCCGTCGGGTGTCCGCGTGCTGACCGAAGCCGTGCCCGGTGCCGCTTCGACGAGCATCGGGTTCTGGGTCGGCGTCGGTTCCCGCGACGAACGCGACGGCCAGTTCGGATCGACCCACTTCCTCGAGCACCTGCTGTTCAAGGGCACCGAGACCCGGTCGGCGCTCGACATCGCGATCGCGTTCGACTCGGTCGGCGGCGAGCACAACGCCGCGACGGCCAAGGAGTACACCTGCTACTACGCGCGGGTGCGGGACGCCGACGTCCCGATGGCCGTGCAGGTCATCGGTGACATGGTGACCGGCTCCGTGCTCGACCCCGAGGCGTTCGCCGTCGAGCGCGGCGTCATCCTCGAAGAACTCGCGATGGCCGCCGACGACCCGGCCGACGTCGCGGGTGAAGCGTTCTTCGCCGCGGCCTTCGGCGGACACGCGCTCGGTCGTCCGATCGGCGGGACCCCGGACAGCATCCGCGCGGTCCAGCGGGACGAGGTCCTGGCCCACTACCGCGAGCACTACGCACCGAACGGCATCGTCGTGACCGCCGCCGGTGCCGTCGACCACGACCGGTTCTGCGACGCGGTCGCCGCGGTGTTCCAAGACGCGCCGCCCGCCGAGCCGCTCGCACGCCGGACGCCGCAGACCGTCGCCGACCCCATCGAGCCCAAGCTGTCGGTGGTCCACCGTCCGACGGAGCAGGTCAGCATGCTGCGCGGCTCGCAGGGACTCGACCTGCGCGACGACCGCCGGCCGTCCCTCAGCGTCCTGAACGCCGTGCTCGGCGGGGGCATGAGCTCCCGGCTCTTCCAAGAGGTCCGCGAGCGACGCGGCCTCGCCTACGCGGTGTCGTCCTTCGCGCCCGCCTACCTCGACAACGGCGCCTTCGGCGTCTACGCGGGCTGTGCGCCCGACAACGTCCCCGGGGTCATCGAGATCATCGACGCCGAGTTCCGCCGCATGGTGGACGACGGCATCACCGACGACGAGCTCCGCCGCGCCAAGGGCCAGATCGAGGGCGCCCTGACGCTCTCGCTCGAGGACTCCGACGCCCGGATGACCCGCCTCGGCCGGTCCGAGCTCGGCACCGGGGAGTACACCGACCTGTCGACCGCACTGGAGCGTGTCGACCGGGTCACCACCGACGGCGTGCTCGAACTCGCCCGCGACCTCCTGACCCGCCCGACGATCACGTCGGTGGTCGGGGCGGTGCAGCAGGACGAGCTCGCCGCAGCGATCGGGATGGGCAGCTGAGCACGGACATGTCGCACTACCTGTACCTCGTCCGGCACGGCGAACACCAGGACGCCGAGCACGGCCTCCGCGACGGCAAGCTGTCGGAACGCGGCAAGCGCCAGGCCATGCTCGTCGCCGACCGTCTCGGCGGGCTGCCGTTCGACGGCGTGTACCACTCCCCGTTGGAGGCCCCCAGCGAGACCGCCGCGTTCCTGGCGCAGCGACTGCCGTCGATCCAGCCCGAACCCTCGACGCTGCTGTTCGACTGCGTCCCCTCCGGCCCGACCCCGGACATGCCGCACGCCTACCAGGGCTGGTACGGCGGCGTCACGGAAGAGGAGATCATCGCCGGCCAGGCGCAGATGGGCGACGCCGTCTCCGAGTGGTTCACCCCGGCGCGCGAGGACCGGCACGACCTGCTCATCACCCACAACGCCGTGATCGGCTGGTTCGTGCGCGAGGCGTTCCAGGCACCCGAGTGGCGCTGGATGGGCACGAACGTCGCGCACACCGCGCTCACGATCATCCGGATCCGTTCCGCGAAGCCGGCCGAGGTGGTCGCCCTGAACGACCTGGCCCACCTGCCGGTGGAGCTCCGCACCGGGCTGCCGGTCGACCAGCCCGTCTAGCGGGAGGCCGGCTTGCGGAACCAGGCGGTCGCGTTCGGGTTGTCGTTGAACGGCGCGACGCGCTCGTAACCCCGGCTGCGGTACATCGCGCCCGCGGCGACGAGGGAGTCGTTCGTGTCCAGCACGATGCTCGTCGCCCCCAGCGCGGCGCCTTCCCGTTCGAGTGCGTCCATCAGCACCGTGGCCACGCCCTTGCCCCGTCCCGCCGGGGTGACGAAGACGTGCTTGACCTCGAACCGGACGTCCGTGGTGGTCGCGTCGGGCTCGTCCGCGATCCGCCGCAGGCCGCCGCAGCCGACCGCGACCCCACCGTCGTACGCCACCGCGAAGACCCCGTTCGGCGGCGTGAACTCCGCCGCCGGGGTGCGCTTCCGCGAGTACGCGCCCTGCGCACTGGGGAACGTCGCCTCGCGCTCGTCGAGGTACGCGTCGAGCAGGACGTCGACCTCGGGCAGATCGGCCGGCACGGTCCTGACCTCGACTGACATGCGTCGATCCTAGGATGGACCGCATGGTCACTCCCGTCGCCGTCGTCGGCGCCACCGGTCGTCTCGGGGGCCTCGTGGCCTCCGTCGTCGAGGAACTCCCGGAGTTCGAGCTCGTCGCCCGCCTGTCGTCGAAGGACGGTGCCCACGAAGCACCGCCGTCGGTGTTCGGCGGTGCCGCGCTCGTCGTGGACGTGACGGTGCCGGCGCTCAGCCCCGCGATCGTCGAGAACGCGCTGTCGAGCGGGGCGAACGTCCTCGTCGGCACGTCCGGGTGGTCCGCCGACCGTCTCGCGAAGCTCCGTACCGCCCTGCAGGAGCGTCCCGACCAGGGCGTCCTCGTGGTGCCGAACTTCTCGATCGGGTCGGTGCTCGGCACTCACCTCGCCACCATCGCGGCGCCGTGGTTCCCCTCCGTCGAGATCGTCGAGACGCACCACGCCGGCAAGATCGACTCGCCGTCCGGCACCGCGGTGCGCACCGCCGAGCTCATCGCCGAGGCCCGTCGCGACGTCGGCCCGGTCGAGGCTCCGCACGTCGACCAGCGCGCCCGCGGCCAGCAGGTGGCGAGCGTGCCGATCCACTCGCTCCGGCTGCCCGGGGTGAAGGCCGTGCAGGACGTCCTGCTCAGCGGTCCCGGCGAGACCCTGACGATCCGGCACGACACCAACGACGACGTCGCCTACGTCGCCGGGATCCGGGCGGCGTTGTCCGCCCTCGGATCCGCCCGCGGGCTCACCGTGGGCCTCGGCAGCGTCCTCGGCATCGGCTGACCCGGTGGGACGTGCAGCGCGGGCCGGCCGCGCGATCCGGTCGCCGTTCTGGGGCGCAGCGCTGATGACCCTGCTGTTGGCGCTCTACATCGTGCTCGTCGGGCAGCGGGCCGTGGCGTTCATCGCCACGGGCATCCCGATCGGGATCGGCATCGGCGTCGCCCTGTTCGTCGTCGCCGCGATCGGGGCGCTGCTGCTCGTGCTCGAGTTCCGCTTCGGCATCCGGATCACCCGGCTCGGATCCCGGCTCGAAGCCGAGGGCGGCGCACCGGAGGACGTCGTGCCCGTGCGTCCGTCCGGGCGTCCGACGCGCGAGGCCGCCGACGAGCTCTTCCCGCAGTACAAGGCCGCCGTCGAGCAGAACCCGGCGGACTGGCGCGCCTGGTACCGGCTCGGGGTCGTCTACGACGCCGCGGGCGACCGCAAGCGCGCTCGAGCCGCGATGCGCACGGCCCTGTCGCGATCGAGCGCCTGAGACCCGGTCAGAGGACCGCGTCGACGGCGTCCACCGCACGCGTGTACCGGAACACGTAGCCGGACTCGAGCAGCTTCGTCGGCACCATCCGCTGACTCGACAGCAGCATCTCGTCGGCGGCGTCCTGCAGCGCCAGGCGCAGCGCGAACTCCGGGATCCGGAACAGGTACGGCCGGTGCAGGTCCTCGGCGACGCGCTTCGTGATGCGGTCGGCGACGACGGCTTCCGGCCCGGAGAGGTTGACCGGTCCGCTGACACCGGACGCCGACGGGCTCGTCGCCAGGTGCACGATCGCCCCGACCTCGTCCTCGAGTGCGATCCACGGCCAGTGCTGCCCGCCGGTGCCGAGGCGACCGCCGAGCCCTGCCCGGGTGAGCGGGATGAGGGGTGCGAGCGCGCCGCCGCCCTCGCCGATCACGATGCCCGTGCGCAGGGTCACCACGCGGACGCCGTCCGGGGCAGCGTTCGCCGCGGATTCCCACGCGGTGCAGACCTCGGCGAGGAACCCGGTGCCGGGGGCCGCGTCGTCCTGCAGGACGTCCGCCGGGCGGTCGCCGTACACGCCGGACGCCGATCCGGACAGGAACAGCGCCGGGGGAGTGCTGGCGTGTCGCATGGCCTCGACCAGGGTGTCGGTCGCGTCGACGCGGGAGCGCCGGATCTCCTCGCGGTACTTCGCGGTCCAGGGCAGCTTGCCGATGTTCGCCCCCGCCAGGTTGATCACCACGTCGGCACCGTCGACGATGGCCGGGTCGAGCGGCCGGCGACCCGGAGCCCAGCGGAACTCGGAGGCCGTGTGCGGCTCGCGCCGGACGAGCGTGGTCACGTGGTGGCCCGCCTCGCGCAGCGCGCGGACGAGCGGGGTGCCGATGAAGCCGGACGCGCCGGCGATCAGGATCGAGAGGGGCTCTGCCGCCGTGTCTGCCATGCCGGCAACGCTACTCACGCCGACGTAGGCTTCTGTGTGTGAGCGACAGCGAGACCGTGCAGCCCGACCCCACCGTGCCGACCCCGTACGAGGACCTGCTCCGCCGGGTCCTGACCGAGGGCACGCCGAAGGGTGACCGAACAGGCACCGGGACCCGCAGCCTGTTCGGCGCGCAGCTCCGCTACGACCTGTCGAAGGGCTTCCCGCTCGTGTCCACGAAGCGCGTGCACTTCAAGTCGATCGCGTACGAGCTGCTCTGGTTCCTACGCGGCGACGGCAACGCCACCTGGCTGCAGGAGCACGGTGTCCGGATCTGGAACGAGTGGGCGGACGAGGACGGCGACCTCGGCCCCGTCTACGGCGTGCAGTGGCGCTCGTGGCCGACCCCGTCCGGCGAGCACGTCGACCAGATCGCCCAGGTCATCGACCAGATCCGCACGAACCCGGACAGCCGCCGGCTCATCGTCTCGGCGTGGAACGTCGCCGAGATCCCGGACATGGCGCTCGCACCGTGCCACGCGTTCTTCCAGTTCTACGTCAACGACGGCAAGCTCTCGTGCCAGCTCTACCAGCGCAGCGCCGACATGTTCCTCGGCGTCCCCTTCAACATCGCGTCGTACGCGCTGCTCACCCACATGATCGCCGCGCAGACCGGGCTCGAGGTCGGCGACTTCGTCTGGACCGGCGGCGACTGCCACGTCTACGACAACCACGTCGAGCAGGTCGAGGAGCAGCTGTCCCGCACGGCGTACGCCCTGCCGACGCTCGAGCTCGCGCCGCGCGACTCGATCGACGACTACGAGTACGAGGACTTCACCGTCGTCGGCTACCACCACCACCCGGCGATCAAGGCCGCGGTCGCCGTCTGATGATCGGCATGGTCTGGGCCCGGTCGACCGACGGGGTCATCGGGGCCGACGGCGGCATGCCCTGGCACGTGCCCGAGGACCTCGCGCACTTCAAGCAGGTCACCGGCGACGCCACGGTGCTCATGGGCCGTCGCACCTGGGAGTCCCTGCCGGAACGCTTCCGTCCGCTGCCCGGTCGGCGCAACGTGGTGCTCACCCGCGACGCGTCCTGGACCGCCGACGGCGCCGAGGTCGTGCACGACCTCCGCGCCGCGCTCGACGGTGCCGACGGTGCCGACAGCCCCGTCTGGGTCATCGGCGGCGGCCAGGTCTACGCCGCGGCGCTGGACCGTGCCGACCGGGTGTCCGAGACCGTCATCGACGTCGACGTGCCCGGCGACACCGTCGCACCGACGCTCGGCGAGCCGGCCGGCTGGACGCTCACCGACGAGGGCCCGTGGCAGGTGTCCCGCACCGGGACCCGTTACCGCTTCCTCGAGTGGCGTCGCAGCAGCGCCTGAGCGTGCGGGCGCCGCGTCGGTGTGCGCCGCGCGCCCCCGTGCGGGCGCCGCGCCCCGAAGAGTCGGGGCGCGAAGACCGCAGCGGGGCGCAGCTGGCGCGGAACCAGGTTCCGGACACCGCCGGGCGCGCGCGACACCGGGCGTGAGCGGCAGGACGGACGTGATCCGGGCCTCCCGTCCGCGCCGCAGGCAGGCGACCGTCCACCCGGACGGCGGCCATTGCGCCCATCCCCGGTACGCTGGTGCCCGTGTCCCCGCGTGAGAATCCCTTCGGTCAGGTCCTCGTCGCCCTCGTGACCCCGTTCACGGCCGACGGTGAGGTCGACTGGCCCGGCGTCGAGCAGCACATCGACGACTGCATCACCGCCGGTGCCGACGGCATCGTCGTGACCGGAACGACCGGCGAGACCAGCACCCTGACCGACCCCGAGAAGCTCCGTCTGGTCGAGGTCGGCAAGTCCGTCGCCGCGGGCCGCGCGAAGATCATCACGGGTGGCGGGTCGAACGAGACCGCGCACGCGATCCACCTGTACAAGCAGAGCGAGAAGGCCGGCGCCGACGGTGTGATGATCGTCACGCCGTACTACAACAAGCCGACCCAATCGGGTGTGCTCACCCACTTCCGGATGATCGCCGACGCCACCGACCTGCCGGTGATCCTGTACGACATCCCGGGGCGCACCGGCATCCCGATCACGTACGAGACGATCGTGCGGGCGTCGCACCACCCGAACATCCTCGCCGTGAAGGACGCCAAGGGCGACTTCGCCGAGGTGTCCCGCGTGCTCAACAACACCGACCTCATGTACTTCTCCGGCGACGACACCAACGTGCTCCCGCACCTGTCGATCGGCGCCACGGGCCTGATCGGCGTCACCGCGAACATCACGAGCACGCCGTACCGCACCATCATCGACGCCGTGAACCGCGGCGACCTGGCGACCGCCACCGCCGAGCACAAGCGCGTCGAGCCCCTCGTCCGCGCCGTGATGACCCACGTGCCCGGCACGGTCGCGGCGAAGTACATCCTGCACGGGCTCGGCCGCATCGGCAGCCCGCGCGTCCGTCTGCCGCTCGTCGGCCCCGAGGACTCCGAGGCGTACGCCATCGAGACCTCGCTCGAAGCCGTGCGCGACGTGCCCGGCGCCGACTTCTCGAACTTCCGCCCCGACCGCAACGCTGCGGCCGGCGGCGCACTGCCAAAGGTGCCAGGCACCACCCGCTAGCGAACACCGCGGCGCGCTCCTCGCGCGTCGCCTGAATCCGTAGGACCGAATGCCCACACAAGTCTCCACACCGCAGCCGCTCGAACCCGGCACCCTCCGCGTCATCCCCATCGGGGGACTCGGCGAGATCGGTCGCAACATGACCGTCTACGAGTACGAGGGCAAGCTGCTCATCGTCGACGCCGGCGTGCTCTTCCCCGAGGAGCACCAGCCGGGGGTCGACCTGATCCTGCCGGACTTCGCGCCGATCCGTGACCGTCTCGACGACGTCCTCGGTGTCGTGCTCACGCACGGCCACGAGGACCACATCGGCGCCGTGCCGTACCTGCTGAAGCTCCGCGACGACATCCCGCTGATCGGCTCCACGCTGACCCTCGCGCTCGTCGAGGCGAAGCTCAAGGAACACCGGATCAAGCCGTACACGCTCGTCGTGGCCGAGGACCAGACCGAGCAGCTCGGCCCGTTCCACCTCGAGTTCGTGGCCGTGAACCACTCCATCCCGGACGCCCTCGCCGTGGCGATCACGACCCCCGCCGGTCGTGTCCTGCACACGGGTGACTTCAAGATGGACCAGCTCCCGCTGGACGACCGCATCACCGACCTCCGTGCGTTCGCCCGTCTGGGCGAGGCCGGCGTCGACCTGTTCCTGCCGGACTCCACGAACGCCGACGTGCCGGGCTTCACCGCGCCCGAGCGCGACATCGGCCCGGTGCTCGAGAACATCATCACGCGCGCCCGCAAGAAGGTCGTCGTGGCGAGCTTCTCGTCGCACGTGCACCGTGTGCAGCAGGTCCTCGACGCAGCCGCGGCCGCGAACCGCAAGGTCGCGTTCATGGGGCGCTCGATGATCCGCAACATGACCATCGCCGCCGACCTCGGCTACCTCCGCGTGCCCGAGAACGTCCTCATCGACACCAAGAAGGCGAAGAACGTCCCCGACGACCAGATCGTCTACATGTCGACGGGGTCGCAGGGCGAGCCGATGGCCGTGCTCGCGCGCATGGCGAACCTCGAGCACCAGATCGAGATCGGTGAGGGCGACACCGTCATCCTCGCCTCGTCGCTGATCCCGGGCAACGAGAACGCCGTCTACCGCGTCATCGACGGGCTGACGAAGCTCGGCGCGAAGGTCGTGCACAAGGGCAACGCCAAGGTGCACGTCTCCGGACACGCCTCGGCCGGCGAACTGCTCTACTGCTACAACATCCTGCGTCCGCGCAACGTCCTGCCCGTGCACGGCGAACACCGCCACCTGTACGCGAACGCCGACCTGGCGATCCAGACGGGTGTGCCGCCGCGCAACGTGATCCTCGGGCAGGACGGCATCGTCGTCGACCTGAAGGACGGCGTCGCGACGGTCGCCGGGCAGCTCGACATCGGCTACGTGTACGTCGACGGCTCGACCGTGGGCGAGATCACCGATGCCGACCTCAAGGACCGCCGCGTGCTGTCCGAAGAGGGCTTCATCTCGGTCTTCGCCGCGGTGGACTTCACCACCGGCCAGTGCGTCATCGGCCCGGAGATCCAGTCGCGCGGCTTCGCCGAGGACGACTCCGTGTTCGACGACGTCCGTCCCCAGATCGCCAAGGCGATCGCCGAGGCGGCCGCCAACGGCACGCGCGACTCGCACGCGTTCGCGCAGGTCGTCCGCCGTACGGTCGGCCGCTGGGTCAACACCAAGCACCGTCGTCGTCCGATGATCGTCCCGGTGGTCATCGAGGCGTAGCGCGTTCGTCGCGTCAGTCGCGTTCATCGCGGTCGACCGGGAGGCCCGTCCAGCGTCCGTCACGGATGCTGCGGCGGGCCTCCCTTGGTTTGTCCTGAGTGGGGATTAGGGTTCTGCCCATGGCCGGAGGCACCAAGTCGACCACGCGCTCGCGCGCGTCCACGTCGTCCCGTGGGAACGGGACGCGCGGTTCGTCGCGCACCCAGGCAACGACGAAGAAGCTGCCGCAGGCGGCACCGACACCGGTGTTCCGCGAGCAGAACCCGCTCGTGACGTTCTGGCTCGCGATGGCGCACGGCGTCGGCGCGATGTTCCGACTGCTCGGCAAGGAGTCCCTCGAGAAGGACCAGCGGCGTGACGGGTTCCCGTTCCTGCTGTTCGTGCTGGCCATCGCCGGTGCGGTCGTCGAGTGGCTCAACCCGACGAACGGCGTGTCGGTCGCACTCGACGCGTACACGTTCGGCGGGCTGTTCGGTCGGTTGGCGTTCGCCCTGCCGGTGATCATGATCGTCTTCGCCGGATGGCTGTTCCGGCACCCGGCCTCGGTGCACGACAACACCCGGATCGGCATCGGCCTCGGGATCCTGCTCGTCGCGATCGCCTCGCTCTGCCACGTCTTCGGCGGGCAGCCGAGCGCAGCGGACGGCATGCCCGCCCTGGCTGCGGCCGGCGGGGTGCTCGGCTGGGTCGTGATCGGCTGGCTCGTCACGATCGCGACCGCCTGGGTCGCGGTCCCGGTGGCGATCGTGCTGCTCGTGCTCTCCCTCTTCATCATCACCAAGACGCCGCCGAACAAGGTCGGGCGTCGGCTGCACGAGCTGTACGCGTACCTGTTCGGAGCGCCGGCCCCGGCCGCCGAGCCCGAGGTCGAAGCGGCAGCAGCGGCACCCGCCACCCGCACCAAGACGACCAAGCGCGGCAAGAAGGGCGACACCGACTTCCAGCTGTTCGACGACCTCGGCTTCGGCGAGGAGCAGGCCGCTGCCGACGGTGACGCCGGCGGCGACAACGTGCCGTGGTGGCGGCGGAACAAGTCCGGGCGCGAAGAGGACCCGGCGTACGACAGCCCCGTCCTGCCCCCGGCCACCGGTGTCGCACCGACGGCCCCGCCCGCCGCGGCGGCTGCACCCGCTGCCCCGGTGGTCAACCCCAACGCGGGCGCTGCGGCCGGTCTCGTGGACCTGACACCGGCCGAACCCGCGTCGGTCAACCTCAACGACTCCGTCGAACAGGACCTGCAGGTCGCCGAGCAGGCCCTGCGGGATTTCGGCACCGACGTCCCCGCGCGTCCGGAGCCGACCGCGGCGATCCGCCCCGCGGTGCCCGACGTGGTCGCGGCACCCCTCGTCGAGGACCCCGTCGTCGACGAGCCCGAGGAACTCTCCGCGGCGGCGACCGACGACGACCCGTCGAAGCCGTACCGCCTGCCGGCCGCCACCACCCTGAGCTCCGGCACCCCCTCGGTCGCCCGCAGCCAGGCGAACGACGACATCGTCGCCGCCATCACCGGCGTGCTGACGGAGTTCAAGGTCGACGCGAAGGTCACCGGGTTCTCCCGCGGCCCGACGGTCACCCGCTACGAGATCGAGCTCGGACCGGGCGTCAAGGTCGAGCGCGTCACGGCGCTGTCGAAGAACCTGTCGTACGCGGTGGCCTCCAACGAGGTCCGGATCCTCTCGCCGATCCCGGGCAAGAGCGCCATCGGCGTCGAGATCCCGAACTCCGACCGCGAGATCGTGTCCCTCGGCGACGTGCTGCGCTCGAACGCGGCGCGGAAGTCGAAGCACCCGATGACGATCGGCGTCGGCAAGGACGTCGAGGGCGGCTTCGTCGTCGCGAACCTGGCGAAGATGCCGCACCTGCTCGTCGCCGGTTCGACCGGTTCCGGCAAGTCGGTCTTCATCAACTCGATGATCACGTCGCTGCTCATGCGGGCGAAGCCGTCCGAGGTCCGCATGGTCCTGGTCGACCCGAAGCGCGTCGAGCTCTCGATCTACGCGGGTGTCCCGCACCTCATCACGCCCATCATCACGAACCCGAAGAAGGCGGCCGAAGCGCTGCAGTGGGTCGTGAAGGAGATGGACATGCGGTACGACGACCTGGCGTCGTTCGGGTTCCGCCACGTCGACGACTTCAACAAGGCGATCGAGAACAACGAGATCGTCCTGCCCGCGGGCAGCGAGCGGAAGCTCAAGCCGTACCCGTACCTGCTCGTCGTCGTCGACGAGCTCGCGGACCTCATGCTCGTCGCCCCGCGCGACGTCGAGGAGTCCATCGTCCGCATCACCCAGCTCGCCCGTGCCGCCGGCATCCACCTGGTGCTCGCGACGCAGCGCCCGTCGGTGGACGTCATCACCGGCCTGATCAAGGCGAACGTGCCGTCCCGCATCGCCTTCGCGGTGACGAGCGTCACGGACTCCCGTGTCATCCTCGACCAGCCCGGCGCGGACAAGCTCATCGGTCAGGGCGACGCGCTCTTCCTGCCGATGGGATCGTCGAAGTCCCTGCGCGTGCAGGGCGCTTGGGTGCAGGAGGGCGAGGTCGCCGAGGTCGTCCAGCACGTCACCCGCCAGGCCCAGCCCGAGTACCGCCAGGACGTCCAGGCCGTGGTCGAGCGCAAGGAGATCGACGCCGACATCGGCGACGACCTCGAACTGCTGCTCGCGGCGGTCGAACAGGTCGTCTCGACGCAGTTCGGCTCGACCTCGATGCTGCAGCGCAAGCTCCGGGTCGGCTTCGCCAAGGCCGGTCGCCTGATGGACCTGATGGAGTCCCGCGACATCGTCGGGCCGTCCGAGGGGTCGAAGGCCCGCGACGTGCTCGTCACCACCGACCAGCTGCCCGCGGTGCTCGCGAAGCTCCGCGGCGAGGAGCCGCCGGCTGCTCCGGCGCCCGTGGCCCCCGTGCCCGGCCCGGGTGACGACGGCGACCGCTACGGTGGCGACCCCGTGGGCGACATGACCCGCGGGTACGATGAAGTGCACGACGAGCCCGATGAGGACGCGTGGGGACTGACGGGCAGGGAGTGAAGGCGATGACCGCCTCGGACGGCACGGAGACGACGGACGGCGCCACGACACACGGCGCGAAGTTCCCCTGGCGCGGGCGACTGCTCCGCAAGGGTCCCGGCCCGGCATCGACGGCGAACGTCGCGAACATCATCACCGTGGTGCGCATCCTCATGGCGCCGCTGTTCTTCGTGCTGCTCCTCACCGACGCCGGCGACGACGGCCCGCTGCGCATCTGGGCGGCGATCGTCTTCGTCGTCGCGATCGTGACCGACAGCGCCGACGGCATCATCGCCCGGCGGCAGAACCTGGTCACCGATTTCGGCAAGCTCGTCGACCCGATCGCCGACAAGGTCCTGATCGGCGGCGCGCTCGTCGCCCTGTCGATCCTGCTCGAGCTGCCCTGGTACGTGACGGTGCTCATCATGGTGCGCGAGATCGGCATCACGGTGTTCCGCTTCGCGGTGCTGTCGGACCGGGTGATCCCGGCCAGTCGTGGCGGCAAGATCAAGACCGTGCTGCAGGCCGTCGCCCTGACGTCGGCACTCTTCCCGTGGTGGGAGCTCGTCGGTGACTGGGCGCACTGGGTGAACGTGGTGCTGATGAGCGCCGCCTTCCTGGCGACCGTGCTCAGCGGCATCGACTACCTGTACCAGGCGTGGAAGCACAACCGGACCACCGCGTGACGCAGGCCGACGACGCGACCGGCGCCGTGCCTCCCGGCCCTGCCGACACGGTCGACGCGATCGCGCAGCACCTGGTCGCCGACCTGACGCGTCGCGGTGAGACCGTCGCCGTGGCGGAGTCGCTCACCGGCGGGTTGGTGGTGTCGACGCTCGTCGGTGTTCCGGGGGCGAGCGCCGTGGTGCGCGGGGGAGTCGTGGCCTACGCGACGCCCGTCAAGCACACCGTGCTCGGGGTGTCGTCGGCGTTGCTGGCGGCCAACGGGGCCGTCGATCCCGAGGTCGCGCGGCAGATGGCGGCCGGTGTCCGCATCGCGCTGTCCGTCGATGGTGAGCCGGCGACGTGGGGGATCAGCACGACCGGTGTCGCCGGGCCGGACCCGCAGGACGGCAAGCCGGTCGGCACCGTCTACGTCGGCATCGCGTCGGCGGACGGCGCCACTGCCTGGGAACTCCACCTCGACGGGGACCGCGGTGCAATCCGCACGGCGTCCGTCTCCGAACTCCTGACACGGATGTCGTCCGTGGTCCGGGGCCGGGAATAGGTCCCGTTTCCACTGGGTTACATCTCACGCAATCTCCAGCAGGACGGCAGCCAGCCTGGTTAGCATGCTTCAACCGGCAACGCTAAAGTTGCTGAACCCGAACTCGATCCTCCGGATCGGGCGGGCGCGGAGACGACAGAGAGGAGGAGTTCTCATGGTTCTCGTTCGTCAGGAAATCGGCGATGTGCTTCGGGACTTCCGCTTGCAGAAGGGCCGGACCCTCCGTCAGGTCGCGTCCAAGGCCAGTGTGGCTCTCGGGTACCTCAGTGAGGTCGAGCGTGGTCAGAAAGAGGCCAGCTCGGAGATCCTCGCGTCCGTCGCGGATGCGCTGGACACCCCCATCTCCACGATCATGCGCGAGGTGGGCGACCGCCTCGCGATCGTCGAGGGACTCACTCCCGTCCCCGACACGCTCCCGGACGACCTCGTCGCCGAGTTCGACAACGACCTCGCGGTGCGCTGAGCGCCTCGCACCGAACGCCCCCGCCGGAACCTCCCGGCGGGGGCGTTCTGCGTTCTGGGACGCTTTAGGCTTGTCGGATGCGGGTGAGTGAGTTCTGGCGTGCCGTCGACCAGGTGTTCGGCGAGGCCTACGGGTCCGTGGTCAGCCGTGACGTCGTGCTCGAGGAACTCGGTGGCCGCTCGGCCGTGGACGCCCTCGCCGCCGGCATCGACGCCCGTCGGGTGTGGGACGCCCTCTGCGACTCGCAGGACGTCCCGCTCGACCGGCGGCACGGCAAGGGGTTGGCCGAGCCGCAGAACTGAGGCGTCCGCGCTCCGTCGCGCCGCCGTCATCACCCGAAACTGTGTTCGGCGTGTTGCTCGAACGGGTGTTCGATCGGTGGTACGTTCCTCCACAGCGGCGTCGCCCGGGTGTTCCATCCACAGATCGCGTGACCGTCGGCAGTGATGTCGGTGGCCAGCCATAGGTTGATGGACATCGGGAACAGCCCGAAGCCTTGTCGCAGAACCATCGGCCTTGCACCACCGGCCGGCGTGGACGCGACAGCCTACAGGCGGCCGAACACGAGCACGAAGGAGCACCCCATGCCATCACCGGCAGACCGCGAAAAGGCCCTCGAGACCGCACTCGCACAGATCGACAGGCAGTTCGGCAAGGGTGCGATCATGCGCCTCGGTTCGGACGAACGCGCCCCCGTCAACGTCATCCAGACCGGGTCGGTGGCGCTCGACGTCGCGCTCGGCATCGGGGGACTGCCCCGCGGCCGCATCGTCGAGATCTACGGCCCAGAGTCCTCGGGCAAGACGACCCTCACCATCCACGCCATCGCCAACGCCCAGCGCGCCGGTGGCATCGCGGCCTTCATCGACGCCGAGCACGCGCTCGACCCGGAGTACGCCAAGAAGCTCGGTGTCGACATCGACGCCCTGCTCGTGTCGCAGCCGGACACCGCCGAGCAGGCGCTCGAGATCGCGGACATGCTCGTCCGCTCCGGCTCGATCGACCTCATCGTGATCGACTCGGTCGCAGCACTGGTGCCGCGCGCCGAGATCGAGGGCGAGATGGGTGACTCCCACGTCGGTCTGCAGGCCCGCCTCATGTCCCAGGCGCTGCGCAAGCTCGCCGGTGGGCTGAACCAGACGCAGACCACGATGATCTTCATCAACCAGCTGCGCGAGAAGATCGGTGTGTTCTTCGGTTCCCCGGAGACCACCTCGGGCGGTAAGGCGCTGAAGTTCTACGCGTCCGTCCGCCTCGACATCCGTCGCATCGAGACGCTCAAGAGCGGCACCGACGCGGTGGGCAACCGCACGCGTGTCAAGGTCGTCAAGAACAAGATGGCGCCGCCCTTCAAGCAGGCCGAGTTCGACATCCTGTACGGCGTCGGCATCTCGCGCGAAGGCTCGCTGCTCGACTTCGGTGTCGACCACGGCATCGTCAAGAAGTCGGGTGCCTGGTACACCTACGACGGCGACCAGCTCGGGCAGGGCAAGGAGAACTCGCGTTCCTTCCTGATCCAGAACCCCGACACCGCGGCTGAGATCGAGGGCAAGATCCTCGCCAAGCTCGGCGTCGGTGGCGCCAAGGCGGAAGAGGCTCCGGTCGAGTCGATCGCGCCGAAGCTCGCGGAGCGCAAGGGCGCGTGAGCACCGACCACGACGACGACGGCCTCGCACCGGTCACCGACCTGTTCGGTGCGAGGTCCCGTCGCCGGGCCCCGGCAGCTGCGGAGCCCACCCCTGAACCCGAGCAGACGGTGCCCGGCATTCCGGAGCCCGTGCTCGAGGACGATGCGGACACCCCCGTCCCGCTGCCAATCCGCGGGCCGCGTGCACAGGCCGACTGGGTCTCGCCGGTCATCGGCGACGGTTCTGGCCGGACCGCGCGGGCCGAGCAGGACGGCT
Source organism: Curtobacterium sp. PhB191 (assembly GCF_004346515.1). NCBI lineage: Bacteria > Bacillati > Actinomycetota > Actinomycetes > Micrococcales > Microbacteriaceae > Curtobacterium > Curtobacterium sp. PhB191. The sequence goes on from NZ_SMBV01000002.1 coordinate 522,052, forward strand.
ACGACGACGACGGGGCGGACGCCACGACGGCGTCGGTCTTCTCGATCGCCGGTGGCGAAGAACTCGACCCTGCGGATGCTCCGCGTCCCCTGGACGAGCAACGCGCCGACGCCGAGCGGTTCAGCATGCGGGCGCTCGGCCGCAAGGGCGTGAGCGAGTCCGAGATGCGGACACTGCTCACCCAGCAGGACCTCGACCCCGACGTGGTCGAGCACGAGATCGAACGCCTGACCCGCGTCGGGCTGCTCGACGACGTCGCCCTCGCCACCGACCTGGTGGACCGCCTGCACGCCCGCAAGGGTCTGGGGCGGCAGGGCGTGGTCACCGAGCTGCGTCGTCGTGGCATCGACCAGATCGCGATCGACACCGCGCTCGACGAAGCCGCCGATGACGAGGACGACGAGTTCATCCGCGCCCAGGAGCTCGCCGACAAGCGTGCGCCGCAGATGCGTGGGCTCGACCGTGCGACCGCCGAGCGTCGGTTGTCGGGGTTCCTGATGCGCAAGGGCTACGGCTCGGGCGTGGTTCGGATCGCCGTCCAGCGGGCCCTCGACGGCGGCGGACGCCGCCCTCCGACGGGCCGCGGGACCGTGCGCTTCGAGTAGTCGCCCCGACCTACACTGGGACGACCATGGCCACCGTCGCAGCGCGCCAGCGCACCTACGAAGTCCGCACCTACGGGTGCCAGATGAACGTCCACGACTCCGAGCGGCTGAGCGGGTCGCTGCAGGCAGCGGGCTACACGGCGGCCGACGGCGAGCAGGCCGACGTCGTCGTGATCAACACCTGTGCGGTGCGCGAGAACGCGGACAACCGTCTGTACGGCAACCTCGGGCAGCTCGCGGGCATCAAGCGCGACCACCCGGGCATGCAGATCGCCGTCGGTGGGTGCCTCGCGCAGAAGGACAAGAACGTCATCCTCGAGAAGGCGCCGTGGGTGGACGTGGTCTTCGGCACGCACAACATGGGCTCGTTGCCGACGCTGCTCGAACGTGCGCGGCACAACGACGAGGCGCAGATCGAGATTCTCGAAGCGCTCGACGTGTTCCCGTCGACGCTGCCGACCAAGCGTGACTCGACCCACAGCGGTTGGGTGTCGATCTCGGTCGGGTGCAACAACACGTGCACGTTCTGCATCGTCCCGTCGCTCCGCGGCAAGGAGAAGGACCGCCGCCCGGGTGACGTCCTCGCCGAGATCCAGGCGCTCGTCGACGACGGTGCGATCGAGGTCACGCTGCTCGGGCAGAACGTGAACTCGTACGGGGTCGAGTTCGGCGACCGTCAGGCGTTCGGCAAGCTGCTGCGCGCGGCCGGCGCCATCGACGGCCTCGAGCGCATCCGCTTCACGAGCCCGCACCCGGCAGCCTTCACCGACGACGTCATCGACGCCATGGCCGAGACCCCGAACGTCATGCCGCAGCTGCACATGCCGTTGCAGTCCGGGTCCGACCGGGTCCTCAAGGCCATGCGGCGGAGCTACCGGAGCGAGCGGTTCCTCGGCATCCTCGACCGCGTGCGCGCCAAGATCCCGAACGCGGCGATCTCGACCGACATCATCGTCGGGTTCCCCGGCGAGACGGAAGAGGACTTCGCGGACACCCTCCGCGTCGTCGAGCAGGCACGGTTCGCCAGCGCCTTCACGTTCCAGTACTCGATCCGTCCCGGCACCCCGGCAGCGACGATGGACGACCAGCTGCCGAAGCACGTCGTGCAGGATCGGTACGAGCGGCTCGTCGCGCTGCAGGAACGCATCACCGCGGAAGAGAACGCCGCGCAGGTCGGCCGGAGCGTCGAGGTCCTCGTCGCGACGGGCGAGGGGCGCAAGGACGACGCCACCCGCCGGTTGTCCGGACGCGCCGAGGACTCGCGGCTCGTGCACTTCGCCGTGCCGGAGGGCTCCGCTGTCCCGCGACCCGGCGACGTCGTGACGGTCGAGATCACCCGAGCGGCCCCGCACTTCCTGATCGCCGACGACGACGCTCCACTGCGCATCCGACGCACCCGAGCGGGCGACGCCTGGGACCGCGCCGAGGCCGAGAGCTGCGGCGTGCCGACCCCGGCGGCGCCCGGCGACGGTCCGCGCCCGGTGTCGCTCGGGCTGCCCACGCTCCGTGTCGGGCGCTGACGCCCCCGTCGGGGACGGCCCCGAGCGCGACCCGGCCCAGCACCGCGGGCCCGATGCCTCCGACGCTGATCTGATCGCCGTCGTCGGGGCGACCGGGACGGGCAAGTCCGACCTCGGGATCGCGATCGCCGAACGCCTCCGCGCCGCCGGCCGGAACGCCGAGATCGTCAACGCGGACGCCATGCAGCTGTACCGGGGCATGGACATCGGCACCGCCAAGCTGTCGTTCGACGAACGGCACGGCATCCCGCACCACGAACTCGACGTGCTCGACGTCACCGACGAGGCGAGCGTCGCCGCGTACCAGGTGGCTGCCCGAGCCGACGTGGACCGGATCCAGGCGGACGGCGGCGTCGCCGTGCTCGTCGGCGGCAGCGGTCTCTACGTGTCCTCCGTCCTGTTCGACCTGGCGTTCCCCGGCACCGACCCGGAACTCCGCGCGCAGCTCGAGCGCGAGCACGACGAGCTCGGTCCGGGCATCCTGCTCGAGCGGCTCCGCGGCATGGACCCGGCGGCCGCAGCGACGATCGATGCACGCAACCCACGGCGGTTGATCCGGGCACTCGAGATCGCGAGCCGGTCCGAGGTCGTGACCCCGAGCCTCCCGTCAGCGCCCCGCGCCTGGCGACCGTCCCGGATCCTGCACCTGCGACGGGACCGTGAGCAGCTCGTCGCGGCGCTGCACGCGCGTGCAGCGGGGATGTTCGCCGCCGGACTCGTCGACGAGGTCGCGGCTCTGCGCGAGCAGGGCATCGAGCAAGGGAAGACCGCGCGGGCCGCGATCGGGTACTCGCAGGCGCTCGACGTGCTGCGGGGGACCTCCACGATCGAGGCCGCGGTCGAGGCGACCGGGATCGCGACGCGCAAGTACGCCCGACGGCAGGTGTCGTGGTGCCGCCGCTACGCCGACGCCGAGACCCTCGACGTCACCGGGGCCGACCGCGGGGACCTGTCGGAACTGGCCCGTAGGATCGTCCCGTGACCGAGCTGCACTTCACCAAGGGCCAGGGGACCGGCAACGACTTCGTCCTGTTCGCCGACCCCGACGCCACCGTCGACCTGACCCCCGAGCGGATCCGCGCGATCGCGGACCGACGCTTCGGCGTGGGCGGCGACGGCGTGATCCGTGCGGTGCGGTCCGAGGCGATCCCCGAAGGTCGCGCCCTGGTGGCCGTCGAACCCGCGGCGACGTGGTTCATGGACTACCACAACGCCGACGGGACGGTCGCCGAGATGTGCGGCAACGGGATCCGGGTGTTCGCGCGGTACCTGACCGAGTCCGGCCTGGTCGAGCTCGCACCCGGTGAGACCCTGACCGTCGGCAGCCGCAAGGGCCTGGTCGACATCCAGCGGACCACCAACGGCTTCGCTGCCGACCTCGGCCGGTGGGGGCTGGGCATCGAGGACGGCGGCTCGGACGACGTCATGGTGCGCGCCAAGAACCTCGACGGTGCCCGGCCCGGCATCGGCATCGACGTCGGCAACCCGCACGTCGTCGTCGCAGTCGCGACCGAGGACGAACTCGCCGACCTCGACCTGACCTTCCTGCCCGTGCTCGACCCGGCGCCCGAACACGGTGCCAACGTCGAGTTCGTGCTGCCCGGCGACCCCCTGATCAACGACGGCGTCGGCGAGATCACGATGCGGGTGCACGAGCGGGGCAGCGGCGAGACGCTGTCGTGCGGCACCGGTGCGGTGGCTGCGGCCCTGGCGACGCGGTACTGGGTGGGCTCCGGTGCGCCGGACACCTGGCGCGTGCGGGTTCCCGGTGGCGTCGTGACGGTGCGGATGTTCGCGGCGGAGGACGGCGAGCACGTGTCGCTGTCCGGGCCCGCCGAGCTGGTGTTCTCCGGCGACCTGACGGTCTGACGCGGGGCGCGGGGGCCGCGGCGTGCGGGGCGGGGCCGCGCGGCGCGCTTCGCTTCGTGAGCAGAAGTGGTCGGGTGCGCTGCGGCGACTCGACCATTTCTGCTCACGAAGTGGCGCGGGCGCGCAGCGCGCGCCCGGCGCGGCCCGGCGCGGCCCGGCCGGGCGGCGCGGGCGGGCGGCGCCCGGCGCCGCGCGCCCGCCTACGCCGTCCGGCGCACCCGGATGACGCGGAACCCCTTGTCGGTGGACGCCCGCGCGACGTGGAACCCTGCCCCGAGCGCACCGACGAGCCACTTCTGCAACGAGTCGCCCCCGAGGTCCTTCGACACCACGAGCCAGGCGTCGCCCTCGACCTCGAGCCGGGGCAGCCACGTCAGCAGGATCTCGTGGAGTTCGTCCTTGCCGACGCGGATCGGCGGGTTCGACCAGATCGTCCGGAACCGCAGGTCGTCCGGGACGTCGTCGGGCAGGGCGATGGTGACGTTCGACGCACCGGCGGCCTCGGCGTTGGTCCGCGCGAGCCCGAGCACCCGTTCGTTGACGTCGACGCCCCACACCGACGCGTCGGGGGAGTGCAGCGCCATCGTGATCGCGATCGGGCCCCAGCCGCAGCCGACGTCGAGCAGCGCGCCGTCGTGCGCGGGCGGCGGGACGGAACCGAGCAGCACGCGGGTGCCGCGGTCGAGGCCGTCCGGGCTGAAGACCCCTGCGGCCGTGGTCAGCGTGAGCGACCGGCCGGCGAGGGTGACGTCGATCTGGCGTTCGCGGGTGTCCGATGACGGGTTCGCGGAGAAGTAGTGGTCGTTCGCCATGGATGAACCGTAGCGGGAACCCGGTGTGTCCGAGGCCCGCCGGAGGTACCCTGTGGACAGGATGACGGATACCCATCAGCAGAACGACCAGACCAACGACGACAGCGCAGACGGTGTCGTCGAACGGGTGTTGCGCAACGCCGACCGCCGCGCAGCATCGTCCATCTTCGCCCCCGCCCAGGCGATCCAGACCCGCTCGGTCGATGAGCACGGGTGGGACGGCGACGGCGACCAGTACGACCGTGAGGACCGGGCGGCCCTGCGCCGCGTCGCCGGCCTCTCCACCGAGCTCGAGGACGTCACCGAGGTCGAGTACCGCCAGCTGCGGCTCGAGCAGGTCGTCCTGATCGGCGTGTACCCGCACGGTGACGCGCAGGACGCCGAGAACTCCCTGCGGGAGCTGTCCGCCCTGGCCGAGACCGCCGGTGCGGTGGTCCTCGACGGGCTCCTCCAGCGTCGACCGAACCCCGACCCGGCGACCTACCTCGGCAAGGGCAAGGCAGAAGAGCTCGCGATGGTCGTCAAGGCCACCGGCGCCGACACGGTGATCGCGGACACCGAGCTCGCCCCGTCGCAGCGCCGCGCGCTCGAGGACGTCGTGAAGGTCAAGGTCATCGACCGCACGGCCGTGATCCTCGACATCTTCAGCCAGCACGCGAAGACCCGAGAGGGCAAGGCCCAGGTCGAGCTCGCGCAGCTCCAGTACCTGCTGCCCCGACTGCGCGGCTGGGGTGACTCGATGTCCCGGCAGGCCGGTGGTCAGGTCTCCGGCGGTGCGGGCATGGGTTCGCGTGGTCCCGGTGAGACGAAGATCGAGCTCGACCGACGTCGCATCCACACCCGCATGTCGAAGCTCCGCCGCCAGATCGCCGGGTTCCGTCCCGCGCGCGAGGCGAAGCGTGCCGACCGTCACCGCAACGAGGTGCCGAGCGTCGCGATCGCCGGCTACACGAACGCGGGCAAGTCCTCGCTCCTGAACCGCCTGACGAGCGCCGGCGTGCTGGTGCAGAACCAGCTGTTCGCGACGCTGGACGCCACGGTCCGCCGGACCGAGAGCACCAAGGGCCGCGAGTTCACGTTCGTGGACACGGTCGGCTTCGTCCGGAACCTGCCGCACCAGCTGGTCGAGGCGTTCCGCTCCACCCTCGAGGAGGTCGGCGAGGCCGACGTCATCGTGCACGTGGTCGACGGCTCGCACCCCGACCCCGGGGCGCAGCTCGCGACCGTGCGCGAGGTCATCGGCGACGTCGGCGCGCACGACATCCCCGAGATCGTCGTGTTCAACAAGGCCGACCTGGTCGACGACGCACAGCGCCTCGTCCTGATCGGGCTCGCGTCGGACGCCGTCTTCGTGTCGGCCCGGACCGGCGAGGGCATCCCGGAGCTGCTCCGCACCATCGAGGAGCGCCTGCCGGAGCCCGACGTCGAGCTCACGGTGGTCGTGCCCTACGACCGGGGGGACCTCGTCTCCACGCTGCACGACGCGGGCGCGGTCGACTCCGTCGACTACGTCGAGGACGGCACCCGCCTGCGCGTGCGCGTCTTCCAGCGCCAGGTCGCGGAGCTCGATCCGTACGTGGTGGCCCCCGTCACGTCCTGACGGCCGGTACCGACTGACGGCCGGGAGGCCCGCCCCGCGTCCGTCGCGCGGGTTCACTCCGGCCGCGGTTCCGTTCAGCGCCGCACAACCCAAATCGGCTCGAACCACGAGATCTCGTGGTTCGAGCCGATTGTGGTTGTGCCCGGGGCGGGTCAGAGGGAGCGGAGGACTGCGACGACCTTGCCGAGTACCGACGCCGCGTCGCCGAGGATCGGCTCGAACGCGGTGTTGCGGGGGAGCAGCCACGTGTGGCCGTCGCGCTGGCGGAAGACCTTGACGGTCGCCTCTTCGTCGAGCATCGCGGCGACGATGTCACCGTTCTCGGCGGTCTGCTGGGCACGGACGACCACCCAGTCGCCGTCACAGATCGCGGCGTCGATCATCGACTCGCCGACGACCTTGAGCATGAAGAGGTCGCCCGAGCCGACGAGCTGCCGGGGGAGCGGGACGATCTCGTCGACGTGCTGCTCCGCCGTGATCGGGACACCGGCGGCGATGCGGCCGACCAGCGGCACGAGCGTGGTGGCGTCGACGTCGGGTCCGGTGACGTCCGGCGTGGGCTCGTCGACCAGGACCTCGAGGGCACGGGGACGGTTCGGGTCGCGGCGGATCCAGCCGCCGAGCTCGAGCTGGCCGAGCTGGTGGGACACGCTCGACAGCGAGGAGAGCCCGGCTGCGTCGCCGATCTCGCGCATGCTCGGCGGGTAGCCCCGAGAGGCGATGGACGCGCGGATGGCGTCGAGGATCGTCTGCTGCTTCGCGGTCAGCGGCTTCTGGCCCCGCAGTTCGTCCACCACGTCGTCTCGCTTTCGTCGGTGCTGAGCGGCCGTGGCGGGAATGTCGGTGGTCCCCGTTTGACTTGTCCCAGTCGATCGAAACAGTATCCGACCGGTCAACCCCGGACAAACACCTGTTCGAGCGTGTCGCAAGAAAACCCCGCAGAAATCCTCTTCCAGGACTTGTGCGTCGTCTGATTCGAAACTATGTTCGGTACACGACTTCGGTTCACCCGAACGGGAAGGCAAGAACGACATGAGCACCATCGCCATCGCTGACATCCAGCGCACCGCGGCCCCCGCCGTGCGCGTCCGCCTGCGCCTGACGCGCCGCGGCCGCATCGTCTTCACGACGCTCGCCGCGCTCCCCCTCCTCATCGTCGTCGCCTTCTTCGTCCTCAACGGCGGCCAGGCGTCCGCCGGTGACGCCGCCGCTGGTGGCGCCCGGACGCAGTTCGACACGGTCACGATCCAGCCGGGCGAGACGCTCTGGCAGCTGGCCGAGGACACCGCGCCGAACGCCGACCCGCGCGACTTCGTGCAGGACGTCATCAGCCTCAACGCCCTCGACGGCTCCGGGCTGCAGGCCGGCGAGCAGATCGCCATCCCGACGAAGTACACCTCCGGCAAGTAGCCGCGGCGAGTGGTCAAAGGCAGTCCCGTCCGGACGGCTGGTCGTCCGGTGGCCACAGCGGCCTACGATGGATCGGTGGCATTCACGCTGGAAGACCTCCCGATCCGAGACGACCTCCGCGGTCAGAGCCCCTACGGCGCTCCGCAGAAGCACGTCCGCGTCCAGCTGAACGTCAACGAGAACACGCATCCGGTGCCGGACGACGTGGCGGACGACATCGTCGCCTCGATCCGACAGGCGCTCGCGACAGTGAACCGCTACCCGGACCGCGAGTTCACGGAGCTCCGCGAGTCGCTGGCGGGGTACCTCGGCCACGGCCTGTCGGCAGAACAGCTGTGGGCGGCGAACGGCTCGAACGAGGTCCTCCAGCAGCTGTTGCAGGCCTTCGGTGGCCCGGGGCGTTCCGTCCTCGGGTTCCCGCCCACCTACTCGATGCACTCGATCCTGGCCTCCGGCACCGGCACCACCTGGATCCCGGCGGAGCGCGACGACGAGTTCCGCATCTCACCCGAGACCGTCGTGGCGGCGATCGAGCAGCACCGACCGGACATCGTGTTCCTGTGCGGGCCGAACAACCCCACGGGCACACCGCTGCCGATCGAGACGATCGAGGCCGCGTACGCCGCGACCGACGGCATCGTGATGGTGGACGAGGCCTACGCCGAGTTCATGCCGGCCGACGTGCCGAGCGCCCTGACGCTGCTGCCTGGGCGCGAGCGGCTCGTGGTCTCCCGGACCATGAGCAAGGCCTTCGCGTTCGCCGGTGCGCGGGTCGGCTACATGGCGGCACACCCCGCCGTGATCGACGCCGTCCGCCTCGTCCGACTGCCGTACCACCTGTCCGTCCTGACGCAGGCGGCCGCCGTCGCCGCACTGCGCCACGCGCCCGAGATGCTGGCGATGGTCGACGACATCAAGCAGCAGCGCGACCGGATGGTGACCGAGCTGCAGGCCATGGGCTACCGGACGTACGAGACCTGGTCGAACTTCGTCTTGTTCGGTGGGGTCGCCGACCCGCACGCTGCGTTCGAGTCGCTGCTCGAGCGGGACGTCATCGTGCGCGACCTCGGCATCCCGAACCACCTGCGCGTGAGTGCCGGCACGGAAGAGGAGACCACCGCCTTCCTCGACGCCATGCGGCAGGTCGCCGCCGAGCAGCCGCCGGTTAGGGTTGGGGCATGACCGCCCGTACCGCCTCGATCAGCCGCAGCACGAGCGAATCGAGTGTCGAACTCGAGCTCGACCTCGACGGCACCGGCTCGTCCGACATCTCGACGAGCGTGCCGTTCTTCGACCACATGCTGACCGCGTTCAGCAAGCACTCGCTCATCGACCTGCGCGTGCGCTCGACCGGTGACATCGACATCGACGTGCACCACACGGTCGAGGACACCGGCATCGTGCTCGGACAGGCGCTCAAGCAGGCCCTCGGCGACCGCTCCGGCATCGGCCGCTACGGCGACGCCCTCGTGCCCCTCGACGAAGCGCTGGCCCAGGCGGTCGTCGACGTCTCCGGGCGTCCGTTCCTCGTGCACTCGGGTGAGCCCGAGGGGTTCGAGTTCCACCGCATCGGCGGTCACTTCACCGGGTCGATGATCCGCCACGTGTTCGAGGCGATCACGTTCAACGCGGGTATCACCGTGCACGTCCGTGTGCTCGGTGGCCGCGACCCGCACCACATCGCCGAAGCCGAGTTCAAGGCGTTCGCGCGTGCGATGCGCAAGGCGGTCGAGCTCGACCCGCGCGTCGACGGCATCCCCTCCACCAAGGGCGCACTGTGACCGCGAAGCCGAACGTCGTCGTCCTCGACTACGGGTCGGGCAACGTCCACTCCGCCGCCAAGGCACTCGAGCGGGCCGGAGCCGAGGTCACGCTGACCTCCGACAAGCAGGCGGCGCTCCGTGCCGACGGCCTGCTCGTACCCGGGGTCGGGGCGTTCGCTGCGGTCATCGACCAGCTCGAGGGCGTCCAGGGCGGCGAGATCGTGGACCACCGTCTGGCCGGCGGTCGTCCTGTGCTCGGCATCTGCGTCGGCATGCAGGTGCTGTTCTCCCGCGGCATCGAGCGCGGAGCCGACGTCGAGGGGCTCGGGCAGTGGCCCGGCACCGTCGAGCAGCTCCAGGCCGAGGTCCTGCCGCACATGGGCTGGAACACCGTCCAGGCACCAGAGAACTCCGTGCTGTTCGACGGACTGCACGACGAGCGGTTCTACTTCGTGCACTCGTACGGCGTGACCGACTTCCCGCTCGACGCCTACGGGCCGTTCCGTGCTCCCGGCCTGACGTGGGCCGAACACGGGCAGCGGTTCATCGCCGCGGTCGAGAACGGGCCGCTCACCGCGACCCAGTTCCACCCCGAGAAGTCCGGCGAGCCGGGCATCCGCCTGCTGACCAACTGGGTGCGCTCGCTCTGAACCCGGCCCGCGACGGGCGCGACGGCGCCGCCGGACGCGCCACGGGCCTCCAGGCCGTACCCCGCACCTTCTCCACCGCACCTCCTCCACCGTGACGAAACTGACAGGACCATGACCGACCTCACCGACACCTCGCCCCTCGTCCTGCTGCCTGCCGTCGACGTCGTCGACGGCCAGGCCGTCCGGCTGACCCAGGGCGAGGCGGGGAGCGAGACCGGCTACGGCGACCCCGTCGCCGCCGCGCGCACCTGGCGTGACCAGGGCGCGGAGTGGATCCACCTGGTGGACCTCGACGCGGCCTTCGGTCGGGGCGACAACCGCAAGGTCATCGCGCACGCGATCCGCGAGGTCGACGGCGTCTCGGTCGAGCTGTCGGGTGGCATCCGCGACGACGCCTCGCTCGAAGCCGCGCTGGCCACCGGCGCTGCCCGGGTCAACCTCGGCACGGCGGCGCTCGAGAACCCGGACTGGGCCGCTCGGGTGATCGGCGAGTACGGCGAGCAGATCGCCGTCGGGCTCGACGTGCGTGGCACGACCCTCGCCAGCCGTGGCTGGACCGAGGACGCCGGCGACCTGTGGGAGGTCCTCGACCGGCTCGAGGCCGCGGGGTGCGCCCGGTACGTCGTCACCGACGTCACGAAGGACGGCACGCTGCAGGGCCCGAACGTCGAGCTGCTGCGCCAGGTGTGCGACCGGACCGACCAGCCCGTCGTGGCCTCTGGCGGGATCTCGACGCTCGACGACCTGCGGGCGCTGCGCGAGCTCGTGCCGTTCGGGCTCGAGGGCGCGATCATCGGCAAGGCGCTGTATTCCGGGGCGTTCACGCTGCCGGCCGCACTCGACATCGCCTCGGAGTAGCGGCGTGGCGGGAATTTCGAACGGGCGCGGAACCGGCCCCGAAGCGGCAACCGGTGCGGACGCGGCAACCGGTCCCGACGACGCGCACACCCCGGGTGGCGCGGCGGACTCGGCCGGCTTCACGTGGGAAGGCCGCACGTTCGACCACCACGACACCGCCTTCGCCGACGACGACGGTCTGGCCGACCCGGCGCTGACCGCGGCGATCGCAGGCGTGGCCGCCGGTGCATCGCAGGCGGCAGTCGTTCATGCACTGCGCACCGCCCGGCTGCTCATCCCGCTCATCGCCGAGGCGGGCGACCTCGGCGAGACCGACGCCGGCAAGCTCGTGGACAAGACCCAGGAGCTCTCGATCGTGACGGTCGCCGGGCCGGACGGGCGGAGCGTGATGCCCGCGTTCACCTCGGTCGAAGCAATGCACGTCTGGGACGCCGATGCCCGGCCCGTGCCCGTGGAGTCACGCCGGGTGGCGATGGCCGCGGCGAGCGAGGAGACGCAGCTCGTCGTGCTCGACCCGAAGTCGGCGACCGAGTTCGTGCTGCGCCGTCCCGCGGTGTGGGCGCTCGGTCAGGACCTGCCGTGGACCCCGTGCTTCGAGGACCCCGAGGTCGCCCAGGCGTTCGCCGACTCGGTCGTGGGGGAGCGCAGCGTCGCCCGTGTCGAACTGACCCCCGGTGACCCGGTCGGACGCTTCGCCGGCCCGGAGCTGACCGTCGGACTGGCGTTGCACCCGGGGCTCGACCGCGAGCAGGTCGGCGAGCTCGTCGGACGCCTGCAGCAGCGGTGGTCGACGGACGCCGTCATCGCCGAGCGCGTCGACAGCATGCGCGTGGCCCTGCGGGCAGCCTGAGCGGCGACCGCGTCGGCCACGCACCCGGCCACGAGCAACGCAGACCCGGCCGCGCGCGGCGGTGCGGCCCCGGGCCGGCCGACGTCGCCGGTACGATGGCCGGGTGAGCACGAACCCGACGACCAACCCCACCGGCGCGACCTCCATCGGTCCGACGGGTCGTCCTGTCCGGGAGTTCCCCGTGCCCGAGGAACTCGACAGCACCGGCCCCGCGCGCATCATCGCGCTCTGCAACCAGAAGGGCGGCGTCGGCAAGACCACCACGGCGATCAACCTCGGTGCAGCGCTGGCGGAGTACGGCCGCAAGGTCCTGGCCGTCGACTTCGACCCGCAGGGTGCGCTCTCCGCGGGCCTCGGTGTCCGCACGCACGACATCCACACCGTCTACGACCTGCTGATGGGCGCCGTGAAGGACCCGATCCAGGTCATCCAGCCGACGAACACTCCGGGGCTCGACGTGATCCCGGCGAACATCGACCTGTCCGCGGCCGAGGTGCACCTGGTCAACGAGGTCGCCCGCGAGCAGATCCTGGCGAGCGTGCTGCGCAAGGTCGCGAACGACTACGACGTGATCCTGGTCGACTGCCAGCCGTCGCTCGGCCTGCTCACCGTCAACGCCCTGACCGCGGCGCACGGGGTGCTCATTCCGCTCGAGTGCGAGTTCTTCGCCCTGCGCGGTGTCGCCCTGCTCATCGAGACGATCGACAAGGTGCGCGACCGCCTCAACCCGGCGCTGACGCTCGACGGCATCCTGCCCACCATGTACGACTCGCGCACCCTGCACTCGCGCGAGGTCATGGAGCGCGTCGTCGACACGTTCGACGACCGGGTCCTCGACACCGTCATCGGGCGCACCGTGAAGTTCCCGGACGCCACGGTCTCCGCTCGACCGATCACCCAGACGGCGCCGGACCACGCCGCCGCCCACGCCTACCGGCAGCTCGCACGAGAGCTCGTCCAGCGTGGCGCCGTCGCCTGAGTCGGGGTTCCGGGTCCGACTCACCAACTTCGACGGCCCGTTCGACCTCCTGCTGTCGCTCATCACGAAGCACGAGCTCGACATCACCGAGGTCTCGCTCGGCGCGGTCACGGGGGAGTTCATCCAGTACGTGCGTCAGGCCGAGTCGGCGGACGAACTCGACGAGGCGAGCGAGTTCCTCGTCGTCGCCGCCACCCTGCTCGACCTGAAGATCGTCGGGCTGCTGCCGCAGGGTGAGCTCGTCGACGCCGAGGACGTCGCCCTGCTCGAAGCCCGCGACCTGCTGTTCGCGCGGCTGCTGCAGTACCGGGCGTTCAAGCAGGCCGCCGACTGGTTCGGCGAACGCTGGGGTGTGGAGTCGCGTCGGCACGTCCGGAGCGTCCGGCTCGAGGAGCGGTTCCGCGCCCGCACGCCCGAGCTCGTGTGGACGCTCTCGGTACAGGACTTCGCCGCACTGGCAGCGCTGGCGTTCGCCCCGCGGGAGATCCCGACGGTCGGACTCGACCACCTGCACGCGCCGCTCATCAGCATCCGCGAACAGGCCGCGATCGTCGTCTCGATCCTGCGGACACGCGACGGCGAGGGGGTCTCGTTCCGCGAACTGGTCGCGGGCGTCGACCAGACGGGTATCGTGGTGGCTCGCTTCCTCGCGATCCTGGAGCTGTACCGGAACGCATCGATCTCGTTCGAACAACTCGAGCCGCTCGGGGAACTCACGCTCCGATGGACCGCCGAGGACTGGTCCGACGAGAGCCTCGCCAACCTGGGAGCCGACTATGACGGATGACGTGCACGACACGTCCAGCGCCGAACCCGGCGGCGCCGACGAGATGGCCGACGCCCGCGCGATCGAGCACGAGATGCACGCGCGCGCCGAGCACGAGCACGAGCACGAGCACGACCGCGCCCCGCAGGCGCACCCGGCGATCCCGATCGACCGCCAGCTCGAGGCGATCCTGATGATCGCGGACGAGCCCCAGTCGCTCGTCGCGCTCGGCGCCGCCGTGAACGCCCCCGTCCCCGCCGTCCGCCAGGCCGTCGAACGCCTCGTCGCGGACTTCGACGGCGTCGACGGCACCACCCGCCGCGGGTTCGAACTCCGCGAGGTCGGCGGCGGCTGGCGCTTCTACGTCCGCCAGGACCTGGACGCCGTCGTCGAGCAGTTCGTCGAGGCCGAGCGTCCCTCGCGCCTGTCGCAGGCCGCACTCGAGACCCTCGCGGTCGTCGCCTACAAGCAACCGATCACGCGATCCCAGATCGCGTCGATCCGCGCCGTCAACGTCGACGGCGTCGTCCGAACGCTGGTCGCGCGCGGTCTCATCGAGGAGTCGTTCACCGACTCCGAGACCGGCGCCATCAACTACGTCACGTCCGATCTGCTCCTGCAGCAGCTCGGCATCAACTCGCTCGACGAGCTGCCGCTCATCTCGCCCCTCCTGGACGACGGTGCGGACGGCTTCGGGCAGAACGAAGGGATCCCCGATGGCCGGGTTTGACGACCGGGGGCGCGGCGCGCCCCGAGACCGAGACGACCGCAACGGACGCTCAGGAGGCCCGGATCGCCCCGGGCGTTCGGCTCCCGGCCGCGGCGGGGCCGGCTCCAGTGCCGGTGGCCGCTCCGGCGGGTACGGTCGCGACGACCGCGGGGGCGCACGTCCGCCGCGTGACGACGACCGTCGTGGCGGCTACCCGCCGCGCGACGACCGTGGTGGCGACCGTGGTGGCTACCGGGGTCGCGATGACCGTAGCTCCGCGCCGCGTGATGACCGTGGTGGGTACCGCGGCCGTGACGACCGCAGCTCGGCGCCGCGCGACGACCGTGGCGGGTACCGGGGGAACTCGGCTCCGCGTGACGACCGCGGTGGGTACCGCGGCCGTGACGACCGTGCCGGCGGCGGCGACCGTGGCGGCTACCGCGGGAACTCCGCGCCGCGCGATGACCGTGGTGGCTACCGCGGGCGCGATGACCGCAGCTCGGCTCCGCGTGATGACCGTGGTGGCTACCGCGGGAACTCGGCTCCGCGTGACGATCGCGGTGGCTACCGGGGTCGCGACGACCGCAGCTCGGCCCCGCGTGACGACCGTGGTGGCTACCGGGGCAACTCGGCTCCGCGCGACGACCGCGGTGGGTACCGGGGGCGCGATGACCGCAGTTCGGCTCCGCGCGACGACCGTGGTGGCTACCGCGGGCGCGATGACCGCAGCTCGGCCCCGCGCGACGACCGTGGTGGCTACCGCGGGAACTCGGCTCCGCGCGACGACCGTGGTGGCTACCGCGGGAACTCGGCTCCGCGTGACGACCGTGGCGGGTACCGGGGTCGCGACGACCGCAGCTCGGCACCCCGCGACAACCGTGACGACCGTGGTGGCTACCGCGGCCGCGACGACCGCAGCGCCGCGCCGCGTGACGACCGTGGTGGCTACCGCGGCCGCGACGACCGCAGCTCGGCACCTCGCGACAACCGCGACAGCCGCGAGGACCGCCGCGGCCCCGACGGCCAGCAGAGCCGCGTCTGGCACAACGGCCGCCGCTACGTCGGCGGCACGACGAGCGTCCGCAACAGCGACCGCCCCGGCAAGGGCGGCAACAGCGCCGCCAACCGCACCACGCCGAAGCCGAGCGGTGAGCGCGACAGCCACGGTGCTCCGGTGGAGGGCACGCCCGAACGCCCGATCATCGAGGACTGGGACGCGGCGGACGGGTCGGCGCCTGCCGGGGCCGAGCCGGGCCTCCAGGCAGAGGGGGAGCGCCTGCAGAAGGTGATCGCCGCTGCGGGCGTGGCATCTCGCCGCGTCGCGGAGAACCTGATCGTCGAGGGCCGCGTGACGGTCAACGGCCAGGTGGTGGACGCCCTCGGGCGTCGTGTCGACCCCGCGACGGACGCGATCTCGGTCGACGGCGTGCCGGTGCAGATCGACTCCTCGCGGCGGTACATCGTGCTGAACAAGCCGACCGGTGTCGTCTCGAGCCTGCAGGACGAGCGCGGTCGCCGCGACCTGACCGAGTTCGTGGACCGCTACGAGGAGCGCCTGTTCAACGTGGGGCGCCTGGACACCGAGACCTCCGGGCTGCTCGTCCTGACGAACGACGGCGACCTGGCGCACGTGCTCGCGCACCCGTCGTTCGGCGTGCAGAAGACCTACATCGCGAAGGTGCACGGCAACGTGAACCCCGCCGTGGTCCAGCGTCTGACCGAGGGCGTCGAGCTCGAGGACGGTCCGATCAAGGCCGACAAGGTGCGGTTGCTGGAGTCCTCGCGGGGTGAGTCGCTCGTCGAGATCACGCTGCACTCCGGCCGCAACCGGATCGTCCGTCGCATGCTCGAGGCCGTCGACCACCCGGTCCTCGAACTCGTCCGCCGCTCGTTCGGGCCGCTGCACCTCGGCAGCCTGCCGCCGGGCAAGATGCGCGAGCTGGGCACGGTCGAGGTCGGCAAGCTGCTCGGCACCGTCCGTGACGCGAAGCCCTCCGCTCGTGACGACCGCGACGTCGCCCTCGACCAGGGCGACGACGACGACTGGGACGACGAGACCGCGGACTGACCGCGCCCGGCCCCTCGGGCCGTGACCGACACCCGGGCGTCGACCGACGCCCGGGTGTCGGTCGGTAGGCTTGCCCGGTGACCGACCTGACCCCACCCGACATCGACCGCCGCGTGCGCGGCCCGGTGCGGGTCGTCGGCACCGGGCTCCTCGGCACCTCGATCGGTCTGGCGCTGCGCGAGAAGGGGGTCGACGTCGTCCTCGACGACGTCTCACCCGGCGCGTTGGCGCTCGCCGTCGACTACGGCGCCGGCCGGCGGCCCGAACCCGGTGACCAGCCGGAACTCGTGGTGGTGGCGGTCCCGCCGGACGTCGTGGCGACCGTCGTCGCCCGCGAACTGTCCGCGTACCCGGACGCCATCGTGACCGACGTCGCGAGCGTCAAGGCCGGACCGTTGGCCGAGCTGGTGGCAGCCGGCGCCGAGGTCACCCGGTACATCGGGTCGCACCCGATGGCCGGTCGTGAACGCAGCGGACCGAGCGCCGCCCGCGCCGACCTGTTCGTCGGCAGCCCGTGGGTGATCGCCGGACACGACGCCATCAGCTACCAGCGCGCCGCCGTGGTCGAAGACCTCGCGCTCGACGTCGGCGCGACCGTCGTGCCGATGGACCCGGCGTCGCACGACCTGGCCGTGGCCTACGTCTCGCACGTGCCGCAGCTCGTGTCGACGTTGATGGCCTCGCGGCTGCGTGACGCCCCGGACGGGTCCCTCGGTCTCGCCGGAGGTGGTGTCCGCGACGTCACCCGTGTCGCCGCGAGCGACCCCGGCCTGTGGGTGCAGATCATCGGTGCGAACGCGGCCAACGTCCGGCGGGTCCTGGCCGACCTGCGCGACGAGCTGAGCGGCGTGATCGGGGCGCTGGACGACCCCGCCGCCGCCGGGGCACCGCGGACCCTGGCCGAGACGATCGCCGCCGGCAACCGCGGTGTCGAACGGCTGCCCGGCAAGCACGGCACCACCAAGCGCTTCGCCCAGGTGGTCGTCCTCGTCGACGACACCCCCGGGCAGATCGCCGCGCTCCTGACGTTCATCGGGGAGATCGGCATCAACCTCGAGGACATGCGCCTCGAGCACTCACCGGGCGCGCAGATCGGCATCGTCGAGGTGTCGGTCCTGCCCGAGCAGGAACAGCGACTCGTCGAGGAACTCGAGGGTCGCGGATGGAGGATCGCAGCAGCATGGGCCTGAACGACACGAACGCAGCGACGAACGACTCCGGTGTGACCGGCGGACCCGACGGGCCCGACACCGGCCTCCCGACGCCGGGCCAGGGTGGTGCCGGCGGCCCGCTCAGCGGCAGCGGCGACGGCGGCGCACTCGGCGGACCGGCCGGTGGCCTCGGCGAACCCGGCGGCGAGCCCGGTTCGACCAGCGCACCGGTACCGGCCGGTCTCACCGACGGTGCCTACGTCGCGAAGATCGTCATCGCGGTCGACGGCCCCGCGGGCAGCGGCAAGTCGAGCGTCTCCCGCGCGGCCGCCCGTGCCCTCGGCTACGGCTACCAGGACACCGGCGCCGCCTACCGCGCCCTCGCCTGGCACGCCCTGCAGCAGCGGGTCGACCTCGACGACGCGGCGGCGATCCTGGCGAGCTGGGACACCTTCGACTACGCCATCGGCACCGACCCCGACGACTACTACGTGCGCGTGGGGGAGACCGACGTCACCGACGCGATCCGCACCCCGGACGTGACGGGCGCGGTGGCCCACATCGCGAAGCTCCCCGACGTCCGACACCGCCTCGTGCAGCTGTTCCGGAACGTCATGCGGAAGACCGACGCACCGGGCATCATCACCGAGGGTCGGGACATCACCACGGTGGTCGCACCCGACGCCGAGGTCCGGATCCTGCTGACGGCCGACGAGTCCGTTAGAATGGCCCGGCGCTCGGCGGAGGTCACGACCCAGTCGGCCGCAGAGACCTCCGCCGCACTCGCTCGTCGAGACGCGGCGGACGCGAAGGTCGTCGACTTCATGAACGCCGCAGACGGCGTCACGACGCTCGACTCCACCGACCTCGACTTCGACCAGACCGTGCAGGCGGTCGTCGACCTGGCCCGCGCGGCCACGCACTGACGCACGACCGGACGGCCTCGGCCGCCTGGTCACACCACGGCCGGATCTCCGGCCCGGCCGGGAACGGCCACCGACACCGCGGCTCCGGCCGCTCGCGAGGAACCCACCATGGCTCAGTTGGACAACCCGGACAACGACGACTTCCCCCAGTACGACGACGCCCTCGGCGAGCGGCTCGCCGGACTCGACGAGGCCGAGGCCGAGCAGCGCGCGACCGCGCTCCGCGCCGGACTCGAGGAGTACGACCTCGAGGACGACGACCTCGCCCTGCTCGAGGCCGGTCAGGTCGGCGAGGACGGCGTCCACTACCTGCCCGCCTACCCGGTGCTCGCGATCGTCGGCCGCCCGAACGTCGGCAAGTCCGCGCTCGTCAACCGCATCCTCGGTCGTCGCGAGGCCGTCGTGCAGGACGTCCCCGGCGTCACGCGTGACCGCGTCAGCTACAAGGCCGACTGGAACGACAAGCGCTTCACGCTCGTCGACACCGGCGGCTGGGAGCCCGGCGCCGAGGGCATCAACGCCTCGGTCGCCGCGCAGGCCGAGGTCGCGATCGACCTCGCCGACGCCGTGCTGTTCGTCGTCGACGTCACGGTCGGCATCACCGCCACCGACGAGCACGTCGTCAAGATGCTCCGCGGCACCGACCGCCCCGTCATCGTCGTCGCGAACAAGGCCGACGACGAGCGCCGCGAACTCGACGCCTACGAGCTCTGGAACCTGGGGCTCGGCGAGCCGCACCCCGTGTCGGCCCTGCACGGCCGTGGCGTCGCGGACCTGCTCGACCTGATCATCAAGACGCTGCCCGACACCTCGGCCGTCGCCAAGCAGGAGGTCGGTGGCCCCCGCCGCGTCGCGATCCTCGGCCGCCCGAACGTCGGCAAGAGCTCGCTGCTCAACAAGGCCGCCGGTGAAGAGCGCGTCGTCGTGAACGACATCGCCGGCACCACCCGCGACCCGGTGGACGAGCAGATCGAGCTCGGCGGCAAGGTGTGGCGTTTCGTCGACACCGCCGGCATCCGGAAGCGCGTCCACATGCAGCAGGGTGCCGACTTCTACGCCTCGCTCCGCACCACCGCCGCGCTCGAGAAGGCCGAGGTCGCCGTCGTCGTCCTCGACGTCACCGAGCCCGTCTCCGTGCAGGACCTGCGCATCATCGACCTGGTGCTCGAGTCGGGCCGTGCGCTCGTCCTGGCCTACAACAAGTGGGACCTGCTCGACGACGAACGCCGCCGCTACCTCGAGCGCGAGATCGAGCAGGACCTGGCGCACGTCGCCTGGGCCCCGCGCGTGAACATCTCCGCCCGCACCGGCCGCCACCTCGAGAAGCTCGTGCCGGCGCTCGAGACGGCCCTCGCGTCGTGGGACACCCGCATCCCGACGGGCAAGGTCAACGCCTTCATCGCCGAGCTCGTCCAGGAGCACCCCCACCCCGTGCGCGGCGGCAAGCAGCCCCGCATCCTGTTCGGGACCCAGGCGTCGAGCCAGCCGCCGACCTTCGTGCTCTTCACGTCGGCGTTCCTCGACCCGCAGTACCGACGGTTCATCACCCGTCGACTCCGCGAGGTCTGGGGCTTCTCCGGCACCCCGATCAACGTCAACATGCGCGTGCGCGAGCGCCGGAAGCGCTGAGTCGCAGCTCCGTCACACACAACGCGTCCCGTCTGCACGGGGCGCGTTGTGCGTTGTGCGTTCGCGTTCGCGTTCGGCCGGGAGGCCCGGAGCGCGTCCGCAGCGTCGGCGCGGCATCATGGGAGCGTGCGCATCGGGCGGTGGGGAACGGATCGACGTCGGCTCGCCCTGGTGGGTGCCCTCGTCGCCGTGGTCGTCGTCGGCTCGGTGTCGCTCTGGACGGTCTCGCACGCACCGCCCGAGGACGACACCGTCACCCGCTCCGACCGTGCCGTGCCCGAGCCCGCGCAGTCGCCCGCGGAGGGGCTGCGACCCTCGAACGGCCTCGGCATGCCCCTGCCCGAGGCGTCCCCGGTCGTGCAACCCGTCGATTCGTCGCCGATCGAGCCGTGGTGGCGCCGTGTCCCGCCGGTCTCCGGGGACATCGTGGGCATCGACGGCGCCGCTGCCTCTGGCCACGTCCACATCGCGGGGAACACGGGTGACGCCACCCTCGCGGTGGACATCTCGCACCTGAAGACGGGCACGAGTGGCCCAGTCGACGTCGTGTTGTCCGGTGGGACGGTCACCGGTGGGAAGGACCCGGAGTGGACCCCGGCGGGGGAGTCCTTCGACGTCTTCCAGGCCGCCGGCGTCGAGCAGGGTCTGACCGTCGTGCTGAGCGACCCGTGGACCCTGCCCGACGAGGTCCGCTCCCTCGTCCTGCTCGATGCGGCGACCGGCACCGTGCTGGGCGGCGCGGCGCTGGTGCCGAGCGACTGAGCCAGCTGGGCAGTCCCGCGCCGACCCGGAACGACATCGTCGACGTCGTGCGACCTCGAAGACGTCGTTCGGGGTCGGCGACAGCGCGGTACGCCGGTGGTCGCTCGATGCGGCACGATGTACTGGTGACGCAGCGCAACGACGGACTCGGTGGCCTCGCCGACCGTCTGTGGTGCCGGCTGCGGCTCGACCGGCTGGCCGGAGGTCGCCAGGGCGGGTACGTCATCCGCCAGGACATGCTCGAGCACCCCGACACCGTGCGCTCGTTCCGGTGGATCCGGTGGCTGCTCGTCGCGGAGACGATCGTCGGACTCGCTGCCATCGTCGTGGCCGTGCTGTTGACGCGTGCGGGGGAGACCGTGCCGTGGGCGGTGTGGTTCCGGGCGACGGTCGTGCTGCTCATCACCCTGACGCTCTACGTGTTCGCGTGGCGGGCGCAGCTCGGGTACTACTGGGCGTACCAGCGGGTGCGGTTGTTCAGCCGGATCTTCCCGATCGTGACGCTCATCGTGGCGGCGATCCCCGGGCTGTACCCGTTCTGGATGGTGATCGAGCAGATCCTCTTCTCGCTGCTCATGATCGGCATCGGCGACGTGCTCACCACCGACCACATGCGCGCCACGTTCCCCAAGCCCGCCCGCCGCTAGCGCCGTCGACCGCCGGCTCCGGCGCCCGCACCACTCTTGCGACAGACCACGCGTCGATCGACTCGTGGACTGTCGCGGAACCGGTGCGGCGGCGGGCGGCGGGCAGTGCGCGCAGCGCTACGCGACGGTGGCCAGCGCGAAGGGCAGCACGGCGGCAGCCCCGGCACGCCGGAGTTCGCGGCCCGCGACGGTCATCGTCCACCGGCTGTCGACCAGGTCGTCGACGAGCAGCACTGGGCCCTGATGCGACTGCAGCGCCGCAGCGAGTTCCGGCCCGACCTGGAACGTCTCCCACACGCCGGACAACCGGTAGGCGCTGTTCGTCGCACCGTCGCCGCGGGGCGTGCCGCCGTTCCGGTCGAGCGTGCCGAGGAACTGCAGCCGCCCGATCGTGGACAGCGCCTGGGCGAGCGACCCCACGAGCTGCGGCCGTGACCGCGAGGACATCGCCACGACCCCGGTCGGCCGGGTCTCCCACGGCCAGTCCTTGAGCGCCCGGACACAGCCGTCGACGAGCTCGCGGGAGATCGGAGCGTCGGGCGTCGACGGCGAGAACAGCGCACGGAGCGGTCCACCCCAGCCGAGGTCGGTCAGACGAGCCACTGCACGACCGGGCTGCACGAGCTCGTCGGCGCCGATCTTGCCCCGTACCGAGACACCGAGCGACGACATGCCCGACGGCCACTGGGCACGCGGGGCGATCTCGACACCGACCTTGTCGAGCGCGGCCGCCGCACCGGACGAGTCCGTGTCGGAGACCGCGGTCGGGAACCACGCCCCGGCGCAGTTGTCGCACCGGCC
Organism: Curtobacterium sp. PhB191; assembly: GCF_004346515.1. Classification (NCBI taxonomy): domain Bacteria; kingdom Bacillati; phylum Actinomycetota; class Actinomycetes; order Micrococcales; family Microbacteriaceae; genus Curtobacterium; species Curtobacterium sp. PhB191. Next base: position 544,427 of record NZ_SMBV01000002.1, read on the forward strand.
GCAGGGCTCCGCGGACGGGTCGTCGAGGTCCTGCTGCAACAGCTGCATGCGGCACGCCGAGGTGGACTCGTAGTCGAGCATCGAGGCGGCCTCGGCGGAACGTGCAGCCGCGACCCGCTCGTACCGCGGGGCGTCGTACTGCCACGGCTGCCCGGTGGAGACCCAGCCGCCGGTGACGCGTCGGACCGCCCCGTCGACGTCGAGCACCTTGAGCAGGAGTTCGAGGGTGGAACGCTTGATGTCGACCAGGCCCTCGAGCGCGACCGTCGACATCGCGGTGTCGGTGGACAAAGCATCCAGTACGGCGGTCGCCCGCGCAGAAGTCGGCATCGACGCGCTCGCGAAGTACTGCCAGATCTCACGGTCCTCACGACCAGGCAGCAGCAGCACGTCGGCGTTGTCGGTGGCACGACCCGCACGACCGATCTGCTGGTAGTACGCGACGGGGGACGACGGAGCGCCCACGTGCACGACGAACCCGAGGTCCGGCTTGTCGAACCCCATGCCGAGCGCACTCGTGGCGACGAGGGCCTTCAGCTCGTTGCCCTTGAGCTGCTGCTCGAGCTGCTCCCGCTCGTCGGTGTCGGTGCGCCCCGTGTAGGCCCGGACGGCGTACCCGTTGTCGCGGAGCAGGCGGGCGATGTCCTCGGCAGCCGAGACCGTGAGCGTGTAGATGATGCCGCTGCCGGGCAGGTCGCCGAGGTGCGCGAGCAGCCAGCCGAGCCGCTGCCGGGCGTCAGGCAGCGTCAGCACCCCGAGCCGCAGCGATGCCCGGGCGAGCGACCCGCGGATCGTGAACACCGGGTCGGCCGGGCCGGCGGTCAGCTGTTCGGCGACGTCCTCGACCACGCGCTCGTTCGCCGTCGCGGTGGTCGCCAGGACGGGGACCCCGTGGGGGAGGGACCGGATGAGTTCGGCCAACCGCCGGTAGTCCGGTCGGAAGTCGTGGCCCCAGTCCGAGATGCAGTGCGCCTCGTCGACCACGAGCATGCCCATCCGGGCGATCAGGGTCGGCATCTGCTCGTCGCGGAACTTCGGGTTGTTCAGGCGCTCGGGGGAGACGAGGAGCACGTCGACCTCGTCACGGGCGAGCGCCGCCTGGGTCTCACCCCACTCGTGTGCGTTCGCCGAGTTGATCGACACCGCACGAACCCCCGCGCGGGCAGCCGCAGCCACCTGGTCACGCATCAGGGCGAGCAGCGGCGAGACCAGGACGGTCGGGCCACCACCACGGCGCCGGAGCAGCAGCGTCGCGAGGAAGTACACCGCGGACTTGCCCCACCCGGTGCGCTGCACGACGAGGGCGCGCTGCCGGTGCTCGACCAGGGCGGAGATCGCCTCGAGCTGTCCGGGGTGGAAGACCGCGTCGGGGCGCCCCGTGAGCGCAGCGAGCGCCTGCTGTGCCTCGGCGGCGATGTCTGCAGAAGGCGAGACGACAGACGGAGCGGCGGTGGGGGTGTCCATGCCCCCATGCTGTCAGGAGCAACCGACGAAACGCGGGTCGCGCCTCCAGTCTGTGGAGAACCGCCCTACTGGTAGGTGACCAACGACGGCGTCGGGTGCACGTCCTGCATGGTCTGCGACGGCGTCAGCATGGGCGTGTCCTCGTCATAGAAGTTCTTCCAGCCCCAGTGCAGGCCCTCCGGAGCGCCCTGGTGCAGCGCCTTCCACGTCGCCTGCTTGTCCGGCTGCGAGCCCTGCCCGTCGACGTGCACGAGCATGTCGAGCTCCGGGTGCGTCTTGAGCGCATCACGGTCCTGGATCATCGAGAGCCGGAATTGGTGCAGCACGAGGGCCTTCGGCGGCAACCCCTCCTTCTCGACGAGCGACGCCAGCCACGAGGACACCTCGTTCACCTCGGACGCCGACACGCTGCCGATCTGCTCGAGCGGCACCTGGTCCTCCGTCAGCCGCCACTCCGGGTCGAGCGCGAGCCAGACCCCGGGCTTTCTCAGCAGCGACTCGTACTTCTTCGCCTGCGACAGGAAGTCCGAGCGGCCCGGCTGCAGGTCGATGATCACGGGCATGTCGGCGTCGTGTGCAGCATCGACGTAGGGCTCGAGCGTCGACACCGGCAGCTCGGTCGAGTAGTCGCCGTCCGCCCCGGCGTCACCCGCGGCGACGGTCGCGATGACCTCCATCGCGGGCGTCACGAGCTCGTCGGACTCGGCCCGGTACGGCTTCGCGACCTGCTCGGCGCGCTGGACGGTGGCCTCCGGCCCCTGTTCGCCGAGCACGCCCAGCGCCGGCGCGCCGGGAGCCCCGTAGAGCGCCACGTAGCGGTGCCCGTCGAACGGCCGCTGGCCGCCGTTCCGCAGCTGGAAGCCGCCCTCGGCCGCCCGTACCGTCCACTCCGGGTCCTGCAGCGCGTCGAACGCCGCACCGACCAGGACCGTCTGGTGCTGCCTCCGCTCGTGCAGCGCCGTCACCACGTCGGGTGCGGCAGCCGGGTCGGTCACGCCCTCCGGCATGGTCACCACCTCCGCACCGGCGGCCTTCGCGGTCGCCACGGCCGCAGCGTCCGCGCTCGCGTCCGCCACCACCACGGTGGCCTGCCGGGAGGCCTGGGTCGACTCCGGCGCGTCGCCGCCCTCAGGCGCCTTCCGCTGTTCGACGTCCGTGTCGACCGACACGTCGCCCTCGGCCTGGTACCAATCAGCCCCGAGCCGATCGAGCTCGCGGGCGACGGCAGCGCCGCCCTTCGTGTCCTGCTCGTCCTTCGCGGTCAGCAGCACCGGAACGTGGGCGCTCGCCGCGGCCTTCGCTGCATCGGAGATCGCGTCGGCATCGCCGGCCGTCGCCACGATCGCGCCGGGAGCACTCGCGAACAGGGCCGTGCTCACCCGCACCGACCGTGCCGCAGCGTCGGAGGCATCGGCGACCGTGACCGTCTGCGCCGTGGCCTTCACGAGCGTCGGGCGGCTCGTGTCCGGGCCACTCGAGGTACACCCGGCGGCTCCGAGCAGCAGTCCGGAGACCGCGATCGCGACGAGGACACGAGGGGTGGGACGAGAACGCATCGGGCCACCCTACGAGCCACGCGGAGAGGTCCCTGGGAATCCGACGGGTGTCGTCTCGTAGAAGGGAGGCATGCCCCACCACCCCGACGACCACCCGCTCATCGGAGCCGTCCGGTCGCCCGAGGTCCACTGCATGACCCTCAACGTGCGGCGCCGCGTGCCGCGACCGTCCGCGCACCCCGATGCCTGGGAGCGTCGACGCGACGCCATCACCGCGCTCGTCACCTCCGAAGCGCCCAACGTCCTCGCCGTCCAGGAGGCCCTCCCCACGCAGGCAGACGACCTCACGGCCGGCCTCGGATCCGGTTGGGAGCCCGTCCTGGTCGGGCGCGGCGCGCGCGGCGGTGGCGAGCAGGTCGGGCTCTTCCTGGACCGCTCCCGCCTCGACGTCGTCGAGCAGCGCACGTGGGCACTGTCCCGCACGCCGAGCCGTCCGGGATCCCGCTCGTGGGCGACGTCCTTCCCCCGGCACGCCGTCGGGGCCGTCGTCGACGACCGCGCGACCGGCGTCCGGTTCCTGGCCATCGCGACGCACCTCGACGTCGCATCGCCGTGGGCCCGGCTGCGATCCGCCGAACTCCTCGGCCGGATCGTGCGACAGCGCGGCCTGCCCGCCGTCGTGATGGCCGACTGGAACAGCGCGGCAGGATCCGCACCATGGCGAGCACTGGCGGACGCTGGTGTCGTCGACAGCTGGGGACGGGCCTCCAGGCAGGTGGGTGAGCCGTACGGGACGTACCCGCACTACGGGAGTCCGCGTGTCGGCGGCCGGCGGATCGACGGCGTGCTGGTGACGCCGGACGCGACCGTCGAGCGGGTGGCCGTGTCGAACCGGCGGCCGGGCGGCGTGTGGCCGTCCGACCACGCGGCCGTGCACGCGGTCGTGCGGTGGGCGTCGTGATCCGGGCGCTCGGGCCGACGTTCCTGCGGCCGAGGTTCCTGGTGGCCGACGTGGTGCGTGCCCTGACGGTCGTGAGCCTGGTCGTCGCGAGCATCGGGTGGGGCGGGACCGCGCTGCCGGTGATGGCGCTGTCGTTGCTCGGGGTCGTGGTGCCGCGGATGCTCGGACTGCGGCCGGCGTTCGACCTGGCGGTGTGCGTGCTCGTGCTGCTCGCCGGGTGGTCGAGTGTGCTCGAGTGGTACACGAGCGTGTTCCTGTGGGACAAGTTCATGCACGTCGTGCTCACCGGGCTGCTCGCCGCCGTGCTCTACGTCATCGGCGCCGACCTGCGCGCAGTGCCGGCGCCGGACGGGGAGCGCCGGGTGGTCGTCGCGGTCCTCGGGCTGTGCGCGGGGCTCGCGATCGGGGCGGCGTGGGAGATGGGGGAGTGGCTCGGGCACAACTTCGTCGACTCAGCGATCTACGTCGGGTACGACGACACGATCGGGGACCTGGCGGCGGACGGGGCCGGTGGGTTGCTCGTCGGGCTCGGGTTGCCGTGGTTGGCGGCGCGGCGCGAGGTGGTGCCGGCGGGGTGACGGTCTCGCCCGGGGCGATCGTGTCGTTCGGGTTGTTCGGGCGGCTCTGGTTGCTTGCTCGGTCCGACTCGCCGTGGCGCGGAGGGGGTCTGACGTCCGCTATGCTGGACCGGTCGCTCGCGCTCCGGTCGGACGTGGGCGAGGGTCCTCCGGGGTCCTGAGTTCTCCGGAACTCGCGGGCTGTGGCGCAGCTTGGTAGCGCACTTGACTGGGGGTCAAGGGGTCGCAGGTTCAAATCCTGTCAGCCCGACCGAACGGCCGGCTCGGACATCGTCCTGAGTCGCCACGACGAAGAAGCCCACCGAGGATCTCGGTGGGCTTCTTCGTTTCGGTGGCTGTCGTGGGGTCGTACGCATGGGGCTCCCTCACTGCGACGATCAGCGGACCACCCATGTGAGACACGACCCTGCTCGAAGCTGCGTCCGGTTCGAGTCCGGTCCGGCGGTCTGCTGAGGGACCGGCTATCGGTCCACCATTGCCGAGCTTGATCGAACGGCCTGGATCAGCGCGGGGCACGTATCAGTGTCGCGAGGACGGCATTCGCGCCTGTGGGACGCGCGGGGCCATACTGCCGAAGCAGCCACCGCAACATCGCACCGCCGGCGGCACCTGCGGCACCTACCGCTACGGCTGTGGCGAGTTCAGCTTGTGCTGACACGGCAGCTGCGGTTCCGACGCCCACCGCACCATCCACGATGAAGTCGCTTCCGGCATTACGGAACGACGCGCCGAAGCGTGACTGACTAAGCGAGCGTTTCACGTCCTGGATGGCAGGGACGAGCGTCTCCCTCACCCGATCTTGCAGCGTGTCCAGATCGTCGTTCTCGGACGCGCGATGCAGCTCCTGCAGCTTCAGTCGCCACGCTTCAAAGTCGTCTGATGACGCTCGTATCGCCACCGCTTCGGTGAGCGGAGTATCAGCGGTTGGAACCGCGACACGGCTGACTTCTCGAAGCATCGAAGCCGGAAATGCCTTCACTGAGTCGTTGTACCTCGCCCGCAGCAGCCCCAACGAGGCTCCGTTCGCGGGAACGTATTGAGCGGCACCGGCGTGAGCGACCGCGATGGTCTTCGCCAGGTAATACAACGGAAGTGCGAACTGCGTTGGCCGGTCCGCCCGTACCACTGGGAGGTTCATCTCAAGCTTCATGCCACGGATGCTGTCCCATGTGTGCAACTCGCTGTCGTCGGCGCTGTCGAGGAACCGCTGCAGAGTCTCGTTTCGACTGTCGATCCGGACCGCCGTTGCGAGTTGCTGCGTCGTTGCCCGGATCGTCGGCCACTGACTCCTGAGAACGATGATCCCAGCACGGATTGGCTTGTCGAGCACGTAGAGGTTGTTCACGATCGCGGCGAAGCGCTTTGCGGCCGCGGCAGCGTCGGCGCGTATTCGGTCGTAGCGGAACGGGTCGAGCCACATCTCGGGACCAGTAGCGACTGTGTCTGCCTGCCCGTCTGGTCGTCGGTACCGCGTTGCCCACAGCGGAGGAAGCCCACGGCCGTCCGAGAAGAAGTCCGCGAGCGGATCAAGTACCAGCAGTCTCGGGTAGTAAAGCAACGCGTCGCTGAGTTCCTGCCGCAGCAGTTGCTCACTCCAGAATGAACCGAGGAACCCGCCGAGGAACGAGGCGCGCGGCTGATCGTCGCTGGGTGTGCCGTCGAGATCCGGTTGCGCGTTCCAAAACTCGGTCAATGTATCGCGAATTTCGTCCAGCTCGCTCGTACTCAGCCGGTGCAGGGCTCCGTCCCGAACTCGCTGGCCCACGGCGTTATCCAGCGCATCCAGGATCGTTACGGGCGGCATCAGTGCGGGCATCTTGGACCTCCTCAAGCGGTGCCTACCGTAGCGGTCCACACCGACATCACCGATCAAGGCCGCAAAGGAGCGCACGTGCAATCACGGCCGATACCCGCCCCGCCTAATGGTTCAACCTCGTCGTCATCTGACGTGGCCAATGTCGGTTAGCCGATCGGTTAGCGGTCACTTCCGCCGAGATGTCGAGGGCTGGCGCCCTCTCTAGGCGGATAGCCTTCGGGACATGCCGCCCGAACAACGTCCGTCGAAACACGTAGTTTTCCCCGCGACAGCGCACGCTTTGTTCGCCGGTGCCCCTAGCTTCGTTGACCCGGCAGCTGAACGGCGACAACCCTGCGTCGTCCCGTCGGAGAGCATCGTGCCGCCTCTGGGAGACGGGGAGCGCGACGTCTGGCTCATCGAATGGCAGGTCGCGGAGGACGCTTTCGACGTCGCCGTCGGCGAGCAAGTTAGGTGGGACGTCGTCGACGCGGACCCGATTCGTCTCGGCCACTTCGGAGGCCGACGCACGGTGACCGAGGAACGCAACACCGATGCTGAGCAGCTTGGTGCCGGGCCAGAGCGCCCAATCGCCGGCATCGTCACTCGAATCGACCAGGTGTCGGTCCGGTACGGGCCGTCCGCGAACGGCTCGGGGCAGGAACCAATCCCAGGCTCTGCGATGCAGCACGCGGCGCGAACGTTGACCCCGCGAATCCCGCACGATGGGACGATCGTCGGCTGGGTCGTCCGCATCCGGCTCGACTGAAGTCGACTGGGGTCGCCCGGTAGAGCCCGAGTCAGCCGCCTCGAGTTCTCGTGGTCTGAGGACTCCGGACCTTCCCGTCGCAGGTGCTTCGTGATCACTGAGCCATCCTCAATCGAGACGGGCTCCGACAAAATACACGACCCTCGAACAGGTTACATTTCCCACAACAAATATTACGATGCGGTAACGGGGTACGGGGTTCCAATCTCCTCGTCGGAGGGCGCCGAATAGCTTGCACAGACCGGGAAACACCCGGAGCGCTCACCAGCCGCACATTGCTGGTTCTCCACCCTGCACCAGGGTGTGTTCGGCGCGCACACAGCAGCCGCGCCGAGCGCGACACCTCAGCAAAGGAAACGATCACCATGCGCAAGAGCCTGAAGACCTCCATCACCCTCGCCACGACCGGCGCCCTCGTGCTCGGCGGTGCCGCGTTCGGCATCTCCTCCGCCC